>JARLJR010000034.1 GCA_031291095.1 Legionella sp. | reverse complement strand
CGAGCTGCTTCTACATAGGTTTCATGAACCTCATAATAAACCAATATATGTATCGTGTACTTAGCTGTAAATCCTGGAATCATGTTATTTTTATGCTCCCAGATTCGTTTAATTAAATCTGAGGTGGAACCGACGTAGAGTGTACAATTGCCTCAACCATCACACGAAGATTAGGCTTGTCATCAATCTGATGTTGTAGCATGCTCTCCTTTAGTTTCGACCACTGCTCATCACGGAGCATCAGTCTAGCCATTGTAAACTCGCTTTATACTTGGTATTGGAATCGTTATATTACGATTTTGCTCTTATTAAGCAATAGATTAAAGCAATGCATTAGGTTCGTTTTTAATTTGAACATCCTCTGGATGCCGCGAACAAGTCGCGGCGCATAGGCGGCGGGGATGAAGTGTCAACACGCCCTAGAAAGTTTGCGTATAAAAAGATAATTATCCTCTCAACATATGGAATAGGGAAACCATCTACTTAGTGGATTTTCCAATGATATAGCCAAGTAAGGCGGATATTATTGCGGTAATAATTATTCTGGCCCATTCTTTTTCATAGTCCAGACTTCTAACACTGAAAATAACTAAAACAGAAAAATAAAAAACACCTAAAATCATAATCAAAACAATAGAAAAAAGAAGACAATCTTTTATTCGTCTGATTTTGGCATCAGTTTGATGCTCCTCATTACAGGTTTTAAGAATCTTTGTATTCTTATCATTTTTAAGATTTTCAGAAGATAAAACTTTATTTTTTTCTTGCTCTACTTCCATAAAATGCCCCTCCTAAAGTTTAAAACTGTTCACGCAAATGCTTATAGCCAAGCATTTTCAGCTAAAGAATAATTTTTTTATTGCCATTATATTAATAAGTAAAGTGACGATAATAATGAACTATTTTGGCTAGCGTTGGTGGGAATGCAGGCTACGTTCATGAAAACGTCACAGACATATCCCCCATCCATAATTGTATTATTAATAATCTTAGCAGAATTATTTCTTGAGCCTAAGTGAGCCTGCCCTCCTTCTTTGATGAATATTTTTTATAAATAGTGTATATTGCGCGAACTTTTATTGCTTATTATTCGGCCTATGTTTCTCGGTTTTTTTCAATCTGTCTTTAAATCTTCAGCTGTTAGCACTGCTCTTGCAAAAATAAATAATGATTTCTTTGCTAATCCAAATATTTATTCCTTCAATGCGGGCAGCAGTTTGTATTTTGATGAAGCCTCGTTACAAAAAACAAGCTCTCTTGATGATGAACGCCGCCTCTACATCTGGATTTCGCAAATCACTCGCTATTTTACCGTAGGTACGGACATAAAAGGTACTAATTCTAAAGAAAATACTAGTACGTTGATTAGCAAATTTCTAAAAGAGATTAATACGCTTAAGGACAGCACTAAGAAGTTTTTATGCACCAACGAGCACGCCTTAAATTGTTTAACACTCGCTCTTTTATTAAGTAATAATAAAAATGACTGGGATGCCACCTTAGAGTTAATACGTCAATATACCCTCCCTTCCCCAACCATATTAGTACAACTGGAATGGTTTTACGATTTTGTATTTAACTCAGCGTCGCCCTTATCATGCGAACAATTATTAACCACACAATCTGAGCAATTGCCCTTAATCTCTCAGCCGGTACTCCCTGTTCTCAAATTCATGATTTTGGCCCAATATTACCTGCAAAATCCAAACAGCACGTTTAGCGAACTCACACACCTTGAACTTCCATTTACAGAACAAAGTACTAAATTGGAGATTTTAGCGGCACTAATTCAACAAGGTATTATCGCCACTCAATTTACTAAGCATCCTTTTATCCATGACTTGCAAAATGAGCTAAAACAAATTTTTCGCGTCGAATTTCAAAGCTTAGAAAAAGAACCATCCATCAAAAAATCGCTTAAAAAGCCAGAAGACAGATTATTTTTAGAGTATTTTATTATTGATTCACTAAATAATATCAAGCAACTAGAACAAGAAGAGCAGCTCGTTGGTTTATCCCAAATGATTCGATTTTTCTCTATGAAAACGCTTGAGTTTTACAAAAAAACACAGGATAACAGTTGCTTACTGGTGCAAAAACTCTTTGCTTTAGGAAAATACACAGAAGCATACATTTTGCATGATGATGTCATCCAGTTTGTGGCGCATTCAGATAAAGAGATGATTAACGCCAGGATTGCTTTATATTGTGTATGCTGCCGACTCGAACAATGGTTATCGGGTAGCACACCTACGCTCAAATTTAATTCAATGGAAGAACCCTATATCGAGAAATTTAAAAAATCAAAACTCGATTTTAAAATGGAGGCGCTGGCTAATGAGCACTTGTTTGGATTGGCAAAAAAAATAGGTCAACAGTTTTCGCAAGCGCAAAATAAAACAAGCCAAGAAGAATGTAGGGGCTATTACAACAACCTTCTTAAAAGATATTTATCCTTGGCACAGCAAAAAACGATTAATAAACTCTTTGAATCTTCTTTAGTAAATAAAGCTAAAGAGCTATCTGAGATGGCAACTACATCGAAACCAAAAAAGAATAAGACACCGCCAGTTCGCCAGATTCAAAAGCCATCGGAAGCACAGCAGGAAATACCTAGAGCGTTAAGTCCCACACCCACATCAACCGTTATCCCAACCTTGCCCGAAAAGCCGGCGATGCTTCACGAAACCAGTACGGTGAGCGCTCAAGAAAAAACCCCGGACCTGATGCGCATCACATCTGTTGTTCAAGATCCAAAGCCTTCTACTAAAATTAGTAAAGCTGTCGACTCTCATCCACCAAAAATGACACCGCCTAAAATCAAGGCCCCAAGTACGAAAAAAAATACACAAGAAAAAGTAATGCTTTCTGCTAAAACAACCTCAGCAGCATCAAAGCCAATACAACCTGTTGCAAAACCTGTAGCGGTGCAAACTCATCCAACAAAAGCAGTGACAAAAGCCTCAACGAAGAAAAAAAATAATAAAACCACAGAACCAACCCCCATAACGGTTGTCTCTCAATCACCCGCAATGCTTAGCGAAAAAAACGAAGAGAGTATACCGGTAAAAAACCTAGAACAAACTACACAGCGTGCTCCCCATTCATTTTTTACTGAGGAACGACCTGCTGTATATCTAACACGATCACAGATACCTCCGGAGTTACTACAACTCATTGACGAATTACGAAAAGAATTTCCTATGGGTGCATTTTATTTAACTGGGGCAGCTCCGGGAAATATATTGGAAAATAAAGAACCCAATGACTATGACCTATTAGTTTTAAATACCTCACTGTATGAACTCAAAGATGCACTTAAAAAGAAAACTATTTCTGCAGAGCTGCGCAGTGTGAAATACCCCATTTTATATTGTCCCTTAACCCCTACAATCTCTATTGATTTTTCTGTGAAATTTGTAGAATCAAAGCAAACAGTTCAAGAATTATTAAAAGAAGATTTTCTCGCGCGAGACTTTAATCTTAATGCCCTGTATATGGAGTTTACCGATCAGACCCAATTCCCTATCTTTAGCTTTTCTAATGCCTTAGCCAAAAGAGCAGAAAAAAAGATTGTAGACGTATCCGGCTCACCGGTTGCAACGCTCAAACAGGACCCAATCCGTTTGTTTCGTTTAGCAAAATTAATGATTAGCTATCCTAATTATACCCTGGAAGCAACCATGCAAAAGGCATTAATCGAATTACAAGCTCAATGGCCTAATATTATTAATACCTATTTACTACAGGATAAAGCGAATCTATTCCGAATGAATCATGCTTTAAGAAAGCTATTCTCAAAATGCAGCATAGAGACAATCAACGAGGCATTTGTAAAGCTGCACGTATTACCCTTATTCACTGGGAACTCAAAAACCTTAAGTGATACCGCTTGTTCACGAATCCCTAAAAGTCTTCCTAAAGAATACCATTGCTTTAGTTGGATTTTAGCTAACTCATTACAATATTTAGAGGAAAAAAAACAAATTTATTGCCCACTTCTAACGACTTTAGCACTCAGCCGGGATGAATCGCTGTGTCTGCAATTTGTTGATCAAAAAGTAAATAATAATGTAGTCGATATGCATATAATCGAAATGATTAATGAACCAGCATTAATTGAACTCCTTAAGGAGTTCAATTTAATCGAGCCCTCACCCAGGCCTTCATTGTAATCAGGTGAGTAGCCCGTATTATGCGGGCTACCACGGTTCAGGAACTTCGTCATTTTAAGATATGCACCATCGGCAGGATGGTTTTAATTAAGCCAAAAAATTGCAAAATATAAATTATTAAAACAATTAACACTAAAATGTTTAAGAGGCTTTTAATTGCGCCAGGCATTGGGATAAACGCATTGATAAGCCACAAGGCCACCCCAAAGACAATAATTAACGCAATCAGGTTTAGTAGTTCGCTCATAAATATCCTTTTTTATTGCTCGTATTGAAATTATAGCATAGAGAGAATTTTTTGTTCAAAAACAAACCACCTCGGAGAATTTATTTTTGCTTTTTCGGGTAGTATCGCCCGGTTGCAAGCAGCTAATGCTCTTACTTGTGGATACCGCGGTCAAGCCGAGGTAATTTTTTGGCAAGTACTATTTAAGCCTACAGCTGCTTACAAGCTGACTACCTGTAATATAACTCTATTGGATATTCGTTTTGCTTTTCAAAAGATCGCGAATTTCGGCTAATAATTCTTCTTCTCGAGTCGGAGGAGTCTCTTTTTTCTCCTCTTTTCTTATAAGAGAAATGCCTTTTACAGCAATAAAAATTGAAAGGGAAATGATTGTAAAATCAATAATGGACTGGGTAAATTCGCCCCATTTTACTACTGCATCTCCTACCGTAGCTGATTTACCGGCAATATTGACTCCGCCTAAAAGCAATCCAATCAGGGGCATGATGATTCCACTCACTAAGGAGCTTACTATTTTGCCAAAGGCAGCGCCGATTACCACCGCAACGGCTAAGTCAACGGCATTACCTTTAACGGCAAACTCTTTGAATTCTTTCATAAAACTCATG
Source organism: Legionella sp. (assembly GCA_031291095.1). Lineage (GTDB taxonomy): Bacteria > Pseudomonadota > Gammaproteobacteria > Legionellales > Legionellaceae > Legionella. The sequence goes on along the minus strand of JARLJR010000034.1, from coordinate 100,555 downwards.
TTATCTCCTTATAGTGAGTTGTAATTTTAGTCGTAGTCCATATTAGAGAAAGTCCTAATACGGACTATGTTCTATTTTATTGCGAATTACGAACCATATCCTTAAGTTCATTAATTTTCGCTTCTAAATCAGCAGGAGCAACTCCCCCACCTTGAGCCATGTCATCACGACCACCGCCTTTGCCACAAAGATGACGTACTAACGCCGCAGCTGTGGGTACCTTCCCTAAAATATTCTTGCTCACTCCAGCAATCACATTCATTTTATCTTGCTCAATAACAAAGAGTACAATAACTGCTGAATCCAATCTGGATTTCAATTGGTCTAAAGTAGCGCGTAGGGCCTGGCTGTCGGCTCCTTCAAGCTGTTTCACCAATAAATGCACCCCATTGATGTCTTCGACTTCATTAGCAAGATCGGCCCCTGATTTCTGAACTTTCTCACTTTGCAGCTTGGCAACTTCTTTCTCAAGGTTTTTGCCATCAAGAATTAATTGTGAGACTTTCTCTGCTAAAGTAGCCACATTGGTTTTCAATAATGAAGCAAGTTCAGCTAAAAGGTCTTGTTGTTGATTCACCCAAGCTAATGCATGGCTTCCAGTAACTAATTCAATACGTCGTACTCCACTGGCAATACCATATTCTGCAACAATCTTAAATAAGCCAATATCGCCCGTACGTCGCGCATGCGTTCCACCACAAAGCTCTTTGGAAAACTCGCCCATAGTCAATACACGCACATCATCTGCGTATTTCTCACCAAATAGAGCAACCGCACCACTCTTTTTAGCAGCCTCAATGTCCATGACCCGTGTTACCACTTCGTTATTTGCACGAATCTGCTCATTAACCAAAATTTCAATCTGTTGTATTTGAGCTGCTGTTAGTGCCTCAAAATGAGAAAAGTCAAAGCGCGCACGCTCTGCATCAACTAGAGAACCCTTTTGTTGTACCTGTGGGCCCACAATCGTTTTTAATGCAGCATGTACTAAGTGCGTTGCAGTATGATTTAAACGGATTGCTTCACGGCGTTGTGCATCAATTTGTGCTTCAATCAATTGGTCCACAAAAATAGAGCCTTCAACCACTTCACCATAATGCACAATGGCCTGACCATTCTTTTGTGTATCATCCACACGGAAGCGCAATTGGTTTGCAAGCAGAACACCGCGGTCCCCTACCTGACCACCACTTTCAGCATAAAAAGGCGTATGATCGAGTACAACAGCACCTTTCATGCCCGTACTTAAGGACTGGACCTCTACCCCACCTTGCAATAACGCAATGACTTGCCCTTCCATTCTGTCTTTTTCATAACCATGGAAATCTGATTGGTGATCGAGTTGGGATGCCGCATGATAATCTGTTGTAAACTGACTGGCGGCTTGAGACTGTTCCCTTTGTTGTTGCATTAACTGGTTAAAACCGTCCATATCAACATACAGGCCCTGCTCTCTTGCAATGTCTGCAGTTAAATCAACGGGGAAACCATAGGTGTCATAAAGTTTGAATGCAATTTGACCGGTAATTTCTTGACCACCGAGAGAATGCATTTGCTCTTGTAATAAACGCAATCCTTGATCCAAAGTACGCGCAAACTGATTTTCTTCTTGAGCTAAGATTTTTTCTACATGCGCTTTGGCGCTGACTAACTCGGGATAAGCATCCCCCATAACATCAATTAAAGGCTGAACTAGTTTAGAGAAGAATGGGGTTGGTAAACCAAGTTTATTTCCGTGACGTACCGCGCGGCGAATAATTCTTCTTAATACATAACCACGCCCTTCATTACCTGGGATAATTCCATCAGCAATTAAAAACGCACAGGAACGGATATGATCGGCAATAACCTTTAAGGAAGTATGATTAAGATCTGAAATAGTGCCCAGCTTAGCAATGGATTTAATTAGGTATTGGAATGAGTCAATTTCATAGTTACTGTGCACGCCTTGTACCACCGCAGCAAGACGCTCTAGTCCCATACCCGTATCAACAGAAGGTTTTGGTAGTGGGTGCAAATTACCGTCTTTATCGCGGTTAAATTGCATGAATACCAAGTTCCAAATTTCGATGTAGCGATCGCCGTCTTCATCAGGGCTTCCTGGAGGGCCTCCAGCAATGTCAGCGCCATGATCATAGAAAATTTCCGTACATGGACCACAAGGACCCGTATCCCCCATAGACCAGAAATTATCTTTTTCCCCACAGCGTGAAAAACGTTCTGCAGAAACATGCATTTCTTTAAGCCAAATGTCCTCTGCTTCTTGGTCGTCTTTATATACAGTGATCCATAGACGCTCTTCAGGCAAACGCAAAACTTCGGTCAAAAATTCCCAAGCAAACTTAATGGCTTCACGTTTAAAATAATCGCCAAAGCTGAAATTGCCCAACATTTCAAAAAAGGTATGATGGCGTGCGGTATAACCCACGTTTTCTAAATCATTATGTTTGCCCCCAGCACGAACGCAACGTTGTGCAGTGACCGCTCGTTGGTAAGAACGAGTTTCAAGCCCTAAAAATAAATCCTTAAATTGCACCATACCTGCATTGGTAAACAATAAAGTAGGATCATTAGCGGGAATCAATGAGCTGGACTCTACCGGCTGATGGCCTCGTTGTGCAAAAAAATCAGTGAATGCTTGTCTAATTTCAGAACTTTTCATATTCAAATCGATACCAAATAGAGGGGGATGATTAAAAGAGTAAACCTAGGTAACCCATACACATCAAGCCCCAAATTGAGTTAATTCTTGCTACAGTTCCAACTCCTTTGTTACCTGAGCAATAATATCCATACTAAATCCACGATAAAGTAAAAAACGCTGTTGTTTCTGCATTTCATTAAATGACATTGCTTCCTGGCCTTTACTTTTTTTCTGCCAAACTTCTAAAGCGTAAGCCAACCAATGGTCTTCTTCTTGCTGCAAAACATCCTGAATTATATCTTTATCGATCCCTTTACTATTTAATTCCTGGCGAATTTTTAAAGGGCCATAGCCCTGACGAATACGTGAGCGACTGTATACTTCAACAAAACGATGATCATTTTGTAAATCCATTTGTTGGCAAGTATCCACTGCTTCTTGTGCTTCGCTCGAGCAAAATCCCTTCTGCCTTACTTTCTCATAAAGCTCTATTGCACCGTGCTCGCGCCTAGATAATAGGCGCACAGCACAGTCAAATGCTTTAGTCATCAACAGCCTCAAACTCATCTTCTTTTGTAGACGCCAGCATAGGTTGTTTCTTCTCTAGTAATTCAGAGCGAATTTGCTTCTCAAGCTCAGCAGCAATTTGAGGATTGTCCTTCAAATACATGCGAACATTTTCTTTACCTTGGCCAACTTTCTCTTGTTTGTAGCTGTACCATGCGCCAGCTTTTTCAATAAGGTTCAATTGAACTGCCAAATTAATAATTTCGCTTTCGCGAGAAATCCCTTCATTATATAGGATATCAAATTCAGTCATCTTAAATGGTGGCGCTACTTTATTCTTAACTACTTTAACGCGAGTCTCGCTACCTAAGATCTCTTCACCTTTCTTAATCGAACCAATACGGCGAATATCTAAACGCACTGAGGCATAGAATTTCAATGCATTACCACCTGTAGTAGTCTCGGGGCTACCAAACATCACTCCAATTTTCATACGAATTTGGTTAATGAAAATTACCAACGTATTCGAGCGTTTGATGTTAGCAGTCAATTTACGTAATGCTTGAGACATAAGACGCGCTTGCAAGCCTACGTGAGCATCACCCATTTCCCCTTCAATTTCTGCTTTAGGGGTTAGTGCAGCAACCGAGTCAACGATAATTACATCAACGGCAGCAGAGCGCACGAGCATATCGGTAATTTCTAAAGCTTGCTCACCAGTATCTGGTTGAGAAACTAATAACTCATCGACATTGACTCCAAGTTTTTGTGCATAGCTTGGATCTAAAGCATGTTCTGCGTCAATGAATGCAGCGGTGCCACCCATTTTTTGACACTCAGCAATCACTTGTAGAGTAAGAGTGGTTTTACCAGAAGATTCAGGGCCATAAATTTCAACGATACGGCCTTTAGGTAAACCACCTATTCCCAAAGCAATATCCAAACCTAATGAACCGGTTGAAATTGCTTCGATATCACGAGATACATTGCTGTCTCCCATACGCATCACTGAGCCCTTACCAAATTGGCGTTCAATTTGCGAGAGCGCTGCTGATAAAGCTTTTTGTTTGTTCTCTTCCATAATTTTTTCCAGGTAGATGTTAATGCAAGGACAAAATTATCACACAGATAAGAACAAGCAGCAAACTGAATTAAGCAGGATTGATGGGAATATTTTTTAGGAGTGAACGAACACCGGTTAAAGCCTCTTGGCAGGCAGCCAAACGAATCTCATGGCGAGTACCCGAAAATTGCCTTCTCAGGGTTTTGGCACTACTCATACCTTGAGCAAACCAGCCAAAACATACGGTACCAACTGGTTTCTCCGCACTTCCTCCGTCAGGGCCAGCAATGCCTGTAACGGATACCGCGATCTGTCCACCGCTATGCTGTACTGCTCCAGTTGCCATCGCTGCCGCGACAGGCTCACTAACGGCTCCATGCTCAAGAAGCAATTGTTTAGGAACTGCAAGCATTTCTTCTTTAGCTTGATTGCTGTAAGTGACAAAACCACGCTCAAACCAAATTGAACTTCCGGGAATTTCGGTAAGATATCCAGAAATCAATCCGCCAGTGCATGATTCAGCAGTGACTAATTGCCAATTCTTTTTTTGTAGCAGGGTTGCTATTTCGAGGATTAAGGAATTCATGAAACACCAGAATATTGGTCAGGCCTTGACCAAAAGCCATTAAATTGCCTCTCCGACAGGCAAGCCTCGGCACATCGGAGAGGTGTAAAAAGCTTAAAGCTAAAAAATCTTAGTGGCCTTGGCCTTCAGCTGGTTGTTGTTGCGGAGCAGGAGCTGCACCTTGTTGCTGTTGAGTATTATCAGTAGCTACTGGTGGTTGTTTGTTACCATGCTCACCGCAAGCAGTTAATGCTAATGCCAAAAACCCAGTTGCAGCAATTAGAGCCAAACGATTCATAATTAATTCTCCCTATTAGTTTTTTATAATTCCATCTTGAGTTTAGCAAAGAAATTTAAATTCAACCATGAGGTACCTGATAATCCAAAGGAAAAATCAGTTTCATCATTCTAGGGAGTATCCGGAGATACTGACTTCCGGAGGTGCTTTTGCTAGAATCTAGGCAATTTTATTGTTAGCCAATTACTATGACTGCTGCACACACACCCATGATGCAACAATATTTGCGCATCAAATCCGAATACCCCGATATGCTCTTACTTTATCGTATGGGCGATTTTTATGAATTATTTTTCGATGATGCAAAACGTGCCGCTCAATTGCTTGACCTTACACTGACACACCGTGGCCAATCTGCTGAGAAACCAATCCCTATGGCTGGTGTACCTTATCATGCAGTAGAAAACTACTTGGCAAGGCTAATCAAAAAAGGGGAATCCGTCGCCATATGCGAACAAATAGGTGATCCCGCCACAAGTAAAGGACCAGTGGAACGACAAGTAACCCGAATTATTACCCCGGGTACTGTCACTGATGAGGCGTTGCTGGATGCTAAAAAAGATAATTTACTACTCGCCTTGCATCAACAAAAACAAAAAATCGGCCTGGCTTGGGTTGATTTAAGCAGTGGTCGATTTCATTTACTTGAGCTCATAGAAAGCAACCAGCTCAGTGCGGAGTTAACCCGTTTACAACCTGCTGAGTTACTCTTACAAGAAGCGTCTCCTTTAGAAGAATACTGCCTGAACTTCCCGGTGAAACAAAGACCCGGCTGGGAATTTAATATAGACAGCGCGCAACATCGTTTACGCGAACAATTTAAAGTAACCGATCTGGCTGCCTTCGGCGAACACGACTACCCTACGGCATTGATTGCTGCTGGCGCGTTATTATCTTATTTGCAAACAACTCAGAAGCAGGCTCTGCCTCATCTAAATACCATCACCCTGGAAAGTGCTCAAGATTATTTACAAATGGATGCCTCCACGCAAAAGCATTTAGAGTTATTTGAAAACGTGCAAGGCAGTCAGGAAAACAGCCTAATTTCCGTACTGGATAGAACGGCATGCACCATGGGTGGTCGTCTTTTAAAACGCTGGTTAAGTAGGCCGCTCAAGCAACATCATTTGATCCAAGCACGGCAACAAACAATTAGCGAAATAATTCAGCGACAAGCTGATGCAGGATTGCATCAACTCCTACGCCAGGTTTGTGATGTAGAACGTATTGTGTCACGTATTGCGCTTAAATCAGCTCGCCCACGTGATTTGCAAGCCCTAGGCAATACCTTAACCCTGCTCCCCGAGCTCAATACCGCCCTTATGCCCCTTCAAAGCATGCTGGCTCTAGAACTTAAAGAGCATACCAAGCCCTTACCTGAATTACAGCAGTTACTTGCCGCAGCAATTATTGATAATCCTCCAGTATTAATTCGTGATGGTGGGGTCATTGCCCCAGGCTTTGATGAGGAACTTGATGAATTAAGGATGCTAAGCACCCATGCCAATGAAACATTAGATAAACTGGAGCAAGATGAGCGACAAAGTACTGGCCTCTCCAGCTTGAAATTTGGCTTTAATAATGTACAAGGATATTATATTGAACTGTCAAAGGCCCAATCAGAAAAAGCCCCAGTCCATTATCATAGAAAACAAACATTAAAAAATGTTGAACGTTACATCACCCCGGAGCTCAAAGTATTTGAAGAAAAGGTTCTTTCCGCTCAAGTAAAAGCCTTGGCGCGGGAAAAATGGTTATACGATAAGCTGTTGGAAGAAATCCAACACAGTATTAACGAACTCACTCAACTTGCTCGAGCATTAGCGCAATTAGATGTCTTGGTTACTTTGGCTGAACGCGCTCAGAGCTTAAATTGGTGTTGTCCAAAACTAGTTGCCCACTCGCAAATATCTATTGAGGAAGGCCGCCATCCGGTAATTGAAAATTTACTGCAAGAACGATTTATCGCAAATGATTTACAGCTAAATCCCTCACAAAATATTTTATTGATCACCGGACCTAACATGGGTGGAAAATCCACCTATATGCGACAAACCGCATTAATTGTGCTTTTAGCTCATATTGGTAGCTTTGTACCTGCAAAAACAGTGACCTTAGGACCGATTGACCGCATTTTTACCCGGATCGGCGCGAGTGATGACTTAGCCTCTGGTCGCTCCACCTTTATGGTTGAAATGACAGAAACAGCGCAAATTTTAAGACAAGCAACCGAAGAAAGCTTGGTCCTAATTGATGAAATTGGGCGCGGAACCAGTACCTATGATGGTATGGCATTAGCCTATGCCAGCTGCGTGTATCTTGCCACATCCATTAAAGCCTACACTTTATTTTCTACTCATTATTTCGAGTTAACTAATTTACCCGAGCAATTTTCGTGTATCCGCAATGTGCATCTACAAGCATCATTAGATACTGGACGAATTATATTTTTGTATCGTGTAGAACCAGGCTCAGCCAATCGCAGTTATGGTCTGGAGGTTGCTGAGTTGGCGGGTATCCCTGCAGCAGTACTTAAAATAGCCCACTCTCACTTAAGTCATATGCAAAATAGCGCACCGGCCATGGAGCAATTTCAACCTGTAGTCGCAGCGCAATCACCAATACTGCGTGAATTAGAGCGTATTGATCCAGATCAATTAACCGCTAGAGAAGCCCTTGATTTGATTTATCGGTTAAAACAAATGGAGACGGTGGATGCGAGGTAGCCTGGTTGTACTCTGCCTGATACTTCTCATTGTATGCACCTCTCCTTTTGCTAAAAGCAATGATGCCCTGTCGATTACAATCACGGGCATCAGCGGCAAAGTACAAACAAATGTCGAGAAACACTTGCAAGAACTTCAGCAGTTAAAGCCATTGACTGCTTTTTCTCAAGATGAATTGCGTGAACAAATCCTCAAGGCAGTACAACCTTTTGGCTATTTTAAAGCGCAAGTATCTATAGACCAACTCAACGCAAAAAACCTTGTCGTATTCGTACATGCTGGTCCACAAATTGTGATTTCTCGATTAACAGTTGAAGTCATTGGCGAGGGAGCAAATAACCCGGTGGTGCAAAATGCCTTAAAAAATACGCCATTAAGATTGGCGACTCCCTTGCTTACGGAAGACTACAACCAAACCAAACAAAATCTTATTAACGCAGCAGAAAGCCAAGGCTATATGCATGCTAATTTTAAAACGAATGAAATTCTAATTGATCAAGAGCGCTACACCGCCGAAATTACCCTTATCTTTGATACAGGACCCTTATATTATTTTGGCCAAGCTCAATTTGATCCCACGTACATTAATCCTAAATTACTGCATCGATTTGTTCCCTTTCGTCCGGGACAAGCCTATTCAGGTGATAAAATTCTGCAACTTAATAATGATTTATCGAATAGTGGGTACTTTAGTTCCGTGGTCGTAAAACCACAAATTACCGAGAATACGACTGTCCCTGTGTTGGTTCATGTTGAACCCGTACCAAAATATTCGTACACCCTGGGTGCTGGTTATGGAACAGACACTGGGGTTCGTGGTCGTGCGGCCCTGCATGTCATTCCCGTTAACCGCAATGGACATAAATTTAATGCCCTGGCGCAAGGGTCTTTTGTACAAAGTGCGTTGCAAGGTCAATACGTTATTCCTGGACTCAATCCGGTGACCGATCAATACAGCATTACTGGAAATTACTCTAATTTAAATTACAGTGCGGGTTATAGTAATGCCTGGTTACTGTCTTTAGCACAACAACACCATCTAACACGCTATAAGCGAATACTTTCAGTAAATGGCCTTTATGAAGGATTTCATTACAACGCGCAAAAAAATACAAAGCAATTTTTGCTCTATCCCAAAGCCACTCTATCCTTTATTAAAACGCAGAATATCTTGTTCTCGCCCTCAGGTTATAACATTACTATTAATGGCTTAGCTGCAAGTACTGCAACCTTATCAACCATTAATTTTGCCCAATTTTCGGTAGATGCTAAAGCCGCATTAAGAATCGAACCCTGGCGTTTGCGTTTGTATGGGCATGCAATACAAGGTTTTACTGCCATTGATAATATTACGCAGCAACCCCTCTCCCTCGCCCTATTGTTAGGGGGTATGGATAATTTAAAGGCGTATAGCTTTAACTCTATTGGTCCTGGAAGGATAGTAACTTATGCAGGCTTTGAGATTCAAAAAGAAACGAAAAAAAATTGGTACCTAATCGCCTTCTATGATCTCGGCGATGTATATAATCCAAGTCCGGCCGCATTCCAACAGGATGTGGGGGGTGGATTAATGTGGGTATCTCCAATCGGTCCAATCAAAGTTGGATTGGCACAAGAAATTAATAATCATTGGCAACGCACCAGTCACAGTCCACGGTTAGTTATTAGTATGGGGCCCGATTTATGATTCGCTTCCTGGTAAAAACATTATACTGCTTGATGCTGTTTTTTATTTTACTTGCAGGAAGCGTGGTTTCTTTAATTTCTACAACACCTGGGTTAGAAACATTAATTGATTTGAGTCGTGCTTATATTCCTGGAACCCTAAAAATTCAACAGGTTACAGGGAGCTTGCTCAGTGACTTTACCTTAGAATCAATTGAGTATCAGCATCGAGGCACTATCATAAAAATAAATCGCCTCCAGGTACAATGGCATCCCGGCCCCTCATTAAAAAATCATCAGTTAGCAGTTCAATGGGATACCTTAAAAGGGGCGCTAAACCCAGAGCAGAAATTCAGTAGCCCTTATGGCAAGCTCACCGTAACGGCAACCCTCCCTGACTTAAGCATGGAGTTAAATACCCAAATAAATCGTTCTGCTGAAGAACATTGGCAAATGAATGCCAGGCTATTAGGGGCTGTGCCATGGCAGTGGACTTTTAGTGCCAATCTGTCCCCCACATCGGGTACGTCTGCAAAACGTACTGGCTTGCATGCTAAATTATCATTAGATGGGACAATCACCGCAAAGAATAAAGGAAATTTAGTATTTACTCTCTCTCCTGGTACCTACCAAGTCCCAGATAATACAACTATTCCCGTATTGGAGTTTAAAGGAGGGAAGCTCAATGTAGCTCTTTCTCCACAAAAACTGTCTGGTTCAGGCAGCTTTATGATTGATCCGAATAAAAATTTAAAACTAGCATTTCAATTACCTAAGTTCTCGCTTGAAGAGGGTTTCACAGAGAAACAAAAGCTTAATAGTGAACTTCGTCTAGAAATTAACAGCTTGGACTTTTTACAAAATATCAGTCCCGAAATAGAAAAGCTAAAAGGACAATTAGTCGCCTCACTTAAAGCAACAGGGAGTATTGGGAAACCGCAAATAGATAGTCAATTACTATTGACTAAGACCAGCCTATTTATTCCCAAGCTAAAGTTGAATTTAGATTCGGTTGAGCTTGACGTTCGCAGTAAGAAAAAAGCTTGGGATGCTAATGGCTCTATCGTCTCTGCGGGACATAGATTGCTACTTAAAGGCAAGGGCACCCTTGATACAGCTTATGTTGCTGATATAAATCTTGAGGGGACTGATTTTCCTTTGATGAAAACCAACGAATACGACATCACAATTTCCCCCCAGCTAAAACTCCATGCCACCCCTACTGCGCGTGCAATTTCGGGGTCCGTACTCATTCCCAATGCGCAAATAAATCTTCAAACATTTAGTAATAGTGTTTCTTTACCCGATGAGGTGGTTTATAAGCAACAAAAACCAGAATCTCCCTCCCCCATTGCTAATAGCAGTATGGATATTTCAGTTAAGCTTGGGAAAAATGTTGGATTAAATGTTAAAGGTTTAAAAGGGCATCTGGATGGAGCCTTAACTTTAAAGCAACAACCTCAAGGCGCAATCAATGCATATGGTGAATTATCTGTTCGCGATGGTACCTATAAAGCATATGGGCAAGACTTAACTATTAAACAAGGCCAATTAATTTTTACCGGTGGCCCCATTGATAATCCAGGTATAAGCCTTCGTGCTGCGAAAAAAATTAATAATACTTCCACCTACACTAATGCATCTCAACTTTTTGATTTTAATAGTTCCAACCTGCAAAATGCTAGTTTTGGCGACTCGATTACGCTGGGTGTGGAGGTAACAGGTAGATTAATGAAGCCGCAGATCCAGCTTTACTCTGAACCGGCGATTTTTTCTCAGGCAGATATTCTTTCTATGCTGGTACTTGGGCGACCAGCCAGTCAAGCAAATAAAGCCGGCGCACAATTGCTTTTAACTGCCATTTCCTCGATGAATATTGGCGGCACGAACAGTACCCAACTGTTAGAACAATTGAAGCAAAGTTCAGGCTTAGATTTTAACGTGCAAACCAATACGAATTACAATCAATTAACGAATACAGTAAGTGATTCAACAGCTTTTGTTGTGGGGAAATCCCTTTCCAAACGGCTTTATTTGAGCTATAACATCGGCTTGTCACAAACTGATACCAACATGTTAACATTAAAATACATGCTGAATAAGTTTTTTAGTATCCAAGTCAGTACCAGTGATACGAGTAGTGCTATTGATTTTTTATATACTTCGCACAAGAAAAAGCACAAGAATACCAAATGATCGCGTACAACCCCTTAAAGAGACAATACTTATGACCGATTACAACATCCCTCTACGCTTAACACGTTTAAGAAGCAATCCAGCAACACGCGCCTTAGTTAGAGAAACACGGCTACATCTTCAACAATTGATTATGCCCTTATTTATAAGTGAAGAATTAACTGCTCCTAAAGAAATCAGCGCGATGCCAGGGCAATATCAGTTAAGTCTTGATTGTCTTCCCAACGAAATTGAAACCTTAAGTGCATTAGGTATTCAAGCGGTGCTGCTTTTTGGTATTCCCAAACACAAAGATGCGTGTGGGAGTGAATCATTTAACGATGAAGGCATTATCCAGCAAGCAATAAGAAAAATACGTGCTGTGAATAAAGACATTTTAATTATTTCTGATTTATGTTTTTGTGAATACACCGATCATGGCCATTGTGGAGTGGTTTCTGAGGGGCGTATTGATAATGATAAGACCTTAGAACTTCTTGCTAAGCAAGCAATTAGCCATGCCAAAGCAGGTGCTGATTGGGTTGCTCCTAGTGGTATGACGGATGGTATGGTTAGTGCCATTCGCGAAGCTCTGGACTCTGCAGGATATCAAAACATCCCGATTTTAAGTTACAGCGCAAAATACTGTTCTTGCCTCTATGGCCCATTCAGAGAAGCAGCCCAAGGGGCACCTAAATTTGGCGATAGAAAATCCTATCAGATGGACCCAGCGAATAGTAATGAAGCGATTCGAGAAACAGCGCTGGACCTTCATGAAGGCGCGGATATGATCATGGTTAAACCAGCCGGATACTACCTTGATGTGATTGCAAAAATGAAACAACACTTCCCCGAAGTTCCTCTTTGTGCCTATCAAGTCAGCGGTGAATATTCCATGATCAAAATTGCAGCCCAACATCAACTCATTAATGAAGAACACGCAATGATTGAAAGCTTAATTGCGATTAAACGTTCTGGAGCTGATTTTATTATTACTTATTTCGCCAAAGAGGCTGCCCTTTTTTTAGACAACAACTCGTGAATTATATATAATACTCACCTTTTTTACGATATAATCGGCTCGCGTTGTATAGAGTAATGAAATTACAATTAAATTGGCCGCGAGCCAATTGCATATAATTACAATGGAGAAATAATGAATTTAATTGCTAAAAGTCTTTCAGCAGTAGCGTTGAGTTTAAGCGCGATCACTTCTTTTGCTGCTCCGGCTTATTTAATAACTCACAATAATACAAATGAAGAATCAAATGCATTTGTGGCTGGTGCCCCATCAATTTACCCAACAGCTCCTCATTCAACCCGCAAAGTTTATTGGAATTTGGTGAAGTTAGCATGCCATGGTCACACTACTAATGGCAAATGCCCTGCTGTAATTAAAATGGCTACTAATACTGCAAACCCAATCGTAGTTGGTACGGTAGAGATGGAGCTTAGTACTGGCGAAATTAATCCCAAACAAATCGTAGGAAATGGTTATACATTAACCGTTACTGGTCCTGGTGAAGCCAGCATCAGCAAAAACTAAGTATACTTTGACGTGTCGAGAATAATCTTGGCACGTTATACCTTCCTTGATTTTACCTTATTCAAACCTCTTAAATATTTTCAATCCTCTTTCATTGCCAGTTTAATTATTTTCACGCAATAGCGCCCCATTGATTTGAATGTGCCCGTCATTTCTATTTATTGGACCCTGGTTGCCAGCAACCAGGCTACTCCGTTTATGTTGATCAATCCGTAAAAATAAAAAAGCCACGCAAGCGTGGCTTCTTCAACCTTTGAAAAAATTCAAAAATTATTTCATCGGTGCAGTTTCTACTTTATCAAGAACCCAAACAACTTGTCCACCCACTAGATCCGCAGCGAATTTACCAGAGTCAGAATCAACACGGTAAGAAGATGTTGAAGACAATTGTTGATCAGAGTGAATGCTTGGATTGCTACCAGAGAATAGGTGAGTGTATCCAAGATCAAATCCAAGTGTTGGCTTCATTTGATAATGAGCACCTACAGCAATAGCCCAGCGATCAACGTCTGGTAAACGAATGTTTCTATCTCTGTTGTTAGTTGGGCTCTGATCGTAACCACCACCAAGACGAAGCATTATTCGGTCGTTAACATGATAGTTTGCGCCGATTGCTACACGCCAAGCATCAGAAAAGTTTTCTGGCACAGAGTTAATAATGTTTGCCTGGCTCACAGCAAATGGAGGTGTAGAACTAATGTTAGGAACAGGAACATTATTCAATTGAATGTTTTTGAATGTACTCCATGCAGTGTAAACAACAGAACCTAATAAAGCGAGTCTGTCATTAACATCTTGGTAACCACTGATTGTTACCACATCTGGGAATACAATTGAATTACTGAATAGATCGTAGTTTTTCCAAACTCCATCAGCAGGCAGTTCTGGTGCAACCAGATCAAAATCATTCGCCAAAGGACCTTTGAAGTAGCTATGGCCGTAGAACACATGTCGTACTCTAGATTGGTAATTCACCCCAATACGAGTATGGTTGTCGTTAAACATTCCCAGAACCCCAACATGGAAACCTAAGCCCCATGAAGCACCTTTATTCTTACTAGATGAGTCAACAATCATTGGATCCGCATCAAGAGCCTGGAATAAAGTTGGCGCACCAATCATTTGGTTAAATTTAACGCGTGACCATTGGAAATCCATACCCGCACCAACGGCAAAGTGCTCAGATACTTGAGTACCAATTTCAGGAGAAATATTCGCAGTCAACAGTTCAGTATAGGTAGCAGAATAACGAACTGGAGAAGAAGGTTTCCAATCAGTAGATAAACCGAATGGGGCCGTAACACTTAAGCCAAGTGTAGTACGCTCACCAACTGGTAAAGCAAAATGAGAAGATGGAACAAAACCATTATAATCCCCGGATAAACCGTGGAAACTCTGAGGATAAGGCTGTAATCCTGTTGTAGAATAAGTGCTCGTACCATTCATTTGGATAGTAGGGAATATACCTACTCCACCAAAGACCGCTTCTTTTTGATGGAGAAGAGCCAAACCAGCAGGGTTGTACCAACCAGTTGACGCATCAGCTGCTTCTGCTGCAGCACCAGCAGCGTAGTTACCAGTTGCGTAACCAGCGCTTTCTCCATATAAAGCAAAACCAGATGCATGAACTGCACCAGTAGTTAAAACACCAAGAACAGCTGCGCTAACCAGCGTTCTTAAGGGCTTATGCATATTCATCACTCCTATACACTCCTTTAATAATCAGTACATCACATAGTTGAATAAAATCCGTTCGATAAAAGAGTGTACCCTGTTTTCAAATCTTTAAAAACATTTTTTTCTTTTTGCATTCAATAAGTAAGAAATCTTAGTCCATAGTGAATTAATTGGATTCACGGTACATAATTAATGGACAATTGACTGGCGAATTTAATCAACGAATAGCAATTTTAGTTGATCCTCAGAATAATTTTCAGCGTGTTTTTTGCTCAAAATATACCCTTCTCTGAAGCATGGTGATAATTTGTCTCAAGAATCTTGTATCCCTACTTCAGTCCATGCTAAGGTGTACTAATTTCGTGCGGAAATAGATCATGCAGCAGATCGTAACAAAATTTGGTGGGACTAGTGTTTCAACGCGTAGTACATGGAATAATATTGCTTCAATTACTAAAAAACACCTAAGTACTGGAGTACAGCCAGTCATCGTTTGTTCTGCGTTAACTCAAATTTCAAATAAACTTGAAAAGGCAATTGATGCAGCACTTATTAATGAGCATCAAAGTATTTTACTAGATATTCGTAATAGCCATCTTAACCTGGCTGAAGCCTTAGAAGTTAACCCTGAAGTCATCATCGATGACTTACATCAATTAGAGCAATGGCTGACAGGGATTGCCTTGCTTAAGCAAGCCCCGGCAAAAACGCATGCGCAAATATTGAGTATGGGCGAATTAATGATGACCCGTTTGGGACATCAATTTTTAGAGCGCCAGGGAATTTATTGCAAATGGTATGATGCTCGTGAATTATTAACCAGCACCCCCTTCCCTGAGGGCCTATCAGCGAACTACCTTTCAGCTCGTTGTGAAAGCGAACATGATCCGAAGTTAGTGGAGAAATTCATTTCCAGTGGCGCTGAGGCAATTATCACTCAAGGTTTCTTTGCTGCAAATCCTCAAGGTGAAACCGTATTATTAGGTCGTGGTGGTTCAGATACTTCCGCAGCATTGCTTGCCGGAAAATTACAAGCCGCAGCCTGTGAAATCTGGACTGATGTTCCTGGTATTTATACTGCCAATCCTCATCAATTACCGCATGCACGCCTATTAAAAAAATTGAATTATGATGAAGCTCAAGAAATTGCGTCGATGGGAGCTAAAGTATTACACCCCAACTGCATACCGCCTGTACGTCGAGCCAATATCCCAATGTCGGTGAAATACACTCAATTGCCCGAGCATTCAGGAACTTTGATCACTAAAGATATTGATGAGTCAGCCCCCTTTATTAAATCAATTCAAATTAAAAACAGCATTCTACTTATTTCAATAGATACCCTACATATGTGGCAACAAGTAGGCTTCTTATCAGATGTATTTTCCGCATTTAAGCACCACGGTTTTTCTGTAGACTTATTGTCTTCATCCGAATTCAACGTGACTTTATCGCTGGATATTAATACGAAAATACATGACCGAGCGGCAATCAATGCACTATTAGATGAACTAAACCAATTTGGTCGCGCAAAATTGATTGAGCCTTGCAGTGCCGTTAGTTTAGTAGGGCACCATATTAGAACGGTATTGCCACAACTTGGCCCTGCTTTAGAGGTTTTTGATTCCAAACAAGTGTACTTAATGTCATTAGCCTCTAATGACTTAAACTTAACGTTTGTGGTTGATGAGTCTCAAGCCAATTTATTATGTCAAAAGCTACATCACTTATTAATAGAAAATAATCCTCAAATTTTCTATTACTCTAAAAGCTGGCATGAAGAATTTGGAGCACCTTCAGCGCGATTCATACCCTGGTGGGAAAAAGAGCGCGATCGGTTACTGACTACCGCGATACAGCATTCTCCTTGCTATGTCTATCATAGCCCAACGCAAGCAGAACGAGCGAAACAATTATTAGAGTTAAACTCTATAGACACCCTGTTCTACGCAATTAAAGCAAACCCCTACCCTTCGATTTTACAAACACTCGAAAAAGAAGGCGTTGGTTTTGAGTGCGTCTCAATCCAAGAGTTGGATAGGGTCTTAGAATTATTCCCAGGAATTGATCGCAAACGTATTTTATTTACGCCAAACTTTGCACCTAAGTCTGAATATGAATATGCACTGCAGGTCGGTTGCTATATCACGATTGACAGCCTCTATCCATTAGAAAATTGGGCACCATTATTTAAAAACAAAGACGTAATTATTCGTATTGACCCAGGCACTGGAGCAGGTCACCATAAACATGTATCTACCGCAGGTAATGAATCCAAGTTTGGTATTACTCAAAATGATATAGCTCATGTGGTGACACTAACCAAAAAGCATAATATTCATGTAATTGGTTTGCATGCACATTCAGGTAGCGGCATTCTTACTCCAGAATTATGGCAACAAACTGCATCCATGTTAGCCTCATTAACTCATCAATTCCCTGAGGTTAAATCGATTAATCTAGGTGGTGGCTTAGGTATTGTTGAAAAACCTGGGCAACAACCATTAGATTTCGCCAATCTGGATGCGCTACTCATGGCCGTGAAATCACGCTATCCGCATCTGCAACTATGGCTAGAACCTGGACGTTTTTTTGTAGCAGAAAGTGGTGTTATTTTAGCCAAAGTAACCCAGTGCAAAGAAAAAGGAAAAGTGCGATTTGTGGGTATTGAAACCGGGATGAATTCGTTGATTAGACCCTCCTTGTATGGTGCTTATCATGAAATCGTCAACTTAAGCCGTTTGTATGAAGAAAAAGCTGGTTTTTCTCACATCGTTGGCCCTATTTGCGAATCAGGAGATACCCTAGGTTATGACCGATTATTACCAGTAACCCAAGAAGGCGATATCTTATTAATTGCGAATACAGGCGCCTACGGACGTTGTATGAGTTCACATTATAATTTACGCCCACCGGCTCAGGAAATTGTCCTGGCGTAATATTACTGCGAAAAGAAGAAAAGTAGCCTGGATCGAGCGCGGCGCAATCCAGGCTACTTTGCGTTCAAATTGACTGTTAGGAGTTTTACACTAATCATGCTTGTTGATAGCCATCAAAGAAGTCAAGCGACTAATCCAACTCAATCATTCATCGTACAAGCTCCTGCCGGCTCTGGAAAAACAGAAATCTTAACGCAACGCTATCTGCGTTTGTTAAGTACGGTCACAGCGCCCGAACAAATCATCGCACTCACCTTTACCCGTAAAGCTGCGAGTGAAATGCGTGAGCGTATTCTCTTGGCCTTACAGCAAGCTGCGCAAAATATCGAAGCGAAGAGCGCTCATCAGCAAATGACGCTTGAGTTTGCTCAAAGTGCACTGCAGCGCAATAGCCAATATCAATGGGATTTACTCAATCAGCCCAGCCGCTTAAGAATTGTCACCATTGACTCCTTATGCCAAAGCATTAATCAGGCAATTCCATTACTGGAGAAACAAATTGCCTATTCGCAAATTACTGATAAAGCAGAAAGCCATTATTTAAATGCAGGTAGAGCCTGTATTCAATTTGCTTTAACTAATCTGGAATACCAGCATGCGATTAAAACCCTCTTATTACATGTGGATAATCGCCAAGAACGTTTGTTAGATTTATTTAAAGAGCTACTAGCCCAACGAGATCAATGGCTCTATCCCATTTTTCAAGCAAGGACCCAGGATAAGGCTATTTTTGAACACGCATTAGGTTTAATCGAAGAACATGAATTAGCCCGCTTTAAAGAAAGCCTTCCCTTTCCATTAGCCGATGAGTTGGTGCAACGTGTACGTGAACTTGCGTGTATTGAAAATAATCCAGATTCTCCTCGCTATGAGCTGCAAGACTGGCACGATTTTCAACAGACAAATCAGGAAATTGCAACGGCCTTAAGCAAAGCCTTATTAACAGGCGATTTAAGTTTACGTAAAAGTTTTGACCATCATGTTGGCCTGTTAAGTAGCTCCTGCCCTGCTGCTGAATATAAACAACTTAAGAATGCCAGCAAAGAACTATTAACTCAATTGAGCGACTATCCAGACTTTCTTGAAGCCTTAATCCAAGTCAGTAATTTGCCTAAACCTGAGTACGATCTAGAACAATGGGAAGTATTACAAGCCCTATTTTTATTACTGCCACTGCTTGTTGGCCATTTGTATCTGCTCTTTAGCGAGCATAATGAGGTCGATTTTACGGCGATTTCACAACAGGCGCTAATCGCTCTGGGTGAATCCGATAATCCTACTGACTTAGCCTTATATTTGGATAACTCCATCCACCATTTATTGGTTGACGAATTTCAAGATACCTCCATCACGCAATTTGAATTACTCAATAAATTAGTCCATGGCTGGCAGCCTGGAGATGGTAGAACACTATTTCTGGTTGGCGATCCCATGCAATCGATTTATCGCTTCAGACAGGCGGAGGTAGGCTTATTTTTCCGTGCGAAAGAACAAGGAATTGGTTCTGTACAACTTACCCCCTTAGAACTTAGTTGTAATTTTCGTTCAACAGAAACCATTGTTAGCTGGGTCAATCAACAGTTCACACAAATATTTCCACAACAAGTGGATATTGAATCAGGTGCCGTATCCTTTCATCCCAGCGTTAACGTGATTCAGAATGATGAACACAGTGCCGTTTATGCCTGGCAATTTCAAAGTCGTGAACAAGAAGCAGAAAAAATGATGCAGCTTATTCAAACGGAGCTGCAAACAAATCCAGAGCAAAGCATCGCTATTTTAGTGCGCTCACGTAGCCAACTTGCCGAAATTATTCGCTTACTGCGGCAATACCAAATTCCCTACCAAGGTACAAACATTACCCTATTGGCAAACCTGCCCCACTTACGTGATGTGTGGTCACTGGCTCAAGCTTTATTATCACCGGCTAATCGACTTACTTGGTTGTCCATGCTTCGTAGTCCTTATTGTGGTATGTCCTTAGCAGACATACATACCATTGCTCAATTTAATAAAAAGAAATCCATTTATGCTGCTTTATTGCAGTTAAATAAAATTTCTGGATTAAGTGAGGATGGGTTAATTAGAGCACAATTTTTTATTCGCGTTATGCAACAGGCATTATCTCATCGCTACGAGAGCAAGCTATCAACTTGGGTGATTAATACCCTCAATGCCTTGCATGTTGATAAGATACTGAATCAAGCACAACTGAATGACTTAGAGCAACTCTGGACCCTTCTCGATCGTTACGAGCTCGATGGGCGCTTGTCAAATATGAAAGAATTCATACACGAATTTAATACGCTTTATTCCCAACAAGCAACACCATCTCCATTGCAAGTGATGACTATTCATAAATCGAAAGGCTTAGAGTTCGATACCGTTTTTTTACCTGGTTTAGGCTCCCAAGCAAACCGAGGTGATTCACCGATGTTACGCTGGCTTAATTTACCCACCCAAGACCAAGGTAATTTATTACTTATGTCCCCCATACAAGCAGCACATCATAATCATTGCCCAGTCTATGATTATCTGGGGCAATTAGATGAAGTCAAAGGAGGCTATGAAACACAACGCCTGCTTTATGTTGCCGTAACGCGCGCCAAATCACGTTTATACCTGATGGACCATAGCGAAAAATCATCAAAAAGCTCGTTTCGTAGTTTATTAAAAAATCAAAATTTTGCTGAGGATGAATCCGCTGGCAATATGGAAGAACTAGAACGCCCCTTACCAAAATTAGTGCAACTCCCTTTGCATCATTACCAAAATCAACAGCCAGAGACCGAGGAGCCTTTTTCGCGAAATGCGCCCTCCACTTTAGTATCGAACATCCCCCGTTTAACCGGGATTGTTACCCATCAGCTTTTACAATGGATTTGTGATAATCATCCTGAATCATTAGATAATGTGCCCTGGATTTTAGCGCACTATGAATTCAAAAAACTGGGGTTTGACGAACGCATGCAAAACCAAGCGTTGCAGGTGCTTCAAGAACAAATAACTCGCCTTGTTCAGGATCGAGTGGGTTCCTGGATTATCGCCCCCCATGATAAAGAACAAAACGAATATGAATTGCTAGTAGCTGCACAAAATCGCCCCATTACGCGCATCATTGACCGAACGTTTGAAGAAGATGGCAAACGATGGATTATCGACTTTAAAACAGGCAAGGAAGATAAAAGTACCTTAGTAAAACATCAAGTCCAATTAAATGAATATGGCTCTTATCTATCCGAGCGCACACATCTACCCATTTACTGTGGGATTTATTACCTACCCACAAACCACTGGGTCAAATGGCAATACGAGCCCGCTCATAGCCTGTAGTCTTAATGCACACAGCGTAATCAAGGCTATTCTGACAGGAAACCTTGATTATTGCTCTTGTTATGAACAAGACCCTGAGCTATTATTCGCCTTTTGCAATAAAGGTTCGTAATGACTGTTGAAAGCACGGTACTAAGTTTATTAAATACACTAAAAGATCCCTTTTTAGATCGTACTGGCAAAGAGATGAATTTACAGTGCAAAGTCGAGACTGCAGCAGATAAATTGATTATCAATTTACTGGCAGGTTTCCCAGCCCTCTTGCTTGAAGCAAATTATAAACCCCTCTTACTTTCCGCATTACAGGCCCAATTCCCCAATCAAGAGATTACAATCACTATTGAGCAATTGATTAAGCCGCATCGCACTCAATTAGTCGGTAAAGGATTGCGGGGTGTTAAAAACACGATTGCGGTCGCCTCAGGAAAAGGTGGTGTCGGTAAATCAACCGTAACCGTTAATTTAGCCACTGCTTTAGCCCGTACTGGTGCACGTGTAGGTATTCTTGATGCAGATATTTATGGCCCGAGTATGCCGCTTATGCTGGGAAAAACAGAGCCCGTACAACTTAAAGGTGATTTCTATTTGCCAGTTGAAGCCCATGGAGTCCAGGCGATGTCTATTGGTTATTTAACCAACGATGAACAAGCATTAATTTGGCGCGGCCCTATGCTTGCTAAATCATTAATTCAGATGTTAGACATTACCCTTTGGGATGAGTTAGATTATTTGTTTATTGATTTGCCACCAGGAACTGGTGATATCCAGCTTACCTTGGTGCAAAAAATCCCGCTTACTGCAGCGATTGTAGTTACCACGCCACAAAACGTTGCGACCTTAGATGCACAAAAAGCGATAAACATGTTTTCTAAAACTGGAATCGATGTACTTGGCGTGATTGAAAATATGTCCACTCATATTTGCAGCGAATGCGGTCATCAAGAAGCCATTTTTGGTGCTGGCGGTGCTGAGGCCTTGTGTGCAACTCATCAATGCAGCTTGTTAGGGCAACTTCCTTTGAATGGCTCCATACGTCAGCATTGCGATGAGGGACGTCCAACAGCAACTCAAGCACGTAGCAATTTAACGGATGCATTTATAAAAACAGCCATGCGTGCCGCGATCGATCTTGGCAAAAAGCCCATTAATTATGCGGATAAGTTTCCACCGGTTGTAGTGGAATAAAAAAGCCTGGTTGCAAATAACCAGGCATTAAATTTCTTTTTTAATTCTACTGCACATTTAAAAAACAATGGGTATAATTAATTCTTTCAATTTAAAAGGAATTTATTATGCCATTTACTGATAAACAACAGGAACAGCTGCTAGATTTCATTGACGAGAGCAAATTCAATGTAGAAGTTTCAGCCAATGCAAACTTCCAAAATTTTGCAGATACCGTCAATCTTCCCGACGTTTTAATTTTAAATACACATGACGATGAGGCGATTCAAACCATCCTTGCAAAAACCAATGAATTTAACCAAAAAGTAGAAGATCCGAATGACCGGATAACACTACGAGTAGCTGCAGGTGGTGATCCTGAAAAAAAATACAGCCATTCCTTCTCTCTTACCCCTCTGGTCGAAAGCGATATTATTTTACATATTAATACAGGTCCTCTCAGCAAAGAGACCGCACAAATAATCCATAAAAAAATTAGTTTTGATTTTAAACCTCACCCTGCAATTAAAGATGAAGCAAAGTTTCTTAGGATAGCGACTGCCTCGATTAATCATTACTGTGGCAAAAAAATAGCCGAACTACATGATGGCGTTATAACTGTTCCTGAAGGGCCCCTGCCTGAGAATTTTAATCTCATGGATTTTTATAAGGACTTCACTAAAACAATCACCGCTTTTGGCATTCCCTCTGTTGAAGAAGTTTTTAAAATCAACACCAAAACCACCATTAAAATAAAACCGGGTTGCCAAGTTAAAGAGTTAGATGATTATCTTTATGAAAATGGCCTAGCAACCAAAAATCGCCCCAGTCTTATCGACAGAACAACGCCATTTGGTCTAACAGCTGCAGGCTGTCACGGCTCGAATCTGGATGGAAAAGCCTATGCTGATAATGTGGAATCGTTTACCGTTATTGCCGCGAATGGCACAAAACAAAAAATAGATAGCACAACCAATCCAGAACGTTTTGCCGCATTTAATCCTGCTCACTTAGGTCTTTTAGGGCCTGTAGTTGAGATGGAACTTGATTGTGAACTTGCCTCTAAATATGAAACGCATCGCATACCGATGAGTTTGCCCGAGTTTCTGGAAAATGTGCGAACAGGAAAACTTCCAAATAAAGATTTTCCGCTGTTTAGTGTGTTCTATGTTCCTACCTATAATCATGATCTTGAAAACAGAGACGTAAAAAACATCTTAGTAATTCAAGCGAAGCCTGTGCCCTTAAATACTGAAGATCAAAATACAGCTTATGAGGCACGCGGTATTGAACAAGCAATTGAAGCGTCGCTAGAAGATGGTTTACCAATTCCCGAGATTTTAGCTAATTTTCCAGAGCTGGTGCCTGCTTACATGAACTATATTGTCGCTCGCTTTTCTATTGGTTTTGAAACCGTTATTTCTGTTGGCCCTGCTCCAAAAGAATACCATTATCAAGTTGAATATCCTAAACGGTTAAATGATGTTGATGTGTTGTTTGCAACCGATGAAAACTGTATTGAAATGGTACGTGCGTTTGAAAAAACTGCCGAAGAAATGCAAAGGGCGAAAGAAAATGGTGAAGCCCCAGTAACCTTTGGCGCGTATGCTCGCTTATTATTAAATGATCGTGCTGCCGCAGAAAAATCGATTGCCGCGGGTTGTCATGACAATGATAAAAAATATGTTTGTGGTTTTGATATAGTTTCAAGCCCTAATGCAACTGGTTTTGAAGACTTTCGCGATACTATGGTCCGTTTCCTGGTTGATGAGCTTTTAGGCAAATTACACTGGGGGAAATATGTTCCCGTCGATAAGGACATTGATTATAAAAAAATGTATGGCGCAGGCTTAACGAATGTGAAAGAGCAGTTAATAAAATACCATCAAGACAATAATTTAGACATTGCTCGCTCGCCCTTTTTAACTCCTTTTCTATGCGAAACTCTTGGATTTCCTGAATACATGCCGACAGCTACGAAACAAGGGGATGAACCCATTGCCAATAACTTTGTGCCTGAGTTTTCAGCAATCAATCCACTTAAAAAATTGCAAACAATCTACAAATTTTTAAATTGGGTTAAAGAGCAAGAACAACACGAACCGACAGAGCATATTGCGGTACTTAAGCAACAAGTAAAACAGGTGAAGAATACACTGGAAAAAGAGACAAGTCCTGTAAGTCAAAACAGGAACTCCTTTTACCCGCAAGCTCCAGAAATTGGTCAAGCCCCTCCAGCAGTGCGCCAAGAGGTAACGAGCAACAAATGTTGTATTGCCCAGTAAGCTTATATAAGGAAACATGTTTGCTGGGTTTTTAAACCCAGCAAACATCGACTGGCAAATAGTTAATTCACATAAGCATAAAGCCTAATAGCGTTTTGGTATTTCTTGAGTATATAATGCTGAAAAACCAAAGAATTTGAATCATGCAACGACTACTTATAATAACAATAACCCTGCTGTATTCTTGCCTTAGTTTCGCAAAACCAAGTTATCAAATTGATCTCATTGTCTTTGTGCAACAACCTTCAGCGGCACAAAATTCAGGGCATGGCTTAGATTCTCCCCTAATTCCTATGACCTACACGAATGCTATTTCCCTAAGGTCCAGTTCGGAAAAAACGCCGAAACCTTATTGCTTGCTTGCTAACTCCTACTCCAGCTTAAAAGATCAATATTATTTACTAAGCCGCCGCTCCCCCCATCCTATTCTAGGGCATTATTCATGGAGACAGCCTGCGAATAGCCAGAGCACTGTTGCCCTGCCTCTGGTAGAACGTAATGGATGGCAAATGCAAGGCACTCTGCGTATAACACAAAGTAATTATTATAATTTCGATGCGAATCTGCAGGTATCTCCTCCTAGCAACCCACAAGCATCAATGACAATAAACCAAAAACAACGTTTAAAAGGGGATACGGTTTATTATTTAGATAATGATCATTTGGGAATGGTCGTGAAGATTCATCAAGTATCGTAGAGGATTACATACTCTAATACTCTTTGTAAGCTGTAGTTTTTTAAACTTTAAAATAAAAAAAGTCGTCATTGCGAACAAAGTGAAGCAACCCAGAGTTCCGTGCTTCGAACTCCGGGGTTGCGTTTCTTGCCACGACCTAGCCCCCAGAAAAAAGCTTTTGATATACAAAATCGCCACCATTAACTATATTACGCACTGTATTATCTAGATCTGTACTCGGATCTCCTGTGTATGGCACAAAGAAATTATTCACTTTATTAACCATATTTGAGCCTGGCCGTCTTGATTCACCTATATTATTAAACTGATAAAGCGCTGCTCCTGTTATAAATAAACATAGACCAGCTCCCAAACGAGAATCGGCCAAAAAAGCTGGCAGTGCAATTACATTGAGTAAACCCAATACGATTGCAGTATGTTTCACTTTTTCCGTACTTATTGTTTGTCTTGGCATAAACAACTCCTTTTGCAAAATAATTCTAATACAGACTATTGGAGCGGCAATAAAATTGCAAGAGCTCTTAACTGTACGCTAAACATCCAATATTTTTTCAATACAGATTGTATTTCAAGCACAAATTGATTACAATTTTAACAAATGATTCATTATTATCCGGGACTCTATGCCAAGTCAAATTAGAATTATTAATGCAGTTAATCTGTGCCTGCAACAGAAAGAAAACATTGAATTTGCCTTAAATCGTTTAGGGGTTTGTGCAGGTCTTGCCGGATTATATGTGAAATACAGTGTAGAGAACAAAACCCATCAATTTTTTTCCATTCTTGAGCGTTTAGCAAATTTACCCCCAAATTACCGCATTGGAAATGATCCGCTAATAGATGACTTTATCATTCAAATAGAAAAAGTCTACAACCCCGAGGATTACAGTGGGCATCAACTAATTCAAGGCGATTTAGACCGAATTCTGCATGTTGGCGCAAAACCCTTGAGTAACGAATTTAACTTTGGTTTAGTTGCTGAAGAGCAGGAATGGACGCAGATCTTAGAGCAAATTACCCACCCTGATCGAGCCTATTATATTGGTAGTCACGATCATGCGATTGCAGTTTCCTTTAAAAATGGAAAATACTCCATTTACGACCCAAACTATCAACAACGAACGAAAGAATTTACCTCAGCAAAAGAAGTCATTCAAGAACTTAAAAATTGCTTTGGATATAAAGATAAAATGTTTGGTCTTACTATTCGTGCCTTTGCAAATCCCAATGTGCCTGCAGTAACCTACCCTACTCAAACAAAACTTCATCAACTCGTCACGCCAAGACCGATGAGCATAACAGAACAGCCTGCCTGTGAATTTGCAGCCGTAGCACGCGATACCACGACCATAGATTATTTAGCACAAAAAGATGCTGCTTATTGGGAGGATTTAACTAAGGCCCATTTAATTCAAGAAGTCATCGAACTCTTGTTAAAACAGCCAAAATCAGTTCCCGTACAAAAGGCCTTACTCAGAAGTATTGGGCTTAATTTTTACGTTGGAAATATTGAAACAGCCCACAAACTAATTAGTCATTATCAAACACACTACACTAGCACAGAAGAACAGCAACTTTTAAAAGAACAAATTCAAGAAATATTTGATAATCCGGTGACTAATCATTCTCGATGCCTGAAAACAATAGCTGACTTCAGCGAATTTATAAGCATTTGCGAACACTTAGGACTTTCTCAGGAGCATCAAACCTATATTGAGCACTTGCGATTCCTAACACTCGTGCATCATAACGACCCAATAGCTCTAGAAAACTTTTTAGGTAATCTATCATCCGAACAGTTAGTAAGACATATTCAATATGCTGCAATCACCAATCAACAACAATTATTAGATACATTACTTAATGTTCCTATCGCCTCAGAATTTCTAACGGCTGTTTTTACCCCAACGGTAATTGAGCATATCGGTGTTGCCAGTTTAAAAAAACTGCTCGAGAAGGGATTTATTCCGGATATCCAGGATAATCAATTACTGCCACGTTGCATGAATAGAAAAGACAAATCCATTTTTAAATTAATCGCAAGCGCCTGGGTAGAGCAAAGCAAGCAACAAGACTTATGGGAACACGTTTCAAAAGGCCAAGCGAAGGAACTAGATCTGACGACCATAATCGGTTCAGTTTCTGTTCTAGGTGTTTTAGTCTTTCTGCGCAAAGAGAACCTTATTAAGACCGCACCTGCTAATTTTTCCGAGGACCAGCTACAAAGCGCATTAATGATTGCAATTATGGATGGCAATTCCGAAATGAGCATATGGCTGCATAAAAAAATACTGGAGTGCGGCTATACACTCGAACTGGATACCTTGCAGCACTTTTATGAAGACGCATTGGCGCATGAAAATTTAACCATATTGAATATTCTTGCGGACACAGGTTTTGATGTCCTGCCTTTAGGAAAAAATATCGATAAACTATTAGCTTTATGCCGTGATAATAACGATTACTCCATCATTTTTAACTCCTTTGATGCCGCACAACCAAAGGTAAAACAATATATTATAGACAGTAGTTTACGAATGAACCTTGTACCTGTTGCCAGACATTATGCACAACACGCCCCCCAACTCTTTAATGTCGCATTGAATAATTCATTAGGCAACCAGCCCAAATTAAAAAAACTAAATCAGGCCGCTCGTTTTCTTCCGCCAAAAACACTGTCTGTGGAACTTCAAGATCCCGACAATAAAACATTTATTGCGAATTGTTTTAAACAGAAATTACTCCATCTGGGAGGCGCATTAAGCCAGACAGTTCACTGGACTGAAAAAGAATTAAATGAATTATGCGATGACTTGATTAGGGCCAGAAATGAAGAGGCGCTAATTCAGCTAATCAAAATATATCCCCAGTTAATACAAAGAGCAGAATTGATGCCTCTGTTAATCCAAAATAATCTGCTGGATGTGGTTGCGCATTTGGCGCCTGAGGAACACAATCTGAGCCCCAAACAGTCTGAAGAATTATTGATGGCAGCACTTGTTAATAACAAGAACGACTTGGTAGAGAAATTTTTAACTTCTGAACGTCTCGCCACGCTTGAGCGACCGTTGACGGGCTTAGTTGAACAGGCTATTGCTCGAGGCCATTATGAGGTCATTGAGACTCTAATCCAATCACCAATTGATTTAGGCTTGGATTATAAAGCACTTTTTCTCTATAGCTGTGCTCAGAAACAAGGAAAAATAGCGAACTTACTTCTTGCTAAAGCACTTAATTTAGATGCTGAGGAAATAAGCCAGGCAATTCAACAGCTTTTTGGTGAGCAGCCTCAATCAACTTATTTTGAAATCACTTATCAACAAGGTTATGGCAGACTGTATCAGCTTTTATTAAAAATTGGCTTAAAAAATCCAAGAGAAGAACTGCTAAACGTCATTAAACATCCGGAAACAGATCTTAAATTTCAAAAAACCAGCCTTTATTTGTCGCCTTTAAAACGGGCACTTAAAGAGGAAAATGAGGAACGGTTTAATATCATGTTTGGTGAGGCAAATGATTTACCCACCAATGTGGACGAAAATGTACTGACATTCTTACAAAATCCAGTAACTACTGCCAAAATATTACCGCTGTTCCTCAGAAAATATACGTTAGAATCATTGCTTTCTGAAGCACTGGCCCGACAAAAATGGGATGTTGTTGCCAACTTACTTGAACAATCTCCGTTAAATGTTCTGGATATGGGGCTGCAACAGCAAGTCCACGACAATGCCGAACTGATCATGAGAGCTTATATTGCAAATTTAGAGGCACATTTTAATAAAGCAGATATGCGGCCTCGTTTATTCAATTTGCTTTTAGCTCAAAGTTCTAATGCACTCCAGCAAATCGCCTCTCCTTGGAATAAAGAAATCCAAGAAGGTCTCACGCGCATTGAGTTGGCGATGATTGAAAATAACCTTAATTTGGATAAACAAATTTATCGCCATGCCTTTAGTAAGCTTTCTTCCGAGTTAACAACGCAACAACAAAAATGCACCCAAGCTATTGAGCATTACCTTAGTCATCGAGATAAAACCATAGGGTACTTATCTTATCTTTTTGATTATAGCCGAGGAAAAACGCGTGCTGAGCATTATGAAAACCTCATTAAATCTGCAGAAACCAAAGAAGAACTCTATGTGATTGAATATGCCATTTTAATTAATACACACAGTAAGCAATTTAAAAAGGATATGGTTCAAGGGCTTCCATTTACCGATGAACAAAGCGCTAGAGAACAACTAAAAGGAAGCATCAAAAACTCTCGCTTAGGAAAATACGTATCGCAATTAGACGAGATTATTGAACGCATTAACAAAAAAGCGAATGCGAATGATTCCTCCCCAACAGCCAGCCTATTCCAGGAAGAATTAGCTAGTTTAAGAAAAATATGTAAGCCACGAAGTGCTTTAGAACAGCACTCATTTTTCCAAGCCAAAGAGCCCACTCAACAAACAGGCTTCTGGCATTGGCTTACTCATTTATTTAGTGGTGAGAATAAGGATAAATTGGCGTCATTGCCTTAAAAAATCATTCGCCTGGTTTATCTTTTCTTTCTAAAAACAGTGAGTATAATTAAGCACCCAATCTTACTCTCATAATTTTGTGGCCTTATCGTTCTTGCAAAAACGCTTAACTCCAGGAGTACATGGAATTCCAACAGAGTTAGACCAAAGAATGATTCACCAATGGTGTGCCTATCATAGATTTCCGTTAGAAATAATTCAGTCTTGGTTTGTAAAATAGGAAAAATTAAGTCCAACATCTAAAATAAATTTACACATCGCACGCAATCCTATATATTTCGCCTTTTATTTAAACGGTGTATTCTAAGTACATGGTTAAATATGGGGAATGATCGTATTGAATACATCACCATCGCAAAGCTCAAAAAGTATTATCATCTGGCTAGTTGGCGTTTCCTTTTTATTATTCCAATTTTTTTTACAATTATCATCCGGAATCGTTATCGGTGCAATCATGCACGAGCAAGGTCTGTCTGCATTTACTGCGGGACTATTAAGCAGTTCATTTTATTACGTCTATACCAGTTTACAAATCCCCGTAGGCTTACTGTTTGATCGCTACAATACACGCACCTTATTATCCGTTAATGCACTATTATGTGCCTGCGGCTGTTTTATCTTTGCTATGGGACATACCCTGCCTGTATTATTCTGTGGTCGCCTCATTATTGGTGCTGGTTCTGCTTTTGCGTTTGTCGGTCTAACGCGAGTCTTACGGCAAAATTTCCCCTTAAAACACTACGCGTTTATGATTGGTTTATCTGAAACCTTAGGATTTACTGTCACCGTAACCGGTATGATAGGTATGGGAGCCCTGATTAGCCAAATTAGTTGGAGATACTTTATTGCAATTGCTGGGATTGTAGGAATATTTATTGCTGGTCTATGTCGTATGGTTATTCCTGGCAATAAGCCGGAACCACAAAACCAGCAACAATATAACAAGCAATTTGTACTCATGCTAAAAGATAAACTGGTTTGGATTAATGGTTTATTTGTCGGACTGGAATTTTCAGTAATCACTGTTTTTGCAGCAATGTGGGCAGTTCCCTTTATCCAGCTTAAATTACATTGTGATATTAAAACAGCAAGTATCTTGACCTCTATGGTTTTATTCGGCGCTGGCTTAAGCTGCCCTATTTATGGCTGGTTATCCATCATCCTCAGCAAACGCAAGCCGCTAATTCATTTTTCTTGCATATCAACTGCATTACTGCTTTTAATTGTTCTTTATTTACCAATGCACAGCCCCCTACTTACCGGACTCCTTCTCTTTTTGATTGGGCTACTCTGTGGCGCTTATATGCTTGCATTTACTATTGCTAATGAGCTTGCTCCACCGGAATCTTTATCTGCATGCACCGGATTTACAAATACCTTAGGAATGCTCTCTGCCCCGCTCATGCAGCCACTAGTGGGCTATTTTTTGGATTACTCGAGTAATAACTCGGGACATTATACTTTAGCGGATTACCAATTTGCGCTTTTGAGTGTTCCTATAGCGTTAGTTATTGCCAGCATTTTGTCACAATACCTACCTGAAAAGAACAGCAATGGGATAGAGAATATTCAAAAGGATAATCCTACCTTGCAGAAATGTACTCAACATTGAGCATTCTTGAACTACCCCAAAGGCTGTGCTGTTGCAAGGAGCCAGCATAATTTGCGATACTCCCGATGCTGGGCTTTTCAGCCCAGCCTACATCTGACGATCATTTTTTTTGAGGAGATCTCTCACGGTGTTCGGAATGACGTACTCTCCTACAACCAATACTAAATCAGCAATTGTTATTACGCAGTTGCTTGCTCTTTAAATGATTGCTCCGTAACAAAACAAAAATCACCTTTATTTTCTTTGGAGAAACCCGCAATGGAATGGGAGGAATCATCAGGCTTTAGTGTATTTAATAATTTTAACGTTAATTTAGGCAATCCTACATTAACAATACATTGATCCTTATCTAAAGATTTGATGGAAACAAACTGCGACATTTTCACCCGGTTTCCAGTAGGATCAAGCCAACCCGCAACGGCTGCACTAGTTGCATCTTTTTCTTTTAAGTTCGCGGAGTAAAAACTATTATCATCACTCAAACGACAAAAAGTGGTACTAATGTCATGAGTATCTTTTTGGCCTTCACTTAAGACTAACTTACCAAACCAAGTTTTATTTCCAGTAACAAATTGCTCTTTGTCATCAACTTGGATATGCCCATTTAGCTGGCTGGTTTGTAAGGCCTGCAATTTAACTCCAGGGCGTAAAACTAAAGTTTCGCTGCTGTGATTTTCTTGTTTTAGCATATCCACTTTAAAATTAAATCCTTTTTTATTCTGCTCCTTAACTCCGAAAATCCAGCTGTCATTAATTGGGTTATAACGAATAAATGAATGCCCAACGTGCCAATCTAAAGAAGAAGTAGAGGTTTGTTCAATCTTTTCATTGCCTTCATAGAAAAAAACCAACTGATTGGTTTGGCCATCAATCAGTGCAGCTTTAGTATGGAACTTTTCGCCTTGACGTTGCATCTCAAAAAAATATCCGTATTTATCACCACTTTCATTATTCACCATTCCCGAGAAAGTCCAACTACCAATAGTTGGATCAACAGGTTTGTTTTCAGGTTTTATTTCTTCTGTTGCAGCTGCAAATAAGCCAGTACTAATGAACAATAAGATCCCAAATAAAAAAGCACAACGTCGAATAGGTAACATATTAGTAATAACCTTTTAACTGTTGATGTGACCACAATGCGTTCCAAAATGCATCATCCAATACTGCGTCTACGGGCAAATAATACATATTCTCCGAGCTAAACGAGCGACACTTTACTGCATCCTTTTCGGTCATAATAATAGGCGAGCTCAAATAGTTCAGATCCTGCGGCTTAAACTGATAATGATCGGGATAAGAACAGGTATCGAATTCTATCTCTAATTGGCTTAAAGTGGAATAAAAACGTTGCGGATTCCCAATTGCTGCAATCGCTTCCCATTTCCCACTAACTGATTCAGGATTTATTTCCTTGCCAGTGCTAAGTTGCGTTATTTTACCAGGCCTTAGCTGCATCGGATACGCATTTTTCCAACTACCCTGGTTGACAATAACAAAATCTACCTGACGTAAACGAGCAGCCGATTCCCGCAATGGTCCAGCCGGCAAACATAAGCCATTTCCCAAGCCTCGAGTCCCATCAATTACTGCAATTTCAATGGCACGTCCCATGCGATAATGTTGTAGCCCATCATCACTAATGATGATTTGGCACTGGTGCTTTTCTAAGAGATATTGCACTGCATCCATTCGTTTCGGCGCAATTACCACCGGGCATTGAGTTCGTTGCGCCAATAATAAGGGCTCATCCCCTACATCTTTAGCAGCGTCCTGTATACGAACTTCATGAGGAAAATTTTTGATTGCTGCACCATAGCCACGGCTAACGATACCTACGGATAATCCTTTGGCTTGGAGTTGGCGAGCTAGCTCAACAACTAAAGGTGTTTTGCCTACCCCACCTACGCTAATATTACCCACGACAATTAAGGGTACTGGGCATTTAATTTGGCAATAACGCTCTAAGTACCAACGCCGAAAGGAAACAATGCCTTGATAAGCCCAAGAAAAAGGGCTAAGAACCCATCGCAACGCATGGTCTCCATACCATAAATTCTCGATGAATGAAGACATCAAATTAACGCTTCCTCATATCGTAAATTAGTTTGTTGCACCCCGTGCAATTGCGCGTAATGTCCTTGCAATGCTAAAAGCTCTTGATGGGCACCCTCTTCTACGATTCGTCCATGTTGCATCACAATAATTTTATCTGCATGCTGAATGGTGGAAAGTCGGTGAGCAATCACTAAAGTGGTGCGATTTTTCATTACCTCTTCCAAAGCGATTTGAATATAACGTTCTGACTCACTATCTAAAGCCGAGGTTGCTTCATCCAAAATTAGTATAGGAGCATCTTTTAAAATAGCGCGTGCAATCGCGATCCGTTGTCGTTGTCCACCAGACAGTAAAACGCCATTTTCACCAACACGTGTATCATAACCATCCGGTAATTTACTAATGAACTCATCAGCAAAAGCTAACTTTGCTGCATGAATAATTTGTTCTCGGCTTACATCCAAACGACCATAAGCAATATTGTTCGCTAAGGTATCATTAAAAAGGGTAACACTTTGGCTAACCAGAGCCATTTGCTCTCGCAAACTGCGTAAATTAATTTGGTTAATTGGCATGCCATCGAGGGTAATCTCACCCTGAGATATCTCATAAAAACGTGGCAATAAGCTGGCAATTGTTGTTTTACCACTTCCGGAATGCCCCACCAAAGCGATGGTCTTGCCTGCCTCAGCAATAAAGCTCACGTCATGTAATACTTGTTGGCCTTGACGGTATGCATAGGAAACATGCTTAAACGCTATCTCCCCTCGCGCTCTTTGGTTCAGTACTGTACCCTGTTCACTCTCAATTGGTTGATCTAATAAATTGAATACACTTTCGGCCCCAGCTAATCCTTTTTGAATTACTGCATTTAAGGTAGTTAGGGTTTTCATTGGCTTAATTAATTGCAACATCGCGGCAATAATCGCTAAAAAGGAGCCGGCAGATACAATCACTACGGTGGAGAGTTGAATTGCCGCAGCAATGATGGCTGCAATGCCAATCGCAATCACGATTTGCACACCAGACACATTAATTGCTTTGCTTACCGCAACCTTCATATCATTTTGCCTGGAGCGTTCGATTGCCTTACCAAACTTTGTGGTTTCATAATCAAGACCACCAAAAATACGAACCACACGATAACCATCAATTGCTTCACTAGCAATCTCGGTGACTTCACCCATAGTTTTTTGTACTTTATGACTAATGCGTCGTACACGTTTGTTGGTATAGCTGACAATGAATCCAACAAAGGGGATGGTTAATAAAAACATCAGTGATAATTGCCAACAAATGACCATCATAACGGTCAATAATCCCAGAATTAAACAGGTATTTTGTACAAAATCGGTTAAAGCCTCGGCACTAACCTGCGCCACCTGTTCTACGTCATAAAGAATTTTAGAAAGCAATTGGCCTGAGGTGGCTTCGTCATAAAAATCAGCAGGTAAACGCGAGACATGAGTAAATACTTTTTCTCGAAGCACTTTAACTACAGAGCGAGCAACCCAGGTCATGCAATAACTTCCCAGAGAACTCACCAATCCTCTTAAGGTAATCCCGATTAAAACAATGTATGGGATTTTTTTAATGAATTCTATGTCGATGTTAATAAAACCTTTATCAAAAAAAGGCCGCATCATATACGTAAAACCCGCATCGATTAGCGAATAAAAAATATTGGCGCCAATACCTAATGCCAAAACAGGCCAAAATGGTTTGACATAGGAAAGCAAACGCTTATATAAGACGCTGGTTTTTACCGTAAGTTTAGTTTTCATCAATTAGGATTTGGTGTTGTTAGTAAATGACTCAGATTGTATCGCTTATTAACCCGAAGTGCTAATGATCAATACAATAAGATCGCTACTAAAGTGTTTTTTTAAGTATTTTACCATTAAAACAATAGGTTATGTGTTTTGATTGTTTTACCTTTGTGTAACAACTGTCTTGAAATGAAATTCAAGACAGTTGCTACATTTTTAATGAATACCAAATGACGTGCCTTTATTAAGAGGGTGACGTGCAGGTCATTTTTATTCGAGTATACGCACAATGAAACCCAATTTTTTGTACATTTGCATCAGAGACAGTCCCTGGGTCAGTTGTTACTATAGCCCAAGAAAGACCTGATTCCTTAGCAAAATTAAGCCGAGCATGTAATAGTTTTTTTTGTAATCCTTTGCCTCGATAAATGGGTAAGGTACTGGTCACACCTAAATCGCAAAAATCACCATACATAGCAATTACAGCACCCGCTATAACCTTCCCTTGATCATACGCGGCAAAAGCCCTAACACCATTAGCCTGTACATATTGAAAAAATTGATCGCGCGCATCGGGATAACCAAAACCTGAAGCCACTCGCGTAGCCCATTCATCCAATTGAGATGAGGGGACTTCCTTAATATCAAAGGATTCAGAGCGGAAATCAACTGCTTCATAGTCTTTTAAATTCAAAGCAGATACATTATTCAACTCGGTAACATGGTAACCACGCTTACTTAGAAAAAGCGTTAACTCATTACCTGCGTAAGGACATAACTCAATATCCACACGTCCATGACCTTGGTCCTGATAAAACTGTTCGATGCTTTCTATTTCAGATTTAAATTGTTTCGGCTGACTCGCAAATCCCCACCCTACTACCTGAGATAAATAAGAATCAGCCCCGGAAAAACAAGCGGCTCCGCCATTAATATCTAATATTTTTCCTTGAGTATATTGCTTGGTTACTTCAATATGGGTCTGTTTAATACACCCTTCCATTTGGGTTGCTAAATCTTTTGTGATGCATCTCATTTCGTTTTTAATCCAGCAACCAGGTCGTGAACTAATCCCGGCCCCTGATAAATCAAACCACTGTATACTTGCACTAATGAAGCTCCAGCATCCAGTTTAGCTTGGGCACTGTCACAGCCATTGATGCCGCCAACTCCGATTAAGGTTACCGCATTGCCAACATATCCTTTGAGCAAACGCAAACACTGCAATGAACGCTCTTGTAACGGTTGGCCGCTTAATCCACCAACCTCTTGAGCATAAGGTAAATTAGCTACTCCATCACGAGAACAGGTAGTGTTCGTTGCAATAATCCCTTCAATACCATGACTTAAAATCGCCTCCGTCATTTGCTTCAGCGTTTCTATATCTTCATCAGGAGATACTTTAACAACCATAGGAACATGACGTTGAAACTTATCAGCCAACCGCTTTTGTGC
Organism: Legionella sp.; assembly: GCA_031291095.1. Lineage (GTDB taxonomy): Bacteria > Pseudomonadota > Gammaproteobacteria > Legionellales > Legionellaceae > Legionella. The sequence continues at coordinate 63,850 of JARLJR010000034.1, read as the reverse complement.
CTGCTGTAATTGAGATAGCAAATCAGCAAAATATACCTTTTGCTGTAATTGACGCAAATCAGGAGTATTGGGAGATGATATATTAATGGTTATATAAGTAGCATGCTCATACACTTTTTCTAAGCAGTAGAGGTAATCCTCTGCGGCTCGCTCTAAAGGCGTATCTTTATTTTTGCCAATATTAATACCTAAAATGCCTTGATAATGCGCTTTTTCTACATGAGCGACCAAGGCATCAACACCCTGATTATTAAACCCCATACGATTAATAATGGCTTGTGCTTGAGGTATGCGAAATAGGCGTGGTTTAGGATTGCCGTCTTGAGGGCGAGGGGTTACCGTTCCTAATTCAATAAAAGAAAATCCGACTTTAGCCAAAGCATCCAAATGCTCGCCGTTTTTATCTAATCCGGCGGCTAATCCCACAGCATGAGGGAATTGTATTCCCATCGCCTGGACTTGATTTGATTTTGCTGTTTTAAAACAGGTTTGGGGGATAAAATGCAAAGCAGATAAGCTAAAGGAATGCGCCCTTTCCGCATTCATGCAAAACAATAAAGGGCGTACAATAGAATACAAATTAGACATCACACTTCTGCGCCCACACTCGAAGCATCGCATTTTCTGCTTTATGCAAATGATAATCCACTTCCCTGACTTCAACACCATAGTTTTCCTGTTGAAGTTGCAATAAAACGGGACCTAAAAGCTCTGAGGTTTTACCTTCTCGGTCGATAAGCGGGAAAACACGTACTTCTTTTGCTACTCGAGCCAATTCGCGAATTACATTTAAGTGAAAGTCTAATGTTTGATCTTCCAAATCCGCAAAAAGGTAATGCGCACTCAAAGCAAAATCAAAGGAAAAATCTGGGTAAGGTAGATGATAATCCGCGGCACCATAATAGCGACCTTCTGCCTTGCCCTGCTCATAATCAGCAAAAAACTCTTTCATGCCTCTTTTGCGTTTCTCAATTAACTGTTCCAAACTACCGTATTCACTAAAATCAAATTTATCCTGCTCTTTTTGTACTTCGTGTACCATTTCAGAAAAAATCATCACGGCTTTAGAGGACAAGGTATCTTTATCTAAAACAAATAAAGGATCACAACTTACAGCTTCATGCGCTTCATGAACTTGTTGCACATTGACTGCACTTGGGCCACATCCATATTCTAAAATTCGGGAATTCATATCTTCTTGAGATAAATCAAACATCTCACGATATTCATCAACACTGTGTCCCCAGAGCACTAACTTCCGCATAAGCAACTCTCCTTATAAATATAAATCTCGATTGTAATCTGGATGGAATCCATTCAGACTACGACAGCATTAAGCGTTCTACGCTTGTTTACACCCTCTAACTTTGGCTTAAGATTAGGCGATTTTTTAAATCAGGTAAAGGAGCTTTTTATAAAATTAATATCAAAGATGGGTGAAAAAGAAACAAGGAATAAAGTCCTATTAAACATAACCCGCATTAGGACTACGCCAAATACGGGCTACAGTTTTATGTAATAATCAATACGCTCAACTACTTAGAGCAGCTCCCTCGTTATAAATAACCGCATCGGCCAACTCTTGAACCTGCCTTTCTCTTGCTGAAAGCGCAAAGAATCCATAAGATGCCGCGCCACCACCCGCAAGGCCCACTGTAGCGCCAACAACACTTGCAGTAATCATTCCCCATTGAAAGCTGCCTAAAAACGCACTAACAAGCGTGGTGATTAACGTACTAGAGCCTGTAATTGCCCCTGCAGCCAATCCGATACCCAAGCCAATTACCGCCCCCGCCATACATCCAACAACGGCAGCAGCAAGACCAAGCACTAAGCTGGCAAGCACCTGATTACCCACACTCCAATGCCTTCCATAGCACATATTTTCTTTAACGTAATCGGTAGCTGCGATAAGAATACTCTCCGGGCTTACATTGGGCGCATAAATTGCACTAAGAAAAGCAACCGTACTTTTTGCAACCCTCAATGCTTCTGAACTTTGAATAAGAATAATATTTTTTCCTAAACAAATTTCAAAATTCAATTCTTCCTCTAATACAGAAGTTAAGCTCTGCAAATTATAATGAAGTACATTGTTTGCTGAAGTCCCATCTAAAACCTTACACAGTCCCAGAAAATAACCATTCACGCACAATGAATTAATGGCCACGTAAAGCTGTTTGTTATAAACCGCTGCCTTATTAAGACTTTTCTGACATTCCGTATAAAAATTGTCTATCCCAGTATGCCCCTCAGCAAGATATGCTTGAGCACAATCTTTAAGCTCTTGAACTAAAACATCGTGTTCTGGGTAGATTGCCAAATAGGTATCAAGTATCAAAGTAAAATTGCAATAGTGTTCTAGATCAGTTTTCTTATAATTATAATAAGGATGAGTAACCCCATAAAGAACATGTTCTGGAACAGCGGCGATCAATTGAGCATGCCGCCAATTAATTACTTCCAACCCCTCTCTTTCTGTATTATTTGCAATAAGATGCCCTCCATAGTGAAGATTTCGCTCTTCAAAGGGAATAGTCCTACTTTTTACCCATATAAGTATCTCGTTATAAGCATCAGTTTGTTGGCGATTTAATGTGTCTTCATCAGAATTTACATCATGACTGTCCGCATGGAGAATAGCCATAGTCTTCGCCGCTCCAAGTTGAAACAAAGCGGTATGTTCTACTTCTGGTCTAATGTGTCCATTATGTTGAACATCATACCAACCAGGTAATGCCTCTACCTCAACTGAAGTAGCCGCATGGAATTTGGGAATGAACGCATCCCATCCAGCAGAACCTAAACCTTTCTCATGCAAGGTTAAATGGGCGTGTTTAACCAAATCACACTCACTCAGATCATGAACCATATTCGCTATCATTAAATTGCCGCCAATTGCTGTGGACCAACGAAAATTACGCGGAACCAGCTCATGCAAATCTACAGTGATGCGAATTCGAGCTCTTAATTCAGGATCTGCTTGCATTTTTTTAATTGCCAATAAAGCAGAAAAGCAGCCATGTGAATGAGCAATGAAGTTAATTTGAATCGTTTCTGTATTATCTAAAGATTCAATTTCTTTTTTTAAGTCGGCGATAAATACATCAGCCAGACGTTGTATTCCAATCGCAAATAGTCCTCCGTGACTCTGGCAGCCATCATATGCCAGTAAGGTTGTCTTACTTACATTAACGTTAGAACGAAGGCTCTCATAGAGCTTATCATTTTTGCGAATATAATCCGTACCACAAAAAAAACCGATTATCATTTTCGTCATAAATAATACTACCGTGCTGGAAGTCTGTGTCCATTTTAATCAAGGTTGCGTATGCTAACCTTAACTCGATAAATTTTCACCTTTCTTTAATAAATTCATGCAATTGATAAATAAATTCAACTCAAATACCACCCAAAGTGGCTTTATTTTTCTCGTTATGAGGCCCTGATAACCCAATTGAGCCGCTTTGCATCGGCATCCAAAATCAAACCATTTTTTATGGGAACAATAATTTGTTAATCAATAACTAGATAAGAACAAAAGCAGGAAAAAATTCTGGTTGCAACTTCAATGCGATTGGGTATAGTTAGTGCATTTACAAAAATTACAGGAAGTCATCTATGTATACAGGGCCAAATTACCAATTAGGTGAAACGTATGATCTTTTACGAGACAGCGTTCGCCAATTTGCTCGTACCGAAATCGCTCCCTTAGCTGCAGAAATCGATGTAAGTAATACTTTTCCTAATCATTTATGGCGAAAATTAGGCGATATGGGCTTATTAGGTATTACCGTCAGTGAAGAGTATGGCGGGGCCAATATGGGCTACCTTGCTCATGCCATTGCTATGGAGGAAATTTCTCGCGCCTCAGCCTCTGTCGGCTTAAGTTATGGTGCTCACTCCAATTTATGCGTGAATCAAATTTATTTAAACGGCAATACTACGCAAAAAGAGAAATATTTGCCTAAACTTATTAGTGGAGAATATGTTGGCGCTCTAGCAATGAGTGAATCCAATTCAGGCTCTGATGTAGTCAGTATGCAATTACACGCTCAAGCTTCCGGCGACAAATTCATTCTCAATGGCACCAAGATGTGGATTACCAATGGTCCTGATGCACATGTTTTAGTTGTTTATGCTAAAACAGACAAGCAGGCAGGCAGCAAAGGTATCACGGCGTTTTTAATTGAAAAAGGAATGCCCGGATTTAAAACCGCTCAAAAACTCGATAAGCTAGGAATGCGTGGTTCAAACACCTGTGAATTGGTCTTTGAACAATGCGAAGTTCCTGCAGAACAGGTTTTAGGCGAGGTAAATCAGGGTGTTAAAGTATTGATGAGTGGTCTTGACTACGAACGTACTATTCTTGCGGCAGGTCCCGTAGGCATTATGCAAGCTTGCATGGATGTTGTTCTACCTTATGTGCATGAACGCAAACAGTTTGAACAACCTATTGGTGAATTCCAATTTATTCAGGGCAAATTAGCGGATATGTATACAGATTTAAATGCAAGTAGAGCTTTTTTATATGCAATTGCTAAAGCCTGTGATTGTGGGAACGTCAGCCGTAAAGATGCTGCGAGTGTGATTTTGTATACTTCAGAAAGTGCAACACAAATGGCATTAGAGGCAATTCAAATTTTAGGTGGCAATGGATACATTAATGAGTATCCAACAGGTCGTCTATTACGTGATGCTAAGCTGTATGAAATTGGGGCTGGCACTTCTGAAATTAGAAGAATGCTTATTGGACGAGAACTTTTTAAAGAAACAGCATAAGGAATATCGACATGGATCAGAATGATATAGTAATTGTTGCAGCCAAAAGAACGCCTATGGGAGGTCTATTAGGCACTCTTTCTGCACTTAGCGCACCCGAATTAAATGCAATTTCTCATAAAGCGGCTTTAGAGCAAGCAGGTATTAACCCTGCTGAAATTGAAGAAGTAATTAGTGGTTGCGTACTCCAGGCAGGCATTGGCCAAGCACCAGCAAGACAAGCTGCAATCAAAGCAGGTATTCCTGATTCAGCAGGTGCAACTACCCTCAATAAAATGTGTGGTTCTGGGATGAAAGCAGTGATGCTAGCCCATGACTTAATTAAAGCAGGTTCAGCAAATATTGTTTTAGCTGGTGGTATGGAAAGTATGAGTAATGCACCCTACCTATTACCTAAAGCACGAGCAGGATACCGTCTAGGACATGGTGAAGTTAAAGACCATATGTTTCTTGATGGGCTTGAAGATGCCTACGCCCGCGGTCAGCTTATGGGATGTTTTGCTGAAGAAACTGCAGCTCATTTCCATTTCAGTCGTGAGCAACAAGATGAATATGCAACTCAATCAATGAGCAAAGCATTAAAAGCAATTGAAAGTGGCGCTTTTGCTGAGGAAATTGCTGCAGTAACCATCAATACGCGTAAAGGGGATATCAGTGTGACTACTGATGAAGGTCCTGATGCGGCAAAATTATCTAAAATTGCCCAATTAAAACCTGCATTTAAGGCAGATGGTACTGTCACTGCTGCAAACTCAAGCTCTATTTCTGATGGTGCTGCCAGCTTAATCCTAATGACTGCATCTCAAGCAGAAAAACGTGGTATTCGCCCATTAGCTCGCATTGTAGCTCATGCAACTCATGCACAAGCTCCTCAATGGTTTACTACAGCGCCAATCGATGCGATTCGCAAAGTAATGAGCAAAGCAAATTGGAAGCAAAACGATGTAGACTTGTACGAAATTAATGAAGCATTTGCAGTAGTTGCTATGGCAGCTATCCAACAGCTTGAATTAAATCCAGAACAGGTTAATATTCACGGCGGAGCTTGTGCTTTAGGCCATCCAATCGGTGCATCAGGTGCCCGTGTTTTAGTTACCCTGCTCCATGCTCTGAAGCATCAAGGTAAAAAACGTGGGATTGCTGCCTTATGTATTGGTGGTGGTGAAGCAACAGCAATGGCGATTGAATTAGTGTAAAGCCACGAAGCTTGCTTCTTGAGGCTTGCCCATTCGATTAGCCCTAATTTTTACTACTCCCGCATTACCGCGGCTTGACCTCGGTAATGCGGCCCTCTAAGAAGTCAAGTGAAACTTAGGGCTAATGGAAAGGCTCGTCTGCGCGAAGTCGGCCCATGCGCTGAACCGTTGATAAAAATATAACCTTTAAAGGAAGTACATGCTAAGACAAAGTCTTATCTACCTGGGGCTTAGTATCCTGGTAGTCATATTTGCAAAATACGCTCATCTTATCGTTGTTTATGTTGATATGTTTTTTACTTATGTGAACGTAAAATTAACGCCCATTTTCAGTCAGACTGGCTGGGGATTAGTAATTCGTAAAATCCTGGTATTAGTGCTATTACCTGTTACTCTAACAGCAATTCCAGCACTCTTATACAAGGCAATTAAAGGCAGCGAAATGCCTCACTTTATTGCAATCACATGGACCATTTGGACGGTAATCGTTTTAAGCGATATTTTGGTACGTTAAGGACTAAAGCATGGCAAAATTAATCAGTCAAATTAATACTGGCAGTCAAGAGTTCAGAGAAAATCAAACCGCGATGCAAGCATTAGTTGATGATCTACAAAACCACATTCAACGCATAGTACTTGGTGGTGATGAAAAGGCTCGGGCCAGACATTTAAAGCATGGCAAATTATTACCCAGGGAACGCTTGCAACAATTGCTTGACCCAGGAAGTCCTTTTCTGGAACTTTCTCAGCTAGCAGCTTATCAAGTATACGATGATGTAGTACCTGCGGCTGGAATCATTACCGGTATTGGCTGGGTTTCTGGCGTGGAATGTGTGATAGTCGTTAACGATGCAACGGTTAAAGGCGGTACCTATTATCCGCTCACTGTTAAAAAACATTTGCGTGCACAAGAAATTGCACAGATGAATAACCTCCCTTGCATTTATTTGGTTGACTCTGGTGGTGCCTTTTTACCTCTCCAAGATGAAGTATTTCCGGATAGAGACCATTTTGGTCGCATCTTTTTTAATCAAGCACAAATGTCTGCACAAAACATTCCTCAAATTGCTGTGGTTATGGGATCCTGTACTGCGGGTGGCGCTTATGTTCCTGCAATGGCGGACGAATCCATTATGGTAAAAAACCAGGCCACCATTTTCCTTGGTGGCCCCCCCCTAGTAAAAGCGGCTACAGGGGAAATAATTAGTGCAGAAGAATTAGGCGGCGCTGAAGTACACTGCCGACACTCAGGCGTGTCCGACCATTATGCAGAAGATGATGCACATGCCTTGCATCTAGCCCGAGTTGCAGTTACGAATTTAAATCGAAAAAAAGAAATACCATTAAAACGTATTGAAACCATTGAGCCCTTGTATGACAGCAAAGAGCTTACTGGAATCGTTCCCTCAGATCCGAGAAAACCTTTTGATATCCGTGAAATCATTGCACGTATTGTTGATGGTTCTGAGTTTGACGAGTTCAAAGCACTTTTTGGTACCACCCTAGTATGTGGTTTCGCTCATTTATATGGATATCCAGTAGGAATTATCGCCAATAATGGCATCCTCTTTAGTGAAAGTGCGCTCAAAGGAAGTCATTTTATTGAGCTATGCTGCCAACGAAAGATCCCATTAATCTTCTTGCAAAACATCACTGGCTTTATGGTCGGCTCTAAATATGAAGCCTCCGGTATTGCCAAGCATGGAGCCAAAATGGTGACCGCAGTTGCCAACGCAAATGTTCCTAAATTTACTGTCATTGTTGGCGGAAGTTTTGGTGCAGGGAATTACGCCATGTGTGGACGCGCCTATTCACCTCGTTTTATCTGGTCCTGGCCTAACTCACGAATTTCGGTGATGGGTGGTGAGCAAGCAGCGAATGTTCTAGCCCAAGTCAATCGTGATAAGCTCATAAAGCAAGGCCATGAATGGTCTGTAGAAGAAGAAGAGTTATTTAAAAAACAAATGCGTTCTCAATATGAAACTCAAGGCCACCCCTTCTACGCGAGTGCACGTTTGTGGGATGATGGCGTGATTGCACCTCAAGATACGCGTAAAATATTAGGCTTGGGTTTGTCTGCAACATTAAATGCACCTATTGGACCAACACGCTTTGGCGTATTTCGCATGTAAGGGATAACACGTGAGCGACTTATTATTTGAAACTCAAGACCATCTTTGTTTACTGACATTAAATCGCGTAAACAAACATAATGCATTTGATAATACTGTGCTGGCAGAAATGCAAACCAAACTTGATGCAGCAATAGCTGATCCACAAGTGCGCGTAATTATCATTAAAGCAAATGGCAAACATTTTTCTGCCGGTGCCGATCTCGGTTGGATGCAAGATATGGCACGTTTTAGTGAGGAAGAAAATCTAAACGATGCCATGGTCCTTGCACGTTTGATGTTTACCCTAAATCAAAGCCCAAAACCAACATTAGCTATGGTGCATGGCGCAGCCTTTGGTGGTGGCGCGGGCCTTGCTGCAGCCTGTGATATAGCCATTGCGGCAACATCGGCACGCTTTTGTTTTTCGGAAGTAAAATTAGGATTAATTCCTGCCGTAATTAGCCCCTATGTGGTGAAAGCCATTGGTGAACGTAGTGCGAAAACCTTATTTATGAGTGCTGAGGTATTTGATGCCAATAAAGCCCTGGCATTAGGCCTGGTACAACACTGTGTTGCCGATGAAGAATTATTGGAATTCACCTTAAATTACGCCCAACAAATTAGCAATAATGCTCCAGAAGCAGTGAAAGCCTCTAAAAACTTGGCAGCTCGCGTAGCTAATCAACCAATCGATGAAAAATTACTTTATTATACCGCGTCATTGATTGCTAAAAAGAGAGTATCGCCTGAGGGACAACAGGGTCTTAATGCATTTTTAAATAAAGAAACACCTAACTGGAATTAGAGGCTTGCATGTTTAATAAAATTCTTATTGCTAACCGCGGTGAAATCGCCTGCAGAATCATCAAAACAGCACGCTCCATGGGCATTCATACTGTTGCGATTTACTCTTCAGTGGATAAAGACAGCCTACATGTACGTAGTGCTGACAGCGCTTATTATATTGGTGAAGCAACCGCTAAAGAAAGCTACTTAAATAGTGCAGCCATTATCCGTGTTGCGAAAGAAAGTGGCGCTCAAGCCATTCATCCCGGCTATGGCTTTCTATCTGAAAATCCCGAGTTTGCTCAAGCATGTGAGGCAGCAGGTATTGTCTTTATTGGCCCATCCGTAGCCGCCATGGAAGCCATGGCCTCCAAACAATTAGCAAAACAGCTTCTGGAAAAATCCAAAGTCCCTCTGACTCCAGGTTATCATGGCAGTGAACAATCAGAAGAACATTTACTTAACGAAGCAAAAAAAATTAGCTTCCCCGTTTTAATCAAGGCAGCGAATGGCGGTGGGGGTAAAGGTATGCGTACAGTTCATTCTGAAGAAGAATTCAGTACGGCCTTAGCTGGTGCAAAACGTGAATCGATGGCAAGTTTTGCTGATGATACAATGATTATTGAAAAGCTGGTTTTACATCCACGCCATGTTGAATTGCAAATTATGGCAGATAACCATGGTAATGTAGTCCATATTTTTGAACGTGATTGCTCCATTCAACGCCGTCATCAAAAAATTATTGAAGAGGCTCCAGCTCCGAACCTCTCCCCTGCTTTACGCAAAAGACTAGCAGATGCAGCATGCGAGGTTGCGCGCTCCATACAATACCGTGGTGCTGGAACCGTGGAGTTTTTGGTCGATTCCCAAGAGCAATTCTACTTTATGGAAATGAATACTCGATTACAGGTTGAGCATCCAGTTACAGAAATGATTACTGGCCTGGATTTGGTTTCCTGGCAATTAAAGATCGCAGCTGGCGAGCCCTTGCCACTTGCTCAAGAAGATATTAAATCTCAGGGGCACTCCATTGAATGCCGTATTTACGCGGAAGACCCTTACAATGAATTTATTCCTTCTATAGGCCAGATTCATTTTCTAAAAGAACCTAGCGGTGAAGGCATCCGTATTGATACCGGCGTTGAATGTCTCTCTCAAATTACCATGTATTACGATCCCATGATCGCCAAGCTCATTACTTGGGGTGCAAATCGTGAAGAAGCCTTACAGCGCTTAGAACAGGCGCTGAATCATTACTACATAGGTGGCTTAAAAACGAATATTCCCTTTCTTAAAGCAATCTGCCAACACCCCAAATTTAGTCATGCCGAACTAAGCACCGATTTTTTGTCTAAAGAGTCGATTCAATTAACAGCTCCTGATAAAGAAATCGCACGGCTTATGGCAGTGAGTTTTGATTATTTAAATACCATCAATGAAATCGGTGATCCTTTATTACGCGATGCATTTTCCTGGCAATCTCATGGCTTGGGAAATTGGATATACCGTTATCAAGACACTGAAACACGAATTGATGCCATGATTACTCCCATTAATGCCAGCCAATTTAAGGTAAAAATTAATGAACAAGAACATAGTCTTCGCGTATCGTTAAACGAGATGCACTTGACTATTGAATTGGATCAAAAAAAATACACTGCCCTAGTAGAAAATACAAAAGATACTTTGACTTTATATACCACTCAGGGTCAAATTACTCTTGAACGATTTAATTGGAATACGTTAGGTGCACAATCAGCAACACATAAAGGTCAATTAACCGCACCGATGCCCGCAACGGTAGTAGCTATACTAAAAAATATAGGTGAACAAGTTAAAGCAGGGGATCGCTTAATTGTTCTAGAAGCCATGAAAATGGAACATACCATTCATGCCCCAAGTGATGGAATTCTCGCCGATATTTTTTATGCAGTGGGCGCACAAGTTAATGAAGGTGAAGAACTATTATCGTTAAGCGACCCTAATTAATTCCTGGATTACGGCCCCTGCCAAATTCAGGCTACCACAGCGAACACAAAGAGATAAATATGGACTATCCGCAGCGCGTGACAATTATAGAAGTAGGACCACGTGATGGACTACAAAATGAATCTGCTTTTGTGTCCAGTAAACATAAGATAGAGTTAATCAATGCATTGAGTCAAACCGGCTTAGAATACATTGAAGTCACCAGTTTTGTTTCTGCAAAAGCCATCCCTCAATTAGCAGATAATGAAGAGGTCTTCCGTACAATCAATAAAGCACCATCGATACATTATTCAGCATTGGTTCCCAATGAACGAGGAATGCAAAAAGCATTAGAATCCGGCGTTAAAGAAATCGCGGTATTTACCGCTGCAAGCGAAGCGTTTAATGAGCGCAACATTAATTGTTCTATTGATCAAAGCATCGAGCGCTTTAAACCAGTGCTTGCATTAGCCCAAAAACAAAACATCAAAGTGCGTGCTTATATTTCTTGTGTTTTAGGTTGTCCTTATGAGGGAAGCATCTCCCCTGCCCAGGTGGTTAATGTAGCAAAAAAACTCTGGGATTTAGGTGTTGATGAAGTCTCTTTAGGGGATACAATTGGTGTGGGTAGCCCCAAACAAACCCAACTACTCTTAGATGAAATGCTTAAAATCTTACCTTTAGACCAATTGGCAATGCATTTTCATGATACTTATGGTCAGGCTATCGCTAATATTTATGCCTCATTACAGTATGGAGTACATCGTTTTGATAGTTCCGTTGCAGGTCTTGGCGGTTGCCCTTATGCCTTGGGCGCTACAGGCAATGTGGCAACGGAAGACGTTTTATATTTAATGCACGGCTTGGGAATAGAGACCGGTGTTGACGTATTTAAAATTGTGGCTGTAGGCGATCTCATTTGTAAGATTCTCGGCCGCAAAAATCAATCAAAAGTTGCCAATGCCTTATTGGCTAATCCTTGTAACTAAATGGGGTTGTAGATAAAAAGCGTTAAAAATCACGTCATCCTGAGGAGTTTACGACGAAGGATCCCCTGGATGTGGCACGATGCTATCCATCATCAATGCCACATCCAGGAGATCCCCCACTGTGTTGGGAATGACGCCTTTTACGCGAAATAGAAACAGCCCCTAAAAATAGAGAATAAAGAATGAGTGAGCTCGTATGGAAACCAAAAAATCCACAAACCACTAGAATGTGGCAATTCATGGATTTTGCTGCGGAAAAGCATTGCCAAGTATTTGAAAGCTATCAGGATTTACATACCTGGTCCATCAAACATCCTGACTCATTTTGGTCTACATTATGTGATTTCTTTCACTTAAAATTTGATACCCCAGCCCATCAAATTTTAAATTATTACAGTGAAATGATGGAGGCTCATTGGTTTTCTGGAGCCAAATTCAATTTTGCGCAAAAACTCTTATCTCGACGAGATGATCACATCGCATTAATCAGCAGAAATGAAAATGATGAGCGGCATGTAATGAGCTATGCAGAATTATATGCTGCAGTAGCACAATGTGCTGCAGGCTTACAAGCTGCCGGAGTCATCACCGGGGATCGTGTTGTTGCCTTAATGCCGAATACACATTACACCATTATCGCCATGTTAGCGGCGACATCGCTGGGTGCGATATGGTCTTCATGTTCACCTGACTTTGGCACTCAAGCAGCAATGGATCGCTTGGGACAAGTTGATCCTAAAGTCTTATTCATTTGTGATGGTCATCAATACAATGGCAAAAAATTCAGTGGTACTGAAAAAATTAAGCAACTGAGCACCGCAATTAGCTCACTAAAACATACCGTCATCTGCCCTAATATTAATGAACGAATGGATTTAGCTGACCTACCTAAGGCCAGTTACTGGGATGACTTTCTAAAGCCTGCCAAAGAATGCGAATTTGCCTCTGTGCCCTTTGATCACCCTGTTTATATCATGTTTTCCTCCGGTACTACCGGAAAGCCTAAATGCATCGTTCATGGCGCTGGTGGAACCTTGGTTCAGCATATTAAAGAGTTAGGCTTGCATACGGATCTACAAGCTAAAGATAATTTATGCTTTTATACGACCTGCGGCTGGATGATGTGGAACTGGACCGTCTCGGCCTTAGCATTAGGCGTTACTCTAACCTTATATGAAGGCTCACCAACCCACCCCGAAAGTAATCGTCTATTCAAACTGCTTGAAGAAGAGAAAGTTACTGTTTTTGGTACCAGCGCTAAATTTATTTCTAGCGTTGAAAAAGCTGGCGTCAAACCAAAGGAAGAATTTGATTTAAGCGCATTGCGTTGCATTCTTTCCACTGGCTCGCCTTTGCTGCCTAAGAACTATGATTATGTATACGAACAAATAAAAAGTGATCTCCAACTTAGTTCTATTTCCGGTGGTACTGATATTATTTCATGTTTTGCTTTAGGCAATCCCATGTTGCCGGTTTATCGCGGCGAATTACAATGTCTAGGCTTAGGAATGGCGGTAGAAGTCTTTGATGATGAAGGGAACTCTATTCACGAAGAACGCGGCGAATTAGTGTGTACTATGCCTTTCCCATCCATGCCTGTAAGTTTTTGGAATGATAAGAATCGCGAATTGTATCACCGCGCCTATTTCAACCATTTCCCAGAAGTTTGGGCTCATGGTGATTTTGCAGAAATAACATCCCATCACGGACTAGTTATCTACGGCCGCTCCGATGCAATATTAAACCCTGGTGGGGTCCGCATAGGAACCGCAGAAATCTATCGCCAAGTCGAAAAAATTGATGAAGTACTGGATAGCATTGTCATTGGCCAAGACTGGGAAGACGACGTTCGTGTCGTTCTCTTTGTTAAATTACGAGAAGAAATTGATTTGAATGAAGAATTAATGAATAAAATACGCTCAACCATTCGTCAAAATGCATCACCACGTCATGTCCCAAGCAAAATAGTGCAAGTCACTGACATTCCCCGCACTATTAGTGGAAAAATAGTCGAGGTAGCTGTTCGACAAGTAGTTCATGGCCAACCCGTAAATAACTTGCAATCATTAGCAAATCCTCAAGCACTAGAGGATTTCAAAAATCGTGAAGAGCTTATGAGTTAAACGCTAATCTAAACGGACCTTGCTGGTTGCACTTATTTAATTTGTCTTGCTGAAGTCCGAATTACTGCGGTAATTCGGACCTATTTTTTTTGGTACGTGCCATCAGGGTTTGCACCAAGTTTGCATTAAACGACATTAAACAGTGACCGCACACATGAACGCATTTGCATAATTCTCACCTGTTTTAACGGTATTAAGTATTTGTTCATTGTTAGTATGGAACTTCCCTTGCCCTAAATAGAAAAAGCGATAACCGCATTCTAAGGGAAGACTATCTGGTGCGCTCATAAAACGAAGACTCACGCCCACTGTTGCAGAGAATGTAGTATTATTTCGACCCGAAAATGCTTGATCAGGAATAACGAAAGGAGCCAACGCCTCTTCTTTATAATGACTTGCACTCATGAAATTGGGGCCAATACCTGCATCAAAAGCTAGTTTCAGCTTTTCGACCTTGGTATCAAGTACTGTTTTAGCAACAAAATAAAGAGGGATGTGTTGTACTTTATAGCGGTAAGAAAGATTGACAAATTCATCTTCTTGAATGATATAACCACGAACGGAAGTCTGGCCTAAGAAAAAGGCATCAATTCCATAGGAAATTGGGAATCGTCCCTGAATTACCGGTCCATCAAACAAATACCCCAATCCAACTAGGCCATTACCCTGATTGTGGGTCGTTACTGTATAGCGATTACCTATTAGGTTTTCGGCTATATTGATTGTTTGCGCCTTTCCTTGAATTGCTGAATAACCGCCGATTTGTGCGAGGAAATGACCTTTAAAGGCAGAGCTTACAGGTCCCATTCCACCTGAAAATGATGCCGAACAACTCAAAGTTGATAATAATGCTACTATTACTGAACTGTACTTCGTGTTACACAAATACATGGAACATCCTTGTGACAAAAAGGAAAAATCATACAATGTAGAGAACTATTCTGGCAATAGATTTTATATGTATTCGCTGTAGTTTTTAAAACCCGAAGTCCTGTAAATACCAAAATAATCCTTTGTTTAAGCAGGTAGTTTGTGTATAATTCTAAACATGGCGTCGATTTGAAATTCAGCTTGCGGACGCTCAAAAAAGACTCCTTTTTTGAAAATACGGCTAAAGCGGGTAGTGTACACCATTCCCTCCAAGCCATCCCGCACGCATAAATACATAATCTCAGGTATAACAATGATTGAATTAGTGGGATTAAACAAATCCTTTTCTGGTAAACCTGTTTTACAGGACATTAACTTATTCATCCAAGAAGGTGAGATTTTCGGTATCATTGGCAAAAGTGGTGCTGGAAAATCTACTTTATTAAGGTGTATGAATCTATTAGAGCGACCTGATCAAGGTGATGTCGTCATTGACGGCCAATACCTAACCAGTCTTTCACGCAAAGATTTAGCACGAGCACGCCATAAGATGGCGATGATCTTCCAACAATTTAACTTGCTTAGCTCAAAAACAGTCTATGACAATATTGCTCTACCCATGCGAATACAGGGCATAGATGAAGACACCATTCGCATTAAAATTGAAGAGCTACTGCCTGTAGTTGAATTGTCTGATAAAAAATTTGCTTATCCAAATCAGCTAAGTGGTGGTCAAAAGCA
Source organism: Legionella sp. (assembly GCA_031291095.1). Classification (GTDB taxonomy): domain Bacteria; phylum Pseudomonadota; class Gammaproteobacteria; order Legionellales; family Legionellaceae; genus Legionella. Next base: position 48,281 of record JARLJR010000034.1, on the reverse strand, counting down.
ACGCGTAGCGATTGCACGTGCCTTAAGCTGCTCACCTAAAATTTTACTTTGTGATGAAGCAACGTCAGCCTTAGATCCTGAAACTACCGATTCAATTTTGGCATTATTGAAAAAAATTAATGGCCTCTATGGAATCACCATTATTCTGATTACTCATGAAATGGATGTAGTGAAACGCATTTGCAAACGACTTGCAGTTATTGAACATGGCCGTCTGACCGAAACCACAGCCTTAGCCAATGTATTTAATAAGAAAGACAGCTTAGCCCGCAGTATGCTCTATGCTCAATTGAGCCCAGAACTTCCCGAATGCTTAACAAGCCGGCTCGCCTCTTATGTTACAGAGAAACCTTTACTGCGTTTATTTTTCCAAGGTGAGGAAGCTACCGTCCCATTCATTAGCCAAACCAGCCGTGAATTAAACCTGGATATCAATATATTGCTTGCGAATATCGATCGTTTTGACACGGTAACTTGCGGCGTTGTAATCGTTGAATTAACGGCCCACCCATTATTACTCGAGGCATTCATTGAGCGCTGTGAGCAAGCAAAACTAACTGTGGAGGTTTTAGGTTATGTCCTTCCCGATGGCATATGATTTATTAATTGCAACTGCTGAAACGCTCTATATGGTCGTTACCAGTACTGTATTTGCAGTATTGCTCGGACTACCCTTGGGTACCTTATTGTATTCATCGAATCATATAAAGCACATGCCAAAATTACATAAATCCTTATCCGTTTTTATTAATATGGCACGTTCTATACCCTTTATTATATTACTCGTGGCAATCATTCCTTTTACCCGACTCATTGTGGGTACTTCAATTGGCATGAATGCAGCTATCGTTCCCTTAACTTTAGGTGCCATCCCCTTCTTTGCCAGACTTGTTGATAATGTCTACCAAAGTTTACCCAATGGACTTATAGAAACGGGTTATGCGATGGGTGCAAATACGAAACAGATTATTTTTCATATCTTGCTTCCCGAGGCAAAACCCGCCTTAGTTCATGCAATCACGGTTACTGCAATTACCTTGGTAAATTACTCAGCAATGGCCGGAACTGTAGGCGCTGGAGGACTAGGTACTTTGGCCATTAATTACGGTTATCAACGTTTCGATGCAGGAATTATGCTCGCAACAGTGGTCGTATTAATTATCATGGTGCAGTTAACTCAAATGCTTGGTGATTATTTAGCAAAACGTTTTGTACATAATTAATTATTGGAGTTGTAGATGCGGATTTTAACTTATATTGTTTTATTATTTAGTCTGGTTGCATGCAATAAGCCCTCCCCTAATACTCTAGTCGTAGGGGCAATTGCAGGGCCTGAAACTGAACTCATCGAGACAGCAAAAGAAGTTGCCAAAAATAAGTATGGAATTGATGTTAAAATTGTTTCTTTTAACGATTACAACTTACCTAACGAAGCCTTACAAGATGGTAGCTTGGATGCTAACGTTTACCAGCACTTACCCTATCTTCAAGCTGCGGTTAAGGCACACCATTATGATATAGAAGCAATTGGCCGCACCTTCGTTTACCCTGTAGGTATTTATTCTAAAAAGTTCAAAAGCCTAAATGACTTACCTGAAAAGGCAGTGATTGCACTCCCTAATGATCCAAGTAATGAGCTACGCGCATTACAATTATTAGAAAAAGCACATTTAATTACTTTAAAAAATAATGAAAGCAGTGGATTAAAAGACATAGCGACGAATCCTCATAACTTCCAATTTAAAGAAATGGATGCGGCACAATTGCCACGAGTATTGCCTGATGTGGACGCAGCAGTAATCAACACCACCTTTGCCCTACCGGCAGGCTTAACACCATCCCATGATGCGCTCTTCACTGAAGATAAAGATTCACCTTATGCCAACATCATTGTAATTCGCAGTGATAGCCCTAAAAAAGCCCAGCTAGAATTATTTGTGAAAGCCTTAAACTCTGATGAAGTAAAGGAGAAAGCAAAAACTCTATTCGGTGATGCAGCTATTCCCGCCTGGTGAAACAAAGCAGGAACGTAACCTGATTGCCTGCAGCCAGGTTACACCAAATTAAATCCTTTATATAACTACATCTAACCCTATAATTTCTAAACTATCTTAATCCTACCTTAATAAAAAAAGTGTTATACTTAGTTTAATATCAAGTATAGAGGTATCAGATTATGGCTACTGGTTTTTTCAATCGTGTCGCAAATGCCCTACGAAATAAGCTAACTCCATCAGCTCCTTTGTTTGGTGGCCCAGACCAAAACCCTGTAAAACCTGAAGAGCGTGGCCTCTTAAATAAAATTATTGGCGATCGAGTCGCCTATCCACGATTTAGCCCCCAGTCAATGCAACAAGTTTCCAATGAATATCTAGGCTATCTACCCAGCATTGGCCTAGGAACAAATGCCAAACTGGCTACAGATGCTGTTGACAAATTTGTTGCTAACCGAGTGGATGATGTTTTGAAGCTAAAAGAGGCCAAAACCCCTGACGGCGCCCTCATTCATGAAAAATTAAGTGATGCCGATCCTGATAAAAAAGATGCGATTAAAGCAGTCAAAAAAGAGCTAAATGAAATATTAAGCGGCGAAGCTCTTAAAGAAGGGGCTCAAAAAGAATACAATGAATCAATGGCAGCATTCCAACAATTATTAGCCGGCCCCAAAAAATTTCATGTGCAAGAGGTAAATGGGCTATTGGAAGAAGTTACTAATAATGCCCTCACTGCCCTTGAGGAACAGCAAGAAAGTGAAATTGATCAACTAGAAGCACTATTTGAAGATGAGGATTTTCAAGCTAATCTTACAACAGCACTCGATCTTCCTGATGATGAAGAGGAAAATGCGGAGGCTCTAAACGCTGTTAAAGAAAGTATGCGCAAAGATTTAGAAAGTGCTCATAAAAAACAATTAGAAGGGTTTAACAACGATGTTAAACAGGCAAAAACTGACCTGCATAAGGCCGCCGAACAACAGCTAAAAGCATTCTTATTTATGGCTGATTTAAATAAGAATGATCCTAAAATGCAAGCAATGATCGCACGTCTTGCTGAAGAGAATCGCGCAGGTGCAGAAAATGTTATAGTAGACATCTCTGAAGATAGAGCCGACATAACCTGCGTCAACCTTGATCAGTTGACGTTCATTCAACGCCTTGGTGGTGGTGTAATCACACCCAATAAAGATAAAGATGGTAATGTATCCTATTCATTAGATATGGGGATGAAGTTTACTAATCCTCGTTACTATTTTAATGATCATCATAAAAAAGACATGGAAACAATGGCACAAGCGATCCGAGCTTCTGGCTCAGAAACCATTACCATGTCACTTACGTTTAAAAATGAAAAAATTGCCCAAGAAAGAGGACGTCAAGCTTTTGAAGCCTGTCTAAAAAGTGGTTTTCCACCTGATAAAATAAATATCAAAGTTAATGGTGTTCTTTATACCCATACACCTGAAGAAAAAGATGGCAAACCGGCGAATCAAGCCATTTCAAGTCTCTATTATGACGACAGGAATCCAGATAAAAGTAAACGAGCGAAATATGAGACCGTTATCAAGCAGTCAGCCGACACTCGTGCAGGGCTAGATGAAGTAATTAAAAAAGGAATGGAGAAGAAACTTAATGATTCACCTGGAAATCTTGAATCAATTAAAGGTGAGTTACAAGATTTAAAACGTAAAGCAAGAGAAGTTGAGGTGGGCGTTACGCCAGTATCTGATCATGATGATACTCGAACTTTGAGTCACTAGAGGCTGTTCAAAAAATTTCACTGTTCCTTAAGCCTTAATTCTGTTATTTTATAGGCGAAAATAACGGGTTAAGGCTAAAAGGAGATGGCTATGAGTGCTCGTGGTTTTGATGAAGAAGAAAATGAACTGGAAGATTATAGCGCCAGCGCTACAATCGCTACTGAAGCAAACCCCTCTACAAAGCTAGAACGCAGACGTAAAATAGAGGAGTTACAGGAAGAAAAACTCTTAAGAGAAGAACTGGCAGAATTCGGCTAATTTTAAACCTGGGTTAGGCTAAGTTAGTTTAACTCAGGCTCCTATCCCCTACCTCAATACTCAATAAAGAAATTCACATATCCTGGTAGCTGTTTAGTGCCTTAAGGCGTATAAATATCAAATCGCACGGTTTTGCCTTCTATACTTACATTGGCAGGTAACAATGGCTTTATTTTTTGCGGCCATTTCACCACTACTCTTTGCTTTACACGGGTAATGGCTGTTTCGATTAACTTCAATGCATCCTCATCAGCACCTATCATTTGCTGTAAGGCTTGCATGTCTTTTTTAACTAAAGCGGATTTGCTGCGTTCAGGATGCATCGGGTCAATGTAAATAATATCAGGATATTCCGCTCCCGGTAACTGCTTTAAAAAAGCCATAGTATCACATGCTTGCAATGACAATTGTAATTGCTGTTTATCATGATCTTCTTGACGAGATAAAGCATCTGCCAGCAAAGCGGCCATAACCGGATGCCGCTCTAACATCAGTACTTCAGCACCAAAACTTGCCAAAACAGCTGCATCACGCCCCCAACCCGCAGTGGCATCGATAATCTTTAAGCCCGGTGCCGGCTTACATGCCCGAACTAATCCCTGTTTTTTCCCCTCTTGCCGACGTTTCATCCAATGGGCCGCATGAAAATCAGGAGAAAGCAATGAGAAACGATGCATTTTTAAAGCAAGACCTTCTTCACTAAGAAAAAGACAAGGATTCGCATCCTTGTCTAAATCAAAATGCAACTGTTCTGCTAAGACTAAAGCTTGGTCATGCAAGCTGTCATGAGCATAACCTACTGCAGAAACAGTAATCATGCGAGCTGTAGTAAAGAAATATCAGCAACGCCCTGCAGTAACTTTTGTAAGCTAGCTAACAGTGCCAAACGATTCGCCTTGATTGCCTCATCGTCTACCATAACCATCACTTTATCAAAAAATGCATCTACAGGTTCTTTAAGACTTGCCAGTAACTTCAACAGCGCACCATAATCAGCAGACACATATAAAGGCTCTACAGCTTGTTTAATTTGATTAATATGGCTAAATAAAGACTGTTCAGCCCCCTCTTCCAGTAAAGACTCATTAATCGTAGCTACCAGTGTATCTTCTCCAGCATGATTCAATAAGTTATTTACACGCTTACATGCAGCTGAAAGTGAAGCTGCCTCAGGAAGGCTAATAAACGTTTGCAATGCCTGTAAACGCTTGTCCAAATCATATAACCAATCATCTTGACGAGCACGTACTGCATGAACTAAATCAACACCTGAACCCTGAGCTTGATAATACGATTGTAAACGCTCAAGAATAAATGTTTTTAACTCATGAATTAAATTCGGATCAATGGTTATCACATTTCCATAATGTACCACTGCTTGCTCAATTAACGTGTTTAAACTTAAAGGAGCAGGAGTTGCAATTAATAAACGTACAACAGCTAAAGCATGGCGTCTTAATTTAAATGGATCTTTTACTCCAGAGGGTTTTTGTCCAATTGCAAAAATCCCTACTAACGAATCGATGCGATCAGCTAATGATAAGGCCAAACCAAGAGTAGACTCAGGTAAGGTATCCGCAGCAAAACGTGGCATGTACTGCTCATTTAGTGCTTGAGCTACCGCTGGGTTTTCGCCATCATGCAAAGCATAATAGTATCCCATTAACCCTTGTAACTCGGGGAACTCACCTACCATACCCGTTAATAAATCACATTTACTTAACTCCGCTGCACGCTCAGCCTGATCTAAAGACAAATCCAATGCCGGACTTAAATAACTCATCATCAATTTAACACGCAAAGCCTTATCCTGCAGACTACCCAGCTTAGCCTGAAACACGACCTGCTCAGTAGCTACGATATGAGTACTTAGGGGTTGTTTTTTATCTTGTCTAAAGAAAAACGCGGCATCACTTAAACGGGCACGCATTACTTTTTCGTTACCTGAAATAACTTGCTGTGGGTTCGTGCTCGCAATGTTAGAAACGGTGATAAAATGAGGTAATAATCTTCCTTGCTGATCTTTTAAAGCAAAACACTTCTGATGCGATTGCATGGAAGCAATTAATGATTCCGCCGGAACCTCAAGAAACTCTTCTTCAAAATTTGCCATTAAAGCCTGGGGCCATTCAACAATGGATGTAACCTCATCCAATAAATCATCAGGCATTACCACAGTAGCTTGCCGGCCAGCAGCCAGTTTTTCAATTTGCTCTTTGATCACTTGTTTTCTAAGTGTGAAATCAGCAAGAACCAATCCCTCTTTCATTTGTGCTTCATAGCTTTTTGCTGAGGTAATTTCTATTGGCTGTGGATGATGAAAACGATGTCCTCTACTATGACGACCCGTCTTAATGCCTAATAGTTGGTGATCAATTACCTTATCACCATAAAGCATGACAGCCCAGTGCACAGGACGAGCAAACTCATCATCACCATCGCCCCAACGCATGGGCTTTGCGATAGGCAATGCGGCCAAAGCTTGGCTTACTAAGCCTGGTAATAATTCTGTTGTCTTTTTTCCATCGCTCATACTTTCATAGATAATCCAATCACCTTTATCCGTAGCGATACGAGAAAGTTGCTCTAACTCAACACCACATGATTTAGCAAAACCAAGTAATGCTGGAGCTGGCTTTCCTTCTTTGTCATAAGCAGCAGCCACCGCTGGACCACGCCGAACTACCAGTTGGCTTTTTTGTTCTGCTTGTAACTCGTGGATAACCAGAGCGATACGTCGAGGAGTAGCAAAACGTTTTACCTGCCCATAACTTAATTGCGCTTTATCTAAAGCCGCTAATAACTGATTTGCAAACTCGTCTGCCAAAGGCCAAACGGAGCCAGAAGGAAGTTCTTCACAACCTAATTCAAATATAAAATCATTGACCATTACACACCTTTTGCCATAGGAAAGCCCAATGCTTCGCGTGCTTCATAATAAGCTTGCGCCACTGCTCTTGATAATTGTCGTACACGTAAGATATAACGTTGTCTTTCAGTAACGGAAATCGCTTTACGTGCATCAAGAAGATTAAAAGAGTGAGATGCCTTAATCACCATTTCATATGCAGGAAGTGGTAATTGCAGCGCGATCAACTTTTGCGCCTCACCTTCATAATAATCGAATTGCTTAAATAACTCGTCCACATTGGCATGCTCAAAATTATAAGCAGACATTTCTACTTCGTTTTGATGGAACACATTCCCATAGGTCACCATGCCATTTGCCGTATTGCTCCATGGCAAATCAAATAAGTTATCCACGCCAAGAATATACATTGCCAGCCGTTCAAGGCCATAAGTTAACTCACCGGTCACAGGCTTACAAGGCAAGCCTCCGGCTTGTTGGAAATAAGTAAATTGAGATACTTCCATACCATTTTGCCATACTTCCCAACCTAGGCCCCATGCCCCTAAAGTAGGTGATTCCCAGTTGTCTTCAACAAAACGAATATCATCAGCTAAAGGGTCTACACCCAAAGCACGCAACGAATCCAAATATTTTTCTTGGATATCTAAAGGAGATGGCTTTAGCACGACCTGAAATTGGTAGTAATGCTGTACCCTATTCGGATTATCCCCATAACGACCATCTGTAGGTCTTCTTGAAGGCTGAACGTATGCAGCATACCAAGGCTCTGGCCCTATTGCGCGTAAAAACGTTGCCGGATGAAAAGTACCAGCACCTACCTCCATATCAAAGGGTTGCAATATAACGCATCCTTGGGCCGCCCAATATTGTTGCAGGGTGAGAATAATATCCTGAAATGTAGTTGGTTTTGTCATGAAAATCTCAAAAAAAAGCGATGGTGATTATTTTAACGCAGAATATACGAAATATGAACTGTATCCCAGCCTATGGAGGAATGACAGGCACTGAGAACCACTGCTATGAAGTTAGAGAAGCCTGCTGATGCTTCGTCATTGCGAGGAACGTAGTGACGAAGCAACCCAGGGGTATGGAGCACGAACTCTAGGTTGCTTCACTTCGTTCGCAATGACGACACTCCTAACTTAACGCAGTGGCACTGAGACCAAACCCGGGTTACGGCTTCGCCTAATCCGGACTACTGTTCATACAATTCAAAAGGAATTATATATTTAGGCTTAGTTGCCAGCTGCTTTCTTAATTAACTCTTGTAATGATTCTTCGCTCGCAGCACCAGGAATGAATGAAGGCTCTGTACCTACTTTAAATTGGCCATCTGGAGTAGAAGCAACGATAAAGGCCGGAGTTCCCATCAAGTGTAGTTTTTCAGCTAATGCGCGGTTTGCTTCTAATACTTGAGCAACTTCTTTGCCATCCATATCAATTTTGAATTTCTTCATATCTAAACCAATAGACTTCGCTGCATCCATAACCATCTTATCATTTAAGCGCTTATCAATGCTGATCAAAGCATGGTGCATCTGTTGGTACTTACCTTGCATACCAGCTGCTAAAGCTGCTTTTGAAGCTAATTCTGAGCTCTTACCAAAAATTGGGAATTCTTTATAAATTACTCTTAAGTCACTGTCTTTTTTGAGTAAGCTGCTAATAACTGGTGCCATTTTTTTGCAATGAATGCATTGGTAATCAAAAAACTCAACAATAGTTACATTACCTTTTGGGTTACCAACAATTGTCGTTTTACCCATGAATAATTGATCGGTATTTTCTTTAATTGCCGATTGTGCTTGTTGCTGCATATTCTGTTGTTGTTTTTGTTGCAGCGCTTGTGATGCTTCCAATAACACTTCTGGGTTAGCTACTAAATAATCATGCACAACTTTTTCAACTTCTTTTTTTTGTGCATCAGACATAGCAGGAGCAGTATTATCATCTGCCATTACTGCAGGTGATATTAAAGATGCTGTTAGTGCTCCAACTGTTAATAGATTTGTAAATTTCACACAATTCCCCTTATTTAATAGTTATATACTTCCAACCGGCACCCTAGCATTCACTTAGAAAAAATTCAATAGCTAGGGTATTTTAAACATGATGCACTACTAGGCTTCTACAACCAAATTTGCATACGCTAACACAAGCCACTTCACCCCATGCTCACGAAATTTAACCTGCACGCGAGTATGCGCCCCACTTCCTTCAACAGCCAGGACAACTCCCTGACCAAATTTTGCATGGGATACACTTTGTCCCAAAGGTAAGCCAGCATCTTGAGCTTGGGTTTTCGCAATCATCGGCTCTTTATTTCGAGGAGCAAAACTCGTAGAAGCAGGCGATTGAAAACGTGCTTTAGCCCGCACCTCATCCAACAATTCTTGTGGCAATTCACGTAAAAATCGAGAAGGACGGTGATACTCTTCACGCCCATACTGTCGCCGTACCTCAGCATAAGACACAATTAATTTTTTCATTGCCCGAGTCATGCCGACATAACATAAGCGACGTTCCTCTTCTAAGCGCCCAGGCTCTTCCATGGATTGTTTTCCTGGAAATACGCCCTCCTCCAAACCGACTAAAAATACGGTAGGGAATTCCAGACCTTTAGCAGCATGCAAAGTCATTAAATGGACTGAACGTTCATGATCATCTGCCTGCATTTCCCCTGCCTCTAAAGAAGCATGTGCCAAGAAGGCATTAACTAAAGGCAGCTCTTCATCTTCCTCTTGCTCATAGCGGAATTGCTTCGCGGCATTGATCAATTCTTGCAAGTTATCCAGACGAGATTCTGATTTATCTCCTTTGACCTTACTAAAGTGTGCATATAAGCCGCTTATCTGAATGACTGAGGATAATTGTTCATCCAACTCCATATCCGCTGTATTACGTTGTAACTCTTCAATGAGTTCAATAAACTTAACCAATGAGGAACCTGCGCGTTGAGGTAAAGCCCCAGATTGGAGTAAGTCTTTAGCCGCATGCCATAAAGAAGATTCTTTTGTTTTCGCATGAAGGCGTACATCGTCCAAGGTTTTTTCACCAATACCGCGCGTTGGGAAATTTACCACGCGTTCAAATGCAGTATCATCCCCTGGGTTAACCAGCAAGCGTAAATAGGCTAAGGTATCTTTAACTTCTGCTCGATCAAAGAAGCGCAAACCACCATAGATGCGATAAGCAATACCCGCACGCAAGAGCGCCTCTTCAATCACCCGTGACTGAGCGTTGGAACGATATAAAATGGCGATTTCATCGGCACTAGCGCCTTGGTTAATTTCCATCATAATGCGTTCGCTAACAAAGCGTGCCTCTTCCAACTCATTAAACGCACCGAATACTAAAATTTTTTCACCGGCACCGCCTGCCGTCCATAAATCTTTCCCCATACGCGAGTTGTTATGCGTAATTAAGGCATTGGCTGCGTCAAGAATAGTCGAAGTGGAACGGTAGTTTTGTTCCAGGCGAATAACTTGTGTTTCTTTAAAATCACGAGCAAATTGCTGAATATTTTCCACCTTTGCGCCACGCCAACCATAAATAGACTGATCATCATCACCCACTGCAAGGACTGCCGTGTCTTCTCCGGCTAAAAGGCGTATCCAGGCATATTGAATTGTATTGGTATCCTGGAACTCATCAACCAAGATTGCCTGAAAACGCTGTCGGTAATGCGCCAAAATATCTGGATTATCACGCAGCAATTCATGCGTTCGGAGTAATAATTCGGCAAAATCAATAACCCCTGCAGTCTGACAAGCTTGTTCATAAGCACTATAAATCGCCAATAAGGTTCTACCAGGGCCATAACTTAGGGTGTGCACATGTTGAGGTCGAATGCCTTCGTCTTTGCGGCCATTAATAAAGGATTGGGCTTGTTTGACTGGCCATTGTTCCGCATCTAAATTTAATGCAGCGATAACCCGTTTAATTACGCGAGCTTGATCGTCTGAATCCAGAATATGAAATTGCTCAGGTAAATTCGCTTCTTTATAATGACGACGTAATAAGCGATGACATAAGCCATGGAACGTACCAACCCATAACCCCAACACCGGAGTTGCTAGCATGTTGTTAAGCCGCGCCCGCATTTCACCAGCTGCTTTATTGGTGAACGTTACCGCAAGAATACTATGGGGTGAAAGCTGTTCTTTCTCAATCAACCAAGCGATACGGCTCACTAAAACCTTCGTTTTACCACTACCTGCTCCAGCCAAAACCAAAGTATTACCAAGCGGTGCCGAAACCGCTTCGCGTTGTCGTTCATTTAGGCCATTGAGAAGTGCAGCAATGCTCATACTTTATATTCCAACAAAAAACTGTGGGCGTATTATCATCAATTTAGTCTATAAAAACTATAAAAATATTGCCTTTTATAGATTAGGCCAAGGGCGCAAACTACAGTGATTGCGAAATTTCATGTTTTTCTTAGCCCCTTGCATTCTGACTGTTCCCAGAGCAGAATAAAGGACATTAAACCCATTGATTCTTTAAAGGATTAAGATGCATTCTCTCTACCCGGCCATTAAACCGTATAAACAACATGAGTTGAAAGTCAGCGATTTGCATACACTGTATATCGAAGAAACAGGAAATCCTGAAGGACTCCCAGTTATTGTTTTGCATCAGGGACCTGGCGGCTGTTCCGCTGAAGGGTATCTGCGTCGTTTTTTTGATCCACAACACTTCCGCATTATTTTATTTGATCAACGCGGTTGTGGCCGTTCTACTCCACATTTAGAAACCAAAGAAAATACAACTCCTTTATTATTAGATGATATCGATGCCATTAGAGATTTTTTAGGCTTATCCGAATTTGTATTATCTGGTGGCGGCTGGGGCTCATTGCTTGCTCTACTTTATGCACAAAAATTTCCTCAGCAAGTTAAAACATTATTACTACACCAAATCTTTTTAGGACGTCGGCAAGATGATGACTGGTTCTACCAAGAAGGCGCCAGTCTGGTTTATCCTGATTATTGGCAAGAATTCATTAGTTGTGTTCCACAACATATGCGCGACGCAATTCCGCAATATTATGCTCAATGCTTGCAAGGTGCTAATGATTTAGCCCGTATGAGTGCAGCAAAAAACTGGGCACTTTGGGAGGCACGTTGCAGTAGCTTACAACCTCATTTGTATGTCATTGATCAATACAGCGACCCTCACTTTGCTTTAGCCCTGGCAACACTTGAAACGCATTACATCACTAATAACTATTTTATTGAAGAAAATCAGGTGCTCGAGAATGTCCATAAAATAAGACATATTCCTACCTACATCGTGCATGGCCGATTTGACCTCGTATCGCCGCTTGCAGCAGCTTATGAATTACATCAAGCAATCCCCGCATCTAATTTGAGAATTGTACGTGATGCCGGCCATTCGGATCGAGAATCAGGAATTATTGATGCGCTCATTTATGCCAGTAAAGAAATTTCCAAACAAGGGCCTGATGCATGCTAATTGTAATTCAACGAGTCAGCGAAGCTCGCGTTGATATTGATAATGAAACCGTGGGGCAAATAAACCAAGGACTGATGATACTCTGTGGTTTTGAACCTAATGATAGTTTGCAAACCATCGACAAGATGCTGCAAAAATGCATCAGCTATCGCATATTTGATGATGCTCAGGGCAAGATGAATTTAAGCTTGAAAGAGGTTAATGGCGGTTTATTACTAGTACCCCAATTCACCTTAATGGCCGATACTCAAAAAGGATTACGTCCTAGCTTTTCGAGTGCTGCTCCTCCCGAACTTGGTCGTCAATTATTTGATCATTTATTGACTCGTGCGGCACAACTCTATCCAGGAACACAAAGCGGTTGTTTTGGTGCGAACATGCAAGTTCATTTGTGCAATGATGGGCCGGTTACCTTTTTAATGCAATTTTAAATCTACTCGTTTGCAAGAGCGATAAACTCGTGTAACATCTTTCCTAGGTTGGTTTAATAAGTTATAAAAATCATGCGATTAAAATTAATAAGCATCAGTTTGGCAGGAAGCCTTGCATTAGCGGGCTGTGTAAGCAAAGGAACAAACCCCGCGGATCCTTATGAATCATTTAACCGCAAAGTCTATAAGTTCAATTCGGCACTTGATAAAGTGGTTTTAAAACCATCAGCCAAAGTATACCGAGCGGTACTTCCTGCCTTTGTTCGTAAAGGCGTGAATAATTTTTACAGTAACTTAGATCTGATCCCTACTGTGGGTAACGACGTGTTACAAGCTGAAGGCAAGTGGGCCATTAGAGATACTTGGCGTTTCCTCATTAACTCAACCCTAGGGGTTGGGGGTGTTTTGGATGTAGCCCAAGAATTCGGCCTGCAACCACACTCTAATGATTTAGGCCTCACCTTAGCGAAATGGGGCGATAGAAACTCACCTTATCTGGTTCTGCCCTTCTTGGGCCCAAGTACCATTCGTGATGGTGCAGGATGGTTATTCCAATTTGCCCTGTACAGCCCTTATGTGTACATTAATGAGGATGCTGTGGTTTACAGCTTACTGGCGCTACGTTATGTTGATTTGCGTGCTCAGTTGTTGACTACCGACCGCATTATGGATGAAGCTTTAGATAAATATGCATTCATGCGAGATGCTTATCTACAACACCGTAACTACCTCATTTCAGGTACTAAGCAGGATAATGGCGAACTGTATGTTGATGATATCGAAGCGGATAAGACTGCTGCGGCTGCTACAGCAAATGCGGGCAGTGATTACGTGGATGAATAAATAGGCGTACATTGAATTAAGGTAGGCTGGGCTGAAAAGCCCAGCCTACGAAATTCTTAACCTAAACAAATATTCTTAAGACTTTGCAAGAAATCACCCGCAATATCCAATCCTGTTTCCGCAGTAATTTCCCTTAGGCATGTAGGACTGGTTACATTAATTTCTGTTAAATAATCGCCAATCACGTCGATGCCAACAAAATACAAACCTTTGGCTTTCAATGCAGGGCCAATTTGCTGACAAATCCAGCGATCACGCTCATTAATTGGAACTACTTCACCACGTGCACCAGCAGCTAAATTTCCACGTAACTCGCCCTGAGCAGGGATACGGGCTAAGGCATAGGGTACTGGTTCGCCGTTAATTACTAATATACGCTTATCCCCTGCCGTCTTAATCTCAGGAATATAACGCTGCGCTATAATGGTTCGGGTTTGGTTCTCAGTGAGTACCTCTAAAATGACAGATAAATTTCGTCCATGCTCATCCACATGAAAAACAGAACTCCCCCCCATTCCTTCCGCGGGTTTAAAAATAACTTGTTGATGAGTTTCCCAAAAGGACCGTAGTTTTTTTATATCACGTGAAACCAACGTGGTTGGGCAGCATTGCGGAAAATTTAAGGTAAAAAATTTCTCATTGGCATCGCGTAAACTTTGTGGTTTATTTGCGACCAAAACCCCTTCACGCTCAGCCAACTCTAAGAGGTAGGTTGTATAAATATATTCCGTATTAAAAGGAGGATCCTTACGCATCAAGATGATATCAAAATCAGCTAAAGCTTTTTCACCTAAATCATTAGTTTGAGCCCAATCACGGCTATGTTCGTCCCCAATACTAATCTCATAAACATGAGCATAAGCACGCCCTTCACGGCTAAATAGATCCTGCTGAGTAAAATAAACACACGACCAACCCAGCTCTTGTGCTCTTTTGATCATGGCAACGGTCGTATCTTTGTATGGCTTTAAATACTCTAAGGGATCTATCAATACAGCTAGTCTCATTTACTCTCCCCCAATTGCATCAATTTCTCGTGCTGCAGCAAGAGCCGCTAAGCGGGCAATCACACCGTACACATAAAAGCGATTGGGACAATCGGCAACTTCCAATTCATCCGAAGGTATGTTGCAGGCTTGGGCAAATGCTAATGGTTCAAAATGCATTCCAGGGGCATTCAGATTTTCATCAATACCTCGCTCTTGATGTACTCGATAAAAACCACCAACAACAAATTGTCCGATCATATATACAACTGGTTCAGCAACAGCCCCATTGGGCATGGTTTCAAAGGTGTAGACCCCCTCTTGAATGATCACACGCTCTACCTTTTGACTGCCTTTACTGGCTGACATTTTGGTGCGTTGCTTTCTATTTAATTGGCGCACTTGCTCTGCATTATGCACCATCATCACACTCATGCCATAAGTGCCATTATCGGCTTTAATCACTACGAATGGCTTTTCTTTGATTCCATAGGTAGCATATTTATCTTGTATTGATTTAAGCAGCTTATCTACTTCGTTAGCAAGCTGCTCGATGCCTTCCTGGGCCATAAAATCAACCCCATCAATAGCACTAAAATAAGGATTAATTAGCCAAGAATCCATGCCCACTAACTCTGAAAATTCAGCTGCTACTTCATCAAAAAAACTAAAATGACTGGACTTTAATCGTGAGGACCATCCTAATTTTTCTGTAGGCCTGATTTTTTGCTGCAAGCCTTGTAATATTTCAGGAACTCCTTGGGATAAGTCATTATTCAACATAATAAAGCAGGGATTAAAATCAGATAAACCAATACGATCGCCCTGTCTTTGTACTGGTTCAATTAATAAAGTGTCGCCACTTTCAAGAGTAATTTCTGTTGGTTCTTTAAGGTCCGGATCCAAACTACCAATGCGTACGACAAAGCCCGCTTTGCTAAAAATCGTGCGCAGTACATGCAAGCTTTGCATGTAAAACTTATTTCTCGTATGACTTTCTGGAAGCAATAAAATGCGAGTGCAATAAGGTACATAATCAGCTAAAACAGATTGGGCTGCCTGAATGCATAAAGGAAGAAAATCGGGATTTAAATTATTAAAACCGGCCGGAAATAAATTCGTATCCACGGGCGCTAATTTGAAGCCTGCTTGACGCAAATCAACGGAAGAAGTTAACGAGGGAGGCGTTTGCTTCCATTGTTTTCTAAACCAAGATTCGATTTCAGCAACATGATTTAAAACAATTTTTTCAACATGATGCAAAGGGCCAGGATTAGCTGTGGTTAAATGAGGAACAGGGACTTCAGAAGCGTTCATGTTATCTCTCTTATTATTTTTATTCACCGCATGTTACCGAGGTTAGCAAAGAAATAAAAGATCTGAATCATTTTCTGGTATCATATTAGCACTTGATTTTTATAGAGAAGGAAGGCACCAAGTGATCTCTGAACTGGCAAAACAGTTTACTACTCAAATCCAAACTTTTTTTTATCTGATTATGATAATCAATGGCCTCTTGCATTTAGTTTTTGCAGGGGCAGTTGCTCGTGATGCAGGTAGCATGAATCGTCTAGGACAAAAAACAGTCCTTGTATCTGCATCAACCTGGGCATTTGCAACTTTAATTGGAGGTGTATTAACCGCAACCATTTACTGGTTATTACATCATTCAACATTAACAAGACCACCAATAAGAGAAGTACGTTATGACAAACCCTAATATTAAAACAATTGATGTGCATGAGTTGAAAAACAAAATGGAGCAGAATCCTCACTTATGCCTAATTGACGTTCGTGAACAAGAGGAATGGCAATCCGTACGCATACCAAATGCTATTCATATCCCTAAAGACAGCATTAGCTCTAATATTGAAGCACATATGTCGGATAAAAATAACCCCATTTATCTTCACTGCAAAGGGGGTGTACGTTCTTTATATGCTGCCCAGTGTTTGATGGATTTAGGATACCAAGAAGTTTATTCCGTAGACGGCGGTATCATGGAATGGGCTATGTTTGGTTATCCTATAGAGCAATAATTCGTGCGTACGTCATCCCAAAGACTAAAATGGGATGACGTAGCTTTTGAAAACTAACCTACTGCACACAATAAACAAATAAGCTGTGTTCTCTCTCAGGATCATTGTGGTCCACATCATCAAGTTTATTTTGCCTATTTTCTTCAGTAGCCACTTCGGGGCGAAATATCCCTACCTTGGTTACTTCAGCCTTGCTTTTGCATTCTTTTTTTGCAGAATCCATAACTTTCTGTTCTAGTGTCGCAATACGAGCAATTAATTCTCCGATAAAGTCCTCTACAATAAATCCTTCTATTCGCTCAATGGAAAATACTACGGAAGAGATAATTGTTTTCGCGACTTGAGACTCTTTTTGACTATCAACAACTAAATATCCTTGTTCGGGATTATTAGGGTTTTCATAAGTCTGATGCAGAATAAATTGCTTTAAATGAGTGTACATTGTTGATGCTTCATTATTCGTAGGTAAATTGTCACGGGTAAAAAGCAGTGCCGAACCCAAAAGGTTATAGAATTTACTATTGTCGACTGATGTTACAAAGGATGCCCAATAATTATTCCAGGAAGCCTTAGCATCATAAGACTGATTAATAATATCGCGGACATAACACGCAGCAGCATTAAGTAAATATTCACAATTTTCTAAAGCTTCTGGTTTAGATGAAATCTGCTCATCCAAACAACGAATCACCGTTAATAAAAAAGCCGCTTGAGAACGTCTTATTTCGGAAATATCACTGTATTTTTGTTTCCATATTGCGGGATCCACAGTTTTGTCCACTAAGTACGCATTAATGAGGTCTGTTACGTCAAAGTATCTGTAATACTTTGCCAGCGACTTAATACTACTAATTATATTTTTTCTTAGTAATTCATATTTAACTAATGTAAAAGCCATTTCATTCCTCCATAAACTTCTCAACACAGACATTGCCTATAAAGCACAATTAGCATGCACAGTCGAAAGCAACCGCGTTCATTAAGATTTATACCTTAGAGGTATAGATAAAAATTCCTTTGTCAATGAATTCTAAACTAATTAATGTGAGTCCGATATAAAAAATAATGTTATTTTTTATATCAAACCTAATCTATTTTGATCGCCCATACTCCTTCTTTGGGTTGCATTATCCTAGTACATTAAGTTAAGTTACACATTCCCCAATGGAGGTGTAGTCTTATGAAAAAATATTTTTGCTCTGCTCTATTAGCCTTGAGTTGTTTTAATGCCCATGCTGAAACTAATCAGCCTAAATTGGTTGTACAAATAGTAGTTGATCAATTACGTGGCGACTTAATTCATAAGCATCAACAACAATTCGGTGACTCAGGATTTAATTACCTATTAAACCATTCTATCAATTACAGTAATGCGCATCATCCTCATGCGAATACCACTACTTGTGCAGGGCATGCCACAATTTCAACTGGTAGTTACCCGGCAATGCATGGCATTATCAATAATGACTGGTTTGACAGAAAATCCAAGCAAATGATTTATTGCATGGAAGATTTAAAAACGCAAGTATTGCCCACACAACATACTAAAACAAATATCCCCGGACGCTCGCCAAGAAATTTATACGCCTCAACATTAAGTGATGAAGTAATCTTAGCCAAAAAAGGACGCGCCTTTGGGGTTTCATTTAAAGATCGTTCGGCTATAACGCTTGCGGGACACGCAGGTAAGGCTTTTTGGTTTGATACAAGCAATGGAGGGTTTGTAACCAGTAGCTATTATGCTCAGGAATATCCACACTGGGTAAAAAATTGGAACCAGCACTACCAATCTCCCAATTTTGAGTGGAATTTAAGTAAATCTAAAACAGAGTATCAGAATGCAAACTCCCCAGTCTTCCCACAAGCAGACCAGGCTTTTGGGCAGAACTTTCCACATCATGTTCGGCATGCAGAAGATCAAGACTATTTCAAAGCGCTGTCTAAAACCCCAAGAGCAGACCAGCTAACAGCAAATTTTGCAGAACAATTATTAACTGAAGAGAAACTTGGACTAAGTGCGAACCAAACCGATTATTTAGCCATTAGTTTTTCCGGAGTTGATGCGATTGGGCATCAATTTGGCCCAAATAGTATTGAGGCTGAAGATAATTTATTAGAGTTAGATAAAACATTAGCGCACCTTCTTGGGGCGATTGATAAACAGGTTGGATTAAACAATACTTTAATTGTACTTACTGCGGATCATGGCGTTAATGATGGCCCTACTTATCTTAAAGCACATAATATTATTGAAATTCAACCCATCAAAATTGCAGAGATGGAACAATTCATTCATAAGGCGCTGAAAAAACACTACAAGCTCCCTAAAAAAGCCCTCATGTTAGTAATGCCACCTTATATTTATCTGAACCATCACGTAATAAAAAAACATCAATTAAGTCCTCGTAAAGTAAGCAATTACCTTGCTCAACAATTAACGCTGAAACCCAGGATATTTAAAGCGTACCCCCTTCCCGTTACCCAAATTGAAAAAGATTGGCTCAGCGCAAAAGTGAATAAGATGTATTATCCAGATCGAGCCGGAGATGTGTATATAGTGCAACCGCCAAACCAATCGAATGGAGCCAAAGGCATTTATCGGATTTCACATGGCAGCCCATGGAATTATGATAGCTATGTTCCTTTATTATTTGTACACCCAAGCTTTAAAACACAGCAGATTTTCCGTAAAGTTTATACAACGGATATTGCAACGACCTTATCTTCTTTGTTGATGATCAAGGCTCCTTCTGCAGCGGTGGGAGAACCTTTAGAGGAGGTATTGGGTGCATTTAATGGAAATACCCAAAACATGTAGCCGTATTAAACGAGGTGATAATACGGGGTGTTATAGGCACAAATCCCCGTATTACACTACACTAATACAGACCACGTTGCCCAGTGCCACAATTAAAGATTGAATTTGATACAAAAAACAATTACCATTTGTACCAAAATTTAAGCGATGTCATCATGAACAAAGAAGTCATTATTATTGGGATTTCAGGCCCATCTGCGTCTGGTAAAAGTCTTTTTGCAAATACTATTGTTAACGAGTTAGGCTCCGATCATGTAGTAGTTATCTCTGAAGATGCGTACTACAAAGATAATGGGCATTTGCCTTTCGCTGATCGAGAAAAAATAAATTATGATCACCCTGATTCGTTTGATCATGCACTCTTATGCGAGCATTTGCGTCAGCTCAGAGAGGGAAAACCTGTCGAGATTCCCATTTACTCTCACTCAAAACACCTTCGTTTGCCAGAAACTAGAACAATCGGCAAACATGCCATTATTATTCTGGAAGGTATTTTACTCTTTAGTGATAAAGAATTACGTGACATTATGGACATTCGAATTTTTATGTCTACTCCTCTGGATGTTTGTCTGACACGACGTTTAAAAAGAGATGTTGTAGAGCGCCATAGAACATTTGAGTCTGTCGTTCACCAATACGAAACGACCGTACGTCCTATGTACTTGCAGTTTATTGAACCATCAAGCCGTTATGCGGACATTATTGTACCTCGTGGCGGTGAAAATAGAATTGCTATCGAAATGATTCAAGCAAAAATGCGTGAATTATTAGCTTCACATACTAATACCAAATAGTAACAGGAGAATAACTGTGGGTTTTTTAGCTGGTAAAAAAGCACTGATCATTGGTCTGGCGAGCAATCGATCTATTGCTTATGGAATTGCCAAAGCCTTTCATGAGCAAGGTGCTGAATTAGCATTCACCTATCAAAACGACCGCTTAAAAGAGCGTGTTGAGTCAATGGCTGCTGAGTTTAATTCAACGCTTGTATTCCCCTGTGATGTTGCTCATGATGAAGAAATTAAAACCCTGTTTGCTAACTTAGGACAGCATTGGGATAAATTAGATAATCTGGTTCATTCTGTGGCTTATGCTCCTGCAGACCAAATAAGCGGCGACTTTGTGACTTCTTGTACTCGTGAGGGTTTTAAAATTGCTCATGATATCAGCGCATACAGCTTGGTTGGTTTAGCCCAAGCAGCCCTGCCGATGATGGAAGGAACTGAAGGTTCTATCATTACTCTTAGTTATTATGGTGCTGAAAAAGCGGTACCTAATTATAATGTGATGGGCATTGCAAAGGCGAGCTTAGAAGCTTCTGTACGTTATTTAGCATCAAGTTTGGGACAACGTGGTTTACGTGTTAACGCCATCTCCGCAGGACCAATTAAGACTTTAGCCGCTGCAGGAATTAAAGATTTTCGTAAGATTCAATCTGCTTATGCGAATATCACGCCACTGCATAGAAACGTGACTATTGAAGAGGTAGGAAATACTGCTGCATTTTTATGTTCACGCTTGGCATCAGGTATTACTGGTGAGGTGGTACATGTTGATGCGGGTTATCATGCTGTTTCTACGATGAGTGATTTAGCTTAAATTACTCATCAAATCAGCGTAGCCTGGTTGAAGCAACCAGGCTACAATTATTGCAATCTAATATTATTCCACAATCGCGCGAAAGTAATTAAATTTACGATATTGCCTGAAGATTTACAGCAAACCTAGACTCCTCCCCCGCAGACAAACTGCATTTCAACTCACGCTGGACAATGATTGGCATTGATTTAATTGATTCTGCAGATTGCAGTTGTTGAGAATAATACAACTCATCAAAGCTATTTCTATCAACGGATACTTTTACCCTAAGCCAATGTTTTACTTTTACCGCATTAGGTGTATCTTTCTTTGCACTATCTTCAGTGAGGTATAATTTTCTCGCAGGATGTACAGCGCGGGGGAAAAATTGTGGAATCGCCCGTTCATAAAAAGGGGCATAGAGTGCAAACTCTCTAACTTGCTCTTTGGAAAATAATAAGTCCTTTATCTGACCTATATCCCCTTCTTGAATACTTGTATATAAAGATTTTGCGTCGATTTCTCTGTTTAACAGCTCCTCTTCAAGCATGGCAGCGCGTAATAGAGGTTGGCATAGAGCTTCGGTACAACACAGTTTAATCCACTGCAATTGCTCAGTAGCAACTGTATGAAAAAAATGTGAGAGATAACTCACGGTTGATAATGATTTTGCATCTAAAAACGTCAATGTATGACCAATCATTTCTACTGGTAAGCTATCCATATTTTGTTCATATATTTAATAAATGAATTATTTATTATACATTGAAAGTCCCGTATCGTTCAATATCTTTGAACCTGGGTCTAATAATGCAGAATTATAACTTTGGACGCTTAATGAAGTGATTGACGGAATCACGACACCCTCATTGATATTTAATTCAATTTTACTTTTAACTCTCATTAAAGGAGGAACAGAATAATTGCCAGATTTATCTTTTATTTTTTCGGGATTTTCTTCGATTACTAATTGGCCTTTACCATTATTCACCCTTACATCACCATCCACATTAATCGAGTAAATAACGGATTCATAGGAAAACACAACGTTACCATTTTCAATACTCCATCCCTGCTCCATACTTTCTGTATTTACCAAGGAGGAAGGATCTGGAGTAAACTCGCCACTTATTAATAAGAGATCTAAAAAGCGGTTCATATCCTGACCACCATTAGATTGCAACCATCGTTTTATAACTTTTTGCTCTTCTAATGAATAAGAACTTCCTTTAACCAGATATTCCAATACATCATCCACTTCTTTATCCGTTGCCGCGGTAATCCCACGAATACTGATATCCCGCTTAAAATCTCTATACGCTTTTGTAGGCTCAGCTTGCATCGGCGTGTGGTGAGCCTGCCATTCTCCTATACTTTGATTCATCACCTCACCTAACTCCTCATCAAGTGGATAATTATAATTCCACCTTAAGGGAGCCTTTTTAACCTTTTCATGTTTCTCTTCATTTTTTAAAAACTGATAACGGGTAGAAACCAACTCAACCAAAGCATGATGCACTGCACCAAAATGGTGTTCGGCCTTGACTGGAACTGGGCCAGCTGAAATAATTACACTAATCGCTTTTTGTGCTCGCTCATCACTCGGAAGGATGCACTCCCCCTTTTGGACCATCTTATCGGCCATAGTCATGACTTTTGCATTTTGTTGAGAAAAGAAAGAGGATTGAGTTCGGATTTTTATGGTTTCAATGTAATGAATTGCTTCATAAAGCTTAGCAATATTAATTTCATTGCTATTACTTCCAGCAAAGCTTTGTCTTAATAAAGATTTAATATAGATAAAATGTGCATTAACCGCTTCATCTGGACTTGGAAAATTCCTTTCAATATACGCAATAATTCCATTTACCCGGTTATGAACCCCATCCACCTTTTCTTGCATTATGATTACCACTTAGTAAAGCTCTATATGCACTAGCATAGATCACTAAATATTAACCAAATATTAAATAAAGTAGGTCAAGCCCTCTAATTTACACTTTTTTTTCAATTTTCATTAAATTGACAAACATTGTAAAATAAAATTACTATAAGCTACCTCTAAAAGGATCAAAAAGAAAATAAAAAGTGCACTTCATAATATTTTCTTAAGCTCCGTTTGTTATTATTAACTATTATTGCCTTTAATAAGTACAGAAGAATGACTGATAAAAAATTAGACATCGTTGCATCCACCATTGAACAGGATCAACAAACTGTAGCGAGCCAATGGGCTAATACATTTTTACACAATCATCCCACTGACGTGGGTACCCAAATCATGCAATTATTAAGTGCTTGTGTCGCTGCTGGTGATTTTAAAACCCGCTCAGCCTTTTCTTCATCTGAAGAATTACAAGCGCCGAATGATCAGTTAACAATCGCTGATTATTTATCGCACGCTAGCCGTATTATTCTCGATTATCAAGAGCTTTCCGAAACTCATAGAGCAGAGTTATTAAGCTATTTTCCAGATGCTGATTCAGTAAACTCTGTATTTTCTCGTTCAGCAACTCATAATGTATACCGCAGCGAAAATACTATTGTTGAAGGTAAAGGATTAATTATAGGCTTGCGCGGACAACTGCCTGCTATGTTAAATACCCCTCGCGATTTTGGGGTCAATATCGCTATGGGTGGAGAAGGCAAGCAGAATTTCTATGGTAAGACGATTTCTACCAATGGATTTAGTGGGCATGTTTATTTTCACAAAAATACCCCTGATAATTTGTTAATGGTTGGGTTGGAGCAAAGTGCGCCTGCTGCATCTATTTTAGAATTATTCACTGGACATCAGACATACAGTGAAGCAGAACAACAGAATAATGACCAATTTGGTCAAGGGCATTCGTTAACTGGGGCTTCTGACGTATATACTGCAGCTGCGTCATTATATTTTAGTGACCCTGTGTATCAAGCTAAACTCATCTTGGAAAAAGGTTATTTCCCACCTGAAAAATATGGTGCGATGCAAGTTACCTTGACCGATGATAATTGGCCTGCAATTAAAAGCTTCTTAGACGCGCTCAAGCAAGCAGCAGCCAAAAAATCAGAAGCTGAACTCTTAGGCCATCTTTTGAAAAAGCCAGCAACTGCTAGCTCCCAAAAACAAGAATGCGTAAGTTATATCGCCCTTGATTTTAAAACTTATTTACAGCGTGTTTATACTGCGTTCATCAAAAACAGCAGTTTAGTTCTAGCACAACAACAAGACTTTCAACTCTTACAAAATAATCTATTAGAGCTTATTAAAAAACTCCAGAAAGGCGAGGTCGACTCCTATGAAGACTTTATTAACCTAATCGAGCAAATCACAACCACAGAATTAATACCTACCCAATATAAAGAGGCTATTGCGCGTATTGATGAACTGTTTAAATTACAACTTGATCTTGATAATGGGCTAAATGCTACGCATCAAGAGTTAATGTTAAAAGCACGCTATGAAGAGTTGCAAGAAGATCGAAATGAGCTTGTGCAAAAAATGGTTGCAATCAAACAGTACTTTGAATCGGATTATATTAATAAAGATCCAGGACTTTCCAATTTTCTTTTGGAGTTAGAGCGACAATTATCTGTATTGCTCCAACCCCAGGACTCATTGTCCGTAACTGAAAATGATTTAGGACAAAGCGTAATCGTAGTCAATCCTGTAGTTGGGGTTAGTGCGGAAAAGGTTAGAGAATTAGATCAACAAATTAATCAATGCCGTATCCTTTTAAGCCAAGCACCTAAATTGCATTCACAAGCTGCAATGGATGAGCAACAAGAATTATTGAGACAAGAAAAGGATAGCAAGCAACAACTGGAACAAGAGCTTGCAAACTATAAAGTAGTGGCTGAAGCAGCAAAACAACAACTGCAACTTGAGCATTTAGAAGCACAGCAAAGACTCGCAGACGAGCATTTACTCGCACAACAAAGGCTTCAAGCTGAAATTCAAGAGGCTCAACTAAGATACGAGCAACTCCTAAAACAAGGAAAACTAACCCAAGCACGTATGGCAAGAATTGCTCCGATTCTAAACGATATTGATAGCCTGGTTGAACTGAAGCAAAGCTTCGTCAAGAAAAAACTGAAAAATGTAGAGCTCGAAGCGGATCAGTTAATTTCAGCCCTTCAGGATATTATTGACCAATATTGTAATAATCCTACTGAAGATGAGGAAGAAGCGCTTGCTGATTTTAAAAATGAGTGTATGCATGAGTTATTAAAACCTAGAGAAGAATTAGACAAACATGAAAGTTTTAGACGCATTATTTCAAATATACTGTTGGCTATTTCTTTATTAATTGTTGGTTATATCGTAGCCGCCGGTGTGAATCGCCTAACAACTGGTCGTTATACCTTTTTTGAAAATGATGCCGCATCAACTATGAGAAAGAATGTTGCTGGTTTAACTATAAAGCCTGAACCGCAAGCAGGTCAGGAGCAAGAACAGGATCAAGAGCCAGGAATCGATTCTTCGATACAGCCCGTAAAATAGCAATATCCCTCTTAAAAAACCTGGTTGCAAACAACCAGGTTTTCCCAACAGCAGCAATCAGAGTAAACGTTCACGATGTATGTAAATTTCTTCATTGCGAAGAATGTAGTGACGAAGGCGTTCGAAGCACAGAACCCTGGGTTGCTTCGCTCGCGATGACGGCAATTTTTATTTACTTTAATGAAATAGCATGCATCGTGAACGCTTACAAATTAGATTGCAAGCGATCAGGCCACGTTTGTTATAGAATTTCACCTGTCTTTTTAAATACCGCATCAATAGCCATTAATGACTCTAACAATGGCTTCATCTTCTCTAAAGGCCAACTATTAGGACCATCACTCAAAGCTTGATCTGGATTAGGGTGGGTTTCCATAAAAATACCCGCAATACCTGCAGCCACTGCAGCACGGGCAAGAACAGGCACAAACTCTCTTTGTCCACCTGAAACCCCGTTATTTCCGCCGGGAAGCTGAACTGAATGCGTCGCGTCATAAACTACTGGGCAGCCAGTTTCACGCATAATTGCTAAAGAGCGCATGTCAGAAACTAAATTGTTGTAGCCGAAACTCACGCCTCGCTCACAAGCCATAATTTGCTCATTGCCCCCAGCCTTAGCTTTGGTAATGACATGTTGCATTTCCCAAGGTGCTAAAAATTGGCCTTTCTTGATGTTTACAGGCTTATTCATTGCCGCTACTTTTTGAATAAAATTCGTTTGTCGGCATAAAAATGCGGGGGTCTGCAAGACATCAACGACGCTGGATACTTCCACTAAAGGCGTATCTTCATGAACATCGGTTAACACAGGCACTCCAATTTGTGCCTTAACCTTTTCCAAAATCGCCAAGCCCTTTTCAAAACCAGGGCCACGATAGCTGGATAAAGATGAACGATTGGCTTTATCAAAAGATGATTTATAAATAAAAGGAATATTAAGCTGACTACATAACTCTTTTAAATAGCCCGCTGTTTCCAATGCTAAACCTTCACTTTCAATAACACAGGGGCCTGCGATTAAGAATAAAGGTTTATCCAAGCCTACTTCAAATCCACATAATTTCATGCGTTATCCTTGTTTTGATGTTTAGTCCGCGCAGCAAGTACAAATTGTTTAAACAATGGATGACTGCCTCGTGGAGTTGACGTAAATTCTGGATGAAATTGGCATGCTAAAAACCAAGGATGATCCGCTAACTCAACCATTTCCACTAACGTGTTATCTGCTGACCGGCCAGAAATAACCAAGCCATGTTCAACTAAGCTTTCCACAAATTTATTATTCACCTCATATCGGTGGCGATGACGCTCAATGATTTGTGGCTTTTCATAAACTTTGCGCGCTAAAGTGCCCTCTTCCAATTGGCATAATTGAGCACCTAAACGCATAGTACCACCTAAATCGGTATGCTCATCACGTAATTGTTTGGAGCCATCAGCATCCATCCACTCACTGATTAACCCAAGCACAGGATATGGGGTATTTTTATCAAATTCAGTAGAGTTTGCCCCGCTTAAACCAACCACATGCCGCGCAAATTCAATTACGGCCGTTTGCATTCCTAAGCAAATTCCTAAGAATGGTACTTTATGCTCACGAGCATATTGAATGGCTTTAATCTTACCCTCAATACCACGCTCACCAAAGCCACCAGGAACCAGAATCGCATCAACAGTGTCCAGTAACTCGGTACCATGTTTTTCAATGAGTTCCGCATCGACATAAACTATTTCTACTTTAGTTTGTGTATGAATTCCAGCATGCAATAAAGCCTCATTAATGGACTTGTACGCATCGTTTAATTCAATATATTTACCAACCATGGCTACTTTTATCGTCATGGTTCGCGTCTTTTGCATGTCAACAACACGTTGCCATTCACTCAGATCTGCTGGTTTAGCATTCAGAGCCAGTTTTTTAACAACAATCTCATCTAAGCCTTGTTCATGTAAAATCATTGGAATTTGATAAATACTAGGCGCATCTTCTAATGGGATTACACCTTCTTTATCCACGTTCGTAAACAACGCAATTTTAGCGCGATCAGCCATTGATAAAGTTTTTTCTGAACGGCAAATTAAAATATCCGGTTGAATACCAATAGAGCGTAATTCTTTTACAGAATGCTGAGTAGGTTTAGTTTTGGTCTCACCTGAAGTAGCAATATAAGGAACCAAGGTTAAATGAATAAAAATCGCTCTTTGTGAACCTAATTCGATACGTAGCTGACGAATTGCTTCTAGGAAAGGCAAGGATTCAATATCCCCAACTGTTCCACCGATTTCAACCATAGCCACATCAAAACCATCAGCACCTAATTTAATGCATCGTTTGATTTCATTAGTGATGTGAGGAATAACCTGGACCGTGCCCCCTAAATAATCCCCGCGTCGCTCTTTTTTAATTACGTTTTCGTAAATTTTTCCCGAAGTGAAATTATTACGTTTTGTCATGATGGTATTTACAAAACGCTCATAATGTCCTAAATCCAGATCAGTTTCAGCCCCATCATTGGTTACGAAAACCTCTCCATGTTGAAAAGGACTCATGGTGCCAGGGTCGACGTTAATGTATGGATCAAGTTTGATTAATGTAACACTAAGACCGCGCGCCTCAAGAATGGCCGCTAAAGATGCAGCAGCGATACCCTTCCCTAAAGAAGAAACAACACCACCAGTAATAAAAATAAAGTTTGTCATATTGACCCCGTTCGAAATGCTTAATCCACTAGGGCCTGTGCCCCTAAATACATGAAAATTACATTCGCATGTAAACGGGGTTTAATTCTATCAAAATGCGGATAAAAATGACACCAATTTCTTATCCTATAATTAGATTAATTGCTTTTGAGTGAGAAAGCCCTTGTTAAAAAGCATAATTTAAAGAAAATTTAAAACAGCCAGGAGCTAAAATTATATTATGGATACCGCGGTCAAGCCGCGGTAAAATTCGTGAGGATGATTTAACAAAAAAACTTAAAACTGATTGGAAGCACTATTGAACGAAAATAATTATAAATTTACACCTACTAACTAATTTCCAAAAAATGTCCCATTTTTTCCTTTTTAGTTTTTAAATACCCCTGACTCTCTGTCGTCGGATCAATCTCTAAAGGAATACGCTGTGTTACAGTAACACCAAAATTCTCAATAGCAGCAATTTTAAGTGGGTTATTGGTTAATAATCTTATGTTATCAATTCCAAAATGCTTTAATATTTGATAGGCAATAGTGTAATCACGATTATCCACGGGGAGGCCTAGCTTACAATTCGCATCCACCGTATCCATACCTTGATCTTGCAACGCGTAGGCCTTTAACTTATTAGCTAAACCAATACCTCGCCCTTCTTGGCGCAAATAAATTAATATGCCCCCTTCTACAGCAATCTGGGCTAATGACTGGTCAAGTTGCTTGCCGCAATCACACTTGCATGAACCGAAAATATCGCCCGTAATGCATTCAGAATGAATACGAACCAGAGGCACGCGATTTGCATGTTGAGCAGGCTTAACCAAGGCAAAATGTTCTTTTAAATCCAACTCATTAGTAAATACAGTCATATTAAAATCCCCCATATCTTGCAAGGGAATGCGCGCGGATGCTGCCTCGCTCACTAACACTTCGTGGCGAACTCTGTAGTCAATTAAGTCTTTAATCGTAACTAAAGGAATATTGTGCTGTTGTGAAAAACAAACTAAATCATCAAAACGGCTCATGGTGCCATCTTCATTAATAATTTCACAAATCACTGCAGCAGGAGTTAAACCTGCAAGCCTCGCTAAATCAACACTTCCTTCAGTTTGGCCTTGTCGTTCTAACACACCTTTTTTTCGAGCGCGTAAAGGAAAAACATGTCCAGGAGAAATAATATCCGCAGCAGTGCTTGCAGAATTAATAGCGACCTGAATGGTATGAGATCGATCTTTTGCTGAAATCCCAGTCGAAACACCTTCTGCCGCTTCAATAGAAACAGTAAAGGCGGTGCCGTAAGGTGATTTATTCTTTTGAGCCATCATGGGTAATTGTAATTTGTCAACGAGCTCTTCGGCCATCGACAAACAAATTAAGCCACAACCATAACGCGACATAAAATTGATTGCTTCAGGGGTAGCATGCTCCGCTGCGATGATTAAATCCCCTTCATTTTCTCTATCTTCATCATCGATTAAGATAATCATGTTACCGGCTTTTAGTGTTTCCACTGCCTGTTCTATTGTTGCAAGTAAATGCTTCATAAACGCGACCTCATTTAATGCAGAGTAGATTGGTCTTCTTGCCAATCGATACATGCGATCATATTATCCCCCATAGCCTTCCATGAGACAGTATGTGGACGGTTAAATATCTCTTTTTGCTGATATGCAGAAATTGCATTGGGCTCCAAACTGGTTGGAACGAGATACAAATAAGTTCGATGAACTAATCCTTCACGATGTAAGGCGCTAAAAATAGCACCACCGGCTTCGACCCAAACATCATGATACCCTTGTTCACCTAAGTGCTGAATTACCGCAGCTAAATCCATCCCCCCATCCACCATAGGCATTAAATGCATACTACTGTTTGGATAAGTGGCTTGCCGCTCATCACAATGATAAATATGACAATGAGAGGCTGTTGAAAAAATGGTTGCTTCTTTATTCAGTGTTAATTGCCTATCAATAATGGCTATAGGCTTTGCCCTTTCCTCATTTCCTAAGCGTACATTCAACTTAGGATTATCTAGATGAACTGTGCGTGCACTAGTCAAAATCACATCCGACTCTGCTCGTTTTTGATGGGTAAACTCCCCACAGAGGGAATTCGATAACATAACCCGCTCACCAACTGCACGGCCAATTTTACCATTTAGAGTATGGGCTATTTTCACCGTCACTCGTGGTCTGCGGGTTAAAACCCAATGGGTGTAACTTTTATAAAACTCAGTAATCTCTTCTACTGGATAATGCGTAACCTGAATTCCTTGAGCACGTAACTTTTCAGACGAATTATTTTGAGCCACGATAGGATTGGGATCCGGATGAGCAAAAATAACATGTTCAATTCCGCCATGGTTGATAATTGCATCAACACAGGGAGGAGTTCGTCCCCAGTGATTGCAAGGCTCAAGGGAAATATAAAGACTTATTCCTGGCGTTTTAGGTGGGATCTGTGCTAACAATAATGGTTCAGCATGTGGAGTTCCTGCCCCACCATGGCTTGCCTGTGCTATAATATTTCCATTTTGCACAGCTACAGCTCCAACACAGGGATTGGGAGCGCAAAAACCTAGCCCAAGTCGGGCTTGTTCGAGTGCTGAGAGCAAAAATTTTTTATGCATTGATGTATGTTATCTTTAAACGCTGTGCGAATGATAACAAATTATTCAATTTTTGAGTAGCCTAATGATTAGATTGAAAATTAAAAACTATGTTTTTGGGATGCTTCTAGCAAGCACTTTAATTCAACCTGTCGCGGCCCAAGGGTTGTCCCCCTATTCCACAAGTGAGCTGGAGCAATTAGAAAAAGAATTTGTTCAGCAAATTAATCAATCAGATAGCGTGGAGCGTAATCCTTTAGCTACGCAATACGTGAATCATATAGGAAAAAGCCTGGCGACTCATGGACGCATCAAAACGCCTAATTTTTTTATTGTGAAATCCCATGAAATTAATGCTTTTGCCGGCCCTGGAGGACATATAGGGATTAACTCGCAACTCATTTTAATCACCCATAATGAAAGTGAGTTAGCGGGAGTAATGGCTCACGAGATTGCTCACGTACGCTTACATCACCTGTATAGTGCCATCGAGCATCAAAAACAAATGCGTATCCCTATGCTTGCATCGTTACTTGCTTCTGTGGCTTTAGGTGTGATTAACCCTACAGTGGGTATGGGGGCGATGATGGGCTCCTTATCTGGTTTTAATCAGGAAAATATTAATTTTACGCGCTCAAAAGAAAAAGAAGCAGACCGAATTGGTATCGATATGCTGATTAAAGCAGGTTATAACCCACACAGCATGGCTGCCTTTTTTAAAAAAATGCAGGAAAACTCACGCTATTATTATACCGCCAATGTACCGGCTATCTTACGTACTCACCCTCTAGACTCAGACCGAATTGCCGAAGCAGAGAGCCGCACTACTCAATTTGCCAAGAGGAGCTATCCAAGTTCTACAGATTACGCCTTTGTTAAAGAAATTATTCGCAATGCAGTAGCCTCTGATCCCAAATTATTGTTTGAATACTATACCCACCAATGTCCCAAAGTGAGCCCAGTGGATGCTTGCCAATATGGACAGGTGCTGACTCTATTAAATATGAATAAATTTTCTCAAGCCCATGCCTTACTGGCTTCGTTATTAACACAAAATAATAGTTTCTATTTCCAAATAGCGATGAGCCAGGCAGAAACTGGGCTATCTCAACATCAAGCGGCCGTAACCCGCATGGCAGAAATGCAAAATAATTATCCTAATAGTTATGCAGTACTTATGGCCCATGCCCAAGCCTTATTGGCAGCGGATCAAAATGCAAAAGCAACCAATATCTTGCTTAAAGGCAGTCGCCAGTACAAACATGACCTCCCTCTATGTCGAGAGCTGGCGCGGGCCCAAGCCAAGTCAAACCAAAAAGGTTATGCTTATTTTACGCAAGCGCAGTGTTTATTACTTGAGGGACAAAAAAGAGCGGCAGTGGCACAATTAAAAGTTGCTCGTGGTCTTACAAAGAATGATGAGTACCTGCAGGCGAGAATTACCGCTAAGATTGATGAGATTGTTAATTAAGTGCGTAGCTACACCCTCTCCATCAAAACGTCATCCTAAACGTAGCGAAGGCTCTCCTGATGCAGGCACGGAGCCAAATGCAGGAGTTCCCTCACTACGTTCGGGATGACGTAACTTAATGGCAGTACCCACCGCCGACTTAATCCCGAAAATTCTCATACTGCATAGGCAACTTAATCTCCGATTTCTTCAACATAGCAATTGCTTCTTGCAGATCATCGCGTTTCTTACCAGTCACACGCACCTTATCCCCTTGAATAGAACTTTGTACTTTTAACTTAGCTTCTTTCAAATACTTCACAATTTCCTTTGCAGTAGGCTGATCAATCCCCTGCTTAAAGGTCATGTTCAAAGAATAAAATTTGCCAGTGTGAACGGGCTTATCTTCCATATCTACGCCAGATGCATCCAGGTTACGCTTGCTGCAATGGTTGCGGAACAAATCTTCCAATTGACGTACCTGGAAATCCGATTCAGCCCGTAAAGTGACGGTAAGCTCTTTCAGCTCAATACTTGATTCAACCCCACGAAAATCAAAACGGGTTCCCATTTCACGCACTGCGTTATCTACAGCATTGCGTAGTTCTACCTCATTCGTTTCTGAAACAATATCAAAAGATGGCATAAGATTCTCATTCGAATTAAAAAAGGTAATTTAACAAAAAAAGCCTTAGTTCAACAACATTTTATTTATTGTTCAAATTATTGACAACTTGACATAAGTGAATCTAAACTTAGAATAGAGAGTAGCCTTCCCATAAGGTCCCAAAATGAATGAGCAATACACCGCATCTGTATACTGTGGCGAAGAACAGATTGCTAGCCAGGCTGGGAATGACATTGATGTGCTCTATACTTGGATGCTCACCCAAGCAAGTACACATATAGGAAACATTCATGGAAAAATAGTTGATAATCAAACCCAAAAAGTCCTCCGCACCTTCCGTAAATCAGCTATAGAATAGAGTCTATTGACTAAAAATTATAAGCACTTAAAATGCCCGCTATACTAAACTGCGGTTTATCTAAGCCCGTAAAAATAAAAGTGCCTAATGTCGAATCAACCTATCTCTTCATTTAAACTCATTTGGTTATTAAGTTACATTTCAATTGCCTCTGTATCAGCAACAATTATTACCCCTGCCCTCCCCTTAATTCAGCAATACTATGCATTGAATCCCGGAGCAGTAGAATGGTTGGTTTCGGCATTTTTGATTGGGTATACGATTGGGCAACTGCTTTATGCTCCGCTTGCTAATCGTTATGGTAGTTTAAAAGCGTTACGTTTCGGACTAATAATCAATTTATTAGGGACGCTTGTTTGCCTCATTGCTCTTTCACTCAATAATTATTGGCTTTTAGTTATTGGACGCTTGATTACGGCTTTGGGGGCTGCAAGTGGATTAGCCTGTACGTTCATGCTGATTAATGCCTGGTTACCGGAAGAACAACGCAAAACCGCCATGGCATATTCGGTACTTTCCTTTGCTCTAGGCCTGGGAATTGCCGTAGTTTTAGGCGGTATGATTACTGACTTTTGGCAGTGGCAAGGATGTTTTTGGTTTTTATTAATTCACGCAATTGTGGTTTTTTGTGGCACTTATGTTTTCAAAGAAGCCTCTTTTGTCTCCAAACCAATTCACGTTCTGACGATTATTAAGGATTATACGGCCGCATTATCCTCACCTAAGCTGGTTGTTTTTTCACTAGTAGTGGGTAGTTCCACGGCAATCTCTTATTGTTTTTCTGCAGCAGGCCCACAAATAGCGAAAGATTTATTAGCCCTATCCCCGGCTGAGTATGGGTACTGGAATGGAATAAACATCATTGGCATGCTGGCGGGCGGCCTCATTGTCAAACAACTTTTAGCACGTTTCTCAGCCATTCAAGTTATTGCTATGGGTTTTCTTGGCATTGCCTTAGGCATTATGAATTTATTTTTCATGTGGACAATAAACAGTCACTCGGCCCTATGGTTCTTCCTAATTGCTGCAAGCTTTTATTTATTTAATGGCCTATTATTTTCCAGTGGCTCATTCATTGCATCAAATGCCTTGACCGACAAAGCAAGTGCAGCAGGAATGATGAGCTTCATTAATATGAGCTTTGCAACACTTTGGGTGATTGTAATGGGCTATTTGAGTGTTAATCCTTTACTCAGTTTTGCAGAAACTTTAAGCTTAGTATGGATACTTGTCATTGTCTTAGTACTAATCGAAAAACAAAGTGCAAAAGTGGAAAGTTATATCAGCGAGGAATCCTAAACCATGGCTACTTTTATAAATCGGCAGTCCTTAGTTTTTTTTACCTTAATTACGGCCTTTCCTATTGGATATGCGAATAACTGGGATTCATTAGCTCAGGAAACCAAAACGCTTTGCACATCAGTTCAAAATATTTCAGCTCAAGATCAACCCGATAATGCTCAGAAAAAATTATTAGCCCAATGTGATGCAAGCACTTTTTATTATGGTTTTGAGAATGCGGCTGATTATGTTCAGGCAAGAAAATGTGCATTCATTAAAAATGATTATGGCGTCCTAACAATGATTTATGCCAATGGCAAAGGGGTTAAGCCTGATTTTAATCTAGCCATTCATTATGCCTGTCTGATGGAGGCAGCTCCTGCAGAAACAGAAGGTCGAGTGAGCCATTTAGCAAAGATGAAAGCTGGGAATGATAAGTCCACTTTTGATATCTGTGATGACATTACCAGCGGCCATATGATGGGTGTATGCGCAAGCATTGATGAGGCGCAAGCCGAACCTCAGCAAAAAAAATACTTAGCTGAAGTGAAGCAAAAGCTAAGCCCTGCAGAACAAGTGGCTTTTCAAAAACTGCTAGACGCAAGTGTGATTTATTTTAATACACGTGTTGAAAATGAATTGGATGATCTTGGAACTGGTGCTGCTGCCTTTATCATTTCAGAGCGCATGGCGCTAAACAAAGCAATGCTCCAAATGGTTAAAGATACCTTAGCATGTAAAATGCCTACTTCTACTGATCAGCAATATCAACTCGCGGACGTTCAACTTAATCGTGCTTATAAAAAGACCCAGGAAAAACCTTTTCCAAGTGATGTATCCATTACTGGGGTAGGAATACAAAAGACGGAACGTACCTGGATAAATTATAGAGATGCCTGGATTGCCTTTACGCAACTTAAATGCACTAATGCCGATGCCAGCTGGAAAACCTTGCTTACAAATCAGCGAGCAAAACAATTGACGGATCTCGCTAATTTTATGTAAAACTGTAACTTGTGTTAACACCGCGCAATTTTAGATCAAATTGAGAGATAATGCTCAAAAAATTGCTATGTCATTGCAAGGAACATAGTGACGAAGCAGCTTCGAAGTTCAAAGCACGGAACCCTGGGTTGCTTCTCTTCGTTAACAATGACGGCGGCGGGTTGTAGTAAGAGAATATTACGGAGTGGTCCGCGTGCCTATTTGGTTTTCCTCTTCCTCTGAACTTGGCTCTTTCCTCATATCGCTTATATGATCTTTGAATTTATTCGTTACACCGCTTTGTTCTTCAACTGGATTATTTTCTGGTTGTATTTGAACTTCCTCAGATAGCACTTCTTCTTCACTTTGTTCCTCAAACAACCCAACAATATCCTCTGTACCGTACTGCTCCTCGTCGTCGCTGTCCAAATCATCAAAGTTGAGATCGTCAAGATTGAAAACAATGCTAGGTGTTTTTAACTTATCGAGTAAAGCTTGCAGCTTAGTACCAATTCGTACAACACCGGAAAAATCCTGCTCCCCCTCAAGTTTTTTCCTTTCAGTCTCAATTAGTTTAGCATAGACCTCATATCGGTCTTCATCTGTCTCTTTCAAGTCAGATAATTCGTTCTCTAATTCTTTAATCGTCTCTCTACATTCATCTTTTTTCATCGTCAGCAACTGCTCTTCATCGTATTTTAATTGCTTTTTGCCAAAGAAATCTTGGATGTAATTAATGAGCAGATTTATTGTAGTAGTGAATGAGCGGTACTGATCTTTTTCTTTGCTCTGAATAATTTCTTTTGCTTGTGCAGAGAAAGGTACCGCATGATACTGTAATACTCTCAGTACCTCTAAGTCAGTTCGTTGAACAGACAGAGGAGACATAGACACAAGTTTTAATACGCCCTCAGACATTTCAAGATTTGCATCAATTAATTTCTTTAATGCATAGGGTTGATTATGTTCTATCGCTTTCAAGAAATAATCAAGGAGCTGTTTTTCATCAAGCGGTTGCTTGTAATTGCGTAATTGCTCTAACAATACTTGAATACATTCTGTATTACCTTTCTCTATAGCCTGTCCCATCGCCGCATGAGCTCCCTCGACCATATTTTTCGTCATAAAAATGTGTAGGTAAATCTCTTTTGCTTCGTCCTTATCCATTCCTTCCGTAGTCAATTTTCCATTGTCCATATTTTCGGTCACAAGTTGCTCAACATATGCCTCCAGCGAAGGTTTGATCGCATCTAAAACCCGCTCCAATATTTTCGGATTTCCGCCCTTGGCCGCAAGTACTATAAGATAACTGGGCCTTTCTTTGGTATAACATTCAGGGAAATATTTTTCTACTTGCTCATAAGTCTCTAAACGACCAGTCCCAATCGCAATTTCAATTAATGATTTTAATTTTTCAGCTGGTTCTGATTCAGCATTAATTTTATCTAATAAAGGACCTAGAGCAGCAGTATTATTATTTGAAACCGCATGCTTTGCAGCCGTAAAAATCGTTTCGGGATTAGCATTACTTTGAGTGATCAAGCGCTCTATCACTTGCGGATCGGTAACAATAGTGGAGGCAATAACAAGCGTATCAAATGTTTTAGAATCCAATTTTGCAGTTGCCTTTTTGGGTGGTAAATGATGCTCATAAAGCTCTTGAATATCCGGAAAAGGAACTTGTCTGGGAGGTGCATCTGGATTGCGAATCACATGCACCTCCATACCTAAATTTCCTCGCCCATAGCCAAAAACCTCTTTATGCAACTCCTTAACTAAGGCCTCTTCTGATGCAAACTCTTTAAATCCCGAAGCATAATTAGGATCATAAACTCGATATTTATCGTTGGCTTTACGTACTGAAATAGCATGGTTAATGCTCTGTACTATCATGACCTCATCATTTTGAAGCCCTATTTTACCAATAACTTTGCTCCATTCCTTATCCGGCGCAGCCAGAGCAAAATCAAATGTGGACTCCATTGATTTCCCATTAATTTTTAGCATTTCCATGCTTGTGGACTGAGTTTGACTGAGGTCGTATTTGCTTGGTTGATAGGCCAGTAATACTTGGCTTGCAAACAATAAAATAGAGCCCGGTTGCAATCCATATTTTTCTTCTTCGTTCAGTTTTCCATCGGCAAT
This sequence comes from Legionella sp., assembly GCA_031291095.1. Classification (GTDB taxonomy): domain Bacteria; phylum Pseudomonadota; class Gammaproteobacteria; order Legionellales; family Legionellaceae; genus Legionella. The sequence continues at coordinate 10,587 of JARLJR010000034.1, read as the reverse complement.
TATTTTAAGTACCTTAAAAAATTCGGCCTCTTTTTCAGCTCCTTGCAATGCATATTGAGCATAAACCATAGCTAAACCGTTACATACTCCCCCCTCATTAAAATGAAACTGAGCAGGAAAACGTGATTTTTTAAATTCCCGATTTAAATTTTCTATTAATAAATCTTGACCTAAATAACCCATGATAGAACCTCTCGAAGTTTTATAATTCAAATATCGATCATACCGTACAATAATTATACGGCAAATATTTAATAAATAATACCCCCCGAATCAGTTCAAGAAAAAAGACTCCTAAGGTGATGGTTACTGCAGCTTCAATTGGCATTGCTGTAAAAAATAATGTGCAGAAGAATCATTGGGATTTACTGTGAGTATTTGCTCGAAAAAATTTGCCGCATTTTGATACTGCTTTTCCTCATAGCATTTTAACGCACTAGAAAAGATAGAAGCCCCATCTTCCTTTAGCTTTATTTCTGCGGAGCTATTGCTATTAAATACCTCATAAATCGCTATGGGTAAACTTTTTCCCTTAACTGAAGTTAGTCCTAATGAGCGCAAATGATAGTTCTGACGAAACTTAAGTTGTTGGAAGGTTTGCCCACTAATTAATAGCTCAATATTAAAATCCCGAGTTAAAGACTCAACGCGTGAAGCAATATTGACCGCATCGCTAATCACACTGCAATCCATCCGTGCTTCAAAACCAACGGTTCCTACAATTAGTGGGCCGGTATTGATACCTATTCCCACATAAATGGGCGGATCATTATGCCTAATCCGCTCGGTATTAAAGGTATTTAATGCATTCAACATATCCAACGCAGCGAGCACGGCATCATCCGCATCATCAAATAAGGCCAAAATGGCATCACCAATGTATTTATCAATAAAACCTGAATGTTTCACAATAACCGGGTCCATGTAACTCATTAAGGTATTGACCAGATTAAATATTTCAACTGAAGTTAATTGCTCAGAGATGGTCGTAAACGATTTAATATCCATAAATAAAACGGTCATGACCTTTTCTACACAATCCCCCACTCTTATGTCGGCGATATTTTTTCGATTAAGCATTTTCAAGAAATTCTGGGGGACAAAACGAGCCACAGCAGTTGCATTTTGTTGAATTTCCATGATCTTACTAATGAGCTCATCATTTAGAGCATGTACTTTTTTCTCAGCAACCTGCAGTTCCTGAAAATAAAAACTGGTCCGCACCATATAACGAACTCGATAACCAATTAAGCTTGCATTCAAAGGTTTTGTGGTGAAGTCCGTAGCACCTGCCTCAAATGCTTGGTTAATGGATTCATAATCTTCCAAGCCCGTAACCATCATAATAGGCGTGTACTTATGCTCTTCTAGCTTGCGAATTTGCGCGCATACTTCAAAACCATTTAACCCGGGCATTTCCACATCTAATAGAATCGCATCAGGTTTTGTTGTATTTAGGATAGACAAGGCCTGCTCACCATTTTCCGCCTGCACAATCGTGAACCCCGCGTTAGTTAATGCATTACTGGTAAGCAAACGCATCGTAGCACTATCATCCACAATTAAGACCAACACATTTTCTTTGTCCATAGCGTCACATAGCCTTAGATACAAATCGTAGTTAAATAATTTGCGATGCTATCTAATTCAATGACCTGATCCACCGCGTCTATTGACTGAGCAACAGCCCCCATTCCAAAAACTACTGCACTTCCTTGATCTTGAATTAAAGTATGGCCATGGGCTTGCTTTAATGCCAATAAACCTTCAGCACCATCATCACTCATGCCGGTTAAAAGCATTCCAATCGCTTTTTTACCTGAAACTTTAGCCACCGATTGCAATAAAGCAGTAATTGAAGGGCAAAAACCATCGCTAGAACCTCCCTCAACAAGCTTACTGACTAATCGGCTATGCTCACGTCCAATTTGTAAATGTGTTTTATCTGGTGCTAGATAGACGGTCCCCCGCTCTAATAGTTCACCGTTAGCTGGAACTTTCACTTTAAGGCTTACATTTTGTTCTAGCCATTGAACAAAGCCGCGAATAAATCCATTACTCATATGCTGAACAACAACAATGGGTAAAGGAAAGTCAGGGGTTAGACGAGATAAAATAGTTTTTAATGCCATAGGCCCTCCCACCGAAGCACCAATAGCAATTATTTCATAATGTTCCGCCTTGGCTTTAGGCTCATGCTTAGTTATTTTTCTTTCTTTATCAGTTAAAGACACTTTCAATGGTTTTTTAGTAACGCGAATTTCTGAAAGGCTACGTAATGTATCAATAATATAGACACTTCGTTCTTTAAACGAAGAAGAAAATATATTAACTGGCTTTGCCAATGCAGTTAATGCCCCAGCCTCAAGGATATGGAATGTGGCATTAATCGATTCATCACTTACTGTTGAGCTAATCACAACAATAGGTGTTGGATGATGTGCCATAATGATGCGCGTTGCCTCGAGCCCGTCGATCACCGGCATTTGGATGTCCATGGTGATCAGATCCGGCTTTAATTTGGCAGTTAATTCTATTGCCTCTTTTCCATTCTTGGCAACACCAACCACAATCATATCATGTGTAGACTCAATGATATGTTGAATTAAGGCAACTTCCGTCGGTGAGTCATCGACAATTAAAACTCTGATCATAGGCAATAGTTCACTTATATTTATAAATACACATCCCCCTGAACCCACGTCGTCCTGAGGAGTTTATGGCGACGGATCTTCAGAATATTGCACGATACGCCTTGTTACCTCAGCACCACATTCAGGAGATCCCTCACTGCGTTCGGGATGACGTGGCGCCTTCTGGCCGGCGTGCCTCGTTCTGGCCGGTGTGCCTCGTTCTAGCTGGCGTGCTAGCGTTAAAAGAGTGCTTTTTTAATGAGTTCAGTTGAATTTAATACAAAATTAATTTGGTTGCTGCCGGATAAAGTAGCTCCGGTAACACATGGTATATTGGTTAAAGGTTCTTGAAGTGGCTTCAAAACAATTTCCCGTTCCCCAATAATTTCATCAACAAGTAAAGCAATTCGCTCCTGTTCCTTATGGATCACCACCACAGACAAATATTCTTTTTCTTGTATTTTTTCATCAAGATGCAATACCTTAGACAATGAGCATAGCAAAATCGGTTGCTGATTGACAAGCACTGTTGGGCTTCCTTCGACCTCAATAATATCTTGTTGTTTTAACAAAAATACGCTGTCCACCGCCCGAGTAATAAGGACAAATAATTGATCACTACAGGAAATAATTAATCCTCGCTCAGTGGCCAAAGTAATCGGTACTTGTAAAAGAAAATGAGTTCCTTTGCCAAATTGACTTGCCACACTGACTTGACCTTTCAATTGCACTAAATTAGAGCGAACAACATCCAAGCCTACCCCTCGTCCAGAAATATCTGTGGCAATATCTCGTGTAGAAAAACCGGGTCGAAAGATTAAATCAAGAGCAGCTTCCGGACTCATCCCCTCGAGCTCTGCCAGAGTTATGATATTTTTTTTCAGCGCAGATTGGATGAGCACCTCCGGATTAATCCCCGCACCATCATCTGAGATTTCAAAAATAATTTGGTGATCTTCCTGGCGCACTTCAATGAGAATGTTGCCCTGCGCTGATTTACCTATGGCTTGGCGTATGTCAGGCCGTTCGATCCCATGATCAATGGCATTGCGTAACAAATGCACTATTGGATCTTTTAAACCATCAAGAATCATTTTATCAATTTTGACATCATTGTTGATAATGTCGAAATTAACTTGTTTTTTTAATCCATGAGCTAAATCACGCACCACTCGCGGCAAGTAACGCAATTGTGCGTCAACCGGAATCAAACGAATTCGACGCACCTCATCCTGTAGAGAGCTGAGCAAGGTGGATAATTCATTAATCGGCGTGCGCAAAGCACGTTGCATCGAATGCATGGAATTATTGATTTCAGTTAATTCAGTAACTGGCATAGAAAATAAAGCATTAAAACGTTCGTCTTCGTGATTAAAAAGCGTTTTTAAATTCGCTAAATTCTTTTTCCAGGCGTGCACAAAATAATCTATTTTATAATTCATTTTGCTTAAATCAGAATAATACTCTTCAATAATAATCTTAATTGCCTGAAGTTCTTCCATATCGGCAGAGATACGATCCAGATTTTGTAGCGAAACACGAATTGATTCAAATTCCCCTACCCTAAAGCGTGTCTCTAACGTCTTTGTATTCTCTGCCAATATTTCCTGGGGGTTCTCAATAACTCCTTGCTGTAACTGAGATTGAGGATGTTCTGTATAATATTTAAGTTGATTCAAATGATCTTGCAGGTCAAAAGTTGAAGGTATATCTTCACTGTAACAGCGCATTGCTTCATTCATAAAATCAATAGACTGTAAGCAAAGATTGATAATTTCAGGGGAAATTTCAATATTTTTCTGCTGGATTTCTGCAAATAAGGTTTCTATCTGATGAGCAATTTCACCCACATCAATTGCCCCAATACTACGAGCAGAACCTTTAATGTTATGTGCTGCTCGAAAAATCACCGTGAATAAATGCAGGAGATCGGCCCCGCTGTTCTCCCTTTTTTCAAGCTGTAATAAACCTTCAGTAATCGTCATTAAATTTTCTTGAAGTTCGCTTTTAAACGTTTCAACGATTTTCTTTAAAAACTCCCGTTCTGAGGCGCTTTCATTCATACTGGATTTAGAAAAAACAGGTTCAACTGATGCAGCTTTCTCTTCAGCTACTTCTTCCTCTCGATCAGGAATACGTGCCTGTTGTCGAAGTTGATGTATTAACTCACGCAGCTTAATCGACGGTTGTCTTTTTGCAATAAAATTTTGCAAGGATTCACGCATCCCCTCCACAGCATTGTTGGTTAAATTCACCCGTTCTGACGAAATATGCTCTGTGAGCATAAAAAGCTTTTCAATGCATTCAGCAATAGCACCTAAGTCATTAATGCCTACAGAAAGTGCTGAAACTTTAATATTACGCCCTGAACGTGAAATCTCCGTTGCGATTTGGTTTAAATCAGCCTCTGACGTATCTTTTTGAATTTTTTGCAAATTATCAATAATTACGGAAATCAATGACTCAAGTTCGGTACTAAACGTTTCTATAAGCTGTTTTAGTAATGAGTCGTCTGGAGTCATAATAGTTCCTAAACTTTATAGATATTTACATCGTCTTTAAGATGTTTGGCAATTTCATTTAACTTATGAATGAAATCCATCATTTCCGTTAGGCCGCCAGAAAAAGTCGAAGTCGTTCGATTAATCTCATTCATACTTTCAACAATTTGCTCGATCCCAACCGCTTCCTGACGTATGGCCACTTCAATATGTTGACTTGAAATAGATGCATCATTAATCATCTTACTTAAAGTTTGGATAACATCTCCTGCTTTTTCAATTAACTGCATGCCAGATCCTAAAGATTTCGCCCCTTCCTCAGTTACCTCAACCGCTTTTTCAGTTGTCCGACGTATATCCTCAAGAATTTTTTGCACCTGTACGGTTGACTGCTCAGACTGCTCAGCCAGATTTCTTACCTCTGTTGCTACTGCAGCAAAGCCCTTTCCAGCCTCTCCTGCCTTTGAGGCTTCAATTGCCGCATTTAAAGCCAACATTTTAGATTGCTGAGCAAGTGTATTAACTACTGCCGTAATCTCACCAATTTGTTGGGTGTGCGTACTTAAATCAAGAATCGTCTGGGCAATTAACTGCATTTTTTCTTCAGAAACTTTAATACCCTCTATACTTTGAGCAACGGACTCACTTCCCCACTTTCCTTGTTCATACGTATTTTTTGCCACTTCACGCAAAGCTTGGGCTTTATTCATGGTTTGTTTGGAGCTCTTATCAATTTCCTCTAAAGAGGCACTAATTTCATTAATTGCAGATGCTTGTGAATTAATACTTTCAGTTTGTTCATTTGCTGAAGTAAGTACCTTATCCACCATAGCAACAATATCACTACTTACCTGAGTAATTTTTTTGGTAATTGATGCCAAACCATCGGTCATTAAATCTAAATCGTTTCCTAACTCATATAAAATATCGTTCTTATCTACACTTAGTCTTTCTCTAAGATCACCAGCTGCCACTTTGCTGCTGTACTCACTAAATTTTTTCGACGTATTTACTAATTGATCAAACAATTGCCGCGATTCTTCCTCCTGTTCACGGAGCTTATCTTCTTTTTCCTTAATTGCCTGTTGCATCGTTTTAATCGAAAGTAACATACGGCCTAGCCTATCCAAGGCAGGAATCTCAATTTCTATATCACGCTCACCCGCAGCAATCCTTTGGGCAATTTCAATCACTCGATCAATTGGGCTCGCTAAATAACCTAAGGTACCAACTGGAACAATGATGGTTAAAATGACTCCTAAAATTAATAAACCATACGCAGACCGGGTCAAAGCATGCAAATTATGATTAATGTGCGCGGTATTTTTATTAATTTGCGTTACTAAGCTGTTAGTTAACCCACCAACACGCTTACCTAAGTCCTCAGAGAAAACCCCATCAATTATATCAATCATTTGATTTTCAATAGGACGAGTTGTCTCGATGTGCTTTTTTAAGGCTCCAACAATATCTAAACTTCTAGGTGCATTAATTCCTGCCGACTGGGCTTCATATAAGGGGGCATATAAACCTCTGAGTTTTCGCCATTCATCCAATATTTTCTCATTCCCCAAACGAGCAAGTCCCTCATCCCAGCGTTGTTTTATTTCATTTATTTCAGTCCACACATGGTTAAAATGAGTTCTATATTTCGGATCTCCCGTTACAATCCAATCAATAACTAGATTTTGTGATTGAAAAACTCCCGTATCCAAAACTTGAGATAAGTTCTCTTCATAAATTTCTTTGCTGTAAAACACCACCGCATTAACTTTTGGTAGTAACAGCATGATTAATAGCAGCAGCGGTAAACTCAGCGTTAAAAACCCGATAATTAAACGGGCACGGAGTGAAATAAAAAAACCCGGGTTATTTACTTCCATGGACATCTCCTATCCTATATAGGCTTTCTTTAATTTCTTGGTATAAACAGGGTATCAACATATCGATATTAAGAATTGCCGTCACTGATTGATGTAAACCTAAGATGTATTCAGGATTTGCAACTTTTGTGGAAGACAATGGCGTATTTAGCTGATTAGGTTGATACATTAAACTCCCCTCAATGGAATAAGCAAGCATCCCTATCGTCATATCATCGACGCTCACAATAATAATAAACTCGCCTACCTTCCCAGAATATTCTGGATGAAAAAATTTCATCAAATCCACAACCGTAATTAATGAACCGCGCCAGTTAATTACCCCTACAACGAAATTTGGAATGCATGGAGGTTTTGAAACGGTGACATGATGTAGGATTTCATAAACATGCTGGTAAGGAATCCCATAATGCTCATTGGGGCTCAGCTGAAACCGTACATAGTCAATGCCACGTACATCTATTGCGCTGACTTCTGGCTTGGCAAGCAATTCTGCGCGCGCTGTTAATACACGCAAAGCCTCGGCGCTTTGAGGCATGAGTTCAGAAGCATGTTTTTGTAATTTAGTCGCCACTGCCAAAATCCTTTTTTATTTATTATCGTTATTCAAAGAAAAATAAATTGCGCCATCATGGTGAAACACTAGATTGGTATCGGCTATGATAATTGGATCTGAGGCCCCCAATAAAAGATAAGCTCCCTCCGCCAAACACTGACTTAATTTTTTCATGATTTTAACAACCAAATCATTCTCAAAATAAATTAGCACATTACGACATAATATTAAATCGACCTGATAAGTGCCATTAATAATAGAAGGATAACTATTATCACTTAAATTCAGGTATTTAAAACGTACCATGTCGCGAACCTCTGGAGAAAGAACGTAAGTACGTTTCTCTTTGGTAAAATAGTTTTGTAAATATACCTCAGGAATAGAGCGCATTGACCATTGCCCATAAATGCCTGTCATTGCTTTTTCGAGTGCTGCCACATTAATATCAGTACCTAATAATTGCAAATCCCAATGATCAATATTAGGAATTAGCTTCAAAAGAAGCATGACAATGGTATATAGCTCCTCACCTGATGAACACCCCGCACTCCAAATTTTTAAGGCACGTGTATCTTTTTTTTGTTGTATAAGGTTAGGTAAAAGTTCTTTTTCTAATAACTGCATTTGCGTTTTATCACGGAAAAAATAACTTTCCCCAACGGTAATTGCTGCAACTAAGTCCGCTAATAATGAAGAGCTACTTGAACAATGTTTCAGCTTATCCAGATATTCGTCGGGTTGGAAATGAAACTTAGTACAAGTCTCAGCAATAATCTTTGGTAATTCTCTTGCTTGATTAATATGAGTCACCAGGCCGAAACGCTCATGGATTAACTTAATAAATGCAGGCTCAAGAATTTTTATTCTGTCTAGTAAGTTAGTCATGATCTGCTGAAACCTGGTCCATTTCTTCAGTTAGTTTCAATGCAAAGAGCGATGCAGCATCCATAAGCAACGAAACACTATTATTAATCGTTACCGCACCGTAAAATGGTGAATGACTGCGAGTAAATTCTTCATGTATTTCAATTTTGTTTTTATCAATCTCACCAAGCCCTATCATTCGATCAACAATAAGACCAAGACGATGTGTTCCATCAGAGCACAGAAGAATAGGTATGCTCAAAGGATAAGTCTCGTCACGAGTTAATCCGGCACAAATTCGCAAATCAACAACGGGAATGCACTTTCCATGTAAATTCATCAATCCTACAAGATAAATCGGGCTTCCAGGAATGGTTTCCAATAGAGGCAAAGGAAATATTTTTTCCACATACTGCAAATCCAAGCAGCATCGTATGTCTTGTAATAAAAAATGAAGAACTTTAATGCAGCTCATTTCCTTACCAGCCATTTTGCACCACATAAATTAGGTTTCTTATCATTATAGTTATAGGCTGAATCGGATAGGCATACAAGATAATTTTTAAGCACGCGCCTGTCCTAAAATCGTAAGCAATAAATGGCGCTTGTGTGGCTGATATCGATGCTCATAAAGATAGATACCTTGCCATGTACCTAATGCTAATTTCCCATCATGCACTGGGATGGTAAGACTGGTTTGGGTCAGAACTGTTCGAACATGCGCGGGCATATCGTCCTTGCCTTCAATCACATGCTTAAACAAAGGATCGCCATCAGGAACCAAGCGCACTAAAAAACTCTCCAAGTCCTTACGAACTTGTTGGTCATAATTTTCACAAATCATTAATGAAGCACTGGTATGCTGAAGAAACAACTGGCATAAGCCTTGCTGAATCGCTGTATTCGCTACAATAGCTGCAATTTCCGCAGTGACATCGGTAGTTCCTCTACCGGAAGTATTCAGGTAAATCGAATGTTGTTCAAGATTCATTAATTTATCTCGCTAACCAAGAGTAATTCTTGAGAAGAGTTCATTCTATTCAAATCCCGGATAAAATGCTCATTAATCTGATAAAGCAAGGAATCATTGGGTAGCATCTGGATATAGCCTAAATCTTCCAATTGATTTAAAAGAGGGATAATTTCTTCAGATAAATCGTAGCGTAAGCGAGGAATGGAGGAATTCATAATTGCCATTTTGTCTACAACAAAGAATTCTCTAATCTGCGCATTAACAGGCTCATTAATATCTTTTTTAAGTTGCTCCATAAACTGAGAATGAGCCTGAAACAGCTCATTTAATGCCGTTTGTTTCTCATTTTTCTTTATCGTGCTTGTACTACTATCCCCTAAAAATAAGTGCACGCAATATTGGCCTATAGCACCAATCATACAGCCCATTACCAGTCCGGTTGAAAAAGAAGAAGCCATGATTACTATTTTCCTTGGAACGTTAACTTACACTATAATAATTTAAAACAGGTGCCGATTAAATAAGTGAGGATACCAAATGAGTATCGAACGATTTATCCAGGCCCAGCAAGGACAAGACTTTTTCCCTACCTATACAGAGGCATATAAAGAAATTGCCCAGGGGCGCAAAACCAGCCATTGGATATGGTACATATTCCCCCAGCTGCAATCGCTAGGGCATAGTCCAACAGCGAAGCGCTTTGGCATTGCGGATTTGCAAGAAGCCTGTGATTATTTACAAAATACCACACTTTTTGAACATTATAATGAAATCCTCCATTTGGTTTTAAAACAATTACAAACAATACCAATTAGAACCTTAATGGGAGGAAGCACTGACACTTATAAGTTAGTTTCTAGTGTCACGCTCTTTCGAAAAGCCGTATCCTTACTTAGTAAAGAAGGAGAAACAGAACTTGCTTATAATGAATTAATTCGCTGCTGCGATTTGGTTTTGCGTAAAACAGCAGATCAAGGTTATCCACCCTGCCAACATACGCTGGAATTTACCTAGGTATAAAGAATTATATTAGTAGGTTGGGCCATGGCCCAATGGCACTACCTTAAGCAGCTAGTGCCTCTTTTTCTATCATTTTAATTATTTTATTAGCTTTTTTCTGTAGCTTAATTTGCTCTGTTTTTCTTGATTTTTTTAGAACAGAAAAGGTTTTTGGCCT
>JARLJR010000033.1 GCA_031291095.1 Legionella sp. | reverse complement strand
TCATTAAACCAAACCGTCCTTTTAGATAATGTATACTGCTCCTTACTCTATTCATTGACTGCCTCAGAGATTGGAATCAACCTCCTGTACGAATGGCTTCAAATTAATCCTCAATTAATCAAAGGAATTAGTGGTCAAATGCTGTGTTTGGCACGCCAGGAAAACGGTGTTACTTATGCAAATGCCTCTCCTCTATATTGGCTTAGCTCGTCAGAGATAGGACAAAAAATCCTATACCTGCTACTGAGAGAAAATCCTCAATTGGCCACCGAAATCACCAGCAAAGCTTTGGGCTTACCACGCACAGGAGCTAATACGCCTCCCTTATATTGGCTTTCTTGCACCACTACGGGATGTGTTATTCTAGATATATTACAGTCCAAAAATCATGAATTAGCTAAAACGATAACCGAAGCAAACCTATCTTTAAAAATAAATACAAGAACCACCGAGCACAAGCCATTTAACTCCCAAGGGAAAACAAACATACACACTGTCGCCTCAAAAAGCCAGCTGTCGACAACCAAGCTTTTTTACGATGCTGATATTGAAGAACTGCATATACCTCAGCCATGGACTTATGTCGCTGCGCCTCAAAAACAACAACAAATACGGCTGCTCACATCAATTCCTAAACAAAAAAGCCCCAAACAAGCATCGCTAATTATAAAGTTTAACCAAACAGTTCACTATTTTTGTGCGACAACATCTACTCTACCAATTACCCCTCTTCCTCCTTCTTTCTTACAAGTGACCGGCTCTACTACTGTTCCAAAAGATCCCCCAAAGCAACGTCCCGATGTACTACTTTATTTCAAATATCCTGAAGGCACCGATCGCACTAAACCACCTATTAGCTTACGCGCTATGCTCAGTGATAAGCGGTATAAGCCAACAATGACGCAGCTCGTCGACTTGATGACCAAAGTATGTGCGGAGATGGATTGGTTACCTCCTGCACTTACTTTTTATCCTTCGTTCGATACTATTTTCATTACCAACCTTAAAGAAATTGGTACGGATAAAGCCATAGAGTTTCAATTATGTCCTTCAGCTTTATTGATGACTGACGAACTAGCACCTGGCATGGAACGTTATAAAATACACAGACGCATGACAGCAATGCTCTTTTTGCAACTAGCTACTCAAACAATGGATCTAAACGAGCCCATACTCGCAAAAAAAATAAACGAAGCACAAGAAAAGTACCCGGCCTTTATCGCCGCATTTACTGAGCTGTGGGATTCAACCTGCAAGCAAAAAATAACTCTAGGGGAACAAACTCACCCCATGCAACAGTTATCACCCACGATTGGCGGACTGAATAAAATTTGCTCAGATAAAATCCAAGCCTGGAATGCAACCGAATTCTCAGCCCTACTTTCGGGAGCAGCCTGTAATTATTCAAGAACAATAAGCAGCGCATCTACTGATGCATTACTTAACTTATATCAAAACAGCAGCGCAGAAGATAAGTTAAAGATGACCAGACACCTAGCCCAAAGCGTTGAATTATTAGTGCCAAGTGAACAGTCTAAGTTGACCGATCCAGATTCAAAGTCCAAAAGTATGCATTGGATAAATCGAATGAATCTAATAAGTGCTTTATTGCAAGAGTTAGAGCATCAGGGAGATTATGAAGCCCTGCATGAAACACAACAACGCCTATTAGAGGCAGGAATAGGAAAGCAGCTTGGTTCTAACTTGGCTGATCATAATGGAAAATTCGCGCTTAGTGTTTTGGTGCCGGTACTTAAAGTTTCGGTTTGGATGTCGTTCCAATTTGCTACCCTCAATACACGCTTGATTAATGGCAGAAATGCTAAAAAAATGGCACGAATGTTATTCGATATGGCGGCGAAGGAAGCCCCACATATGCCCCCCGCTGAAAGTCAACAATACATCCTGATGATATTAATTATGTCCGATTTTGGCAGTTGGCTTAAACAGGATGCACCAACTGCAGATGATATTGATGCAAAACTGTTAACGCTCTGGAACACACTAGATCTTCAACTTCTATTAGACTTTGGCCTGCCTTGTTACCGTGAATCGCTATCTGATGAGACGACTAAACTCATTGAGAAAAAACTAGAACAACACATTACTCGCTTAATTCAAAAATCAGCTCAAACTCCATTGAGCGACAGCGAACAACAACAGCTGCGTACCAGCCTTAGTTATCTTAAGTCCATTGCTTGGCGTGCCCACGAGCAAATAGCTAATGCTTCATTCGTATCAATCTATACCGGCTATTTTCTAGCTCTTATTTTTGCCACGCCCCAGCAAACGATGTTTTATAAACCTAAACCCTTGCTATCGATAAAACCTCAAGCTCACTCGATGCAACAACTCGTTGATGCTGCGCACGCGTCTATGAATGAACCACACACAGTGTCTAGTCGACAGCAACGAAAGTTAGCACCCAGCCCTCACCACCTGAGGGGAAATGATTCGATTCATAACCTCACCATATCCAGCCACTTTTTTCCAGATGCTGCAACCTCTGGTGCGCCTATAGATATTACACAGTTTATTTTTTCCTTACCAGAAAATAAACAAGTCCATTACCGTCATGATATAGAAAAAGATATTATTGATAAAACAATCTTACATAGCATAAAATCTGATGAATTTAAAAAATCAAATAAAGCATTCATCCCCACAACACTCCATACCGCGCAACGCATCTGCACAGTCCAAAATAAAAATACGGGTACACAAGGCATGTTCGACGTACTCCTAGTCGATGCCGGTGACTCCAATTCAGTACTCATTGGCCTAACTTCGAATAAAACATTGGATGGGGAAAACTCTATCCCAGGAGCTACCGTAACGTCGATAGCCCTTGATACCGCTACCGGGAATATCCGCTTTTTCGATGCTAAAAATGATATCCAAATGGAATATCCCTATACCAAGCCAGTACATTCTGGTTCAAAGGTCTCCTTTGGGATCACGGGAACAAAGGTATATTGCATCGTCGATGGCACATTCTATCCGCCTATTAGTGGCTTTGAGCTACCAGTAGGAGCTGATATTCATCCGTTAATTCGCATAGGCTGCCCAGGAGTTAAACTAATACCTCGAGTTATGGGAGGTTTATGGACACTCGAAAGGAATCCTGATGGCTCACTCAGGCATACCCCATCCAATCCTATCGCTCATAGTCTCTATTTAGCTGACTTACGAACAAAGGTATGTCTACACTATCACCCTCATAAACATGCAACTGGTATTGATGGCTTTACTGAATTACTAAGCTCTCTTCAGCTGATTGCCAAGCAAGAACTGGATATTCAGTTAGATCTACTCATGATTCTACTGGCCAGGCATGAATGTTTAAATGAGAATTGTGCTATGCCAGAGATACTAAAGAATCTTATTAGCGATGTAAGTAATCAGCCTATAGCATTGGATGCAAAAGAGTCTCATATGGCAATATCTCCAGAACGACTGATCGAGATCACTAAAGTGCTAGGGCTTACCGAACTTGAGTCAGCTATAAAGCAAAGATTTAGCGAGAAGCCTTCCGTGGTGCCACTCTCTCTATTTGCGCCAGATAAAAAGTCAGCACACTCGAATGACGAGGGAAACAATGCGCAAATATCGATAAAGCGAACGCACACATAAGTCTATCTTGATAACTACAGACTGTGCTGACAAACCATGGGAATCCTCAACGCAACCTAGAGTAAGACTGCCACTGGCTCATAACTTCTACGATGGATCACGCAAGGCCCTAATCGTACTAAAGCCTCTCTATGAGCCACTGTAGGATATCCCTTATGGGCAGCAAAGCCATATCCCGGATAAATGGTATCGAGCGCTTCCATTTCCTCATCACGTAATACCTTCGCCAGTATGGACGCTGCGCTAATTTCAGGGATCAATCCATCCCCTTTAATAATCGCCTGACAAGGTACGCTTAATTTTGGAGCATGAGCCCCATCAACGAATACTTCTTCAGGTTTAATAGGTAACGCTTCTACCGCCCGCTGCATTGCCAGTAACGTAGCGTGATGAATATTCAAGGTATCAATTTCGTCAACCTCGGCCCGACCATAAGCAAATGCCAAGGCCTGTTCCTGGATTTGCAATGACAATAACTTACGCTTCTTAGCACTTAATTTTTTAGAATCAGCAAGCCCATCTATAGGTTCTTTTAAAATAACTGCAGCAGTCACTACTGCCCCAGCCAAAGGTCCACGCCCTACTTCATCAACTCCGGCGAGCAATCTCATCTTATTCATTATTATCCCAGATGCCTTAAAAATGGTCCTAATGATACCTAGACATACGCTGTTTGCAACTGTTCTTTTTATGATTAAAAATTGATTTATCATTCAGGAAATGCGATCATCGCGCACAAATAATTAGCAAATGAGCATTGTATGAGTAAAATTCGCTGCGCCGTGATTGGTGTTGGTTATCTGGGTCGTTTTCACGCACAAAAATATCAACTAATTCCTGATGCAGAATTAGTTGCCGTATGCGACTTACACGAAGACGCAGCAAAAAGAGTAGGTATGGAGCTAAATGTTCCAGCTTATACTGACTATCGTGACTTATTTGATAAAGTTGACGCAGTAAGTATCGCCGCGACAACCAGCATGCATTATGAACTGGCAAAAGCCTTTTTAGAACAAGGCATCCATGTCTTACTGGAAAAACCCATTACTGAAACCACTGCTCAAGCAGAGGAATTAATTCAATTAGCGAAAAAGCATAAAGCAAAACTCCAGATAGGACATCTTGAACGCTTTAATTCTGCACGCATGGCTCTAGACAACTACTTAGAAAAGCCGCTGTTCATTGAAGCAGAACGCCTGGCCCCATTCACACCTCGTGGTGCTGATGTGAATGTAGTATTAGATTTAATGATCCATGACATCGATTTAATCCAAAATATGGTAAAAAGTCCTATTGTATCCATCTTAGCTCACGGAGCACCAATACTGACTAAAGCCATTGATATCGCTCATGTACGCCTTACTTTTGCAAATCACTGCGTGGCCAATCTGACAGCAAGCCGGGTTAGTTTCAATTCTTCTAGAAAAACGCGAATATTCCAAGAAGATTGTTTCTTATCCATTGATTATCAAAGCAAACATCTTTCTGTATTTAAAAAAGGGACCGGCGAAATGTTCCCTGGAGTACCTGATATTGTCCATGAACAAAAAGAACTTGAAAAAGGCGACGCCTTACTTGAAGAAATAACAGCATTCTTAAAGTGCATTGAAGAAAACTGTACTCCACTGGTTACTGGTGAAGATGGACTTGCAGCCTTGGTTACTGCAGAGCAAGTTACTGCACTAATTCATAATAATCTTATGGAACATCATGCACAAAGCTAAACGGGTCGTTATTATTGCAGGCGAAGAGTCTGGTGATGTCCATGCCGCTGTGCTGGTTAAGCAATTAAAAGCAAACTATTCCAATATAGAAATAAGTGGTATTGGCGGTATGCACATGCAAGATGCCGGCGTCGAGTTAATTTCGGATTTAGCTCGTTATGGAGTAACCGGGATCACTGAAGTAGTTCGTCACCTCAAAGTCATTCGCAAAGCATTCCAGGCGATTAAAAAGCATTTACAGCAACAAAAGCCTGATTTGCTTATTTTAGTGGATTACCCCGGTTTTAACCTACGACTGGCCAAGTATGCGAAACGTAAATTAGGAATTAAAATTCTTTATTACATCAGTCCGCAAATTTGGGCTTGGAAAGCAAAGCGGATTCATCTAATTAAAGAATGCGTTGATCGCATGGCGGTAATCTTACCATTTGAAAAAACAATTTATGAGGATGCTCAAGTTCCAGTAAGTTTTGTTGGCCATCCATTAATTGAAAAAATTAATGCCGTTGGTGAGCGTGATTCTCAACGAATGACATTAAATATTCCTGTAGACGCAAAAGTTTTTGGCCTGCTTCCTGGAAGCCGCCATAATGAAATTGAGCGTCACATGCCCATACTTCGGGATACAGCTGAACGACTACACCAACAATACCCTGATTGGCAATTTGTTATTCCTATTGCAGAAACTATTGCTTCAGAAAAAATTACTCATTATTTTGCGCAAAGCAACCTACCTGTAACCTTTGTGAAGGGACAGGCATTAAGTTGCATGGCTGCTGCGGATTTTGTCATCGTGGCCTCAGGAACTGCGTCTTTAGAATGTGCTTTATTAAAAAAACCAATGTGCATTATTTATAAATCATCATTTATTACTTACGTATTGGCTGCCAAACTTGTTAAAGTTAAATTTCTAGGTCTATGTAATCTTTTATCAAATAAAATGATAGTCCCTGAATTTCTACAATATGATTGTAACGCTGATGAGTTAACACGCTATGTGACTCAATTTTTTAATGATCATTCACGTCAAGTAAGAATGCTCGAACAATTAGGGAAACTTAGAGACTCATTGTCATCAGAAGGATCTGATTGCTCCTTATTAAGTCTAGTAGAAAGCGAATTGCTCGAAAAAAATGCATGTTTTTAGCTTGAAAATATAGAATATCAATTACCCTTCATGTACAATCGATGTTGCTTTCATTGCATATGTAAGCAATTGGACTGTTGTTGATTTAATTAATAATAAGGAAGTTAAGATGAATGTCATTGAAACACCTGAAGCTACCCAGTCAATAATCAAACAAGACCAAGGTCTCCAGGATTTAGTTTATAATCTGGTTACTCGTTTTCTTTCAGAAAATAAAAGCAAAAGTATTGACGACCTTTATGACATGATTTTGTCTGAAGTTGAACCTCCATTATTACAAGCAGTAATGGAAAAACGTCGTGGTAACCAGCTACAAGCAGCTAAAATGTTAGGTATTAGCCGCGGTACAATTAGAAAGAAATTACAAAGATATTTCGGAACAAAGTACTTCCGATTAACTGATGAATAATAAGTTAATATCTTTACTCTGTTTTCACTTCACTAAGTAGGAAGAAAAACAGCATCTAATGAAAGGCCCGATTATCGGGCCTTTCTTATATTAAGATGAACTATTTGTTGACTACTTAATATGATTGTATAAAATACATCCTGAGAATATTGGGAGTGCTACTATGCTATCTGATGATAAGATTATCGAATTAATCCACATAAAAACCTACGCTTATCTAAGCCTGGCAAACTATTCCGCTCTACGTCAACATTGCCTAGAGCAGCAAGCACTTTCAGTTATCCTAGAGCAGGTTCGAAATCATATAGATCAGCTAGTAGAAAATGCGAAAGAAGAATACCTTGCCACTCAAATGCCCCTGGCTTGTGAGCAACAACGTCAACAAGATATCGAAGAAAACAGACGTGATACTGAAGAGGCAGAACTAGAAAAACGTCTGAACATCAAATTAGTTAAAGAACTCGCTAATATTAATGACGAGCTTGAGTTAGCGCGACGCGAGAAAAGCAAGCAAGAAGAAATTCTTGCTAATCTGAGTCCATTAATAAAGACTCTAACACAACAAATTCGTCAACTTGGAACAGCCAAATCATCCCATGAGCATAGCCATGTCCATGGCCATTCTGAGAATGAGGGTAAAAATATATACCATGAACATGGCCAGCACCAGCACCATACAAGCCATGAACATCAAAGTACAAATCAAGTGCATAATCACTCTCATTCAGTACAAGCAGTTGCACATAAAGAACTAATCGCTGAGGTCTGCCCCGTACCTGCAGAAGTACAAAGTCAGCTGTTAGCACAAAAAGAACTGATGGAAACTCAACACAGTGAGGCACGGAAAAAACTTGAAGATTGCCTCGATACAATTCAAAAGTTAGCTCAAAGACAGAATGAACTGAATACCAAACTTAGTAACGAAATTCCTCAAAAACAGCAAGATCGTCGAGAGCGCTTCAGCGCACGACAATCACGTGAATGGGCTCGTTTAAATCAAGAATCGATACAAGCCCAATTATCACCTCAAAATTATTCATTACTGATGGAGCAGATTCGCAAATTCAACGCTCTAAAAGAGACTCAAGGCAAACAAGCTGTTGCGAAAGCCGAAAAGCTCTCTTATAGGGAGTACCTTTATTGCCTTAAGAATAGCCTGAAAACGAATCAAAAACTTTCCTTGAGCTTTTCTGAAACTACTGCATTAGAACAAATTGCTCAGTTCATGCAAGAAAATCTTAGCGTTGCGGACGAAGAAAACAATAAGCTTTCAAGATTAAAATCTGAGCTGCACGCTAAGTGGGATTTAGACAATGCTCTTAGTAACAGGGAAGAACAACTTCTTGGTTTGCAACGTGCTAATCCCATGCTAACCAACCAAAATTCACGATTTGATGAGGACAATAAAAGACTAACCCAAACAATTAGCGAACGCCTGCAAGATAGAAACCAACTCCTCAAAATTGGTGCCGGTGTACTCCTGCTGACCCTTATAACAGCTCTGCTAGCCTTCATTGGGGGTCTGGAACTTATATTTTTCACCCCTTCTGCATTATGTGCAACAGCAACATTAGGACTGTTCGTAACCTCGTTAATCTATACAGCCAAGAATAACTCAGATAGACATCAATTCAAGCATAACCAAATTAGTATAGAAGCAAATTCAAGAAAAATCTCAGCTCAAACGGAACAAATCAATACTTTAGAAAAAACTACCATACCGGAATTAAAAATACTGATAAGCCAAGCACATTCAAAGGTTGATAAACTTAGACAAGAGATCGAAGATTTAAAAAAGATGAGACAGCTCCTTATAGGCAAAGCAAATAAAGTTATCCTTAACAAAATAGAAAAAATTTATCCAATTCCAAGTACATCCGCAACAGCTGATCTAGAAGAATGCTCATTTACTTCTACTTATAACTCTAAGTCCGAAACAGACGGTAATAGTCCTCTGCTATAAATAACTTATAATTCATATGCCGATTTCGCCATAAGCGTCACTTAATGGGGTCAATTTAAAGAATGTAGCTTTTTGGAGTCGAAACTATCCATGCCCCTCTCAAATTCCCGCAGTCAGGCCGCAGGAATTCGAGAGGGGTAGTTCGCGTGCTTGCGTTCTCTTAAGATGGACTATAAAACCCATCATCGGGAAGAACGCAATATATTTTACGATAAAACCAGCAGTTTATTGACCCGGCTAATAAAATCAGCTGGATTATCTAATTGTCCACCCTCAGCTAAAACTGCTTGTTCAAACAACATGGTTACCCATAACTCAAAAAGACTGTCATCTTGAATATCATGTAGGCGTTTGATTAAAGCGTGTTCCGGATTAATTTCAAAGACAGGTTTGCTTTCTGGAACCTGTTGCCCTGCAGCCTGAAGAATACGTTGCATTTCCAAGTTCATGTCTTGCTCATCAGCAACAATACACGCAGGAGAATCAGTTAGACGATTGGTTACTAATACATCTTTAACCTTAGCATCCAAAACCTTCTTAATATGATTCAACATAGGTTCTAAGGTTTTTTCTTGCTCTTTAATTTGCTCTTCAGACTCATCACCAAGCTCTACCTTACCTTTAGAAATAGATTGCAGCTTTTTACCGTCAAATTCACTTAAATAGCCAACTAGCCACTCATCAACACGATCGCTAAGTAACAATACCTCAATCCCTTTCTTATTAAATATTTCAAGATGTGGGCTATGCTTGGCCGCGTTGTAACTTGAGGCGGTGATATAATAAATCTTATCTTGCCCTTCTTTCATACGGCTAACGTATTCTTCAAGCGTTACCTCTTGTTTCTCGGAAGCTGATTTAGTCGAAGCAAAACGTAATAATTTAGCAATTGCATCACGGTTTGCGAAATCTTCAACTGGCCCCTCTTTTAATACTAAACCAAATTCATTCCAGAACTTCTGATACGTTTCTTTATCTTGTGTGCTCATCTTTTCAAGCATCGATAAAACACGCTTAGTACATGCAGAACGAATGCTTTCAACTTGCTTGTTGTCTTGTAAAATTTCTCGCGATACATTCAGTGGTAAATCACTGGCATCAACAATACCTTTGATAAAGCGTAAATACCTTGGTAAAAATTGAGTGGCATCATCCATAATGAAGACGCGTTTTACATAGAGCTTCAAACCATGTTTGTTCTCATGTTGCCATAAGTCATAAGGAGCATGTGCAGGAATGTATAGTAATGAAATATAGTCGTTCTTACCTTCTACATGGTTATGAGACCAAGTTAATGGATCCTGAAAGTCATGAGAAATATGCTTGTAGAGTAACTTATAATCTTCTTCGCTAATTTCAGATTTTTGCATGGTCCATAAGGCAGTAGCCTTATTCACTGTTTCCATCTCATGGCTATCTTTGTTCTCTTCACCACGCTTTTCCATAACAATTGGCCAGCAAATATGATCAGAGTACTTGCTAATGATGTTACGAAGGCGCCAATCACTGAGAAACTCATCATCTTCCGCTTTAATGTGCAGAGTAATTTCAGTTCCACGAGTCGCTTTTGTTTCAGAGGCTATAGAAAACTCGCCTTCACCATTGGACTCCCAAACAATTCCCTCTTCTGGTTTTAGGCCAGCGCGTCGGCTTTTAACAGTAACTTTATCAGCCACAATAAATGCGGAGTAAAATCCGACTCCAAATTGTCCTATTAACTGTGAATCTTTAGCGTTTTCACCAGTCAATTGGCTCATAAATTCTTTAGTACCTGATTTAGCAATAGTACCTAAATTTGCAACAGCCTCATCCCAACTTAAACCAATACCGTTATCAGTAATTGTTATAGTTTTCAATTTTTCATTAACATGAATGCTGATCTTTAAATCAGAATCATTTTCAAATAAAGCACCGTCAGATAACGCTAAAAATCTTAGCTTATCCAAGGCATCTGAAGCATTAGAAATTAGCTCTCTTAAAAAGATTTCTTTGTTGCTATAAAGTGCATGCACTACTAAATGCAACATTTGCTTCACTTCTGTTTGAAAGCCCATCGTTTGTTGCTTACCAACCATCTGAAATCTCCTATATGTACTTGTTATTTAGGTCATATAGGGGCTTATTCCAGAATTTCAAGGGTCAATAATCAAAATTTGGTAAAGTCAGAGTTCCCCCTGAATGGATTATCAGCACATTTCCTTTAAGCGCCTTACTTTCTATAAATTGTCTTGCTTCATAAAATAATTTTGCGGCATAAATGGGATCAGCCAAAATCCCCTCTTCTCGCGCTAGACGCTTTATTTCATTTTTAATAGTCTGATTGATGGAACCGAAAGCTCTGGCTGTAGTTGGATAAAAACAGTCATAATTTATGGGCTCAAAATTAAGCCATGAATTTAATTTAGATTTAAAAAGTTCCTCGTCATCCGCAAGCAAAAGCACGTGAACTTGCGCCTGATGTTCTAACAAATTTAAACCTTTAATTAGTGCTGCTGCAGAAAACCCCGTTCCTGCATCAATAAAAATATGCTGAAAACGGCAATTTAAAAACACTTCATTGTCGCAAACATCTTGGGCAAGGCTCATCGCACCAACCAGAGCTTGGGGAACACTAGCTCCTTCCAATAAGACAAAACCTGGCTCCTTCAATGTTTTTAGGTAATTTTGAGCTTGTTTATTTACCTGTGCCCATGCTTCACGAGTTACCCAAATAATTTCATGCTCTTCTAAAAAAAGAGAACTCAGTTTAAAGTTGCCTTTTCGCTCTAACTTCCAAGGTTTAATAAGGAATGCCGTAACCTTTAAATTATACTCTCTTGTTAATTGTAACGCAGCGAGCAAATTATTGGACTGAGGACCTGCAATGATTAGTAAATGCTTAATTCCTTCCTCAACAAGATAAGGCATTAGCGAAGCATATTTACGTAATTTAGAACCACTAATGCCACAACCTAACTCATCATCTCTTTTGGCATAGCACGTAACATCTTGCTTAGGAAAATGATTTAAACGGTGAGTGCGGCTAGATAAATTCCACATGGGACTTAGCTGCGAACAAAATCAAAATGAGTTTCTGAAGAGCTGGTTTGATGAAATTCGTAACCTAATTCATTAAACTGTTTGATTCCTTCAGGATTATCAATTTGATTTTCCATTAAGAATTTAGCCATAACTCCGCGCGCCTTTTTAGCATGGATCCCGATCATTTTGAGCTGATTATTTTTATGCTCGTAAAAATTGATGGTGATTACGGGGTAATTTAATTTTTTCTCATTTACAGCTTTAAAATATTCGGTTGAGGCAAGGTTTACTACCATAGGATTTTGCTGTGAGGCTAATTGCTTATTCAGCGTATCAGCAATAGTACTTTGCCAAAAATCATACAATGATTTACCTGCAGGATTTGCGAGACGAACTCCCATTTCTAAGCGATAGGGTTGGATTGCATCTAAAGGATTTAATAAACCATAAAGCCCCGATAAAATACGCAAATGCGATTGAGCGTAAGTTACGGTGTCTGACTTCCAGGTATCAGCCTGTAACCCTTGATAGACATCACCATGAAATAAAAATAACGCCGGATAAGCATGTGGTGAATGCCCATCAAAAACAAATTCCTGGTACCGTGCAAAATTCAAAGAGGCTAAGTCTTTAGATAAATCCATTAATGCAGCAATATCCTCAACTGACTTGGATTTCATTAACTCTACTAAAGTTTTAGTTTGTTCAGGAAATAAAGGTTTTGAGGTTGTTCCAGAATAGGGTTTTGAGGTTTTTAGTAATTTCTTTGCTGGCGATAATAAAATTAGCATTTTTTAATACCTGGATGTAGTGAATAAGACTTGAGACTACGTGATGTCGTCATTGCGGAGGCAGTGAAGCAACCCAGGAATTCGAAGCACGGAACCCTAGGTTGCTTCACTGCCTCCGCAATGACGGAACATAGGTCACATGCCAAGACCCATACCCGATTAAAACTACACTCATTACAAGCTATAATACAACTCAAACTCATAAGGGTGAGTTAAACTTCTGAGTTTAGATACCTCTTCTCTTTTCATGTTGATGTAGTTATTAATAAAGTCTCGTGAAAATACATCACCATGTAATAAGAATTCATGATCTGCAGCCAAGCTATCTAAAGCTTGTTCCAAAGAAGCACTCACTGTAGGTACATCAACTAATTCTTCTGGGGGTAGATCATAAAGATCCTTATCCATTGGTTGACCTGGGTGGATTTTATTTTGAATACCATCTAAACCAGCCATCATCATTGCAGCAAATGCAAGGTATGGATTCGCAGTAGGATCTGGGAAACGCACTTCAATGCGACGTGCCTTTGGACTACTCACATGTGGAATACGAATTGCCGCAGAGCGATTTCTCGCAGAGTAAGCCAGCAATACTGGTGCTTCAAAACCAGGAACAAGACGTTTGTAGCTGTTTGTTGATGGGTTTGTAAATGCATTTAATGCACGAGCGTGCTTAATGATACCGCCAATATAATATAAGGCCATTTCAGAAAGCCCTGCATATTGATCACCAGAAAATAAATTAATGCCATTTTTAGATAAAGATTGGTGACAATGCATACCACTTCCATTATCCCCTACCAATGGCTTAGGCATAAAGGTTGCTGTTTTTCCATAGTTGTGAGCCACATTATGAATCACATATTTTAGAATTTGTAACCGATCCGCTTTATCCGTTAATGAACTAAAGCGTGTTGCCAATTCGCATTGATTTGCTGTTGCTACTTCATGATGGTGCGCTTCGACTACTTCACCAAGTGACTCAAGAGTCAAACACATAGCAGAACGAATATCATGCGATGAATCTACTGGGGGTACAGGGAAATAACCGCCTTTTATTGATGGGCGGTGACCAATATTTCCACCTTCCATTTCTTTAGATGAGCTCCACTCAGCTTCTTCTGAATCAATTTTATAAAAAGAACCAGAAATGCTGGTTTGCCATTGGACGCTATCGAATATAAAGAACTCAGGCTCTGGTCCAAAGAATGCTGTATCCGCAATACCTGTAGATTGTAAATAAGCTTCTGCGCGTTTCGCCAATGATCTAGGGCAACGCTCATAGCCCATCGTTGTTTTAGGGTCGACCACATCACAACGAATAAATAAAGTATTATCCTGGAAGAAGGGATCAAATTTAATCGTTTCCAAATCGGGAATTAACGCTAAATCTGATTGGTGAATTTTTTGCCAGCCTTTGAATGAAGAACCATCGATCATTTTACCGTTTTCAATTAAATCATCATCAACGCAGGAAATAGGAACAGTAATGTGTTGTTCTTTTCCTCGTATGTCAGTAAATCGTAGATCTATAAACTTGGCATCATGTTCCTTAATTGCTTCAAGTAGTGCTTTTTTGCTCATTTATCATTCTCCAGGATAGTCTGAACATAGTGTACCTTAAGTGACTTATTAAACCCAATAGATTAGACTCTAGTTTTACTTTAGTTTAAACCATAAAAAGAATGGGTGCTTATCAATATCAAGCGTTAAAAAAAAATGGCAGCACAAGTAAAGGAGTGCTGGAAGCTGACTCAGAACGCCATGCACGCCAATTATTACGTGATCAAGGATTGATTCCCACCCATATCCAGGTGTTAACTCAACAACGATCCGGTAGTAGTGGCGGCAGCAAAGGCAAAATCTCTGCCGCAGACCTTTCCCTATTTACTCGTCAATTAGCTACTTTATTAGCTGCGGGAATTCCCGTTGAAGAATCTTTGCGCGGAGTCAGTGAACAAACTGAAAAGGATAAAGTGCGTGAACTGATTATTGGCGTACGGGCGAAAGTACTTGAAGGGTATGGTTTAGCCCAGGCAATGTCCCACTATCCGCAGGCATTCCCTGAGTTATATCGCTCTACTGTGGGTGCTGGAGAGCAAACCGGAC
This sequence comes from Legionella sp., assembly GCA_031291095.1. GTDB lineage: Bacteria > Pseudomonadota > Gammaproteobacteria > Legionellales > Legionellaceae > Legionella. The sequence goes on along the minus strand of JARLJR010000033.1, from coordinate 3,941 downwards.
ACCTTGATGTGGTTCTGGAAAAACTTGCTGATTACACTGAAAATCAGCAACACACTCGGCAAAAAGTGCAGCAAGCGCTGATCTATCCTGCGCTCATGATCCTCGTTTCCATAGGCATTATTTCTTTTTTGCTTAGCTTTGTAGTCCCTAAAATTATTGAGGTATTTACCAGTAGTGGACAAACCTTGCCAGGAATGACCGAAGTATTAATTAGTATTAGTAATTTCGTAAAATCCTATGGCTTATATGCTTTACTTGGCATTATTTTAGTTCTTTATGCATTTAAGAAAAGCCTGAACAATATTAAGGTTAAAACAGCTTGGCATCGTTTGTTGCTAAAATTACCCATTGTTTCCTATTTAGTAAAAACCATTAACGTCGCTCGTTACATTCATACTTTCGGTATTTTATTTGCCGCAGGAGTCAGTGTTTTGGAAACCATGCGTGTTTCTGCAAGTCTAGTAACAAACTTAGTAATGAGACAAGCTTTCGATACGGCAGCCATTAAGGTACGAGAAGGTTCGGGAATAAGTGAGGCCCTGAAAGAAACACACTATATTAGCCCCATGGCGATTCATTTGATATCCAGTGGTGAAAAAAGTGGACAGATTTCACCAATGATGGAACGCTCCGCGAGCCACTTAGATAATGAAGTAAAACGTCTTATTGACACTTCATTAACCTTATTAGAGCCTTTAGTTATCTTATTGATGGGAGCAGTGGTGTTATTTATTGTATTAGCAACATTATTACCTATTTTCTCCATGGAACAATTGATAACATAAGAACGGATTTCTACTAATTTTAGCGTTTATTTAAATAGCAGGAGTAACATGAACAGACAAAAAGGTTTTTCCTTAATTGAAATTATGGTGGTTGTGGTCATTTTAGGTATTCTTGCCTCCATTGTTGTTCCCAAAATAATGGGGCGTCCTGATGAAGCGCGTCGAGTGAAAGCAAAACAAGACGTACTTGCTATCCAAAATGCCCTTGATTTATATAAGCTGGATAATGGTAATTACCCATCTACGGATCAAGGCTTAATGGCATTGGTAGAAAAACCAACGTCTAACCCGATTCCTCATAATTGGAAGCAATATTTAAAATCATTACCTAAAGATCCTTGGAATAGAGATTACCTCTATTTAAATCCAGGTCAACATGGTGATGTAGACGTCTTTACTTATGGGGCTGAAGGTCAACCTGGTGGTACTGGCATTAATGCAGAAATTGGTAACTGGGATGAGAAATAACCGAGGTTTCACCCTAATTGAAATTATGATCGTGATTGTGATTATAGGCATTACCGTTGGTTTTGCCTTAATCGCATTTGGTGATTTCGGTGAGGGCAAGCGCATTCAATTTGCTGCGGAACAATTAGTAAACACTATGCGCCTTGCTCAACAGCAAGCTATTTTAGAAACAAGCACTTTAGGCTTACGCATTGATAATAAAAGTTATCAAATTCTGCAATTACAAAATTCTCAATGGAGTCCTATGTCTAATAAGGGAATTTTCAAAGCAACTTATTTTCCAAACAATACCTTAATTACATTGAATACGCACCAGCGCGCGCCTATAGGTACTCCCCCCATTATTATCACTGCTTCAGGCGATATGACACCTTTTACTTTAAGTTTCGGCAGCACGAAAGAAGGCCAACTGGTAGTCCTTACTGGTCGTCGTAATGGTGATTTAATACTTAGGGCGGCGAATACAAAATGATGATGCATCGCAAAGCCTCTGGTTTTACCTTAATTGAGGTTTTATTAGCCCTAACGATTATTGCCGTAGCCCTAACAGCATTGCTTAAAGCAATTGCACAAAATGTAGAACATACGCAGCGTATTAAAGAAAAAACCGTAAGCCATTGGGTAGCGATGCAAGGTGTTGCTATGGTGCAATTAGGCTTATTGCAAATTAATCAAAGCCAGGAAAGCACTCAGGATACAATGATGCTGGGTGAGCATTGGTTTTGGCGAGCGAAAACCAGCACCACGCCAATAAAATCCATACAACTCATCACCATATCTGTTAGTACGGAAAAGGCCGGGCCTTTTCGAGAAGAATTGCACGCTTTTAGGTATGTACCATGAAAAAAGAATCGGGATTTACGCTCATTGAAGTTTTAATTGCCTTGGCAGTGTTCGCGATTTTGGCTTCAATTACTTCATCTACTCTCTATTATGCCTTTAATACACGAACCCGTGTTAATGAACAAAGTGAACGCTTAAGTGGATTACAACTTGCAATTAGTATTGTTCAACAAGACATCAGCCAAACGGCCGAACGTGCGATTCGCGGTAATGATATGCGTTTATTTCCGATTTTTATCGGTCGTCCGGATTATGTAGAGTTTACCCGAGATGGTGATGTAAATCCGGGAAGCGTAGAAAAACGTAGCTCCCTCAAGCGGGTTGCTTTAGTCTGCCAAAATGGCTCATTGCTGCGCCGAACCTGGGAGACTCTAGATCCATTTGATCGCAATACTTATGCCGATAAAGTGCTCATCTCACATTTGAGTAATTGCCATTTTGGTTATTTAAACCAAAGCTTACAAGTATTTCCTGAATGGAGAGCTGATGCGGTGAATCAGGATCAAAATAAAGAATCATTACCCAAGGCAGTCCAGGTCAATCTTAATGTGAAGAAGCTAGGAGAGCTTAATTTATTATTTACGATCCCCGGAGCGCTTTATGCCAACAGTTAATTCATTACCGGCACGCCCTGCTCTAATAGCGCCGTCAAAATCACATGGTGGAGCTTTACTTACCGCCTTATTTATTATGACCTTGGTAGCTATTGTTGCAACTGCCATGAGTTCTAGACTACAAGTTGATATCTACCGCACTCGCCTGATTCTCAACCATGACAAACTCTATTTTGCCTCTCAAGCGGTTACTTTCTGGGCGATGAGCGAACTGGGGGACGCTAAGAAAAAATTTTCCGCCACGGATGGTGAAGGGATGGTCAGTTCCTATCCCAGAAATATGGGCTCAATCTACCCTTCCGTCACCTTAAGTGGAGGTATTTATGATTTGCAAGGCCGCTTTAACCTTAATAATCTAAGCAATAAAAAATACATTTTAGGTTTTATTAATTTGATTAGCGCTACAGCGGCTCAAATGACCGCTGCTGAAAAAATGAATTTGGCATTAGCAATTAACAACTGGGTATCGCCTTATGATCTTGGGGTAGGCGAAGACAATTTTCTTTCTTATTACCTACACCAAAAGCCTCCCTACCATCCCAGCCGCCAATTAATGACCAGTAGCTCAGAGCTTCGTTTAATTAAAGACGTCAGCCCGAAAATTTTTTTAGCACTACAACCCTATGTTACGGCACTTCCCGACTTAACCGCCATCAACATCAATACCGCCTCCAAACAAGTCTTGATGTCGTTGAACAATACAATGAATGAACAAAAGGTCGATGAATTTATTGAGCTTCGAGGGAAAAATGGTTTTAAGCGTATAGAAAAAGCGAATGACTTATTAAAAAAATTGAATGTCGCTAATGACCAGATTACTTTAGAAAGCGCTTATTTTCTTAGCGTGGCCCATGCGTCCATAGATAATTTTAATTTTACTGTGTATACCTTGCTTAAAAGAAATCGCGATAAAAAAGGAAAAATCACTGTAAACATTCTTCGTGAAAGTTTTAATGTTTTTTAAGGTTATTGGTGCAAAATTGTAACCTTAGCTTGACAGCCAACCTAAGCTTACTCAAGATCCCGAGTCAGATTGACCCATATAAAGCCAAAATGGTAATATAATATCTTTTTTTCCCTAGATAAATAGCTCATGCCTCAAGTCCAAGTCCTATTTCACGCGAAACGAATCCATAGAGAAACCCTTGCTAACCCTAAATACCAGGAAGCACTGCAAAAAATCATTTCTGGTACCCACTCTAAGATTGAATGGTTAGAAAATTTATTCTAC
>JARLJR010000032.1 GCA_031291095.1 Legionella sp. | reverse complement strand
TTTTTCCCGAACAAGCTGGGATCTGTTTTGATGTTTTTTACGAGATTGTAACAATGACGTTTATTTACTTTCTTTTTAATGGCATCTAACTCTGTGTCATCTTTATCATCGCATTTTACTTCTGTAATGGGAAAATCATAAGGGATTGCTATATCTGGATATCCTTCATAATTTTTCAAGTCGCATTTATAATACCAATGCTTCTCGTCAGGGTTCCATCTGCATCCCAGCCGTTTTGCTGAGTCTTTCTCTTTGAAGGGAACATTAAACACAAACACAATTTTGCCCGATTCTGTCATTTATAATTAAGTTACTATTCCACCCTTTAAGCCATATCAATAATAATAAATATATTTAATATATCGGTCTATGTTATATAATGTCATTCGCAAGTATTTTAAACAGAGATGAGAACATACAGTTTGGTGAAATTGATTGCACTGTACTAAATGCGCACACAGTTAATGCAACAGTCATTAATGGAGGCGGAGGCGGGGATTCCTCCAATTGGTCTGCTTATCCTGCCAGTCAATCAGTTGATTTTGGGGGAAACCCCATCCACAATGCATCGGCCATTGGATTCAACAATGTCATAGGGGTGAGAAATGTTGGAAGTCAACTCACTATTTATGATGGAACATCCACAGGCGTAATTTACGATTCAGTTTTTAATCCTCTGCCATCGAGCACAGCGCCAACCCTGCGCTCTGTCCTATTAAATGGCAGTAATGCAAATGGTCTCGGTATTGGTAATGTCGGATCTCTTGTGGTAAGCAACATTAATGATTGCAACACAATTAATGTGGGTACGGTCACATCAGTTTCCACTATCACTGGTTCTTCCCTTGCAATCACTGGTGTGTCTACGATTAATGGTTCTGCTTATCCGCCAGCTTTGGCAGGTGCGACAAAAACATTGACAGTGCTTACTAGTAATGTCACACAGCCTGTGAGCATTGGCTCAACGTACACTGTGTTGTGGTACAGTGTTAACTCCAGTCGATCATTTGGCACATCCCCATTTGCATTTACTGCTGGTGAAGGAATAATAACAAACACCAGTAGCAACACGCTGTTAGTTGATGTCAGTTGCTACTTTCAATGGAGTGCATCCGTACAACCCAATTTACAAACTTTTGGATACGGATCTATCATAGGAGATGGTACACTATTTGGATTAAATATTGTCAATGTGCCAACCAGTGGAACAGCAAACTCCACCAACAATGTTGTGTTTTCTGCTGTCTTAGCGCCCAATGCAACGCTATCAATCAGGTCATCACACACTGACACACAAAATGTTATTAATCTTACTAATGCCGTCCTCACGTTGTCTGCCACAACTGTTGCATAATAATATAAGAAGTAATATTATTGAAAATGGAGAATATAAATAAAAGGTGTTTACTGTGCAAGATGATTCACAAGGCTGGGTATCGATACACTCATGTCTCAGTAAAACATCAGAAAGAGCTTGTCTATTGCAAACACTGCAAACGTGCCGTGCAATACGAATACTTCTCGCGCCATCTTGAAACAGACAGGCATAAAAAAATGGCCTT
>JARLJR010000031.1 GCA_031291095.1 Legionella sp. | reverse complement strand
TCTTGATGAACCTACCACAGGGCTACATTTCGAGGATGTGAGGATTCTCCTTCATGTGCTTGATAAACTGGTTGAAAAAGGGAATACTGTTGTGGTCGTTGAGCATAACCTTGATGTTATCAAAACAGCCGACTGGATAATTGACCTTGGACCTGGAGGCGGTGAGTACGGGGGAAATATTATTGCCGAAGGAACTCCGGAGATGATATCTAAAAATCCTAAAAGTGTTACGGGTAAGTATCTTAAAAAAGAATTAAACTGATCAGCTTTCTATTTCCCATTGCTCAGGGAAAAATGTGTCGGGAAAGATCTCCCTCGCTTCTTTAAGAAATTCCGGATAATCCTTCTGGATATTGTACCTGTCGGAATTGTGGAATAAAACTAATTTACTTACCCCCCCTTCTTTTGCAATTACCGCTGTCTGTTCAACTGTTAAGTGGTAATTCTTTAAAGCAAGATGTTTATCGGCAGATAAATATTGGCTTTCGCAAATCATCGTATTGCAGTTACGAACAATCTTAATGCTCTTTCTCTTGGAGGCGCTATCATATATAAAATCAGTCAGGTATGATATGCTTTCCCCCTCCTTTTTAATTATTAGCTCTTCTCTCAGCTTTCCAAGCGTTACCTTCCTGCTATTAACAACGATATTTTTCCGCGGGTTTATAGTAAAGTCCTTTACCTGCTCAAGCCAGTCGCCCGGTTCATAATTATTTATTATCAGTTTGTCTTTATCAATATTGTAAGCGGGGAATTCCGTTACTCTGTATGCACAAGAATCAATTAAATGATTAAGCAATACTGCTTCTATCTTGAAATGCTCATTACTAAAAACCTCTCCGCTATTTTCTTTCTTATTTACAAAATGCTTTTTGGAAAACCCTTCCCTTGCCAGATACCTGTATGTGGTGGCTTCTTTTTTACTTATATCCGTTACAAACCACTCTCCCGGTATATTACTTACAAGATTCCATTTATACCCCTTTAGTCGGTTATGGATTATTGTAGAAGTTTCTTCCGGT
>JARLJR010000030.1 GCA_031291095.1 Legionella sp. | reverse complement strand
ATTTTACACGAACTATTATCTTCATCAATTCATAAAACACGTTTAAAAAGCTTAACTACGATAGTAACCGCATTAATAAAGAGTAAGAAGCTTCAATTAAGTCAATTAGGTCGAAGCTTGAATGGTAACGCGAAAGAGCGTTCAGGTATTCGCTTAATAGACAGGTTTTTAAGTAATGAGTTTTATCAACGTGAATCCCTCTTAATCTATCGAAGTATATGTACTGGGGTTCTTAAAAATAATGAAAATCCTGATGTACTAATTGATTGGTCAAGTATTCCAAACAGTCAATACCATTGTGAGCGTAGAGAGCAATGCATCATCCGCGCTGTGCTCCCGGCAGTAGGTCGTGGCATTACTCTTTATGAAGAAATTCATCCTAAATCGAAAGAAAATAATCCTATAATACATCGACGTTTTTTAAAAAATCTAAAATCGGTATTGCCTCCAGAAAGCAAGCCTTGCCTTATTACTGATGCAGGGTTTAAAAATCCATGGTTTAAAGCGGTATTAGCTATGGGCTGGGATTATGTAGGGCGTGTGCGAGGAATTACTCAGTGTGATGCAGGAGATGGATTTTATGCCATTAAAACGTGGTTTGCTCAGGCCACCAATAAAGCGCGTTACTTAGGATTTTGGGCTGTCACGAAAACCAATGCCTTATTCCATCATGTGGTTCTTTATAAAGGACTACCTAAAGGGCGTCATAAAATGACCAAAACGAAAAAACAAGACCAAAGCAAGGACTCGAAAAAACATAGCTCTGCTTGGAAAGAACCTTGGTTTTTAGTCACGTCGTTGGCTGCTGCCCAACATAATCCAGATTTGGTGCGTATCAAGTACAAACAAAGAATGACCATTGAAGAAAACTTTAGGGATACCAAGTCTACTCAGTTTGGGTTTAGTTTCGATAAAAACATCACGATTAAATCAGAACGATATACTGTTTGGTTAATTCTCGCCGCTTTAGCCAGTCTCATTGCTTGGCTCACCGGGGCGACTGCGGAGCAATTAAGGTTACACTATGATTTTCAAGCAAACTCTTATAAGCATCGGCGGGTCTTGTCTTTTTTCTATCTCGGATGTCAGATTATTAGGAAAGAAATAAAGTTCAATTGTGAGTGGGGCTTAATTTTAAAGGAGCACAATATATGCTCCTCTTAATTAAAAAAAAACGAGTCGATCCCTCAGGCCATGGGCCCAACCTACAATTTAAATATAATGGAGCGACGGAAGAAAGACCTTCGCTTGGTGACAATTTTATTTCCTAACTATCGGCGCAGTCGTAGGGAATATTTGTACTGCAGTGTCATCAAAAGGATGCAAATTAAACACGTCACCAAAAACTTTTGCCGCGACCTCATTCGTGTTGGAATACCAATCGCTAATATCATCAGAGTAATACTGAATGACAACAGGCTGGAAAATCGCATAGGCTACAGGCTGGGCCATTGGACCAGTCCCCATTCCTGTTTTTATAAAATATTTATTCCCAGCCAACGCCCGGCTTAACAGTTTTGCCGTAGCTTCAAGATCATCAGGAAGTAGCGCATTTGCTGGCAGTAAATTCGGCGCATAGACATTTACCGTGACAGCTAAGTAATCACCAAACTCATGGCGCTTATTCAGAAAGGCCGCAAGTGCCAAGGCTTTCTTATCATTACAAACCGCCACGCTAATTTCCATATCCAATCCTTGGCCGATTAAAGGCTTCACGTGCACACAAGGATCAGCCTCTAAAACAGCGCTTAATTGGCTTTGTAATAATTCCCAAGGAGGAGTTAACCTATGGGTTGCAGCGAATAAATTGGTACTTCCCCAAAAACAAAAAAGCGTCGCTAAAAATAATCCTGCCTTAGTTGCTAACTTGCTCATTATCTACTCCAACGCTTATTAAAAATCAAAGAAAAGATAGAAACTTAGGGTTTCAATTAGATGCCTCTTTGGCTTAACCAAAGAGGCTTGAAGAAAATTACTCAGATGCTAGTTCAATAGCAAAAGCTACCGCTAATTTACTGAAGTTGGTCATATGTTCTAAGCTCAAAAGTGCCATAGTATCGGAAGAGCTATGAATATAAGGGTTGTGATCATCGAAGTTTGATTCACATGGAAATGCTGCAGGAACATCGATTTCAGTCCATGAAGCATGATCGCTACAACCATAGCCACAACGTGAATAATCAACAGGAACCTTGACATAGGTATCAATTAACTTCGCCACAAAATTGCTTAGACCTTTATCGGTGTAATCAGTAAATACCCACATGGTAGGATCTTTAGGATCAACACGATAACCGGTCATATCAAATTGAATCGCAGCTTTAACTGGAATTGCATGATCTTGGAAATGCTCTACCACATGTTGAGAACCAACCAACCCACGCTCTTCAGCAGCGTACCAAATGATGTAAATAGGACGTTTAAACGTAGTGTTAGATGATAACAGAACGCGAGCCATTTCCATGATACTTGAAGAACCACTACCATCATCACCAGCACCTGGCATACGGCCATCTAAAGTATCCATATGAGCACCAATAACAATACCTGGAGCCTTAATGTCTTTACCAATAACGGTCACTAAAGAAGGTTGTTTATAGTATCCTGTAGAGACAAAATAAGTTGCTACATCGGTACGCCCATATTCAGTTGCCATTGCTTCAAATTTAGCTTTTAACCATTTTGCCGCATCAACACCTGTATCTTTGGTCGCTGAACGATTATGGTATGAAGTTAAATGAGTCAACGTTTGCCAAATATTATCAGCAACTACATTTTGCAAAGCAGCATTTACTTCCTCTTGATGCTTAATTTCATACGTAGCTTTTTCTTTTATGGGTGCATGCAACGTTTTCTTTTCTAAAAGATTTTTAGCGGCCTGCTGTTTTGCAACCAGTGAATTACCTGCTATGCGCTGACTCACATTCACAAAACGACCACAATGTTCCTTATCGGCCAAATGACTGAGTGACTCAACATCCGCACTGGGAACATCTATAATTCGAAATTGTTTGTTTTCTGCCAAAACATCATATGCAGTAGTTATTTTTGCAGCAAGACATTGAGAAACTTGCAATTGCTCATGTACAGGAACACCAGCAGCAGAAACTTGGGAGCCTGCCAACATAGAACCCGCAACAATAAAGCCCATCCATTGATTAAAACGCATATCCTCTCCTAATTAATGTTTGAGTTTCAAAACAAAAGAAACTACATGAGGTAAATCATGCGGTTTCACTTTACCTAAAATCGTCTATTGAATCTACAGCTCCACGCACAAAAACCTTTGCTCAGCCTGACTCTTCGAGCAATTACACGCTACTATGCCCTTTTTTTAATCTTTATGCTATTGATAATCATTCTCATTTGCGATAAAGTCCTATCCACGATCGCTAACAGATTAAATGGTTAACAATGAATACAAAAAAAATCCCCTATAATCTTGCTCTTATCCTGCTCACCACCGGTGCTAGCTTAATTCTTGGCCTTTTAAGTTTTAGCGGAATGTTTGCTCTTATCCCTGTTTTGCCTTTTGCGATCGCAACTCTCGTGCTCTCCGTAGCCTATGAGGCAGAAATTTATTTACAAAACATCAAGGGCGCTCTGGCTAAACTATTTAAATACAATTACGTACAAAATCAGCTCGCGAAAGAATTTTTGCTTGAGCACTTCCCTAAAGATATCAACCATCCAGATTGCCCACCCTTTTTTGTAAATTATGCAGCCTTACAGTTAAAACTTAAAAAGGCTCCCAATAAAGCAGAGAAAAAACAGATTAAGAAATTACTCAAGGAGATGGAGCAACAATTTGCCTTGCAATTATTTTCCGACTCAGAAAGCATGCCTATTTCGGATGATACAAACCGATTACGAATTTGGTTAAGCCAACAGAATCAAGCGGTGTGGCAAGCAGATTTTCATAAACGACGTCGAAATTTCCAAATCGTTGCCGCATTTAGCTCACTTTCTGCTCTCTTTATGGGATTAGGAAGTACCTATCTTATCATGGAAGCTTTTAGTGCCATTCCGTGGATTGCCGTTATCCCCTTCGCTTATTGGCCGTTTATGATTGTGCCTATGGCAGTGGTTGCGGGGGCTGCTTATGGTTTGCTGACGTACAATACCGTTACGGATCTTATTAGTAATGACACCATAACGAAATGGTTTACGAGAGTGCACTCTCATTTTAAGGAAGAGCGCTTTTCTTTGCGCAACCTGTTTATGGCTTCGATATCAGCACTGCTCGTGGGATTAGCAATCGCCCTTACGATCTGTACCGCAGGAACCTGGTGGACTATAGCAACGAATGCACGCCCATTATTCGACTGGATGAGTAAAATGCCCAAGTTTGTCATGGGAGGTATAAATCCTTTAATTACTGGACTTTCGGCTCTGGGTTTTAATATTCAAAATACTGGCGGGACAATCGAAAAGTTAGACGAATCCATCTATGCGGAAGAGACAGATTCCTCAACTAACCTCTATGATTCAATAAAAGAAACATGGAATGACCTATGGAAGAATAAAAACTGGCTCCAGGTATTTAATCCATTCCGTATCATCAAAGCCCTGACCATTACCCCCTTGCGTATCATGCTGTTCATCGGCCATTTGGCCAGTATTGCATTAACCGCAGATCGGATGCCGGGTATTCCACAAATTTGGGCTGCATTAATTGCCTTTATTAGCGAAGGCTTTGAAGATGCGCACTATTTCATTGGGCGTGGTCACGCAGGAAAGAACGCAGGACAGCAAAACGCTGAAGATATTAATACCTTTACACAAAAAATGCTAAAAAAACGACTCAGCGAACAGGGTGGACACAGCCATGATCTCGACATTCCGGCAAAAATATTGTTTGCTCTGGCAACGCCTTTAGATCTATTAGCCGCAGGATGGGATTCTATGGCTGCTTGGCTAATCCCTGTAAATAAGGTAGAGCCTCAACCGGTTGAACCTGTAGCAGAAAATCCTCAACCAGAGCTTAATCTCGCTCTATCTGAAAATTGGCAAGCAGAACATACCGTTGCCTTGATTGAAAAACACATACAAAAACATTTAAATGGCGTATGGTTTGGCACGGAAACCGCAGAGAAGAAAAAAATAGAACTTAGAGCGTTGCAACAGCAAATACATCGTGCCGATGCTAAAGATCTAGATGGGATCCTTGCTTCGGCGAAAGCAAGTTCGGCATATAATGAACATCGGCTATTTGCGCATAAGGATGAGAAAACGACTACTCAAATCTTTGTTGAGGAACTGTCGCAACGAGTAACTTTGGCGAGTTAAAGGCGGCATGACCCGCGGTATCCAGAGGTATTTTACTTCTCAGTGTACTTATGGATACCGCAGTAATTCGGGACCAATTGGAAGCACACGAGTAATTAAATTAAAATCAATGTCTTAATCTCTTGCAATAACCCTCTTAGGCAATGAAAACCCATATTCCGCCGCGCTAATACAGACTATCCGTTCTAAAAAAATCGCAAGAACTATTAATAATATGGTAAAGTACCTCGTAAATTAAGCGATGTTAGGGCTGAGCACATATAAATAGCCCTTAGTGGAAATTCAGGCGTCAAGAGAGACATAGATGAAGAAAAGTTTGATTAGGAATTCAAGGGCCTGGTTCGTCATGGGCCATGATTTAGCCATGGCACTATTTAGTTGGTTTATTGTTCATTCATTAATTTCAGGACAGCTTGATACATTTTCACTGACACAATGGCTAAGCATTACTGTAGCCTTTGCTATTTCAATTAAATATTTTCGTGTTTATGCAGTTATTTGGAAAAATGTTTCAACTAAAGATTTAAAAAGAAATATTTATACCGTATTGTCCGGCTCGATTTTATTCTTTTTCCTGGAATTTCTCAGTAATAGGCTCACGCTGATTTCGCGCTCAGAAATTATTTTCTATCCAGAGTTAACCTTAATTCTTATCCTATCGAGTCGTTATTTTTATCGCCAATATTTACAATCCTCCCCCAAAACGCGGGCAGTAGGAACCGGCTTGATTGTAATTGGTGCTGGAGCTGGCGCAAATTTATTCTTACGAGAAAATGACACTCGATTAAAGCCCTACAAAATTGTCGCCATACTGGATGATAATCCCTTGCTGCATGGAACCTTAATGCAAAACCACCCCATTCTAGGCTCCACGGATTTATTATTATCACCCAAGTTTATACAGAGCTATCCAGCGGATGAACTATTAATTGCGATTCCTTCTTTACCCAAGGAGCATTTGCAAGACATCTATAAAAAATGTAGCGCAACCGCTTACCCTGTAAAAATATTACCGTCACTAATGAAGATCCTTGAAGGTTCAAGGCCTACGGAGCTAGAACAGATTAAATTAGAAGACTTGCTAGGACGTGAGCAAATTGAGTTAGCATGGAATGAAATTTCTACTGCTGTTCATGGAAAAAGAGTGGTAGTAACTGGTGGTGGGGGCTCCATCGGTTCTGAGCTATGCCGGCAGATTGCAAAACTTAATCCAGAGAAATTAATCATTATTGATAACTCCGAGTTCAATCTCTATCAAATTGAACATGAGTTACGCCATAATTTTGAAAATCTCCCGCTGCATATCAGCCTTACTTCGGTTCTTGATAAGCATGCGATTAATCAACTTTTTGAAAAATTTAAGCCACAAATTGTGTTTCATGCTGCAGCATATAAACATGTTCCGATGCTGGAAGAGCAAGTGCGAATCGCGGTCATGAATAACGTATTAGGTACACAGGCCATTGCAGAAGCCAGTGTGGATTTTAATGTGAATAAATTTATTCTGATTTCTACTGATAAAGCAGTTAATCCGACGAACATAATGGGTACTACCAAGCGCGTAGCTGAGATTTATTGTCAAAATCTGAATGGTCATTTTGCAACTCAATTTATTACCGTTCGCTTTGGTAATGTATTAGGCTCCGCAGGAAGTGTGGTGCCACTATTTAAAAAGCAGCTTAAAGAAGGTGGGCCGTTGACGGTAACACACCCTGATATTACGCGTTATTTCATGACAATTCCTGAGGCATGCCAGCTCATTTTGCAAGCGATGGTAAATGGTCATGGCGGGGAGGTTTTTGTGCTGGATATGGGGGATCCCGTTAAAATTAACTATCTGGCAGAACAAATAATAAAGCTCGCAGGAAAAGAACCGCACCGTGATATTCAAATCAAATATACTGGCCTGCGCCCAGGCGAAAAACTTTATGAAGAGCTTTTTCATGAAACAGAACAATTACGCCCAACGATGCATGAAAAAATTCTGCAAGCAAAACATCGCGTAATGGATTGGCAACAATTGATACATACTTTTGATGCGATTGAGCAAGCATGTCATACCATGAATGAACGGGAATTGCGCAAGTTATTGGTGCAATTGGTACCTGAGTATTGCGAAAAAACGGAAGCATTGCCGCTAGCGTAAAGAGAGTCGGGTTGCCTGCAACTAAATGGGATTCTGGTGATAGAAATAGATGGTAAAAAATGAAAACCGGGTTGCACGCAACCAGGCTACACCAACTACTAGGTGGCTTATTTTTAACCCTTGCGACAGATTATTCGGTATGATAAAGTCGCGCGATTGCTGCAAGTTTCACGCACGACTCAGGAAACTATAACTTATTCGTTATCTAATATATTTTGGTTGGTCAATATGAAAATTCTGATTACTGGAGGTGCAGGTTTTATTGGCTCTGCATTGGTTCGTCATCTTATAAATGAAACAGCTGAAGTAGTAATTAACGTGGATAAGCTGACCTATGCCGGAAACCTAGCATCTATTGAACGTGTTTCGAACAACGATCGTTTTTTTTTTGAAAAAGTAGATATCTGCTCTGCTGACAAAATAAAACAGCTTTTAAAAACCTATCAACCTGATGCCATCATGCATCTTGCTGCAGAAAGTCATGTTGACCGTTCGATCTCCGGCTCTTCTGCATTCATCCAAACAAATATTATTGGCACCTATGTGCTTTTGGAAGCCGCGCTTGAATATTGGCAATCACTTCCTCAAGAACGCAAAGAATCCTTCCGCTTTCACCATATCTCTACAGATGAGGTTTATGGTGATCTTGAGAATACCTCAGACTTTTTCACGGAAACAACGCCCTATGCCCCAAGCTCTCCATATTCTGCGAGCAAGGCATGCTCTGACCATTTAGTCCGAGCCTGGCATCGAACCTATGGTTTACCGGTTTTAATTACCAATTGTTCAAATAATTATGGACCGTACCAATTCCCGGAAAAATTGATTCCCTTAGTCATTCTTAATGCGCTCGCAGGTAAACCTTTACCGGTTTACGGCAATGGCTTGCAAATTCGTGACTGGCTCTATGTTGATGATCATGTCCGTGCGCTTTATCAAGTATTAAAGCAAGGAGTAGTTGGGGAAACCTATAATATTGGTGGTCATAATGAAAAAAGAAATATTGATGTAGTGCACACCATCTGTTCTCTTTTGGAAGAATTAGTACCAACGAAACCTGCAGGGCTTGCAAAATACACGGATTTAATCACCTACGTTAAAGATAGACCAGGGCACGATCAGCGTTATGCCATTGATGCCAGCAAAATCCAACACGATTTAAATTGGACTCCGGAAGAAACCTTTGAAAGTGGAATGCGCAAAACGGTTGCCTGGTATATTGATAATCTCAATTGGGTAAATAGCACCAAAGAACAAGCTCATGCCACAGAAACGACGCAAAATGCCTCAGCATGCGGTGTTTCGGCATGAGAATCTTGCTTTTAGGAAAAAATGGCCAACTGGGATGGGAGCTTCAACGCGCCCTATCTCCATTAGGAGAGCTTATTGCACTTGATCGCAATAATGTAGCCCCTCTGTGTGGCGATCTAACTAAATCTGAATCATTAGCACAGACCATTCGTCACCTTGCTCCAGATATTATTGTCAATGCAGCAGCCTATACTGCCGTTGATAAGGCTGAAAGCGAGCCAGAGCTGGCGATGCTCGTGAATGCAACTGCTACGGAAGTTTTGGCTACAGAGGCAGCAGCTCTTGGTGCCTGGCTAATTCACTACTCTACCGATTATGTCTTTGATGGTAGCGGTAGCAATTTTTGGCAAGAAACGGATCCGGTAGCCCCTCTTAATTGCTATGGAAAAAGTAAATTAAAAGGGGAGCAGGCCATTCAAGCCTCTGGCTGCAAACATCTTATTTTTCGCACAAGTTGGGTCTATGCGGCACGTGGTGCTAATTTTGCGAAAACGATTTTGCGCTTAGCGCGCGAACGCCAAGAACTACGTATTATTAATGACCAAATTGGCGTACCGACAGGTGCGGATTTATTAGCAGACATCACGGCGCATGCCCTTCGCATGGCAGTAAAAAATCCGCTGCTGAGCGGCGTGTATCATCTAGCCCCTCAAGGAGAAATTTCTTGGTATGACTATGCCAGGTTTCTGGTTGATGAAATCACCAATACGGGTGAACAGCTACTCGTTGAACAGATTACTCCTATTCCAAGTGAAGAATATAATACACCGGCGAAACGCCCACTGAATTCCAGATTAAATACAAAAAAATTAATTAATACCTTCTCCATCTATCTACCCAATTGGGAGCTAGGCGTGAGTAGGATGGTTAAAGAAATTTTAGGGAAGTTATAATGAAAAAACGTAAAGGTATTATTCTAGCTGGGGGCTCAGGTACCCGCCTGCATCCGATTACTCTCGGCGTATCGAAGCAAATGTTGCCGATTTATGATAAACCAATGATTTACTATCCGCTGTCAG
Organism: Legionella sp.; assembly: GCA_031291095.1. Classification (GTDB taxonomy): domain Bacteria; phylum Pseudomonadota; class Gammaproteobacteria; order Legionellales; family Legionellaceae; genus Legionella. The sequence goes on along the minus strand of JARLJR010000030.1, from coordinate 58,337 downwards.
TGCTAATGCTTGCTGGCATTCGCGAAATACTGGTTATCTCAACCCCTGAGGATTTACCCAAATACCAAGCTCTTTTGGGTGATGGCAAACTATTTGGTATTGAACTGAGCTATGCAGAGCAACCCTCACCCGATGGTCTCGCCCAAGCCTTTATTATTGGGGAAGACTTCATCAATGGTGATAATAGTTGCCTCATCCTCGGCGATAATATTTTTTATGGTCAAAACTTCTCTGAAAACTTACGAAAAGCTGCCTCCAATGAAGGAAAGGCGACTATTTTTGGTTATCATGTTTCCAACCCAGATGCTTTTGGGGTAGTCGAGTTTGATCAAAGTGGCCGTGCCATTAGCATTGAGGAAAAGCCTAAACTCCCTAAATCAAATTATGCAGTAACCGGCTTATATTTCTATGATGACCGTGTGGTCGACATAGCCAAAAATATTAAGCCTTCTGCGCGCGGTGAATTAGAAATTACTGATGTGAATCGCTTTTACCTTGAAGATCAAAGTCTTGATGTCGAATTGCTTGGCCGTGGTTTTGCTTGGCTTGACACAGGAACGCATGATTCCTTATTGGAAGCAAGTCACTTTGTGCATACCATTGAGCAGCGACAAGGTTTAAAAATTGCCTGCCTAGAGGAAATTGCTTATCATGCTGGCTGGATTGATGCAGAGATGCTTTGTCAGCAAGCTGAGCGTTTCAAGAAAACATCTTATGGTCAATATTTACTTCGCCAACTGGACGGAATCTCCGTATGAAATTAATACAGACAGCGATACCTGATGTCGTGATTATCGAGCCCGCCGTGTTTCATGATGATCGCGGTTGGTTTATGGAAAGTTTCAATGAAGAAACTTTTCATCGAGAACTACAACAACTGGGGCTTCCAATTCCTCCACGCTTTGTACAAGATAACCACTCATACTCTAAAAAAGGAGTATTAAGAGGGCTGCATTATCAGCTCCCTCCTCACGCTCAGGGCAAATTAGTTCGTGTAACCAAAGGTTCTGCCTATGATGTTGCCGTGGACATTCGCGAAGACTCACCAACCTTTGGGCGCTCTGTAGGGGTGACATTAAGTGCGGAAAACAAACGCATGTTGTGGATTCCAGAAGGTTTTGCACATGGCTTTCTTGCTCTGGAAGAAGTAGATTTTCTTTATAAGACCACCAATTTTTACAATAAAGCGTCTGAATCATCTTTGCGTTGGAATGATGCTGATCTAAATATTGATTGGCCTTTGAATGAGGAGCCCCTTCTCAATGAAAAAGACAGCGAAGCCCCCTGCCTTACTGAAGTAAAAAAAATGCCTGGGGTAAAACAACAAGCCGAAGGTCTTTTTGATTTACACGTGATTGGTGATGATCGTGGTAGTTTAATTGCCTTGGAGAATGGCTCCAATCTTCCTTTTGATCTGAAACGAGCCTACTACATTTTTGATACCAAACCAGAAGTGAGTAGAGGATACCACGCCCATAAAAATTTACAGCAAGTTGCCGTTTGCGTCGCAGGTCAATGCCGTATGCTTTTAGATGATGGAAAAACCCGTGAAAGCTTTATACTGGATTCGCCAACCAAGGGTTTGCTAATCAACAATTTGACCTGGCGTGAAATGCATGATTTCAGTGAAGATTGTATTTTAGTAGTATTTGCTAGTGAACATTACAATGAGTCCGATTATATTCGCGATTATGATCAATTTATTAAGGAAGTAACAAATGGAGAAAAATAAAAAGCTGGTTATTGTAGGTGCTGGAGAACTTGCAAGTATTGCCTATGAATACTTTACCTATGATTCTAACTATGAGGTCGTAGGATTTTCCGTAGAAAAAGACTATCTCAAAGAGACAACTCTTTATGGAAAACCGGTAGTTGCCTTTGAAGAGTTAACTCAGTATTTTTCACCAGATACGCACGAAGCTTTTGTTGCGATTCCAGCATCAGAATTAAATCGCTTACGTACCCGTTTATATCACGCGGTGAAGCAATTAGGTTACACCTGCGCCACCTATATTAGTTCCCATGCCTTTGTTTGGCGTAATGTGGAAATTGGTGAAAACTGTTTCATCTTTGAAAATAATACCGTACAGCCTTTTGTCAAAATCGGTAATAATGTAATTTTATGGAGTGGTAATCACATTGGCCATCAAACCGTCATTGAAGATAACTGCTTCCTCTCATCACATGTTGTTGTTTCCGGTTATTGCAGAATAGGTGAGTCCTGTTTTCTGGGCGTGAACTCAACCTTTAACGATCATGTTGAAATTCCACGCGATTGTATTATTGCTTCAGGTGCTTTAGTTTCTAAGAGCTTAAAAGAACCTGAGAAAATTTATTATGGCGCCCCTGCTAAAGAAATGCCCAAAAGAAGCGCCTTAACTACAAAATTGTAAGAGGATTTAATGTTGAAATGGAACAAACTAGGGCTTGTTTTTCGCCAACAAGGAGAATGTAGTTGGCGAGAAAATTCCGCACTAACGCCTACACCTATATTGTTAGACGATGAGACAATTCGTGTTTATGCTGGATTTCGCGATAATCAAGGCGTCAGTCGTATCGGCTATGTCGATGTGGATGCCCATGAGCCAACCCAAGTAAAAGCCATTTCAAAACAACCTGTTTTAGATGTAGGGCGTGCTGGCTGCTTTGATGATAATGGTATTATCTTAGGCGATATTATTCGTCATAATAATACCTTACGTATGTATTATGTTGGCTTCCAGTTGGTTAAACAAGTTAAGTTCCTGGCCTTTACGGGTATTGCAGAAAGCGAAGATAATGGCGAAACCTTTGTTCGGCTTATGGAAACACCCGTATTAGACCGGACCCATGGTGCAACAACAATCAGAGCAATCCACAGCGCAATTTACGAAGATGGGCAGTGGAAAATTTGGTATGCGGCAGGTGATGATTGGCAGCTCATTGATAATAAGCCCTATCCCAAATACAACATCTGGTACACTGAATCCGAGGATGGTATTTCCATTAGCAAACCTGGAGTACTGTGTGTCGATGTACAAGGCGAAGAATACCGAATTGGTAGGCCTTCTGTTTATAAAAAAAACGACCAATACTACATGTTTTATACCAAAGGTAGTATTAGCGGCAAAGATTATTTTCCAGGACTTGCTCTCTCCCATGACGGGATCAATTGGTCAAGAAAGGACCATGACTTTGGCATGACCTTATCTGCAGATGATTTTGATTCAATCCATTTATGCTATCCCCGATTGGTACAAACACGGGATAAAACTTATTGTTTCTATAATGGCAATAATATGGGAGTTGAGGGTTTTGGTGTTGCGGAGCTTTTAGAATGGTAACCTGTGAAGTTTATACACAAAACGTCAAAGGAGATTGGGATCGCTTTATTGAGTCCTGCAAATCGCCTTTATTCTTTTTTAAACGGGACTTCATGGAGTATCATGCTGATCGCTTTATTGATAACTCCTTAATGTTTTATGTAGAAGGAACGCTAGTTGCCGTTCTCCCTGCCAGTAAGCATGAAGACACATTAATGTCTCATGGTGGCTTAACTTATGGCGGTTTGCTTTTATCGCCTAAAATACGCATTGAAACCGTAATTGCCGTCGTAGAGCAATTATTAGTTACGGCGCGGCAAAGTGGTTTTAATAAAATAATTTATAAATCAATTCCTTACATTTTCCACCAGCAACCCAATCAAGAGGACAGTTACGCTCTATTCAACCGCGCTAATGCCAAATTAATTCGCAGAGACCTTTCCAGTGTGATCCAACTTGATCGACGCCTGCCTTTATCAAAGGGTCGGAAATGGTTAATTGCACGTGCGAAAAAGAGTAATCTTAGTATATCTACCTCAACCGATTGGGATACGTTTTACGATTTATTATGTTCTGTACTTGATAAACATGATGCAAGGCCAGTACATACGGCGGCGGAGATGCATTTAATACATAGCCGATTCCCGCAAAATGTTGCGCTTAAAGTAGTGGAACATGAATCAGAAATCATTGCCGCGGCTTTATTATTTAAATTTAAAAATGTGGTCCACACCCAATACCTCTCTGTTTCCGCTATTGGCAAGGACTTAGGTGCGCTTGATTATTTGCTCGAAGCCGTAATTCAAGAAAGTGCCAGCCAAGGATTTGAATACTTTAATTTTGGTATATCAACAGAACAAAATGGGCGTTACTTAAATGAAGGCTTAGTAGCGCAAAAAGAAAGCTTTGGTGCACGCGCAATTGCTCTGGATTTTTATGAGGTGAACGTAAATGAAAGTTGATTTTTTGAACCTTGCAAAGGTTAATCAACAAATGCAAGAAGAACTTTGTGAGGCCGCTACCAGAGTAATTAAATCTGGATGGTATATTACCGGTAATGAGCTTGAATGCTTTGAGCAAGAATTTGCGGCTTATTGCGGTACTGAATATTGTATTGGTGTGGCCAATGGGCTCGATGCATTAATTCTTACTCTGCGTGCATGGAAAGAATTAGGCTATCTCCAAGAAGGTGATGAAGTTATTGTTCCAGCCAACACCTATATTGCCAGTGTTTTAGCGATTACTGAGAATAGGTTAACTCCAATTCTTATTGAACCAGACGCAAACAGCTATAATATTGACCCCAGTCAAATTGAAGCGCGAATCACCTCCCAGACTCGCGCCATTTTACCCGTTCATCTTTATGGTTGCTTGGCCGACATGCCTTCCATATTAGCCATTGCTGAACGTTATAATCTTTTAGTCTTAGAAGATTCCGCACAGGCACATGGAGCGCATATAAATGGGCGTAAAGCAGGAAACTGGGGACATGCCTCTGGTTTTAGCTTTTATCCCGGAAAAAACCTAGGCGCCCTGGGAGATGCCGGTGCCATTACCACAAATGATTCCGAGTTAGTGGAAGTTTTACGTGCGTTACGTAATTATGGCTCCCATGAAAAATATAAAAATCTATTTCAAGGTATCAACAGCCGTTTAGATGAAATACAGGCGGCAATGTTACGCGTTAAGCTTAACTATCTCGATGCACAAACCAAGCGTCGTCAGGAAATTGCGCGCACCTATATTGAAAACATCAACAATCCCCTGATTAAATTACCGAAATTAGAAGCTGAGAATCATGTATGGCATCTATTTGTCGTAGCATGCCAACAACGTGAAGCCTTACAGCATTACCTAAAAGAGGCCGGAATTCAGAATTTAATTCACTATCCATTGCCACCACATAAGCAACCTGCTTATCAAGCATATAATGCATTGCACTTACCGATTACTGAAAAAATCCATAATGAAGTGCTTAGCTTGCCGATGAGCCCTGTACATACTGATGCTGAAGTTGCGGCAGTAATTGAGGCAATAAATAAGTTCCAATGAATATAGTTAAAACATCTTTTCTTTCTGCGATTGAAACAGCGATCAAACTGGCATCTGGCTTTGTGGTAATTAAGTTTATTGCAACCCAGGTGGGCCCAGAAGGGGTCGCTTTTTTCGGACAGTTTCAAAATTTTATTGCCGCCTTTGTTATCTTAGTTACTGGTGGCTTTACTACGGGTCTTGTTCGTTATAGCGCCCAAGAAAAATCCGGAAACAATGATACCAATAATTATTTAGGTAATGCTTTAGGCTTAGGATTATTAGCCGCACTAGTCGTTGGCGGCGGTATCTGTTTGTTTGCCCCACAACTCTCCATGCTCATCCTTAAATCGCCAGAGTATACAAATATCTTTTATCTGCTCGCTCTGTGCGGCGTATTAATTATGATCTTCCAGGTACTGGTCGCAGTATTTAATGGCTGGGGAGAATTACCTATACTTATTACGTATAAATCCATCTCCAGCATACTATTGCTACTCTCTTCACTGCTTTTAGTTAGTTTTTATGGCTTATATGGCGGTTTAATCGCCTTAATCGCCATGCAGGCCTTATCCGCATTTATTGGCATTGGTTTTATAACTCGACTAAAAGATTTTAGATGGGGATGGTTAAAACCTACTTTTAATTTTGCCATATTTAAAGAGTTTTTACCTTATTGGCTAATGAGCTTTGTAACGCTTATCTCGACGCCGTTAATTCTCATGCTAGTAAGAAGCGGAATAGCAACGAATCTAGGATGGGAAGCAGCCGGTATATGGGAGGCATCCTGGAAACTCTCTGAGCTTTACTTACTTGTTATTACGACTGCCTTAATGACCTACTATGTGCCTAAATTAAGCCAAGCAGAGAATAAATTTACAGAGCTCGATATTGTCAAAGAAGTGCTCTTTCTAGGTGTGGTTTCAGCCTGTGTTCTAGCTGCTGGCATCTACTTATTCCGCCATTGGATTGTCAGTCTTTTATTCTCAGAAAGCTTTGCCGTAGTATCAGACATTCTTGCATTTCAATTAATAGGAAGTGTGATCAAAATTGCAGCCTGGGTATTTGCCTACCATATGCTTGTTAAACGTCGAACCGCTGTATTTTTAATTTCAGAATTATTATTTGGAACTAGTTTCTACTTATTTTCATGCTTTTTTCTCGATAAAGTTGGGCTAATTGGTTTATCGTATGCATATGCTGTAAACTACTCGTTGTATCTAATTTTCTGTTTATTTTATTTCATGATAAATCAGAATTTTCCAATCATTGGCCAACTCACACTAAAAACTAAATTATAAACTAAATACTAGTACTTATTATGTTACATGGCTCAAGGAGAGTTTTTGTGAATTATATCAAACATACCCTTCGTATTTTTAATATAAACTCCGTACAGATATCTGTAGCTCTATTAGCATTAGGTTCGATGCTTCCCTATTTTATATGGGGGCACCAATCTCTATGTCTAGGCATATTAGTTTTAATTAGTATAAGCTGCTATCTATATTCTAAGAATTACCGAAATATAAATAAACATGATCTACTCTGGGCCTTAGTTTTTTGTTTTTTTCTTATTTACTTAAGTTTTTTGCCAACTCATGAAAACACCTATAAAACCTGGTACTTCTTAATACCGCCCATGTTAATTTTATTTAACCTAAGCACAAAGGATAAAATGTGTGCTGTAGAAATATTTTCTTTATTATTTGCACTTTCATTAATCCCCGCAATAATTGTATGGGTGTTGATGTTACTCGCTATTCCGCTAAATTTTAGTCACTTAGAACCCGTAAGCTTATTCAAAGTAAAAGAAAAATTATATTATCTTCATTATTTTGGTAGTATTTTTCAAAATGATACAATAAATACCTTACCCTATGGTGGAAAACTAGCAAGACTTTCAGGAATCTATGACGAACCCGGAACAGTAGGAACTTTTGCCGCACTATTTCTAGCAATGAGTTGCTTTAAAAGAGGATGGAAAAACACACTTATATTTCTTGCAGGCATTCTCTCTTTTTCTGCAGCGTTTTACATTCTTTCAGTTATATCATCAGCCCTATTAAAAAAATATAGAATTTCTTTTCTCTTAATAATTACATTTTCTTTATGTTATATAACACCTCATACCCCCTTTAATACCCGAAAAGTCCAACCATCAATCGCACATATATTGCAAGATCCATTGGTAGAAAAAAAATATGGTAAAGCGAAGCAGGCATATCAATTCATTAGAACATTTGATAATAGAAGCTCCTTGTCAATGGACTCCCTATTTTCAACTTATTTAAATGGTGAAATAAAAACATTGTTGTTTGGCATCGCTAGTGATGCAAACGCAGCATTTGAAGGGGGAGCAAGCTCGTCTTGGAAAATTATCTTAACCAATTATGGCTTAGTTGGATTTTTATATCTTACCAGTTTTTTATTGGGTTATGTATTTTTTAAAACAAAGAACCTAGCCAATAAATTCGAAATATATACCTTCCTATTTGTATTTATATTAAATATTTATCAAAGACCATTCATCTGGATACCAAGCTATATGTTACTTTTTCTCGGAGCGGTTGCTTATCTTACTTACAAGGAGGAAGAAGAAACTCCGCTATTGGCTTAGCTAAATCACATGGTTTCTGTCGATTGGCGGCTCTTTAAATGCGACCATATTTACTCTCCTGAGGTTAAACCCTACCACCTAATCTATTTTTATCAAGAATTGCGTTCCGCCACAAAGCACCGCCTTAGATGGTAACACTTATGTAGCATTACCCTCAGGTTTTATTTTTTTATATTCGCCAATAATTGCTAAGCCCACACAAATTAATGCGAAAGAGATCTGATCTCCTAAACGGCGCCGACATTGAAAAGCACTAACGGCTAAGCGTAGCAGACTAATTCTACCTAGCTTTGACCAACTTTGTACAAAAGAACAGTGACTGACCCCAACAAGTTTGGCAACTAAATATGCTTGATGGAGCCACCACCCGCTCTTTATTTGCTTCAAACGAACTATATAAGCTTTGGCCCCCACATTGACACCAACTTGATTTTTTTCATGCTGTCGGTAAAGCATAGAGGGTTCGGGGTCAATATACCATTGGTAATCATTTGCACGAGCAAACGCATAACAATACCAATCATGTAAGCTAATTTGTTGAGCAATATCCCAATTCTCAAGTAAGTTTGCTTTAATTACATTCATCAGAGAGTTGCTCATTACATAAGTACATCCGGGACCTGCTGCTTCAAAAATAAAGTCCCATTTTTTTTGAGGCTGAGCTTTGTTAATCAGCATTTCTCTGCCATCTGGCCAAAAAGCTGTAACATTACTTGAATAGGCACTGTACTCTGAGTCACGTAAAATGCTTGTTGCCTTGGATAATTTATCCAAATGCCACAAATCATCTTGATCAGAAAAAGCAATATAATCAAAGGCAGAAAAATTAACATCTCGAATCAGACGAAAAAAATTTTTCGCAGCACCACCATAGCGCTCGCCGTAAGGTAATACAACAATTCTAGAATCATGACTTGCCAACTCTTGAAACCAAGTCAAACTATTATCCGAAGAAAGATCAATACTAACAAAAATTGTCACATCAAGGTTTGACTGTCGTAGAAGACTCTGGAGTTGCTCGCCAATATACTGCATCCCATTATAAACAGCTAATAGAATCGCGATTTTAGATTTTTGTTGGGGGGCTAATGTCATAAAAATACTCTATACATGTCTTGTTAGGAATTTATTTGCGTATTTAGGGCTTGATTGTCCAATTGACGCCGTTTGCCTTTTAGAGATAAGGCTGGTTTTTCAATAAAAAACCAGGAAATTATCGATAGAACTAATGTTATTAAAAGCGATAACAAAAATAAGCCTATAGGAGAAATACTTGGAACTTTTTGAATTAATAATTGTTGGACAGGGAATGAAAAAATGTACAAGCCATAAGAAAAATCACCATACTTATCCAAGAAACTGAATGAGAGTTTTCTGCTATAGGCTATTAAAAAAGCAAAGTAAGATAGCCCAAAAACGGAAAAGATACTTTTATACTGGCTGGGACTCATGAAAAAAAGAAATGCTATAGGCAAGAGAAATACATAATTTAAACGTATCGACTTTCTTAACAGAAAGAATAAAGAACCAATTATAAAACTAAATATTGCCTGTAGGACTATTATGTTCCCTGCTTGATAATGCGGGTAACTAAACAGTGATATACTTAGGATTAATATAGGAATACCTATATAATTTTTCTTTAAAGCCCCAATAATTCCTATAAGGCAAATAATAACATATAACCTAAATTCGATCGGGAGAGTCCATAAAGATCCATTTACGGCACTCGAGTAAATATTATTCTCAAAAACCCCGGGGAGATTCATTTGCAGATGAGTAAGCGTTCCATTATTGTAAATATACGTAAGTACTGACTTAGAAGTTAAATATTCTTTTAACGGCATTGATGTAGCAATTGATCCTATTACTAGGGCTGTCACTAATAAAGAGAATAGTAAGCCTGGGAAAATTCTTAAGGCCCTGGATTTTATATAAAAATAAGGATTACTATTTTTTACATAACTTGCTGTAACCAAGAAACCGCTAATAGTAAAAAATATAAGCACACCTAAACTACAAGAAATCGATAGAAAGGAACCAAGCCCTGCCAAGGGGCCCTGTAGTTTCAATAATCCCCAAGAATGACAAAAAATAACGTACACTGCACTCAAAAGACGTAAAAGTGTAAAATTATTCTCTCGTCCCTGTGCAACCTCTGCTAGATCTCTCATAAAATGATTTTTCCTTACTTAGTTGGGCTATACTATTCATCTTCATATCGTGTGTCAAATGGAGTTGTCAAACGCAACTTCCGGCAAAAAAACCAAAACACTGCATTAAGTAACGCCGAAAAAATAGTGCCTTTTTTTAGTTGATAATCAACCTTTTTTGACTCATCACATGAACTGATGAAAAGCTGCATACTGCTTCTTATATCAAATTCTTGGGCTCGATTACGTGATAACTCACAAATACGCTTGTAATCACCCACATCCTTATCCATTAGTTGGAGCATTAAATCAAACATATTATAGCGCGGTTGAGTTAAACTTTTTTCACCCAAATTATATCCAGTCAATTCATGAAAAAAGCCATAAGAGTTTGCCTGTGGTTCCATTTCTATTCCTTGTAAACAGGGGACTCTACATGCAGCAGCTTCAACAAGCGCGGTTCCTACACCAATAAATAAAAAAGCATCTTTCAATACCTTTGCAAAATCCTCATAGGGAATAGGTCCATGGAGATACACAACATTCTGCAATTGCTTCTCAAACACTAATTCTTTTAATTTCTCAAATTGATCACCATCACCATAGACATGATACTCCACCTCACAACCTCGCTGAATTAATTCTGAGAGTGTATCCAGAACAGTAAAGTTATATGTTTTAAATGCAATGATTCTGCCAATAGAAACTATTTTATAGGGCTTATCAACCGAAAATATCCGCTCAGCATTATCAAATTGTTGTAAGTCAACAGGTATAGGAATAATAGGAGCTTGTGCAAAATTTTGTTTTAGTTTTTCGCTATGACGTTCTTTCATTCCTTCATTCATAAAAAAAATATTTTCTTGAGGGAATTTTTTCATAAACCTCGCCGCTAAACGAGCTAATAGATTATTGGATTTATGCTTCCAACAATACTCCAAAGGATGATATACACCAAAGCAAATTTTGGCATTGGGAAAATAAGCTTGCTTAATATGCATCGTATAAATAAGAGGGAAAAGGCTGTATGTATAAATACAATCATAATAATCTTTCCCAAGGTTTTTTAAAATTTTATTGGTTTTAAAAAACTGCCAACCAATATATACCTCTGCGTATTGGCGCAACTTGTCCGCGACCCCTCTATCTGATTCACGCATAAGTAAAACGTCGACTTTATAGTTGTTTTCTTTTAAAAATTTGGCCATTCTTAAAATTAATGTTTCAACGCCGGCGGTGCCCATACGGGTTGATATCAATAAAATTTTCATAATAATGCTACTCATCCATATTATCAGTGCTAATTTTGCCAATTATGGCCGTATAAATCTATATGCCCCCTAGGGAGGCAACTGCCAATCGTTTGGTTCAAACAACAGCCGAACTTACCTCGGTCAAAGGACATTAATTTTAATTGCCCAAAGAATTATAAGTTGCTAAACTTGGCCGCGATTCAACTATAAGGGCCTACGCATGACATCTGCATGGATTGCTTGGGCTATCTAACGATTATGCTTATTTAGACTCTGACTCAGAAGGTCTAATCATACAAGCTACTATTGTATCTATTGCTGTTTTTTTATGTCTCTAAAACTTTAGCGAGTTTAGACAAATTTTTTCAAAAACGAAAAAATTACAAGTGAAGCATAATGGGCCAGTGTGATATTGTACAGTTCAAAAATGCTTTTTCAAAATATTTATTAATTTTAAGGAAGAAATTCCTATTGTTGAAACACGGAGACACTATTTGGATGGACCGACGCTGATATGAACATTAAATCTATAATAAAGCAACACTGGCGCTATTTGTGCATTTCCCCCTTGTTTTTAACCGCCATTCTGACGGCCTTTATTCAATATCATAGTATATCTTTTCTACGCATTGAGATTTTATTGGTCTATGCGCTACTAACACTTATTGGTATCTCCTATGGAGCGCTTATCATTGCCAGCAATACCCTTCTGCGCAGTGTCATGATGGCTATTATCGTAAGTTTTTTTGTTCTAAGCCAGTTGCATCTTACCTCCTCCCACATCATTCCATACCGTTATACTCTACTTATTCTATTAGCATCAACCAGCACTGTGTTTTATCTTATCAATCGAATGCAAACTAAGCTCCGTCTAGATACATTATTTATTTTGGTTTTTAGTGTTTATTGGGCTGGAGCATTTTTTACAAAACCGCTCTTCAATAGTCCTTTTTTAACGACTAAAAATATACAAATCGCGACAGAAGAAAATAAATCGCTACCGCCATATATTCATATTGTTCTAGATGAACATACCAGCTTTGATGCGATCCCTTATAATAATGATTCATATAATAAACAGTTAGAGAGTAATTATATTGGCCGCGGCTTTCATATTTATCCAAATGCATATTCGAGGGAAAATTTTACTGTCGCCTCATTTAGTAGCTTTTTAAATTTTAAGCCTCTGAATAACCTAAAAAAATACTATCAATTAGAAAAAGTGGATGGGTATACCTTACTTACAAATCAATTATTTGAACAACTTTCCCAACAAGGATACCAACTAAATATAATACAAAGCACTTATTTAAATTTCTGCAAACATAATAACAAGAAGATTTCGTTAAAGTATTGCCTTACCTATCATTTTCTCGATTTTGTTCCCGAACAGAGCCCTTTAATGACTCGTATAGCTGCTTTGTTAAATGGCGTACTTTCTGAATTAAAACTAGAAGACATGTTCCGTTCTTTCCAAAAGCGATCCCTTTGGAAGCATCTCGGCTTAAATAATAAGACTGTAGCCCCATTAACACCAGCTAGCGCAGTTGTACATGTTTTTCCCGAAATACAAAACCTTTTAAAAACAGCGCGCAATGGTAATGCCTATTTTATCCACTTACTAATTCCACATATCCCCTTTGTCATGGACAAAAACTGTAATTTTGTAGGCGTAAATAATAACCTCTTGCAAGGCTATAAAGAACAAATACAATGCAGTCAAAAAATCATTGATAAATTACTATTAGCTTTATCAACAAATCCAGCCACCAAAAATAGCATTGTAATTATTCATGGCGATCATGGAATAAGAATGTTAGGATTAAACGCTAATAATAAAAAATTCTTAACTAATAAGAATTTAAAAAGGACCTTTAGCGTTCTTTTTGCGGTTAAAAGCCCCTTTTTAACTCCAGGCACAGATACGAGTCAATTACCGTTAGATGCCCTCATTCAAAACATACACGCCCACTCACATTCTATACAGCCTTACCCAGTATCTCAGCAATATTTTGTTTTGCGAGAAGATGCCCATTTTAATGTTCTTGAGAAGTATTCAATAAAGACAACAAATTGGGATGTCGATAAATTGGGATAACTGCTTTTTTAGTACCGATGTAATTTAGCTCACAACCCTATAGATTTTAATTGAAATCTATAGGGCCTCTAATTTCTTCACAAATATCTATCTCTGCGAAATTTCGCCTATATTTATTTCAAGATAAGCATCTCAACTATTCCTACGATTTCCTTTACCAAAGGTAAATTCCCACGTGATTCAACATTCAACCGTAATAGTGGCTCCGTATTGGAGGCACGCAAGTTTAGCCGCATTTGTTCAAACTCAAGACTAATACCATCAGTCCGGTCTATTTTAGGCTGCAATGCAGAAAAATGAGCTTCTACACGCTCCATCACTGACTTTGCATCAGCAACTTCATAGTTGATTTCCCCGCTACAAGGAAATGCACGAACACACTCATCAATAAGGTTTTTTAATGATTTGCCAGTTTGACTCACTAATTCAATCACTAACAACCAAGGAATCATTCCACTGTCACAGTAAGCAAAATTACGGAAGTAATGATGCCCACTCATTTCACCACCATATATCGCATTTTCACTGCGCATACGCTCTTTGATAAAGGCATGTCCGGTTTTGCATTGAATTGCCTGACCATTGGCACGTTGGGCAATATCAATAGTGTTCCAAGTAAGGCGTGGGTCATGAATGACTTTTCCACCAGGATTTTTCTTGAGGAAGGCCTCGGCTAATAAGCCAACCAGATAGTATCCTTCAGTAAAATCACCCTGTTCATCAAATAAGAAACAGCGATCAAAATCCCCATCCCAAGCAATACCCATATCGGCCTGATGCGCCTTTACCGCTGCCGCGGTTGCTTGGCGGTTTTCCATTAATAAGGGGTTTGGAATGCCATTAGGAAAATCACCATCCGCTTCATGATGAATCTTAATAAAACTAATGGGAATATTTGCTGCTGTAAAACGCGCTTCGATAGCATCAATTACATGCCCTGCAGCACCATTACCCGCATCAACAACTAATTTTAATGGTTTTAATTGCTGGGGATTAACGTAGCCTAGCAAATGATCGACATAAGCATCTAGAATGTTTACTTGCTTATATTGTCCTTTTTGCGTAGCAGGTTGAAATTCGTTTTTTATCACAAGCTCTTCAATGGTCTTTAAGCCGCTATCGCCACTAATTGGAGCGGCACCTTTACGAACTAATTTCATACCGTTGTAATCAATTGGATTATGACTGGCAGTAACTTCGATTCCGCCATCAACACTTAAATGGAAGGTAGCAAAATAAACCTCTTCCGTACCGGACATGCCGATATCAATAACATCCGCCCCAGCATCCATGATGCCGCGCGCTAAGGCCTGTTTTAATGGTTCGCTACTATGGCGTACATCACTTCCCACCACCACGGAATTTGCGTTTAAAAATTGCGTGTATGCAAAACCAATACGGTAGGCGAGCTCTTCGTTTAATTCAATACCGAGCTTACCGCGAATGTCATAAGACTTAAAACATGCGAGTTTCATGGAAATTAACCCCTTCCATAGTTATCTTGAAAACGTACAATATCATCCTCACCCAGATAATCACCGCTTTGCACCTCAATCATCACCAGATCAAGGACTCCTGGATTTTCCAAACGGTGTTTGCAGCCCGCGGGGATATAGGTAGACTCATTAACGCGAACAAAAAATTCTTCTTCACCGTTAACTACTTTAGCCATACCGCTAACCACAATCCAATGCTCACTGCGATGATGATGCATCTGCAGGCTTAAGCTTGCTCCGGGTTTTACTTCAATACGTTTTATTTTAAAGCG
The DNA here is from genome assembly GCA_031291095.1 of Legionella sp. Taxonomy (GTDB): domain Bacteria; phylum Pseudomonadota; class Gammaproteobacteria; order Legionellales; family Legionellaceae; genus Legionella. The sequence goes on along the minus strand of JARLJR010000030.1, from coordinate 43,112 downwards.
TTCGCTTTGTTCAAGTATGGTATAAGTACCCCAGGGGCGATAGACTGTACGATGTAATTTATAGGCTTCATGGCCACGTGCTTTTAATTGGGTATAAATATGTTTTACATCCTGCGCACGTGATTTGTCGGCAACCAGCAGCGCATCAGGGGTATCCACAATCAATAAATTCTCAAGCCCTACAGCCCCAACTAAGCGATTATTACTTCTTATGTTGCAGTTGGACACATCATGCAATAACACATCTCCTTCAAGACGGTTGCCTTGTGCATCAGGCTCAATCAGCTCATCAATGGATGTCCACGAGCCTACATCGCTCCAACCAATCTGGCAGGGTATCACTGCAATATTCTCAGCTTTCTCCATGACCGCATAATCAATGGAATTATCTGGAACTTGCGCAAAGGTTTCTTCGTCTAACTCTAAACCAACAACATTTTGATGCGGCACCAAGTGTGACTGAGCAAAGCAAGTACGCACTGCATGCAAAATTTCTGGGCAATGCTCTTCCAGAGCGTGCAACATAGCGCCCGCTGAGAATAGAAACATCCCAGAGTTCCATAGGAAACGTCCGGAAATTAAATATTCCTGGGCTTTGTCTAATGCTGGTTTTTCTACGAAACGTAATACTTGATTAGCTTCCGCCTCAATGTATCCATATTCCGTTTTAGGCTCGGTAGGTGAAATACCAAAAGTGACGAGCTTATCATTACCGGCTAACTCCAAAGCATCATTCACTGCTGCTTGGAACGCATCTTGATTCAAAATTAAATGATCCGCTGCTAAAACAAGCATCATCGCCTGTTCACCATGCAAATTAATGGTGTTCAGTACTGCCGATGCAATAGCTGCTGCCGTATTACGTCCGAAAGGCTCCATAATATAGGAGGTTTCAATATGATTCGCATTGACCTCGGAGCTTTCTTCAATCATTTTAAATAAAAACTCTTTATTCGTAACGATCATTACTTCACCTACATCAGGTAAAGAAGCTCCGCGAATAAAGGCTTTTTGAAATAAACTTTGCCCATCTGCAAGACGCATAAAGGGCTTAGGATGTAATTCACGAGAAACTGGCCAAAGACGTGAACCCGCTCCTCCACAAAGAATGATTGGTATTAGTTGCATTCCTGAGTTCCTTTTTTTGCCGGATCGTAATCTGTTGACATTTTTTGTCAATAACTACTTACCTCAACTTACTTACGCACTCTGCTGCAATAATTCTCGTGCATGCGAGCGTGTTTGTTCTGTTATTGTTAAGCCGCCGAGCATGCGGGCGATTTCATCTATTTTTTCCGCTTGTTGTAATAACGAAATACGGGTGAATGTTTGGGTATTATCACTACTCTTTTCCACCATAAAATGGTTGTGAGCCGAAGCGGCAACCTGGGGTTGATGAGTAACGCAAAATACCTGTAAACGTTCGCCTAATTTACGCAGCATTTGTCCAACTAAGGCCGCCGTAACACCGCCAATGCCCACGTCCACTTCGTCAAATAATAAAGTCGGTGTGGACCCCTGTTGGGCTGTGATCATTTGGATGGCTAAGCCGATTCGTGAGAGCTCTCCACCTGAAGCAATTTTATTAAGTGCATCAGGTTGCATACCAGGATTGGTACATACTTTATATTCGACTTTATCCATACCATGGGCATACATTTTGTCTAATGGGGTTATGTCAATTTCAACCCAACCCTTCGGCATCCCTAACTGTTGAATGCTGATGGTAATTTCCTGGGCTAATTTGGGCGCATGCTCTTGTCTGGCAAGTCTTAAATTGTGTGCTGCTCGCTCATAGGCCGCCCCCAGTTCACGATGTTGCCGTTGCAGCTCTGCTAATTTACCTTCACTGTCTTGTAACCGCGTTAATTCTTTTTGTAACCGTTGTGCATGTGCTACTAGCTGGCTACTATCAACATGATATTTTCGCGCCAATTGATGGATGCTACTCATGCGGCTTTCTATTTGATGCAAACGCTCTGGATCAAGATGCACGCGCTCGGCAAATTGCTGCATTTCGCCAATGGCTTCTTCGCATTGGATTAAAGCACCGTTAATTAATTCATAGGTGTTTTTAATTTGTGCTTGCTCTTGGGGTAGTTGACTAAGCAATTGCAAAATATGATTTAAGTTCGTACACACATTAGGCTCATCTTCAGCATTTAATAAACCATGGATGTGTTGGCTGTGTTCCAGGTATTCTTTCGCATGATGCAGCAGTTGATGCTCTTGATACAAGGCCTCAGTTTCATTCTCTTGCAGATTTAATGCGGAAAGCTCTTCAATTTGAAATTTTAATAATTGAATGCGATCGGCTTGTTGCTCTAAACTTTGTAAGGTATCAATTTCTTGTTGGACCTTTTGACACTGCTTGTAAAGTCGAGCTACTTCATCAAACACGCTATGATTCTTCGCGTACTGATCTAATTGCTGGCGATGGGTGGCATGGTGCATCAAGGTTTGCGTCTGATGTTGTCCATGAATATGCACTAGTTTTTCGCTGAGTTCTTTAATTTTTTGCAGGGGAAAAGGTTGACCGTTAATGTACGATTTTGAACGCCCTTCGGCATAGATTACCCGGCGTAAATAAATCTCGCCATCAGCACAGAGAATGTCGTGCTCAGCAAGCCATTGTGCTGGCTCAGAATTTTGATGCACGTAAAAACCTGCAGTGATGTCGCATTTATCCTGGCCGGGACGAATCACTGAAGCATCCGCGCGCTCGCCTAAAGCCAGTAATAAGGCATCAATCATAATCGACTTCCCTGCCCCAGTTTCCCCTGTAAAGGCAGTCATACCCTGAGTGAAATCTAATTCCAGGTGTTGCACGATGGCAAATTGTTCAATGCACAAAGTTGTAAGCATGATTTATCCCTGATGTGTGGATTCCCAACCAAGCTTGGATCGTAATGTATCATAGTAATGATAATCAAGAGGATGCAACAATCGTAACTGATGTGCATCTTTTTGAATCGCAACTCGCTGTCCTGCTTTTACCATGCGCGACTGATGCCCATCACAACTCACACACAGATCCGCCTCATTGCTTTCATTAATGTGTAATTCAATTTTTGATTCACCATCAACGACCAAAGGACGTGAACTGAGGCTGTGGGAAAACATCGGCACCAGCACAATTGCATTCAATTCAGGATGCATAATTGGCCCACCAGCAGATAAAGCATAAGCGGTAGAACCCGTCGGAGTCGATAAAATCATGCCATCCGAGCGATAATGACTGACCAACTGCTCATTCACGTACACGGAGAACTCGATTAAATGCGTTTCATTACCTCGTGATAAAACCACATCATTTACTGCATCCCCTTCAAAATAAGTATCATTTTCATCATAGATACGAGTATGCAATAAGAAGCGTTTTTCTTCCTTATATTGTCCCGCTAATACCGCACTAAGTTGTTGTTCAATATCATTGGGTAAAATATCAGTCAAAAAGCCTAGGCGTCCACGGTTAATCCCGATGACCGGCGTATTTACTTTCGTAGCCATGCGCGCGGCAGAAATCAGGCTTCCATCCCCCCCAATCACAATGATCAAATCGTTCTTTTCACCCATCTCATTTTTAGTTAAGACCGGTAATTGCACGTCAAAACCCAGCAAAGTGTCAACGTCTTGGTAGACGCTGACCTTTTGGCTTTCCAAAAACTCAACCAAGCGATTTAAGCTGTCGTTAACCCCTGGGTTTGCACGATGTTGGCGTGCATATAAAATCACACGCTTAAATTTAGTTTTATTCGTCACTGTTCGCTCTAGATGCTTTTTTGCGCTCATGTTCTTTCAACGCTTTTTTACGAATACGAATTGAGTTAGGGGTTACTTCAACCAATTCATCTTCATCAATAAATTCCAATGCTTGTTCCAAAGTTAATTTAATTGGTGGCGTTAGAATAATATTTTCATCAGTTCCTGAGGCACGCATGTTGGTTAATTGTTTTTCTTTGGTCACATTCACTACCAAATCATTATCACGGGCATGAATACCAACAACCATACCTTCGTAACAGGGTGTTTGGTGTTCGACAAATAAACGTCCGCGCTCTTGTAAGTTAAACAAGGCAAAAGCACGTGCAGCCCCTTGGCAGTTGGCGATTAATACGCCATTCACACGTTTACCAATTCGTCCTTTAAATGCAGGACCATAATGATCATACACGTGATACATCAAGCCAGTACCAGAAGTAGCAGATAAGAATTCGCTATGGAAACCAATAAGGCCGCGAGTTGGTATGATGTAATCTAAGCGTACTCGCCCTTTCCCATCTGGAACCATATCTTGCATTTCACCACGGCGCTCACCCAACTTTTCCATGATCGCACCTTGATGGTTTTCTTCCACATCAACGGTTAAACGCTCATAAGGCTCGTGTTGTTCGCCATCAACTTCATGCAGAATTACTTCAGGCTTACAGATTGCAAGCTCATAGCCTTCGCGACGCATGGTTTCAATGAGAATAGATAAATGCAATTCGCCACGACCGGAAACACGGAATTTATCCGGATCTTCACAGTCTTCAACGCGTAATGCCACGTTATGTAATAATTCAGTATCCAAACGCTCACGAATTTTACGTGAGGTAACAAATTTACCGTCTTGACCGACAAAAGGCGAATCATTTACCTGGAAGGTCATGCTGATTGTTGGCTCGTCAACAGATAGTGCAGGTAAACCTTCAACCATTGCAGGATCGCAAACCGTATCAGAAATTTTCAAGCCCTCGATACCTGTAATCGCTACGATATCACCAGCGCTTGCCTCGTCAATCTCAACACGCTCCAAACCTCTAAAACCTAAGAGTTGCAGTAAACGGCCAGCACGGATGTTGCCCTCTTTGTCCATAACCTTCACAGGAGATTTTGCTTTGATTTGACCACGCGTAATACGGCCAATACCAATAGTGCCTACATAAGATGAGTAATCCAAAGAACTGATTTGCATTTGGAATGGACCTTCAGCATCCACTTGAGGAGCCTGGACCTTATCAATAATAGTTTGCAATAACGCGCTCATGTCCGTAGCTTCATCTTCAAGATTCAGCTTGGCATAGCCATTTAATGCAGAGGCATAAACAACTGGGAAATCTAACTGCTCATCCGTTGCGCCAAGATTATCAAATAAATCAAATACTTGATCCATAACCCAATCAGGCCGTGCGCCTGGGCGGTCAATTTTATTGATCACAACAATTGGATTTAATCCACGTGCAAACGCTTTTTGCGTTACGAAACGAGTTTGTGGCATAGGACCATCTACCGCATCAACCAGCAACAATACACTGTCTACCATCGACAAAATTCGCTCAACTTCACCACCGAAGTCAGCATGTCCTGGGGTGTCCACAATATTAATTTGGTGATCACTCCAATACACACAGGTGTTTTTAGCTAAAATGGTAATGCCTCGTTCTTTTTCCAAAGCATTAGAATCCATAACGCGCTCTACTTTAGGAGCTCGTTCATTAAGTGTACCTGTTTGTTGCAGAAGCTTATCAACGAGGGTGGTTTTGCCATGGTCTACGTGTGCAATGATGGCAATATTGCGAATCTGTTCAATCATAAATAGCCTTTAAAGGAAAAAACAATGTATTTGTTCATAGATTCGACATTATACATCAATAGACAACTAAAACCTATCCGGCACGTTAATTAAGCTAAATTCAACAGAATAAGCAGGCCCATGTCATACGCACATACAAAATAAAAACTTAAAATAAACAGAAATTGTAAAGCTTTGCTAGACTATTAGTGAGGAGCTTAAAAACGGGGGCTATATGCAACCATTAATTTTACATCCTACTGATATTAGCCAATGGCATGCCTTGGTTAATGAGGCTCAAGCTACGACACGGCTTGTGCTCAATGAGAACACCGAAAGTTATTTAGTGTTTTTATTAATGCGCTTTTCTCAAGGAACTAAGCTCATTGAATCAGTTGTTGCACTCGACTTTTTAGAATCGGTCCATAAGTCGGGCCCGATGAAAACGCAATATCTGCGAGATGTCGGAGATAAAAGCTTACTTTTCTGTGGCCTCTTTCCTGGAATTGCCAAACGACGTCACGTCAGTCTCAGCTATTTTTCAGAAATGGGGCAGGCTGCTTATTTAAGTGTGAGTGAATTGGAGGAAAAGCCGTCCTCTGACCTTTATATTGAGCTCAGTGAGCAATTTATTAACTTGCAACAGATCTTGCAGGCAATGCGTGGACAGTATGTGCAATTAATTCAAACGGATTGTACTCTTTTGTCTTCGATTAAATTAACGTTGCAGTAACGAGTTACCGTAACCTGGTGCAAACCACCAGGCTACATCTATTTATGGAATAACATCGCTACATCAATCGCATCAAAGAGATACTCCTTGTTACAAAAATCACAACGAACATCTATTTTGCCCTGCTCTTCTAATAATTCCTGGGCTTCTTTCTCTCCGAGGATATTAATAACTTGTCGCATTTTATCTAGACTGCAACGGCATTGAAATTTGGTATGACGACTATCAAAAACGCGTACTTCGGTTTCATTGTATAATCGATAAAGTAAGGTTTGATTATCTAAGGTTAACAATTCTTCTTCACTTACAGTTTGTCCTAGCTGTACGGCATACTCCCAAAACTGCTCTCGTTGCACCGTATCTTGCCCAGGCATTAACTGCAATAACATCCCGGCAGCAGCGCTCTCATTCACCGCAAGCCAAACACGGGTAGAGATTTGTTCTGATTGAGCAAAATAATTCATTAAATTTTCACTCATTGAAGTGGACTGTAAAGGCACCATACTTTGATATGAGTTGGTTTGATTATCTTGATTAATCGTCATCACCATCTGTCCACTAAGAAATGCTTTAGCATACTCCTCAGTTTCCAAAGACTCTTCAAAGCGAGCAAAAGCCCGTATGTTCAGCTCGTGATCACATTGAACCAAGAGTAAAGATAAACGTTTATCCCCTTGAAACTGTAAATTCAAACTGCCTTCAAATTTAATACTGGATGCAAGTAGCAAGCAGGAAACGATGGCCTCGCCCAACAAATTTTTAACCATGGGCGGATAATTACGTTGCGCCATAATGGTTTGATAAGTTTGCTCAATATATACAATTTCGCCGCGGATGTTAGCATGCTCAAAAATAAAACGTTGCAAGGTATCGGATTCTTTCATAATGAACTCACGTGCATAAAGACGGGGGTATTCTATCTTAGTTTGTTGCCTAATGAATAACATTTTATGCCTAAAATAGAGCATAAACAGGGAAAATCTAACCAGTTTCTCTATATAGTATATCTAATAAGTTACTGTTACGGTAATCGTATCGGCATAACTAGTTCCGGGCACCACATTTTGGGAAACAGGCATGCTGCCATACACGGCATAATTTCTTGTCACCGAAAGCAGGGATAACAGATAAGAATCACTAACCGTACTGGTGCCTGAAGCTCCATCCCCCCAGACTGAGGTATAGGTAGAACTGGTATACAGATTATATTGGAGCAATGAACTCCCCATAGCCATTTTTCGCGCAGAAAAACTGCCATTTTGTCCTGCATTTAAGGCGATAACATAGGAAACATTAAGACCAGCAACCAAGGCCGAGCAGGTAACAGCAACATTTCCTGTCGCAGTCAGAGCAGTCCCTGAAACAGGATTATAAGAACCAAAGGCCACCGTATTTGCAGTAGTAGTACAGGTGCAGTTAATGCCAATACAACTGGCGTGCCCAGCGGCATTAACGATCATAAAGAAAAACGGAATTATGAATTTTAATGACATAATGCAAACTCTTTTTGTACTGCTTTATCGGACACATGCGCCTCTAATGAAAAAAGACACTCTTGGCTATCCCATCTCGCAACTCCTGATAGGCGTTTACCACCCTTGCTACTAATAAATGCTTGACCATAATAACCTACAGGTATTGGAGCACTATCCCCATCCATAGACACTACCGCACCAGCAGGAACGGGCTCTCCATTATTTTGATGTAGGGTTAACAAAATATTTTGTGCCAAATATAAATTGAACTTTACCAACACCCCACTGCGTCGGTAAGGTGTAACCGTGCGACTTGCTTCTTTAATTTGTGCAGTGAGCGGCAACTTACTTGTATCAAGCTTAATTTCATTAGGCTGATAGGCTAATAACTCAGGCACATATAAGTACCCTGCTCTGTTGGTTTTACCAATAGGCTGGTTGCGATATAAAACCTCAGCATTTTGAAAGCCAGATGCATCCACCAAGGCAAAACTTTGATCAACATAACGAGCAAGGAAAATACGATGAGCAAAGCTGATAACACTCCCTCGCGCGTTCAACTCGCCAAATTGGCCGCCATTAGTACTAATATAACGCGCGCCCAATAACCCCTGGTTGGTTTGCCAATTAGCCTCTCCAATCACAGGACTACTCTTATTATCTGCTGCAGTTAAGCGATAACCGTACCCATTTCCTAATGGTAAGTTTTTAATCATTTGAATATTTTCCTGATGCTGACCACTTTGGCTATATTCATTAAAGCTCATTGATTTATTGCCGCCATCTAGAGGAATACTAAGAGTGGCAAAAATTTGTTGGTTATTACGCACACGTAAATCACTTAGCCCGCTTACGGTAAAAAATACTCGCTTAAACAGATTTTTACTGTAACTTACCATAAGAACATCTGAATTAGGCAACAGATATTCATAAGGCGCGGCCAAGACGGGATTAAATGCATTATTCAGCGCGGTATAAGTTAAAGAAATAGCTCCCCAACGTTCTGTCGATACTCCTACAAACGATTGAAATGTAAAATTGGGATAACCTTTATTACGAAAAGTCCCAATCTGAAAATAGTCATGATTGGCGAAAGTAGCTTGCGCCCCATAACTTAAAAAAGTAGTTTGCCTGCGAAATCCCACATTGACTAATCCACCTAAACCACGTTTAACTTGCCCATCGGGCCCTGAATTTGTCTTGGCAGTATGACTCCCAGCTACCCCTAAGCTTAAAACGCCCACCGACCCCAACAAATAATGATTGGCGACCCCAAGGGTTTGATGTTCCTTTAACAATTCGATATGAACGCCGGCCGTATCATGTTCCGTTAATCCTAAGGAATAAGTGCCAACCCCTAAGGCCTGCCCATAATGGTAACTGCGACTGCCGTACCACGAACGCATGCTCCCCACTTCAAATGAATAATCAGCAAGTCCTGGCTTTAATAATACTGGCGCAGCATAATAAGAAAAAGTACTGACTTGTTCTCTGCCTAACAAGTCTTTTGCCATCACTTGAATAGTTCCAGCCCCAGTGATGACCGGAAGTTGGGTTAAATAGTAGGTTCCCCGCTCCACCGATTGTTTATAGGTTTCCATTCCATTCACTAATACATCGATTGATGAAGGTAAAATCGCCTCCCCAGAAATAACCGGTTGAGGAAAGGTGATTAAAGAAGGTTGTGTCGTAAAATTAGTAGCATATTGTACCCCTGCAAAACGTACAGCGCCATTCCATTGAAGGCCTGAGGTGATCGAATCACCAAAACGCCAACTGGAAACATGCTCTGGTTCGTCGATAGTCCAGGATGTTTCCAAACGAGTCACTCCGTTTTTACATTGAAAAAAATCGTATCCATTGAATAAAAAGCTGCTAGTTCCAACACCATAAGGTGTAAACAATCCTGCCTCCGTAAACGATGCCAGATCAGTCTTGCGCTTCCAGCCATTGAAGCGGCTATTGGCATCATAATTGAAAAAGGCTCCAGAGTGCTGTGGTCGTAGTCCAACATTATCTAATTTAATTTCTGTTTTAATTATTTTTTTATGCCAAGCAATAGGAGTTTGTATCGTTAATATAAGCGCATGCTCATCTAATGCATACTCAATATCCTCGTACCAATCTAACAGTACATACTCTCTATTCTTATAGTGTATAGGAGCCTGTGCGGCTTTAGGAAAGCCTAGCGTATTCAGATCCCCGCTCTCAGCCCATATTTGTTTTTTCTCATCCTGATAGCAGCGATAAATTTTAGCACTGGAAATACCATCGATTGTGAAGGTCACTAATAATGGATGCAGCATAGACTTATTTTCCGCATAAATGTTTCCAGAGAGCACAAAAAAAACAGCCACACAAACGAATACTCTAATCCACATTGATAACCGAAGTTTGGTCATTAACGAATGCTTTAATGGAAGAGACTTTATTATTGGTCAATGCCGACAGCGCCCACTCCTTCTTGCTCCCTGGGAGAAGATAAACAAACGTAACTTCCGGCCTCGTAACAGGTTGTTGTTCTTGAGTATAAGCCTGCAGTAAATTGATAAATAAAACGTTACTTCCTCTGTTTTCCGCCATAAGTCTTAGCTTCGAACCTTGGCGCGTAAGAACTTGCCACCGTAATTTTTGCCTAACCGGGATTTCTGCTTTAATAATAACGGGCAAGCTGATACGCAAAGCCATTCTTAGCTCGCTTTTACTTTTAATATTCAGCTTGGGAACAACTTCCTGGATAAATAAACGATACGCTTGTTCTTGCTCGCCAAATAGGGGATTTTCCAGTCCCAAGCGCACAATCTGAGTCCCATTAGGGGCTAAGGTAAAAATTTGAGGGGTTGCAATAAGTGCCTCAGTCTCTGTATAAACGTCCTTTCCATTTATCTGTTGCCAGCGAACCATTTCAAGCTGGATGGTTACAGGCTCCGTTTTTTCATTACTTAACGTCAGATTCGCAACAGATTGTTGGGGGGAAATTGTTAAGAACGTTGGGGAAACACCTAATGCATTTCCCCGAGACATAACATGCAACAAAAAACACATTAAAAACCATCTTTGCAGCTTTGTAAAAAACAAAAACATGACTACACCATAAATAACATTAATTTAATAAGTAACTGTTACTGTTATCGTATCTAAATACGTATCTATCGGTGCCGCGGTTCCTGCGGCAATTTGGCCATAAACCGTAGCATTTTGAGCCGCCCCGTTTCCTGTAACTGCTGCAGGGGTGTCTGTTCCTGGAGTATTTCCCCAATTAATTGAATGGGCACTGTCTTGATATAAGCCATAAGGTAATAAATCTGATGAAGTGGTTTGCCCTGTCATTTTTCTCGCCGTTACCGTAGCGCCTGTACTGGTCCCGGCACTTAATCCGGTTGTATAGGTTGTTGTATTCGTGCACGTAGTAGTAATCGTCCCTGTGGCCGTAGCGGCAGTGCCACCAACAGGATTGTACGTGCCAAAAGCTACGGTTGTGGCGGAAACAACACAGGCCTTAAGCACTGTTGCGGTAACCTGAAATGTAGTTGTGGCGGTTGCAGCATAACTAGTGGTTGCTATTGGTGTTAAATAAACTAACAATAAAATTCTTTTCCCATAGTGCTTTAAGAAGTTTAAAGTTCTTCTCTCCATAAAAATCCCTTTTTTTAGTATTTTTAACAAAATTAAATAACAAAAAATAATAACAAAATTTAATGATATCGCCAAATAAAATACGTAAAATGTTTTAGCTCATGGCGAAGGCATTGCTGAGTCCTGATACTTTTTCATCGTATTTTAGGCAGATTAATCATGAAAAGAGCATTACCCCAACTGTTGCAAATTTATTTAATCTTAGTTCCACTTTTATGCTTTGGAACTCAGAAAAAATTAAATCCTCTCAGAGCTTCAGGCTTCAACGCGTTTATCAATTTTAATAAGATTACAGCACTTCCAGGCTTATCTTGTGATAATACAGGGATGAAGTGTATTGCGGTGGGATACTCACAAAGTGCTACCGCTACACGACCGTTAAGCTACACAACAACGGACGGCGGAATTTCCTGGGGTGCACCCAATCAACTCAGCCAGCTCTCATCAATAGCCCAGTCATTCTTACTAGGAATCAGCTGCAGTGACGATGGTTTAAGTTGCACCGCGATAGGAGCTTCCATCATATCGAACACTGGAACCCCCATTAGCTATACTACCGTTGATGGGGGGGCAACCTGGAGCATTCCGCAGCCCCTGATTACGCCACAAAATACACCGTTTAATGTCCTACTTAATATTTCCTGTGATGCTAAAAACCAAAACTGCGTTGCTGTCGGTTATTCTAATCCTCCAGGAAATGAAACACCCATTATTTACACACGCAATAATAACGGACTAAATTGGAACTACATTCAGCCCTCATTACCGGCAAATGCACTTACGGGTGTTTTACTTGGAGTATCTTGCGATAGCGCCGCAACACGATGCACTGCAATAGGCTATGTCAATTCTGCTGATACCATTATTCCAGTAAACTATTACAGTAGGGATGGTGGCATCTCATGGAGTACGCCCACCTTGTTGCCCATTCTCTCAGGAGCAACATCGAGTACAGTAACTCAAATTAACTGCGATACAAGCACCGGTTTAAGCTGCATTGCTGTAGGCTCTGCCAGCGTGTCAGGAAATGAAGTACCGCTAAGCTACAGTAGCGCTGACGGAGGCGTTTCATGGAACAAGGCCATCTTACTCACATCGACCGCCACATCAAGCGGCTTAAATGCACTACATTGCGACTCACAAGCCATGAACTGCATCGCGATGGGTTACGCCCTCAGTAATGGGATAGTGCATCCATTAAAGTACTTTAGTGCTAATGGAGGAATGGACTGGAGCGATTCGGTACAACTTGCTCCTCCTTACGAGGAAAATAACTCATTAACCATATTATTTCAGCTTACCTGCGATAGCCTGATGTTAAATTGCCTAACCGTAGGTAACTATATAAATGCCACCTCAGTAATCCCCCTATCGTATAATAGCGCAACAGGTGGAACCAGCTGGGGCCTCCCTCTCCTATTACAAATATCCTCCACCTTTTTATAGATGGTATTAGCCCCAGTCTAACACTATTTTTACTCTTTTTTAGTGGAGAAATCCTTATGGTGAACTATGCTTAAAGAATCCCACATAAAAAAAGAGAGGACTTATCATGATTGATAAAAATATACTAATACCTATTATTAAAACTTTAGATAAAGTAATTTTAGGTATAGATGATGTTGAAGAATCTAAGCCAGTGGATGCAAGACAACAGTTTATTGAAATTGATACTGAAGAAGAGTTTGACGTAGAGCGCTCCATGAATTAGTTATTGATTCATCCTGTCAGAGAAGCAATAATCGCTCTTTTTTGAGCGAGAACCAGAAAGATGCTAAATAGCCAACAAATGGCAGCCGTAAATTATATAGACGGACCTTTATTAGTTCTTGCAGGAGCAGGCAGCGGCAAAACACGAGTCATCACGCAAAAGATAGGCTACTTAATTAATGAGTGTGGGTATGCTGCCAATAGCGTATGTGCGGTAACATTTACCAACAAAGCAGCCAGTGAAATGCGTGCTCGAGTGGCCGCAGTTCTTCCTGCCGCAAATCGGCGGGGATTAAAAATTGCCACCTTCCATACCTTGGGTTTAAGCATGATTAAGCGTAATCTTGCTTTATGTGGCCTAAAGAAAGGCTTCTCCATCTTTGATAGCGAAGATTGCTTGCAAATATTGCGTAGCTTTTTGCCTGCCAATAAGGCGACTGAGCGTGATTTTCTTATGCAGGTTCAACAACGTATCTCGCGTTGGAAAAATGATCTACTTACGCCAGAGGAAGTTCTGCGAAATCCCTCTGACGCCCTTTTATATGCTGAGGCAGCCGTACTCTTTCCCCGCTATCAACAAGCATTAAAAGCATATAATGCCGTTGATTTTGACGATTTAATTCGTCTTCCGGTGACCTTACTTAAAGACGAGCCTGCGGTTCGAGAGTATTGGCAAAATAAAATTCGCCATTTATTAGTAGATGAATATCAAGATTCAAATACCAGTCAATATCTTTTGGTTAAACTCCTCACCGGACTCCGTTCACAGTTTACCGTCGTGGGTGATGACGATCAGTCCATTTATGCCTGGCGAGGGGCAAAACCAGAAAACTTAAAACAATTGCAAGAGGATTATCCTCAATTAAGAATTATTAAATTAGAACAAAATTATCGCTCAACCAACATTATATTAAATGCCGCAAATCATCTCATTGCCAATAACCAGCATCTTTTTGATAAAAAATTGTGGAGCGATCTGGGGCAAGGCGAATTGTTGCGGGTAGTTCGTTGCAAAGATGAAAATGATGAAGCCGAACAAGTGGTAGCGGATTTAATTAGTCATAAGATGCGAGCTAGAACTGAATATGGTGACTACGCAATCTTGTATCGTGGCAATCACCAATCACGGATCTTTGAAAAAGTATTGCGCCATTATGGTATTCCCTATCGTATTAGCGGAGGCCAATCTTGGTTTGCTAAAGCAGAGATTAAAGATATCTTTGCTTATTTGAAATTGCTGTGCAACGAAACAGATGATGCGGCCTTTTTAAGAGTCATCAATACTCCTAAACGGGGAATTGGTGAGGCAAGCCTCGACGTCCTGGGGAACTATGCGCAAAGCCGTGGACACAGTCTTTATAAAGTAGCCGATCATCTGGCACTCAGTGAAAGTATCGCCGAAAAACCGCGAGCAGCTTTACAGCAGTTTAAATCATGGATAGAAGAAATAAAAAAACGCATTGCCTCATCCGATGCGGTTGTGGAACATTTGCGACAAATGGTTGAAGATAGTGGCTATGAAGCCTATATCTATGAGCAATGCGACACACCTGCTAAAGCGCAAAAACGAATGGATAATGTCTGGGAATTATTGGAATGGGTGGGCCGTTTATTAGCAAAAAAACCCGAACATACCTTAAATGATGTGATTAACAAATTAATCTTAATTGATATCTTGGAGCAGTCTGACAACGAAGATAGCGAATCGATACAGCTCTTGACCCTTCATGCCTCAAAAGGATTAGAATTTCCTTTTGTGTATCTGGTTGGCATGGAAGAAGAATTACTACCGCATCGAGTCAGCATTGATGATGATCAGATTGAAGAGGAGCGACGTTTAGCCTATGTAGGCATCACTCGGGCGCAAAAGGGTTTATGTTTTACTCTGGCAAATCAACGGCGTAAGGCCGGAGAGATGCAAGACTGTCTACCCAGTCGATTTCTAGAGGAATTACCTCCTGAGTATCTGGAATGGTTTGGTAAAAAAGTGGCTCCCTGTGAAGAGCGCTCCAAAAACCTGGCTAAATCGCATTTAGCTGGCCTCAAAAATATGCTGAATGGTTCTTAAATAACGCCAATACGTCATCCAGAAGCTCCCTCACCTCCGTTGGGGTGACGTATCACATATGCCCTGATATACTGAATTTTATGAATAAAAATATTATCTTACTCATCGTTTCTTTTGCTATGTTCATGGAGGCTGTTGATACCACGATTATTAATACAGCGATTCCAGTGATGGCGCATAGCCTCAATGTACACCCTATTGATTTAAAATTAGCCCTAATTAGCTATCTATTAAGTCTTGCTATTTTTATCCCAATTAGTGGATGGATTGCCGATAAGTATGGTATTAAAAAAGTATTCATCACCGCCGTTTGTGTATTTACCGTAAGCTCTGCCTGGTGCGGTTTTACCCAAAGTCTCGGCGAATTAATTTGCGCCCGCATTATCCAAGGCCTGGGTGGCTCATTAACAATGCCTGTGGGACGGCTGATTATTTTACGAACTTTTGAGCGACATGAACTCATTGCCAAAATGAGCCAGGTCGTAATGGTCGCCGCTTTAGGAATGATGCTCGGTCCCTTATTAGGCGGCATAATTTCCTATCATTTCTCTTGGCGTTGGATCTTTTGGGTCAATATTCCTGCAGGCATATTGGCCATCTATCTGTCCCATACACGCCTACCATCAATGCCTTGCCGGCCGGTCCCACCTCTGGATAAATTAGGATTTATCCTTTTTGGCAGTGGTCTTGCCTTGCTAACCTTTGGCTTATCCATACTCAGCGAATCAGACATTGACCACTCTCATGCCCTGGTAATCCTTATTTTGGCACTCATCCTACTGTTTGCTTACATCAAACATTCACGCCATAAAAAACACCCTATCATTAAAGTAGAGCTGCTGCAGTTGCGTACTTTTGCTGTTGCGGTCACCAGTAATTTATTTTCCCGCCTAAGCTTTGGGGGAACCCCCTTTTTACTCCCCCTGCTTTTACAAATCGGCTTGGGCTATTCATCCCAACTGTCCGGATTTTTACTTACACCTATTGCCTTAGGGGTATTTTTGGTTAAACCCATGTCAGTCTACATACTTCGTTTGTTTGGCTATAAAAAATTACTCATCGTAAATACCATTTTGGTTAGCATGGCCTTATGGGCTTTGTGCCTCATTAACCATTCTTCATCAATCTATGAGATTAGCTTACTCACCTTTATTTATGGTTTCTTAATTGCGTTGCAATACACGGGCATGAATTCTTTAGCCTATGCAGAGGTCAGCGAAGACAATATGAGTGCAGCAACCAGTATTATGAGCACGATACAACAATTGGCTCAAAGTTTTGGTGTCGCAGCCGCTGCAATTATTGTTAGCATGTTTACAATCAATCAGCAGCTGTCGATTAAAGCACTTCATCAAACCTTCGCAATGCTGGGTATTCTGACGTTTTTATCTGGGGCAATATTCTTGACGCTGAAGAAAAATGATGGCGAAGAATTACTTAAACCTAAATTATAAGGGAGATATTTCTGAAAAATATCCTCTATCATGCCCATGCATCCTGGGTTTTTGCCATTAAATTAAAATAAATTAAAAATATTTAATAAAAAAACAGCACAATTAATAAAATAATGCTACAATGGGCTGGTAACAATTTAGGAAATTATCATGTCAGAAAAAATACGCGGTACAGTAAAATGGTTCAATGAGTCCAAAGGTTTCGGTTTTCTAGAAAGTGGCGGTACAGATTATTTCGTACATTTCAGTGCAATCCAAGGTAGTGGTTTTAAAACTCTTGCCGAAGGCGCAACTGTAATGTTCAAAGCTAGCAAAGGTCAAAAAGGACCACAAGCTGAAGACGTAGAGGTAGTTTAAACTTATTTCTAGCGCCCCGTTCATGTTTAAATATTGCATTTTAACGTGAACGGGGCGTTTTTTTTTCTATTTTTTTTGCAAGCCCCATAAGTATACTCTAAAATAACAGGTTGAATGAGTCAGCCCATTAATCAATACAAGGAATCGTATGATGAGCAAAAAAATTGCCGTTATTGTTGGAAGTTTACGTAAAGAATCCTACAACCGAAAAATGGCACATGCACTCATGGCCGTAGCCCCTCAATTATTAAGCTTAAAAATTATTGAAATTGATAATTTACCCTTATATAACCAAGATCTTGACGATGAAAACAGACCAGCGGAAGCCTGGTTACATTTCCGTGATCAAATAAAAATGTCCGATGGAGTGCTCTTTGTTACTCCAGAATATAATCGTTCAGTGCCTGGTGCTCTTAAAAATGCCATTGATGTAGGCTCACGCCCCTACGGTAAAAGTGTTTGGTCTAAAAAACCTGGAGCAGTAATTAGTGTTTCTCCGGGAGCTATTGGCGGTTTTGGTGCCAATCACCACTTGCGACAATCCTTTGTCTTCTTAGATATTCCCGTTTTACAACAACCTGAAGCGTATATAGGCGGCGCAGCAAACCTATTTAATGCTCAAGGCGAACTCGCTAATGAAGATACGAAGAAATTCATTCAGCAATTTATGAATGCCTATGCTCAGTGGGTTGAATTAAATACAAATAGCAAATAGGATTTATTGTATTTACCCCTGCAATTGCCTTAGATACATCAGGCATATTGCACTAAAATGGCACACCAACGACCATCCCCGTTGCAAATAACTGGAAAAGGTAAAGGTAAAAAGGTACATTGCAAGCTCTTAGCAATACAAAAATTCCCATTGAGGGAGAGAGGAATAATGCAAAAATCAGCACAACCGACAGAAGACCTATCAATTGTGGAATCATTTCCAGTTGCCATTATTGTAGGCGTGTTCAATCGACACATTACTCAGAACTTACAGGATGGCGTAATTACCCAGTTACAAAAGCGAGGCATTAAAAAAGAGCACATTAGTGTCTATGAGGTTCCAGGTGCTATTGAAATTCCGTTGATCGCTAAAAGGTTAGCGATGTCTAATTCGGTCCAATCAATAATAACTTTAGGTTCAGTTATTCGCGGTGACACCAGCCACTATGATCTGGTCTGTACCATGGCTAGCGAAGGCTGTATGAACGTTTCATTAAAATATAATATCCCAGTCATTTTTGGTTTATTAACAACTGAAAATGAAGAACAAGCCTGGGATAGATTAGGCGGAAAACACGGGCATAAAGGTATAGAACTTGCCAATGCGGCGATATCCATGCAACAGCTTTTAAATCAATTACCACAGCAACAATAGGTAGTAACTCATGGCCAATCAATACGAACAATTTGAACAGCGCAAACAAGATCACATTAAGCTTGCCCTAATGCATGAAAACCAAAGCGCTGACTTAAGTAAATTTGATAGCATTCATTTAGTACATGATGCCCTGCCCGATCTTAATTTTGATGAAATCACGATAGAGGGCATGCGATTTGGCCAAGTAGTAGCCAAGCCCTTTCTAGTGAGCTCAATGACTGCAGGGCATAGCCGAGCAGAACATATCAATCACCATTTGGTTGAAGCCTGTGCACAAAGCGGCTGGGCTATGGGTGTTGGTTCCCAACGACGTGAGCTGATGGATCCTAAAGCAGCATTCGAGTGGACTTATCTACGCCAGAGTTTTCCTAAGGTAAATTTATACAGCAATTTAGGTATCGCACAATTAATTAATACTCCACTTGCCGACATTCAACGTTTAACCGATGCATTACAAGCAAATGCTTTAATCATTCATTGCAACCCCTTGCAAGAATGCATGCAACCCGAAGGCACAACTGATTATAAGGGCTGCTGGCAGGCCTTAGAACAATTAGTTAAGAAGTTCCATTTACCCGTTATTGTCAAAGAAACGGGCTGTGGCTTTTCTCAAAAAACCATGCAGCGCTTGACTGATATAGGTATTGCAGCACTCGACATAGGTGGATTAGGTGGCACTCACTGGGGACGGATTGAGGGACACCGAGCAACTCAAGATCCCATACGCCATCAAGCAGCAATTACCTTTAAAAACTGGGGCATTGATACCGTCACGGCAGTGCAACAGGCTGCTGCATTAAAACCTGCTTTTGAAATTTGGGGGTCTGGCGGTGTCGCTAATGGTTTAAATGCTGCTAAATTATTTGCATTGGGAGCTTCTACAGTAGGTTATGCAAAGCCGATGCTTGAGGTGGCCCTAGAATCAACAGAACAAGTTCTGTTGCAAATGCTTACCATAGAATATGAATTAAAAGTTGCGATGTTTTGTACCGGTAGCCGTATTCTTAGTGATTTAACTCAGAAATTAGCTTAGAGAATCAGACCGCGCTCACGTCTATCTGATTTAATTGGCGTTTAAAGACAACCTGGTTGCAAGCAACCAGGTTGCATTATTTGAATAATAATTGTAGTTTTATTCGACGACTTCTTTCTTTTCTTCAAGGCTTCGCGATAAGCCAAGCTTTTCTTTCAAGCGTGCTACTGCATCAGGATCGTATTGTCGTGTTGTTTTATGCTTTACAACGACTGCTGATCGCGCAGGCTGGGCAGGAGCTTGTGCTGAATATGAGCGAGCCGGATAAGTAGGAAAATAATCATCTGAAGCAATTTGTTGGTTAGCTGTTTTCGGCTGATAGCTTGAAGGTTGTTGGCTTGCACCATATGGAGTTGAACCTTTTTCTGTCATCAATTTGCGAGCATTTCGAACGCTTTTTTCAACTCGTTTTTTAATCTTCGCAGCAGCATGATCTGCTTCTTCAGCACTGACCTCAGCTACTTCATTACCCTGCAAATCAACGCGTATTTCACGTGCTTTTAAACATGCCAAGTAATCAAGACGACGCGTAAATAAAACTACGGCCTCCCTGAGCTTACTCTTAGAAATACCAACCTCAGCAGCTTTATCTGCATGCAGCAAAATATCATTCATAATCCCGCCTTTTAATGGACGGATTCGTAATGAATTATCAAACGCAGCAGGGAAATTAGCCGCAAGCCATAACAACGCATCAGAGCGTGCTTTTTTAGACTGGTTTTTTTGAGTTTTATTAATAACAGCGGTGCGCGGGTGCAGCTCCTGTTTTCTCATCAGTGTACCCTTTAGAAATTGGTTGCCCTATCCGAAAATAATATGATCATTCACCTTCTGAATGAGCGCACAATGTACAATGTTTAAAGGTTGTTTGCAAGCACTCTAAGTAAGTTCATCTGTTTCCAATAAAAACCTCAAAACTTTGAGTAGAAAAAAACCCAATATTAAGCCTATAATTAATTTAAATTGAAACTACCCTGTAGATCCATGAGACGATTATTTATAGCTTTCCTTTGTGCTTTCCTGCCCTGGACTGTTTTTCTACTTAGTGATAATCCAGGAGGGGCCTTTGTTGCCTTAATTATGCAAGCGACGCTGATTGGCTGGCCCTTTGCATCCGTGTGGGCTTGGCGTACTAAATATCCCCCCAAGGATAAGGATACGCAAAAGAAGAATCCCTAATATCCTCGCCAATAATTCGCATTGAAAATAAGGAATACCATGTTAACTCGTGTTATCGTAAATGGAGCCAATGGTAAAATGGGGGCACTTGCGTGTGAAACACTCAACGCTCATCCTGAATTTACCTTAGTCGCTCAACTTGGCCGACAAGATAATTTAGCTCAAGCAATTCATGATACCCAAGCACAAATTGTGGTTGATTTAACACGAGCTGATACGGTGTATCAAAATAGCCTGACAATTATCAATAATGGGGTTCGTCCTGTCATTGGCACCTCCGGACTACTTCCCGAGCAAGTTAAAGACTTAACCAGCAAATGTGAAGAGCAAGGTTTAGGTGGGGTTATTGCTCCTAACTTTTCCATTAGTGCGGTTTTAATGATGCTTTTTGCAGCAAAAGCTGCAGAATATTTTTCAGAAGTAGAAATTGTCGAAACCCACCATCAACAAAAATTAGATGCCCCTTCAGGTACTGCGTTAAAAACCGCAGAAATGATTGCCGCCGCAAGAAAGGCTCCAAAAAATAAGTTAAATTTAAAAGAATTAATTCCTGGAGCTCGCGGAGGCATGCATTGTGATATAAATATTCATTCTCTACGTTTACCCGGAGTATTAGCTCGCCAACAAGTTATTTTTGGTAATGCGGGCGAAACACTATCTATTACGGATGACAGCATCAGTCGAAATTGCTTTATGCCTGGTATTGTCTTAGCCTGCCAAAAAGTGATGGCTTTAAACGGTTTAATTTATGGTTTAGAGCACCTGTTATAGGGAATCTAGCCTGGTTATAAACAACTAGGGCACTTAGTTAAAATAAATATTGTGTCCGAATTGCGGCAGCTTGACCCTGAGGTATCCCCTCAGAGTTTCACTGCAGTAATTCGAGCGTGTTATTTGGCAAGTACACCTCTTATTAAGTACGAGCCATTAGTTGCTTACAACCAGGCTATGTTGTTTACAGTGAAAGCTCAGTCACTTTTTTCGGTTGCTTGTTCTTCTCAAATAGTTTGGTCCAGTCAGCAGTTAGCTTATTAACTAACTCCTCATGTTTTGATGCAGGTGCTTCGATTAATTGCCGCAATTCATAAACTGACTTTGTTGCCTCTGTACGAGAAGAGTCCTGCACGGGTCGGGATAATATAATTTTCATAATTCCTGCCATACGCACAATATTATTAGGGCCCGAACAAGGATCATCCATTAACTTTTTAATTTCAACAATTCCTGAGGGTGGACTACGATCAGAACTAAAAAACCATGACTTTTTCTTCTCCTCAGGAGCAGGTACAAATTGTGTCATATCGTTAAATAATAAAAATAAGGTATCGTAAAGTGCCGTACATTTGTCCTCACCTAGCTCTGCAGTAGTTAAACTACACAGCAACTGCTCTTTAGGTAATATTGGAGAACCCGTAGTAACCTTTCTAATTTCATTGTTTGTAGCAAGGCGATCATCATAAATTAAAGCCTTGTCATGGTTTAAACGTTTAATAATTTCCGCAGCTATATCGGCAGGCAAATACTTGTAGGGGGTTTTAATCCCTTCCGATCCGGGCGCATTATGGCCTGCATGTTCATGATGATGACGTGAGAGGTAAATATCTACAAAGATATTAATAAAATTAATACGGTCTTGGCCTATATCGGTAAACTCAGGCCAGAACCCATATTCATACTTATACCGACACATTGCATCAGTGTGAATTGATTCTATTGCCTTTCTATCCTTGCCGCTGACACATGAGCCAAAAGAATAATCTTTAGAAACATTAAACATTAATTGTTCTAATGAGCTTAAAAATAATTCTCGTCCATAATAATCAAAAAAATTAGTCGAACCCACCCCCGAATTTAAGACCGCTTTATAGCTATTAATCAGCGGTTTTAATTGTGGGATAGTTTTCTGCCGCCCCTCCATGGCACTCACCAGCGCCACGATATTAGGATCCGTAGCAACAGTGTAAAGTACTACTTTTGCCGCATTAAATGGATGGTTGGTTTTTATTATTCGTGATGCTAATGGATGTTGTTCCATTTCAGCATCCGCTATGTTCTTTAACTCACCATCAGGCAACCATTTTGAAATATTAATCAATGGCAGATGAAGGGGACTAACTAAGGTTTGTACTAAAATAAATTGTTCAGGCGTTGCTTGTGCCGTTGCCCGTGTTACATTTCTAGAAGTGTACAGCTGCATAACCGCTTCCGGCCATTTTTTAACACCATCCCGAGGGACAACATGACTTCCTCGATACTTTGCAGCATATAAATCATGTAAATTACCGTCCTTATCAATGATATGTGAACTATGCACTGCATAATTTGGAAGCATTGGTAAAGAACGATGACGACTGCATATAAAGGAAAGCACCTCCTCCAACGATTCATTGCTTTTAAGAGCATATTCTAAAAGATACTGTTGATGCTCTGGGAGAACCCAATACCATTGAGGAAGCCTCCTGACCTGCGCCAAAGTATCCTCATATTCTTCACACCCCAGCATCTGCTCAAACAGCGCCAGTCGTTTATCTATTTCTGATTCTTCCTCATTAGCAAGAGCAAAAATCATTTCTTGCTGATGCCTGGGTAAGCCTGAAAACCACATTGGTAGTGGTAATACACATCCAGCAATCTGCTGTAAATCATTTTTCAAATTAATGGCATTTAATTTAATGCCTTTCCATGCAGTTAGAAATTTTTCAAAATCCGTAACTAAATCAGTTAAGTTTGGGGGTAAATTACAAAAATATGCTTGTCTGAAATGAAACGCAGGATCGGAAAGCTCCTGAAACCAATGTGGTGTTTTAGGACAGTTTTCTGCTTTTATTTGACGAAACTCTTCCAGTGTTTCTGGTTCATAAGGCAGCAAGGCCTTATCCACTTGCACGGTCCCTGCAGGCGTTAAAGTTACTAAATCAGGGCGACCTCGTAACATCAAAACATATTGTTCCGCTTCATTTAATAATTCAGTTGCATCCTCTCCAGACTTACTCCAAAGCAAATGGATGGTGTCGACAAGATTGGTAGTGAGGGTCTTTAACTCTTTTTGTAGTTCCGAAACGCGCGTTGCCGTATTGGCGTTAAAGGTATAGACCTGACGACACTGCTCGATATGAGTTTTAATCACCTCAACAGGAAAATGTGGGTCCGTCGATGGGCGAGGATATGCGTTGAGAAGATATTCAAACGCTTGGCAATAACTATCGACCTTTTTTTGATAACTTAAACGATAATCAGGTTTATGAGGATCGTAGGTTTCCACGACATAGCCAGGAAAATGGCTTTGTAAAATAGATACCAGCCCCGTCAAAGTACCCTTTGGTACACGCAAAATTCCTTTTGTCATTGATAATTTCCTTACTACTTATAGTCCATGGATTCCATCAGAAGTAATTTATTTTTAAATATTTTTTCAAATAAGTACTCCTGTATCATCACTATTATTGTATAAATATTTCCACGAAACAATTACAATGATCAACTTAAATTTATAAAAAAACATGAAAAGGAGTTTGCTAATGGGATACATAGTGCAACATTATGTAGGTGGTCAATTTATAAACGAAACGAGCACCGCAAGTCACCCTATTTATAATCCTGCATTGGGCGAAATAATTGGACAACTACACTTCGCCTCCAAAGCACTTTGTGATAAAACCATCAGTACTGCAAAAGAAGCGAGTATTGCCTGGGCTCAAACACCGGCAATTAAAAGAGCTCGCATTCTTTTTAAATTTAGAGAGTTAATGGAAAAACATCAACTGGATTTAGCCCGTTTAGTAACCCAAGAACATGGCAAAACCCTTGATGATGCCAAAGGTTCGGTCGCTCGCGCCATTGAGGTCGTCGAATTACATTGCGGACTGCTCAATCAACTTAAAGGCGATTATTCTACAGAGGTAGCCGGTGGTATTGATTGTCATACACTCCGACAACCCCTTGGCGTTTGCGTAGGAATTTCACCATTTAATTTCCCCGTAATGGTTCCCGTATGGATGATGATCCCCGCGATTGCCTGTGGTAATTCCTTTATATTAAAGCCCTCAGAACAAGATCCTTCGGCTTCTGTGCGCTTATTAGAATTATTAAGTGAAGCCGGTTTACCTGCCGGTGTTGCCAACTGTTTACAGGGTGATAAAGACACGGTGGATTATTTAATTACCCATCCTGATGTTGCCGCAGTTACCGCCGTTGCCTCAACGCCAGTAGCTCATTCCATTTACACTAAAGCAACTGCTCATGGCAAACGTGCTCACACTTTTGGTGGCGCCAAAAACCATTGCGTGGTCATGCCTGATGCGGATATGGATCAAGCCGCATCTGCTATTGTAGGCGCTGCTTATGGTTCTGCAGGTGAGCGTTGTATGGCCATTTCTGTCGCAGTGGCGGTAGGTGATCAAGTAGCAGATGCCTTAATTGCCAAAATGACACCACAAATCCAGGCAATGAAAATCGATGCCGGTGATGTCGCTGACACCGACATGGGGCCATTAGTGAGCAGTGCACACCGCAAACGCGTTATGGCGGCTATTGATCAAGGCGTACACGAAGGTGCACAATTAATCATTGATGGTAGAGCCTATAAACAACCCAATCATCCCCAAGGCTTTTTCATCGGCCCCTGCCTCTTTGATAAGGTCACCGAGCAAATGTCCGTGTACCAAAATGAAATCTTTGGTCCGGTATTAGTCGTTGTGCGCGTTAATGACTTTGAACAAGCACTCGACTTAGTCAATAGACATCAATTTGGAAATGGTACCGCGATTTTTACCCGTGATGGATTCAGTGCTCGTGAATACTGTCAACGTGTACAAGCAGGAATGGTAGGTGTGAATATTCCCATCCCAGTACCTGTGGCAAACCATCCCTTTGGCGGCTGGAAGCAATCATTTTTTGGTGACATTAGCCTACATGGTGATGAAAGTATTTATTTTTATACCAAATTAAAAACTGTGACCAGTAAATGGCCCACGCATGCCTTAAAAGGAAGCGCGTTTATTATGCCAACCCATGATTAAAACATAAGTCGATCATTCGCACGGAGAATTAGATGGCAAAAATTGGATTTGTCGGACTTGGCCATATGGGTTTACCTATGGCCATGAATCTCGTTAAAGCAGGACACCAGGTTACAGGATATGATTTACAGCAATCAGCCTTACAAAGTTTTGCAGCAAACGGTGGCTTAATTGCAAAAGACACTGCCGATGTGGCCCGTGAGCAAGAGATAGTCATTACCATGTTGCAAACAGGGCAGCAAGTACTGCAGGTTTGCGATGGTACCGAAGGTTTGTTCAGCACGATTCCTGGTGGGGCATTATTTATTGATTGCTCTACTATTGATGTCAACAGCTCACGTGAGGTGCACCAGCGTGCTAAAGTAAAACAACTTCAGGTGGTGGATGCGCCAGTATCTGGGGGCACTGCTGGAGCTAGCGCAGGAACCTTAACCTTTATGGTAGGAGGAGAAAATGAGGCATTTCAGATTGCCCAGCCAATTCTTGCCGCCATGGGGCAAAAAATAATCCATACTGGCGTGGCAGGGAGTGGGCAGGCAGCAAAAATCTGCAATAACATGATTCTCGGCATCTCCATGATTGCCATTTCTGAAGCCTTTGTTCTCGCAGAACAATTAAATCTATCACCACAAAAATTATTTGAAGTAGTAAACAATGCTTCTGGCCAATGTTGGGCAATGACTAAATATGCTCCTGTTGCTGGGATACTGGAAAATGTACCCGCCAATAATGACTATAAACCTGGGTTTGCTGCAGCCATGATGCTTAAGGATTTATTACTTAGCCAAGACTGTGCTCATGCAGTCGATACCAACACGCCTTTGGCTGAAAAAGCAACCGCTCTTTATCAACAATTTATCGATCAAGGGCGTGGAGATACTGATTTTTCGGCTATTATCAAACTTATTGCTCAAGGAAAAGAGGTGTAACATGCATGCAAAGCCATCATCCCACCCACTAACGAGTACAGAAGAATCTTTGGCTGAGTTTTGGTCTGAAATTGCCAAGCAAACGATTCAGTGGATGCGTCCTTGGGACACCGTACTGTCTGGTGATTTTAAACAGGGAACGATTCGTTGGTTTGAAGGAGGAAAACTCAATGTTAGTGCCAATTGCCTGGACCGCCACCTACCCCATAAAGCAAATCAAACTGCAATTATCTGGGAAGGTGATGATCCCGCACACCAGAAAAAGCTAAGCTTTGCACAATTGCATGCCGAAGTATGCCGTATGAGTAATGTACTCAAGAAACTCCATGTAAAAAAAGGGGATAAAGTCGCAATTTATTTGCCGATGATTTCTGAGGCGGTCATTGCGATGCTTGCCTGCGCCCGCATTGGGGCCATACATACGGTTATATTTGCCGGTTTTTCTGCTCACGCATTACAACAACGTTTAATCGCCTCAGAATGCAAATGCCTAATCACTGTAGACGGCTTTTCTCGTGGTGGCAAACCCGTTGAACTAAAAGAACAAGTTGATGAAGCTTGCGAAGGCATGTCCTTGCAACGCCTGATTATTAAAAATAATAATGCCGCGATTCACTTTGATAAAAATCACGATCATTGGTGGCATGAATTAAGAGACCAGGTTAATGCTCATTGTGAGCCGGAACCTATGGATGCCGAAGATCCCTTATTTATCCTCTATACCTCCGGCAGTACTGGTCAACCCAAAGGGGTCGTACACACAACAGGAGGCTATCTTGTCCAAGCCGCATATACTCACCAACTTATCTTTGATTGCAAAGAAGATGAGGTATTCTGGTGTACTGCGGATATCGGTTGGATAACTGGACACAGCTATGTGGTTTACGGCGCATTGTGTAATGGAATAACCAGCCTGGTTTATGAGGGGATACCCACCTGGCCCGATCCTTCTAGAAATTGGCAAATTATTGATAAGCACCAAGTCAGTGTATTTTACACGGCCCCAACCGCCATACGTGCGCTCATGCGTACCGGCGATCAGTGGCTGGATTCAAGCAATAGAAGTTCTTTGCGCTTGTTAGGCTCGGTCGGAGAGCCCATTAATCCTGAAGCATGGGAATGGTACTATAAACAAGTAGGTCAAAGTAAATGCCCAATTGTAGATACCTGGTGGCAAACAGAAACAGGTTCAATCATGATCAGCGCCCGCCCTCATGATCCCGCCATCAAGCCTGGTTCAGCCAGACAACCAATTCCAGGAGTAGTTCCTGTCTTGTTGAATGAGCAAAATGAGGAAATCACTGGGGCAGGTGAAGGATTTTTGGCGATGAAATACCCTTGGCCCTCTATGGCGCGAACGATTGCAGGCGATCATCAACGTTTTTGCCAGACCTACCTACACCATGGTTATTACATTACAGGTGATGGTGCCAAACGTGATGAAGATGGCGATTATTGGATCACCGGTCGTGTAGACGATGTCATTAACGTGTCTGGTCATCGTTTGGGTACAGCAGAAATTGAGAGCGCATTGGTCAGCCATATCTCCGTTGCAGAAGCAGCCGTCGTTGGTATTCCTCATGATCTCAAAGGCCAGGGTATTTTTGCTTATGTCGTTCTCAAACAAGAGATCTCCATCACTAGTGTCTTAGAAATGGATTTAATTGAACAAGTCAAAAAAGAAATAAGTCCCATTGCTAAACCAGATGTCATTCACTTCACCAGTGAACTACCCAAAACGCGCTCCGGTAAAATAATGCGTCGATTTTTACGTAAAATTGCCTGTAAAGAAGTACGGCATCTTGAAGAATTAGGCGATTTATCAACCTTAGCCAACCCTCAAGCGATTGAAATCCTAATAGCAGAAATCAATAAGTAAACTATTTGCCCTGAGTGAAACAACGTACTCAGGGCAAATGATGAACATAATGCTGGATCTATTTTCATAAAAGCTGTATTATTAAATTACCGCATGCTTTTATTTGAGACATATTATGTTTAAAGTGACCTTGCATAAAGAAGACTATACCTCGATCGCCGAGGAAGTCAGAAAGCAATTGCGGGGTGTATTTCCGGAGAGTGAATTTGCTCATGGAGATATTCTTTTTGGTCCAGAGTTTATGGCCCCAGCATTACGCATTGACACTCCTTCTACCAAGGTTGAATTTAGTGAGAAGGAGCAACATTATGTAAAGGAACTACGAAATGAAATTAATAAAAGCACTCTAAGTCCCGAACAAAAACGACAAAAACAACAACACTTAGATAGCATTGTACTCTTTGGACAAATATTATTTGCCCAATCATCATGCCTGCATTTCTTGAAAAAACCCTTTCATAAACCGGATGCATCTATTCCAATAGCGGATATTCAAAAACTTGAGGCACATTTAGACAAGTTAAAAAAATTGGCCGAAAATGAGGGTATCCAACATACATCTTCTAGATTTGAAGTTTTATCAAGAAGAAAAGAGTTTAAGCAATACTTATCGGAAATCAAGCATGAGCTCAAAGACATGCCGTTGAGTATGGAAGAGAAAAAAGCATTTCTGCGTAATTTACATAAGGCACGGGATTTTTATTTGCAGGCGAATGATTTCAATTTCACCTATGCCAATAAACCAACCCGAAATTTTTCAGCCTTCTTAAATAATTATGAATATTATGGCTCTAAAGTTTCATTAGCCGCATCGCTTATTGCCGTTGCTGCCACGGCTCTTGCACTTATCCCGCCATTAGCACCCATAATGGGCCCTATTGCCTTAGCAGCTACATGCATTGGTATGGCAATTGGCGTACCTTTGGCATTAAAAACCGTAGGCATCATGATTTATAATCTTATCCGCTTTGGCGCAGCCCCCACACCTACTGAGTTGGCAACAACCGCATTAGTAGGGACGAGTATCGCATTAATGGGTGCTGGAAGCTTCGTGACCGCGGGACTACAACAAGGATTAATAAGCACTACTGCCGCAACGGTAACGCAGGGTCTAAAAGCAGTCAATGATACCGTTAAAATGGCTGGCAGTATTGGCGGCAGTATTATGGCGGATCAAGCTCGTCAAAAAATTACTCAATATAAAGAGGAATTGGCGAAAATGCAGGACGAACCTACCAATGACTCAGCATACCAAATCCAAACAGGTTAATGTTGAGCAACTTCCAATGCTGGGCCTTGCAGCAGCCCAGCATTCATTCATTTAGAACCTGGTTTCAACTGCCATGTGCGTACTTATTGCAAATCAAGCCACTGATTTAACAAAAGAATCAACTCATCCACCCCTTCCTTTTTTAACGAAGAAAAAGCCTGGATGCTGATTAAATGATTAGCAAGCTCATAATGTTTGCGCACTTTTAAAACCGTATTTTTGACTTCACTACGGCTCAATTTATCTGCTTTAGTCAATAAAATATGCACTGGCAATTCACGATTCAAGGCCCAGTCGATCATCATTTGGTCTAGATCTTTTAAGGGATGGCGCACATCCATTAATAGCACCAAACCTCTTAAACTTTGCCTGACATCAAGATAATGTGCTAAATGCTTTTGCCATTCCATCTTTACCTGCAAAGCGACCTTGGCATAGCCATATCCTGGCAAATCCACCAAACGGCGTTCTTCATCAAGTGAAAATAAATTAATTAATTGAGTTCGTCCTGGTGTTTTACTGGTTCGGGCTAAGCCTTTAATACCAGTCAAACAATTTAACGCGCTGGATTTCCCAGCATTGGAACGCCCAGCAAAAGCAACCTCATAGCCAGTATCTTCAGGCAAATGAGTTACTCGCGCGGCGCTTTTTAAAAATACTGCTTTAGCATAAGGATTTTCTAACATAAAATATACGGCATTGGGATTTAAACCCAGGCAGTGTACCATTATTTTACGCTTTTATATAATTTTTGCAAAATTAGAGTACTTTAGTAGCCTTAATACAGAGAATTTCATGAAAAAATTTGCACTAGCAGTTATTCTGTGCGTCCCGCTAACCGTTTATGCGCAAGACCATACCCCCACAACCACAAATAAGGCGATGGTCTGTGCCGCCTGCCATGGACAATCAGGTAACAGCCAAAACCCCGAATGGCCCAATCTGGCCGGGCAACACCCCAAATACTTCATCAAACAACTAAAGGATATGAAAGATAAGTCGCTACGTGATGCCCCCACCATGAGCGCCCTAGTTGCAACCATGAGTGACCAGGATATGGATGACTTAGCAGCATATTATGCTAAAATGCCTTTGGCTCAAGGAAGCACTCCTAAAGAGTTTCTGCAACGCGGAGAACAGCTTTATCGAGGAGGCGACTTTACAAAACGGATAACTGCCTGTATTGCTTGTCATGGTCCGAAAGGTACGGGTAATGCTCAAGCTGGCTTTCCAGTACTTTCTGGTCAACATGCTGCTTATACGCTATTGCAATTGCTGGCATTTAAAGACGGTAAACGCAAGAATGATTTAAATCATATTATGCAAGACATTAGCAGCAGGATGAGTCGAGAAGATATGGAAGCTGTAGCACATTATATTGAAGGTTTACACTAGGGAATTTAAACATGTTAAAAAAACTATTTTGTTTCTTCTTACTTTTACCCACAATGGCTTTTGCTGCCGCTTTTGTTGAAGGCAAAGATTATGTTGTGGTATCCAATACTCAGGCAGTAAAGAGCAAAACGCCTATTATTCAAGAATTTTTTAGTTATGGTTGTCCTTGGTGTTATAAAATAGAAGCCCCCTTACATCAGTGGGTAAGCACCTTGGGGAAAGGGGTTCAGTTTGAACGTGTTCCCGTGGTATTTAAACCCAGCTGGGAACTGTATGCTAAAGCATATTACACGGCGAAAACGCTTGCGCTGTCGGATAGATTAAACCCCGTGTTATTCAAAGCCATTCAGGTAGATAGAACACCTTTAGAATCGAAACAAACTATGATTAATTTCTTTGTTTCCCAGGGGGTTGATCGAGAAATTGCGAAAAGTGCGTTTGAAAATTCACCGACCATTGATATGAAAGTACAAACTGGTATGTCATTAATGGGCGCTTATCAAATTAGTGCGGTTCCCGCATTTGTGGTCAATCAAAAGTACAAGACTGATTTGCAATTAGCAGGTAGCCCTGAGCGTTTGATGGAAATATTGAATTATTTAGCGAAGAAATCGGCTTAAGAATAATAATGAAGTCCTGGTTGCAAGCAACTGAATCTTCGACACATCTTGCTCCGAGACAAAAAAATGATCCAATAACTTTTTTGTCTCGGAGCACAGATTTAGAACTAACTATTGAAAACGCGACTCATGGTCAAAATTTGTATTTTCGCAGTGTGATTTTAAAGATAAACGATTAACCAAGCGCTTGATTCAAATAGATAGCCCATTATCGCACTATACAGGCAGTTCGTTGTCGTCACGCTGTGATGGTGATGAACGTAAAATAGAGGGTGCATTCCCCCTTATGATTAGATGCCGAAAAAGAGAGAACTCTGGGTTTGGTTGCCCAAGAGCGCTGGTGTCGCGATGAATCGAGCTATGGAAAAAGCCAAGAGCGTAACCAGGAATTCTTTATAGCTATTGATCGAACACTCAATAAATATTCATTAAATGTTTTTCAAGCGCATTTTCATGATTTTTACAGCTAATGCATTTAGTGCAGGCCCTAAGAGTACTGCATTATTAACATCAGATCAAAATAGGGATATGCTGTGTTCGGAACTGGTGGGGATTATCTGAAGCCTTTTGTAGCTCAAACCTTAAATTAAGGCCATTGGTAATTTGGGCAATTTATTATAATCATTTCAAGAGGCAAGGATGAAAGCTAATAATTCTTTGGAAATAAAAGACCACTTACGGTTTTATTTGCGCCAATCTCAATCACCTACCTATTATAACTTATGCCATTATTTGCAAGCACAGGGGTGGAAGAGCCTTCGCTTGAACTGGCGGGCTCATTTCAGTGAAAAAAATTTCCAATTTGATTTGAGTGCAGCGCAATGCCTGGAATTTAAAAATTTATTGGCGCAGTTGGTTGCTCCCTTTAGTCCCCAGATTATGCCGGATACTTATTGTATTAATGACCACAACTGGCCTTTAATATTGAATCAAATAGCCGATGAGTACTATTGGCAAGGCAATCAATACGTAGATCAAATAGATTCTTTGGCATGGATATTAAAACCCGCCTTATTGAATAACGGTCAACATATTAAACTTTTTCAAAGCTTAAGTCAGTTAGAACGCCATTATATGAGTAGTGATCGTTTAGGGGGCGAACATGTACTACAACACTATTTGCTCCACCCATACTTGCTTCAAGGGCCAGAAAAAGGGCATAAATTCAGTATTCGTATATTTGTGGTACTTACTAATTATGCAGGAGCCTATATTTATCCCCGAGGTTATTTTAATGTGGGGCTACGGCCTTATCAAATCGATGATTTAGCCGATTTGCGGCCTCATTTAACTAATGAACACTTAAGTGATGAAGAATTTAATGTGGTACAAGTACGCACACAGCAATATGATTTATTTAAATCCTTTTATCCTGAAATCAAGGCAATAGCCTCTGCTACAGTAAGCGCTTTGCAAAAATTACATCCTCAAGCGTTTATTACAGAAAAACAGCGGTTACTGGCACTTTTCGGTTTTGACTTTATCGTGGATAACGATGGGCGTGTCTGGCTATTAGAAGCGAATCATGCTCCTTGTTTTCCAATCAGCGACGAGCA
The DNA here is from genome assembly GCA_031291095.1 of Legionella sp. Lineage (GTDB taxonomy): Bacteria > Pseudomonadota > Gammaproteobacteria > Legionellales > Legionellaceae > Legionella. Next base: position 9,874 of record JARLJR010000030.1, on the reverse strand, counting down.
TCCCTTGCAACTCAATTTATATTACGATTTTTGGCAGGCACTTATTGCCAGTTTTGTAGAACCTATTGCCAGACAGCAAGCGGTGGATACGATTCAATACCGCTTATTTGAAAAGTTGGGGAAGTAGTAGTAGAAGGATATTTGCTTGCTGTCTCTTGATGAGATGTGATCAAGAGCCCCTTGCAAGCAACCAGGACAATTTAATGGTCCAATTCTATACTCCATCCCCGGGGTTTTCTAAACTTAATATTCCCGTATTAAAATCATAGGCAAAAAGCTCGGCGTAGCGCCCCCAATCAATCATGGTGCGTAAAACACGCTCTGCTTCTTTTTCACTTAAGTAATCTTCGAGCTTACTTAAGAACCGCTCTTCAGAAACGCGATGCCCCACCTTCTCATCTAAAATGCGACTTATGTAGCGGGCAAGTGGTACTTTTTCTAATAAACGTTGAGCGAATAATTGCTTACGCTCTTGTAAGTCAGCTTCAGAGAACTGCTTACCTAAATCACTTAACTGAATATCCCCTGCCGAAACTTTTGCAAAACCTAAAATTTCTAAGGTCTCTAGAATTGGGAACAAATCATCAATATTCATCATCAATTCATCCGCTAACTCTGGCAAATCGATGCGTTCTTCAAACGATGTCATCGTCTCAATCAAGCCGGTTAATTCAGAAGGTTCCACATCGGGCAGGCGATAGCCTAAGCCAATTTGACGCTCACGCTGAGCACGCTGGGCTTTTTCTTTAGGACCCGTCGTCATTAAGGTATAAATTTTATCAACCAAGGCGCGAAATTCTGGCGATTCCGGATCGCGTGGTTGTGGTAAAGTTACCGGTAACTCCGCACGAATATAGCCAGGATCATTACCAAAAATGACGATACGATCTGCAAGAGTGGCTGCTTCATCAATATTGTGGGTTACTAATAAAATCCCATTGGTATTGGTTTTCTTTTCTTTCCATAACTCCAGCAAGTCTGATTTTAAGTTTTCAGCAGTCAAAACATCCAAGGCCGAAAACGGTTCATCCATTAATAAAACATCTGGATTAATAACTAAGGCTCGGGCAAAACCAACCCGCTGCCGCATTCCCCCTGAAAGTTCTTTAGGGAACGCTGATTCAAAACCATCAAGACCAATAATATCAATCGCCTCAATTGCACGGTGACGACGTTCTTCACGGCCTACCCCTTGCGCTTCAAGGCCTAATTCCACATTTTCCAAAACAGTAAGCCACGGCATTAAAGCAAAGGATTGAAATACCATCGCAATCCCAGCAACCGGGCTGGTAACCGGCATTCCGCGGTAGGTTACCGTGCCACTTGAAGGAGGAATAAGACCGGCAATGATTCGCAGTAAGGTTGATTTACCCGAACCCGACTTACCTAATAATGCAACGATTTCGCCTTCTTGTAATTTAAAATTAACATCTTCAAGCACCAGTAAATTTTGCTCGGAAGCTTTTTTGAAGGACTTACGTAAGCTTTCTATAGCAATAATAGTTTCAGGCATAATCGTCTCAAGCTAGCGAAATGGTCAATAGACCTAATTAAAATTAAACCGCTCTTCTGCCAAACGGTACAATGGGCGCCAAATAAGGTGATTAAACATCAGTACATACACACACATCATTGCCGTACCTAAAGCAATTTTTGGAAAATTACCTGTTGCCGTACTGGCCTGAATGTATGCCCCTAAGCCCGTTGCTTTCAAAGTAGTATTACCCCAACTCACCCATTCAGCAACAATACTGGCGTTCCAAGCACCACCTGCAGCAGTAATTGCTCCCGTAATATAGAACGGGAAAATCCCCGGTAAGGCTAAACGCTTCCACCAAAGCCAGCCTTTTAAACCAAAATTATTGGCCGCAAGGTAGAGATCGCGTGGGATTGATGATGCCCCCGCGATGACATTAAATAAAATATACCATTGGGTACCCAAGATCATTAAGGGAGTTACCCAGATTTGTACGTTTAAATTAAACTCAACAATAGCAATGACAAATAAAGGATAGAATAAATTGGCAGGGAACGCGGCAACAAATTGAATTACTGGCTGGATCCGTTGAGCAAGACGGGGTCTTAAGCCTATCCAAACGCCAACCGGAATCCAAATTAACGAACTTAAGATAATCAGGGCAATAACCCGGGTGCCTGTAGCAGCTCCCAGCAAGAATACATGGAGTATGTCACTCACTTTCAGTTCAGCTAAGATAAATCGTAATAAAAACCAGCCCCCACTAATCACACACACCAAAACGGTGATATTCCAAAAACGGTCTAAGAGCTTTTGCTTTTTTAAATCGACTTCCTTAATTGCTTTAGAATCATTGATACGAAACCAACGGGCATTGACAAAGCCGTCGGTCAAGATGTTAATCATCTCCGCAAATTGCTTTATGAGGCGGCTACCTCGCATCCAGTCAATCAACCAGGATTGGTATTCTGCTTCATCGGGCGATACTTCAAATTTAAACTTTTCAGACCAGGCAATTAAGGGGCGAAAGAGTATTTGATCGTATAAAAAAATCACGATAACCATCGTTAAAATCGCATAACCGACCGCGTGCAAATCTTTTTGTTGTATTGCCAGGGCAATGTAAGAGCCTACTCCAGGCAAACGAATATTTTGATGCGCCACCGAAATGGCTTCAGATAAGACCACAAAAAACCAGCTCGCGGACATAGAAATCATCATATTCCATAATAAGCCAGACATGGAAAAAGGAACTTCTAATTTCCAAAAACGCTGCCAGGCAGAAAGACGAAACATGGAAGAAACTTCCTGTAAATCATGAGGAAGGGTTTTCAATGATTGGTAAAAACCAAAGGTCATATTCCACACTTGGGCGCAGAAAATAGCAAAAATTGAGGCGCATTCAGGGCCTAATAAACTGTGTGGAAATAAATGGATAAATCCAGTTACTGTAATCGATAAAAAGCTCAAAACGGGTATTGATTGTAAGATATCAATAGCGGGGATAATTATTTGTTCGGCACGCCGATTTTTAGCCGCCAAAAGCCCTACAGTAAAGGTAAAGATGATGGAAAAGAACAATGCAATAAACATACGGATTACCGTACGCAGGGCATAAAAAGGTAGATTTTCTGGCTCTAGGGAAATGGGTATTTGGTCTCCTAATTGATAAGGAGTTGCCATTTGTGAACCCGCCCAACCAAAAAAGAACAGCACTGCAAAAATTAAGACTAAGAGCAGTAAGTCCCAGCGATTGATAAATCGACCAACTCTATCAGGATTAGCAAAGTAGAACCGACTGTTGCGCACAATGCCCCCTTAATAACTTTGTCGACATAAAACGCGTTAGGATAACATAAATAGCAGGTAAGTCATAGGTAAGTGCCCTGTCATTCTCGGGATCGTTACGCAATGATTTGCCCCTTCTACTGAAGCTGCAATTGCCTTCAAGTTGTAAATAGCTTGATTGGAACGCGCTACGTCCGATTAATTTAAAATAATTTGATTTAAAATTGAACTTTTGGTTTTGTATGGTGTCAAAAAGTATGAGCATTTCCCCCGAATGCTTAGCTTCGCTTTACCCCCTCTTAAGCGAAGCAACGTTTGGATAAAAATCCAAACACGTAATTTGCCCCGGTGAGTAACCGGGGATTTTTTTATTTAAAAAAAATGAGCTAAACTGAACCTATTGAGTTTTAACGCAATCGAGAAAATACATGAAGAAACACGTTTTGAATGCCACACGCTCACTGGTTGTCACTTTAGCTCTGGGATCACCGCTCGTTTATGCTGGGCCGGATCAAGCTCCTTTAATCGTTTGGGTTAATGAAGCCGTTGTCGCCACCAACAACTACAGTTATAAAAATTATTTGCAAGATCAAAAACAAATTGCCAAATATTTTACTGCCGATGCCTGGATTGCTTATACCAAAGCACTAAATGCATCTCAATTACCCGAGGCCGTACAGAAAAATCTTTACTATGTCAGCGCAATACCTACAGAGCCACCGGTAATTACGCCTATTGACGCAACCCACTGGAAAGCGGTCACCAATTTATTAGTCGTTTATCAAAATCCACAGTATCAACAACATCAGACACTTAAAGTTACGGTAAACTTTGGAGTTGCCCCATCTGGCCAAGGGGTTCGTGGCTATAGCATTACCAACCTGCAAGCAGTGGTCGCTAAGCCGCCTTGTCAGTGCCCTATTGAAGAGGAAACAGCTCCACCACCTAATGTAGGCAATGCCAAAAAATAACACCCAGCTGAAAAACAATTAAGATGCCGATTAAAATTAAAATCACATTTAATTTTTTCGGCAGGGTTACATCTAAAGCAGACTGCTCGGGATGGTTAGGATTATAATAAATATCGATTTCTTCCTCTTCCTTAAAAGCAACCGCCGCTTTATACGCAATACGGCGCGCATATTTACTGTTAGGAGTATTATGTGCTGTATCTAAAAACAAATATTCACCGACTAAATCTTTTTCATGTACTTGGTAGGTATATTCAATTTTTGGCCAAACACTATGCCCTGCTTTAGTCCACTCACAGCGGGTTACCTGTCCTTTTGCCTTTAACCAGGTTTTTGCCCGCACTAAAGACTGTCGATCCCGCCAAAAATGTATGAAGATACTCAGCAAAACCACTAACCACCCCAAATCCAGAAGCCACCGCCAAACAGTAAGCCAAGTCATCCAGGAATCCTATAAATGTCATGTATTTTATACAGTATATAATGAGATGTAAGGATTTACGCTAATAAGGGCACCCTAAATTAATTACGTCGTGGCGAACACCGTGAGGGCTCTCCGGAATGTGGATGGATGTGATGGGTTAGCATTGTGCCATCGGCAGGAGATCTTTCGTCGTGAACTCCTCAGGATGACGGGTGTTGTGCCACCTTCAGGAGATCCTTCATCGTAAACTTCTCCGGATGCTTTGCACTTTTTTAAAGTAGCATTTTCAAGTATCTTGAGTATAATCTTCCTCAATCAAGACGCGAAAAAAGGACACACGCAATGACTGCTAAAACCCCACTGCATGCAACCCATTTAAAATATGGTGCTAAAATGGTTAATTTTCATGGATGGGAGATGCCACTGCATTATGGCTCTCAGCTCAATGAACATCACCAGGTACGTCTGGACGCAGGAATTTTTGATGTGTCCCATATGACTATAGTGGATATACTTGGAGCCGGTGGTCGTCTATTTCTACGTAAACTCTTAACTAATGATGTCGATGCATTAGAGCATAATGGCAAAGCGCTCTACAGCTGTATGTGTAATGAACATGGCGGTATTATTGACGATCTAATCGTCTATCAACGTGCTTCCGACCATTACCGCATTGTGCTTAATTCAGCAACGCGACACGAAGATTTGGCTTGGATTCGTAAAGTGAGCGAAGGCTTTGCCGTAGGCTTACAAGAACGCAGAGAACTCGCTATGATTGCAGTACAGGGTCCTAATGCCATCGCAAAAACCTGTTCCATCCTTAATCCAGCACAAATTGATGCAGTGTCTACCCTTACCCATTTTGAGTGCGCTGATGTAGAACAATGGTTTTTTGCACGTACAGGTTATACCGGTGAAGATGGTCTAGAGATTATTGTGCCTCAAGAGCAAGTAGCGCAATTATGGGATGATTTAGTGCAAGCAGGGGTGCAACCCTGTGGGTTAGCTGCACGCGATACACTAAGGCTCGAAGCAGGAATGCTCCTGTACGGCCAAGATATGGACACCTCCACCACACCTTTAGAGTCAGGCTTAGCTTGGACCATAAAGTGGGAACCCACCGATCGCAGTTTTATTGGCATGGGCGCTTTAGTATCACAAAAACAACTGGGTATTAAACGCAAAATGGTCGGGTTAACCCTATTAGATAAAGGGATTATGCGTCAAGGCCAGCGTGTTGTCATTGACGGTCAAGCTGACGGCATAATTACTAGCGGTAGCTTTTCACCAACCCTTGGACATTCAATCGCTCTGGCGCGTGTACCCGTTGAAACAGGTACTGAAGTAATGGTTGATATACGAGGCAAGTTAATCCCTGCAACCGTGGGTAAACCACGTTTTGTAAAATATGGGCAAGCAATATAAAAAAACCACCCTCCCCTCGATAAACGCGGGGATTTTGATATACGTTAGAAAATTAAGGATGAATGCAATGAGCGATTTAAAATTTACCTCAACCCATGAATGGCTTAAAGAAGAGCAAAGTGAAGTCGTCATCGGGATTACAGACCACGCCCAACAATTATTAGGAGACATGGTTTTTGTCGAACTACCTGAGTTAGGTGATGTAGTAGAGGCAGGAGATGAATTGGGCGTGGTGGAATCAGTAAAAGCTGCATCAGATTTTTATGCGCCAATTAGCGGTGTCATTACTGCGGTTAATGAAGCAGTTGTTGAAAATCCGGCTATAGTTAACACAGACCCCTATCATGCTGGTTGGCTTGTTAAATTAAAACCGAGCAACCTCGGCGAACTTGACAATTTACTAACTGCTGAAGAATATCAAAATGAGACAGCTGAGGAACACTAATCATGCCTTATATTCCCCACACCCCTAAAGATACCCAACAGATGCTTGAAGCTATTGGCGTGCATGACACCCAGGCTTTATTTGATGAGATTCCTGCCTCTCTACAATATGCAGGTTTTCAACAAATTCCCTCTGGTCTCAGTGAAATGGAGATGTTAAACGAAGCGCGCACGCTAGCGGATAAAAACCATAATGGAATCTGCTTTATAGGTGCAGGATGCTATGAGCATCATATTCCTGCCGCAGTGTGGGACCTCGCATCACGTGGTGAATTTTTAACTGCTTATACCCCTTATCAAGCCGAAGCCAGCCAAGGCACCTTGCAGCTATTATACGAATTTCAAACCATGATCTGTGAACTTACCGGGATGGATGTGGCAAATGCCTCAATGTATGATGGTGCAACCGCTCTTGCTGAAGCAGTGTTAATGGCCGTAAGGGTAAATAAGCACAGTAAGTCAAATCGTGTTCTGGTTGCTGGGACCGTTCATCCTTTATACCGAGAAACGATTAAAACCATTCTCAGCACCCAGCATATTGAAATGGTTACTCTGCCCTTTGATGAGCAGCAAGGAATTACTGAGCGTGCAATCCTGGAGAATTATACCGGTGAAGATATTACTGCGTTAGTAATTGCCCAACCTAATTTCTTTGGTTGTCTAGAAAACGTGGATCAATTAAGCGATTGGGCTCATCAGAATAAAGTAATTAGTATTGCCTGTGTTAATCCCATCTCTTTGGCCTTATTTAAACAGCCTAGTCAATGGGGTGCACATGGGGTAGATATCGTCTGTGGTGAAGGTCAGCCCTTAGGCGCACCAATGGCATCTGGCGGACCCTATTTTGGTTTTCTCAGCACCCGGATGGCCCATGTACGACAAATGCCGGGCCGAATTATTGGTTGTACCGTAGATAAAGACGGAAAACGGGGATTTACCCTAACCTTGCAAGCACGTGAACAACATATTCGTCGCGCGAAAGCCACATCAAATATCTGTACCAACCAAGGATTACTGGTTACCGCAGCCACCATTCACATGAGTCTTTTAGGCGCAGAAGGATTACGGGAAGTGGCTAATCAATGCTACCAAAATACGCATGAATTAGCTGAACTGCTGGGGCAGATTGATGGTGTAGAACGTGTATTTAGCGCGCCTTATTTCCATGAAGTAGTTCTCAAACTGAATAAGCCTGTTAAAGACGTCTTAGAGCAATTAGCAACCGCAGGAATTGCTGGTGGCTACGCACTCGAAACCCACTACCCGCAACTGCAAAATATGCTTGTAGTCTGTGCCACAGAGATGCGTACTGCAGAAGACTTAACTCTTTATGCCAGCACATTGCAAACCATTATGAGTCAACGAGGTGCCTAAATGTTTGTTGTTCAATTAACTTATTTGGTACCTGCCATGGAGGTGGATAAGTACCTTAGTGCACACAGGGAATTTTTAGATTATTACTACAAGCAAGGTTTGCTCGTGGCTTCTGGCCCGATGAAACCACGTACCGGCGGCATTATTATCGCAGCAACTAATGACCGAGCCTATATAGAGTCCATCTTTAAACAAGATCCTTACTACTTAGCAGAAATAGCGAGCTATGAATTTATCGAATTCACTCCAGTAATGCATCGAGATGAACTCAAAGAACTTATTCAAAAAATGGAAGGCAAATTATGTTGATTTTTGAATTATCCCAAGAGAACCGCAGGGCAACAGCCCAAGCGCCAAAAACTGCTCCTAGTAAATATGCTATTCCAGAGGAATTTCAACGCAAAACCCCTCCAAGAATGCCTGCCTGCTCTGAATTACAAGTAGTTCGTCATTTTACGCGCCTTTCCCATAAAAACTTTGCCATTGACAGCAATTTTTATCCTTTGGGTTCGTGTACGATGAAATACAACCCACGTGGCGTTCATAAAGCGGCCTCCATGCCTAATTTCCTTAATCGTCACCCCTTAGCACCGGATCAAGACAGTCAGGGCTTTTTAGAACCGCTTTATCGCTTGCAAGAGCATATTGCTGAGATTACTGGAATGGCTGGAGTTTCTTTAACGCCAATGGCAGGCTCACAAGGTGAATTTGCCGGTGTTGCCATGATCAAAGCCTATCATCAATCGCGCGGTGATACAGCACGCGATGAAATGCTTATTCCAGATGCGGCTCATGGCACAAACCCCGCTTCTGCGGTTATGTGTGGCTTTAAAATCGTTGAAATTGCCACCGCAGCGGATGGTGACATTGATCTGGAAGAGTTGAAAAGCAAATTAGGTCCGAAAACGGCGGGAATTATGCTCACCAACCCATCGACCTTAGGATTGTTTATGCGCCAAATTAAAGAAATTGCGGCGCTCGTACATCAAGCTGGCGGCCTACTCTATTATGATGGTGCCAACCTTAACGCAATTCTAGGTAAAGTAAGACCTGGAGACATGGGCTTTGATGTAATGCATCTTAATTTGCATAAAACTTTTGCAACCCCACATGGCGGTGGTGGTCCAGGTTCAGGTCCCGTTGCAGTAGGCAAGCGTCTGCTTCCGTTTATGCCCTTACCAATAGTAAAAAAGACGGATACAGGCTATCACTGGGCAACGCGCCAAGACTATCCACAAAGTATCGGACGCTTATCCTGCTTTATGGGTAATGCCGGTATTTTGTTACGCGCTTATTTTTATATTCGTGTTTTAGGTAAAGAAGGTTTATTACGGGTATCTGAATACGCAACCTTAAATGCCAATTACTTATTAAAAGAACTCACCAGAATTGGATTTACTGCAGCGTATCCAACACGACGTGCATCTCATGAATTTATTCTCACCTTAAACCCAGAGAAGAAAGCCTATGGGGTTACCGCCATGGATTTGGCAAAACGTCTGCTCGATTACCGAGTTCATGCGCCCACCACTTATTTCCCGCTACTGATTCCGGAATGTTTGCTTATTGAACCAACGGAAACGGAAAGCAAAGAAGAGTTGGATAATTTCGTGCAGATAATGAAAACCATTCGCCAAGAAGCGATGGATAATCCGCAATTACTCAAAGATGCACCGCATAGCTTACCGGTGAAACGCTTGGATGATGTGAAAGCGGCAAGAGAGTTGGATTTAAATTATTTTGCCACGCATGATAAGTAAACTCAGCAAACCTGGTTACTTACACAACAAAGTGATTAGGGTATGTAAATTTCGTCATTGCGAGGAACGTAGTGACGAAGCATATATGGACCCTACGGTTTTGCAAGGAAAAGTTCACTATTTTTTAGCAAAATTGGTTGAGATGCAGGCATATATTCGGTCTCTTGTTGAGTGGTATTTCACTCGGACCCTGAAAGTATCTGCGCTCTTT
>JARLJR010000029.1 GCA_031291095.1 Legionella sp. | reverse complement strand
TTTTTTGTAATGCAATGTTTTTATTAGTAATGCTAATACCACCTTTAGTAAAATTATTTCCCTTTTACGAAAAGGAAAAATCTAAGGAATGTCGAGATAAACTCTTTCATATAGGATTTGGAGCCACTATTTTGGCTGTTTCTGTTATGCTGATGTATCCTCTAGCAGGCTTAATTAACCATAAGGCTATAATTCGCAACATTGCACTTATGACAGATTATTATCCTGTTTATCAATCTACATATATATGCAAAGAAGCAAGATCATATGAGCTATTCAATTATTTGAACAAAAATATGATTTCTGTATATAAATATGATGAATATACTAATGAGCATATTTTTAAAACATTGAATTGCGCTACTGTTTAGATTGAAGAAATAAAGATCTAATCTATAAATTACTCAATCTACGTTTTTATTTTAAACCCATATTCTGAATGATAGGCTTCGATACTATTATAATGAATATCTTAATAATTAAATCATTACCAAATATCACACCATGTTAATATCAAATGATATCATGTTTGAATTAGCATCATTTGATGGTCGACTATCGAAATCAGCTCTTTTCATTAAGTTAGGGTTTGGTTTGGTTGCTATAACTTGTAAGCACCAAAAACTAACGGGGATTAAATCTTCTTGAGAACAGACCACTTTCTTCAGATACTCAGTCACAAAGTCATTCAAAAATTCAGATTTCCTGTTTTCAGGAATTTGTTTTATCTGAGATCCTGCAGCACTAAAAAAATCTTTAAGTTGTTCTTTTGACTTAAAGGAATAAGTCATTTCTTCCTCTGATAAGTCAACTACTTCTAATCCTGATTTAACAATCATTTCTTTGTAATCATGTGGATCAAAAAATAAACGAGGGCTTACGAAATCAATAAAATAATCTTTCCATTTACTACTAGAGCAAACTTTATCCAAGACCAGATGATATAAGGATTTTTTATGCGATAAAAGAAGAACTACTTGAGCACCATATGCTGCTGACTTTTCTATCCCAAATAGAGTATTTTGCTGATCTTTAATCCAATGGAGACAATTAAAAGAAGTAATAACATCGAATTGTTCTCTAAAAATATTTCTACTGCCATCCATGGTTAAAAAACGCAGATTATCTTGATCCATGTATTTTTTAGAAGCAAACTCAATCATTTGTTCGGAAATGTCAGTACCAATAACACAACCTTCATGAACAATTTCAGCAATTTCATTGGTAATCACTCCATCACCACACCCAACGTCTAATACTCTGGATTTCTTATCAAATGAAATTTTTCTTAGCAATTTCATAGCAAAATTGTATTGTAGTGCATTGTTTCTACTATATTTATTAGGATCGCAAAATTTATGGCCAATCATAAAAACTCTAATTTCAAAAACTTGCAATATTCTACAAAATATTATGACATATAGAAACGGAGCCGAAGACCAGCCAGCTAATCATAATCTTCCGAATTTATGGCTCACGTATTATCGGTAAGAGATGTTTCCAGTGCTCTATTAGTTCATTGATATTCATAACTCAGCCGTCGTCATAATATGCTCAAGTATAAAATTAGCTACTTGTTGCATAGGTTTCCTCAACCGTTCAACGTCTTTCATGATATACCCTGCTGTAACATCATTATTCATTTTATGATTAAGAAGTCTCTTTAAAGCATAAGCAGGTAAATCCAGGCTATCTGCGATAGTTGCAAAAGTTCTACGAAGATCATGCAAGGTAAATGGTACGCCAGATAACTCAACCACCCTATTCACTGCTTTTTTAGGTTCATAGATATAGCCAGTTTTACTTTCAGCAGGGAATACAAATTCACTGGTTTTATTGCGGCTTCTGCGTTCCATTAACTCATAGATAAAATCAGACATAGGTAGTGTGTGGATTTCGTGGTTTTTGGTATCTTGCAAGGTGATGGTTTTGGATTTGAGATCAATATCCTCCCAACGCAAAGAGGCTGCTTCCATTTTTCGCATGCCGGTAAACAAGAGCAATAAAAAATAATCATGCCACAATAAGGCATTACGGTAGTTGTCAGTTTCCACCAATATAATGACTGCTTTATACCAGTCAGCTAATTGATGCGGCTTGATGACTGTTTGTTTTCGATCTACTCGATACCATGCCCGGGTATGCGAGAGGTATTTGACTGGGTTAATAGTAATAATTGGATGTCCGTTGCCATCTTGATATTCATACATGGCGTAATTAAAAATGGCTCTTAATACCCTCATGGCATTATTGGCACGTGCTTTACTATTCCCCTGGCCATGCTTGGTATGTCGTTTTGCAATCATCTCTCGGGTAATATTTACCAGCGGTTTATCAAGCCAGTCAGGTACTACTTCATGCAGCACACATTGGTAATCGTTTAAGGTACGTGGCTTTAAATCTTTTCTTGCTTTGAGATAGTCATTCAACACCTGCTGTAAAGTCATGGCATGAACTTTTTTGGTTTTCTTTTCGGCAATGGGATCATCACCTCTGGCAACACTACCCAAAAGACTCTTGGCTTGTTTTCTGGCTTCTTCCACCGTCAGGTTGCCATATTTGCCTAAGGTGACTCTTTTTACCTTACCATTGATTCTAGTTTCAACGATGAAACTTTTGACACCACCTGAAGTAATTCTTAAAGCAAAGCCTTTTAAGTCATGATCACGATAAAAAGTTTGGGTTTTTCCGAGAACATGTTCGAGTTTATCAACGATGGTTTTGGTTAATTTAGTACCCTTTTCAACTTCTGCCATAATTCACCTCTAAAATTCCATGTAGACGCCATGTAGACACTTTATTTAAAACTAAATAAATTCCAATATGGCAAATTATGACTTATAAACGTTGATTTTAAAAGGTTTTTGAAAGAATTTAAAAGTTGGTAAAAGTGGCTAAAACCCCTATTTTACAGACTAATAATCCGTTGGTCCTAAGTTCAAGTCCTAGTGGTCCCACCAAAAATGGAGTAGTTACAAGTAGCAAAGTTTAAAAATAAAACAAAACCACTATCCCGTGGGACACTTTTGAGACACTCAGAAATAAATCATCACGATAATTAACAACAAATATCCGTTAAAAACTTCGATTACTCCACATCATTAGATTTAGAGAGGAGAGAAATTTTTATGTTCAAGCAATGACTTCTCATGTAAAACATCAGCGATGAAATAGCATATTAACCTCTCATCTCTTACATGAAAAGTTCGTAACTGGTCTTCATCTCCATGTTCTTCTTGTTCTCCTACAAAAAAAAGCCACCCTTTCTCTTCGTTCTTCTTTTCATGCGTTTTTACGGTTTTTAATCTTGCAAACTCCAATTCTTCAAAAAAAGAAGTCTTTTTTGCGTCATTCCCCCAATTTTGCCAATAAAATCTTACTCTATAAGGGATTAATTTCTTTTGCTCCCACCGCCCATAGTTCAACAGGATTTCCAAATAATTTTCGGTTTTATTTTCTATTGATGCGGTCCAACTAAGTGGAGCATAAAATATCTTCCTTTTTGTATAGGGTATAATTTTTTTTTCTTCTAACCGCCTGAACACAGTTCTATAAGTTCTACTGGAAACACCGGGTATAACTAAAGATTGTTTTCGCTTAGAAGAAGAAGGATTTTCAATAAAATAATTACAAATTTTTTGTATTTGCCCAGTTGTGGAATGATGGGGCTTATTTGTTATTATTTCACTTGTCTCAGCTTGAACGGATATAGATTTTTTTACTGGTGCAGATGTATTAGAATTCGCATCTGCTGTAGTTTTTGTATTCCTCAACAAAAGCTTACTGGGATAATCAAGTGATTTCCCTTCTGAGTTTGCACTAGAACCAGAGCGTATTTTTTTTATTGTTTCACTATCAGGCTTCATGTCACAATTATCCTCATGCCCATTCTTGTCAACTCTGAAATAAGGACGTTTTTTATTATCAGTATGATAAGAACAAGGAGTAACAGTAACATTGCACTGCTTACAAATATAACCGTTAGGATCTACAAATGATAAATGCCTCAATTGCGAAGCTTCTATTCCATTCTTAGTATTCCTCTCTCGCGCTGATTCCACCTTTCCCCCGTTTTTAATAACTACTAATATGAAGATAATTAACTCATACTCCTCCACCACCAAAGTGGCGATTAAAGAACAGTTCGTTAAAATCCATGCCACTCTATGCTCATTGAGCAAGTATTACAATAGGGAAATCACTGTAAAATTTGCACGATTTTTCTCAAATAAATTAGCAAGCGTAGGTCGAGCCCATGGCTCGACATTTCCTCTTGCCATTCAACCTTTATTTCATAGAGCTGACCTAATAGGCTAACTAATAATTTCAACCATCAAATGGGCACTCCTCAAATATTCATTCATCTGTTGAAAAAGAATTCTTAAAAAGATTAGAAAGGTGGTGAGGAATGGAAACGTCGGGCAATGGGCCCGACCTACGTTTTGATTGAGGTTTATTGCCTAGCGTAAGAGTGCTGAACTGAAGAGCTTTCCTCGGCGCTAGCCTTAGAAGAGAAAAACCCAATACCGTCATTACTTGCAATTTTCATGGGTAGTTCTACCCCAGGGCACACCACCCTACTCGCAAATTTATCTGCCAAGGAATGCACCCTGATTTTTGCATCAAACTGGGCAAACATCGATTTGAAAGTCGAAAAATTTGCGGCTATATCCCCACTATCGCCAAGATTGGCCTTAAACCATGCTAAAGCTTGTGCCTCAACTTCTTCCTGCGGTAAATGAGTTTTTTGCGCATAAGTTTGGATCATATCTTCATAACTTTTGGCTAAAGTTCCCATTTCTTGAGAGTCGCTAAAATGCAAGTCATTCACGCCGAGGTACAAAAATCTAGCTAAGCACAATTGACGTTGGAGCCAATCCAATGGCATATTGTTATGTACAACGATTACCGCAATATCCTGCGCGCCGCTTTTTTTCAGGTTAGTAATCGCCTGACATAAGGTGGTTCCAGTTGCCGTTTCATCATCGGTAATCAAATATTTATCCGCGGCATTAATCCCTACGCCACCAGAATTCATAGTTTTAATCAAAGCACTATCGTCTTCGTGGGATGCTCTTTGTTTTTCACCTAAAACCCGAGATGCACAGAGCTTTTTACCTAATATGGATTGTAATTTATCGGTCAACTCATTCGTTCTTTTGGTTGCCCCTGCATCAGGCGTTACCAGACGTAATTGCCCTTGTTTAGAATCTTTTAACCAATCTAGCGCTACTTGTTTCGCAATAACGGTCAGAGCAGGCACTGCTGAGCTTTGCATACTCTTGGCTGTATAAGTCCCCGATAAAGTATGTGGATCATGGCATTCTGAAGTCACTAATTTAGTGACACCTGCAGCCTTGAGCAAATCACCATTATGCTGTACATAAGCCCCAGTTTTTCCTTTAGCATTGTTTTCTGCTTTATCTGAGCGTGCATTAAATTGGTAAGGATTAATTAAATTAATCTCTGCTGCACCACGCAAATGGGCTTGTCTTGCAATCATCAAGGTTTCAAAAAAATAAGAAGTGTTTCCATTCGTTTGATATTCTTGGCTTTCACTTGGGTCATCAGAACTAGGTCTAGTGGACTGCACTATAGTAACTGTTGCACCACAGATTTTTACCTCCTCCGGTATAACTGCCTGCTCTCCTTTACCCTCGATATCGTAAATTTGTACTATCTCCCCGCGAGCAAGCATGCTTTCGGCAATTTTTTGCGCTAGAGCTTTATTGGATGACCCGCAGAGTAATATATGGGATGGCTCTTTAATTTCAGGAGAAAATGGTGCTGGAGAATGCTCAGGAGTTACACCAAATTTAATGCACGCACGCTCTAAATAACTATTGCGCATATTCTGCATCATTTGAGCATCTAAGCTGGGTTTTGATGTAGCCTGAAATGAATTCGCTAAGGACTCACTACTAATTTGATAATGACTTTTCGCATGCTCTAAGGTTCCATTGTAATTTTTATCATAAAAATAAACCTTATGCGCACCGCTGGCCTTGAATAAACGCAGTAACAATAGATTGAAATCATTATGATGCATAATCGGATGAAATTGCTCAGGTAAGGCAATGCTAATTTTTCCAGCCCCGTGCTCATAAGCACTGCGGCACAATTGCAAAGCTTCATGGATTAATACCAAAGGTGAATATTGGGGATGGTCAAGACCTACATGGATGGTTATCGGGGCATTTTTAATTTTAATATCTGGAGGTAAGATAGAAAAGGCATCTCCCGTAGAAAAGATTTTAAATTCTGTTTTGGCAGCTGTTGTAGAACTCCAAGCCTCTGGGCAGCCATGATTGTATAAATCAATAGATGGCATGATGGGAGAGGGATTTGGACTCTTAAAGAAAATACCTCTTTTAGCAAAACTGCTAAGTCCTCTTGCTTCATTAAGACTAACCCAGGCATTTACATCTTCCATCGGCACCGTTTTATGTTTCATGAGTTCTGGTTTTAATGCACCTAGAGCTCGCGTTAAAGCTTGGAATAAATGCTCAGATCTGGAAACCCCGCCAAAGAGCGTTTCTTTATGCGGATCATTGGCCTGCTGCGCAAGTCCTAAACGTTTGGCTGCCTCCCCCCAAGTTTCCTGAGCTTCATGGTTAATCTTTTCAATTAGATCTGTGGCAACTTTGCAACAATCTTGGGTATGGTGTATGGTTTTATCGCCGTGTTTCACTACTACATGCACAAAATCATAATAGCAGCCCTCTTCTTCGGAATAACGCAGTCCGTTTTCCATGGAGACCGCGATGCTAGAACTTGCATTAGAATATGTCATCCCTGCTAATCTGTTTATAGCACCTTGTTTAGTTTCTTCATAACCCCTAGGTTGTTTGGAAACATGGGACTCTGCCTCATACTCAATTAACTCTATAGCTAAGGGGTCAAACAATCCTTGACAAACGAGTTGTGCAGCTTCTTTTTTCACTGGGGATGTTGAAGCTAAATGGACTTTAAGTTCGGTCTGATCAAAGGCATCAGCAGCTTGCGCATGCTGAGATAATTGATAACTTATAGGTGCTGGCGAAGCTGGATGATAACATTTTTGAATGAGTAATAATTTTTGTAAATCTGTGTTGCTAAATTTTAATAAGCTAATGAGTTCGACACCGGCTTCTTTTAATTTAGCTCTGGCATTAAAGTCAACTAATTCTGTCATTACAAAAAGGGTATCCACCTGACCGCCACAAGACCGAATCAATTCAATTGCAGTGAGGGCTGAACCGCCAGTAGCAATTAAATCATCAGTGAGTAGGTATTTTTTTCCTGGCTGTATTGTGCCTTTAAGAGCCTGTAAGGCATCAGCGGAATATTCTGTACTAGTATCTATTTGAACAAAATGCGCATCGCCTTTAGATTTTACTTTTTGTATTAATTGCTCGCCAATTCCATGTGATTGGTTGGCAATCATTCCAGAAAAAAGATAACCTCGTGAAGCAATACCCGCTGTCGAATCAAAAGCTAGATTCTTAGTGGCTGTGCGTACCGCTTCTGCCACTACTTTTCTTGACTTAGAATCATTGAATAAGGCATCAATAGCGAGAAAAACAACACCCTTTTTAGGGTAATTATTTAAAAGGCATTTTTTGATAATAATTTGTTCTAATATTGCAAGTGCTGATGGATTCATTTTTTTATTTCCCAAGTTAATTTATTAGAACTAAGTTTACTGAGGAAATTTAATCTAACACTCCGTACTGAATACGGGGTAACTTAGGAACTCAAAACCTTTTGAATCAATTCTTGCTTAGTACTCACATTAAATTTTATTTTAAGCTGATTTAAATATTCTTCTACAGTCCTTGGCGAGATTTGCAGTTTTTTGGCGATTTGTTTCGCGGTGTAACCCTTAGTGGAATATTCCAGACACTCTTGCTCTCTGGGAGTTAAAGAAACCGCCTGAAGGTTTAAGCGAAGGCTTTGATTAGGTGACGTATTTTCCGGTAATAATCCCAAGCTTGTCAAATGAACTATAGCCTCTGCGAGAGAGTGTTCCCCGATTACAATAGAGATACCCAAGGTTCCTTGCAATTGTTGCTTGGCATCATAACAAGGAAATTTAATCGATAAAAAATGTAAGTTTTTACCATCGCAGCGCAAATTAAACTCATCAAAGAGCCTCACGGCTTCTTGTTGCAATACGGAGCTACAATTGTCTAATAAATCTTTGGCACTATTCCCCAGTGAAACATCGAAGAGGGTTTTTCCGTTTGCTTGCTCTGGAGAAGTAAAACCACAAATATGGGCGCCCAATTCATTGATTTTTAAAGTCGCTCCGGTGGAATCAAGCAAATAAATGCTATAAGGCAAAGCAAAAAGTGCCGTAAACTTTATCAATAAATTGTGGCTACTATCGAGACTATCGTAGAGCATCATACCGTTATGATATTTGGTGATACCAATACGATTTAAGTCAATGTGCTTGTCAAAATAAAGTTTCATGATTTCATGGTAACAAAAAAAATACTCAAATTACACTATGCTTCATCAAAGCTACGGGACCGTCTTCGTAAAGAAATTACCGTATTTTTCGGATTTAAGAATCTGATGCTCCATTAAATTTATTGGATTTTTTGAGAAAGAGCGAGAAATGTCGGGCCCTGGGCCCGAACTACTAGGCAAACTCAGATTTGCCTGAAAACTCTGATTTACGATCCTTGGGAGGAGATTTTACATGCCAGAGTGGTAGCATCAGTAAGAATGGCACCAAGCAGCAAATAAATAAGGTGAGGAAGAAATTATCCCAGCCGTAATTTTTGATAACAGCTCCCAACGGAGCGCCCGCCAGAACGGCACCTACACAATACGCAAAAAATCCGGCAAAGCCGGTTGCGGTTGCCGCGGCTTTTTTATGGGATAACTCTGCACAGGCCATACCAATCATCATTTGGGGTCCAAAGATAAAGAAACCAAAGAAGAAAAGGAATAAGGAATCAAGGAATGGCGTATATCCTTTAGTCACCGTAAATAGTAGCAAAGTAACAAATACACCTGCAGTAAAAAGAATATTTATGGGGTTACGTTTACCTTGAAATACTTTATCTGAAAGCCAGCCGGCAGCCAGACTTCCGAAAAAACCGCCCACTTCAAACCAGATGATACAACTACCCGCGGTGAGTAAAGAATAATCCTTTACCTCAATTAGGTACAGCATGCTCCAGTCATTAAGGGCCGTTCGCACAATGTAAATAAATACGTAAGAAATAGCCAGGATCCAGATGTAGGGGTTGCTTAGCACATAAGTCCAAAGGATTTCTTTGACTGAGAGTTCTATTTTTTCTTGGGGCTGATTTGCTGAGCCAGAAGAATCTTCCCGATATTGCTCTATCGGAGGTAAACCAAGCGACTGCGGAGTGTCTCTTAAGCGATTGATTAAAAAGAACCCTCCTAAAATACAGATGATCCCCGGTACAAACATGCCTGAACGCCAGCCAAAATACTGCGCGCACGCGGCAACAATCACAGGAATTAATGCACCACCCACGTTATGGCATGTATTCCAAATACTCCACCAACGGCCCCGTTCCGATTGCGAATACCAATGGGTTAATAATTTAGTACACCCAGGCCACCCCCAGCCTTGAAACCAACCATTCAACCCCCAAAAAATAGCGAATAACCACCACGTGGAAGACAATCCAAACAGAATATTACAAATACCTGTCAAAATGAGCCCAATCGCCATTAAATAACGAGGATTTGACTTATCGCCAAGAATTCCACTCAAAAACTTACTGAGACCATAACTTAAGCTCAAAATGCTAGCAATTAGCCCTAGTTCAGTAGTAGTCATCCCCAGGTTGCTTTGTAATGCAGGCATCGCGAAGGTAAAGCTTTTTCGCGTAAAATAAAACAAAGCATACCCGATGTACATTGCATAAAAAGTGCGAATGCGCCAATAACGATATTGCTGTTTAATAGCATTTTTATCCTGAACTTCATCAAGATAAGGAGCCGGTTTTAAAAAATTCAAAAATGACATGATTGTCCATATCATGATAAAAAATAAGATTAGAATGTAACTCGCACAGTATGTCAAATTTTTCTAATGAAAATGATAGCGGCCTCATATCTAATGATGATTAATTACAAATTTAAATGGAATTCTTGTCAAATTATAAATAAACTAGGCGATTTGCATTAAAAAGGGATTTATAGGAATGAAAGAAATTGTACGTTTATTAGAACAAGAGCAAATCGATTTTTCTATTCATAAACATCCTGAAGTCTTAATGGTTTTAAGTAGGAAGTATCGTACTCAAAAAGAGTGGATGATTGCGTCATTCGACCAATATCACTTTACTGAAGAAGAATCGGCAACAGTTCAACGAGCCATTCTAAATGGGGATCTTCGAGTAACAGATCTTCTAGAACGGCCGTTTTCCCACCATTTTTGGAGTTTCCTTACCTTTAAATGGGGAGAGATACTTGCGGGTGGAAAAAGATTATCTAAAAAAGAGGTCTTACAAATTGCTACTTACTCTAGCAATGGCCAAGAATTTGCAAGAACCCCCGCTCAAAATAGAGAGAGGCTACTGAAAGGCGTGCCATTAGTCATTGGCAAGGTCGTCACCTCCATGGCACTTTGTATGGTATTTTGCTTAGGTTTATTAAGTACTTTAGGCGCCCCCTTTGCCATTAGCCTGGGCCTAGCGATAGTACTTTCCTGCTGTAACGGAGTAGTTTGTTTATTAAGTCGTGGGCAAGCCATGCTTGATAGCGCTGGCTTTCAACCTAAAAAGCAAAAAACGTTGCAGACCCTTGAAGAAAATACAAAAGAAAAAACGATATTAGATAAAGGGCAGAAATTATTTTTTGGTATTGTGACCTTGCTGGCGTGTATTTCTGCAGGTATTTCTGGATATGCTGGTCTCGTAGGGCTTCTCAACTTTTTGGGGGCAGGTGCGCTCGCCTCTACCCCGCTGGTTTTAGCGGCTACGATTGGCTTATCGGTGGTTGCAGCGATTTCTTTTTATTCGTTTCAGGCAGTAGGCATACGTGAAAATTATGCAAAATTTAAAAATCTTTTTATTGAAGCTTATCAAAAACCCTATGGTCTTTTACGGTGTATCTTACTAGGGGCTGTAAGTACGGTCTTTTTAGCTGTTTATGCGACACTAACTTGGTTTACTACTGTATCAGGGGTTAATCGGTTTTTCGATGCTATAGGTGCGAATTCTGGTACTTTTTTAGCCCATATTCTTGCTATGATATGCACTTCGACCACTATGGTTGTTAATACTTTTTCACAAGTTTATAAAGTTTTTAACCCGAAAACGTATGTTGATTTAAAAGAAAAATTTGGATCAATATATCAGCCACCGGAAGAAAACCTAACTAAAGCACAAAAGATAAAGCATGGAGCCATCAATCTGCTCAAATTAGGTGCTTTAATAGGTGATTCTCTTGCTTATTCTGTCGCTGGTGGAATTCGAAGCGGAATTCATGTTGGGGAAACGCTGGGAGAAGCAATAGGGGAAAAATTTGCATTAACGGTTACCATGGCGATATTGTCTCCTGTCGTTTTGGTATTCGTATCGATAGCGTTTACTTGGCCTGCTGTGTTTCATAGTAAAAAATCGGCTCAAGATTCTTCACAGATGGAGCCATTGATAGACAATCCAAACCATACTCCAAATACACCACAAAATAATACTCGATTACCAACATCAGAAAAATCTCCCGAACCTAATAATTCTAAAATTGGACTAAGATTTTTTGATACGGAGTTGAGTGGAGAAAATAGTCTTAACTCCGATCATCGCCCTGCTTTAGAGAGCTGCACCGTTTTGACATCCTCGCAATAAGTGCATTGAGGTCCATGGCAAGAAACGTCGGGCCATGGGCCTGAGGGATCGACTCGTTTTTTTTTTTTAATTAAGAGGAGCATATATTGTGCTCCTTTAAAATTAAGCCCCACTCACAATTGAACTTTATTTCTTTCCTAATAATCTGACATCCGAGATAGAAAAAAGACAAGACCCGCCGATGCTTATAAGAGTTTG
>JARLJR010000028.1 GCA_031291095.1 Legionella sp. | reverse complement strand
ACATCCTTTGCCAAATCGATACCTAATACTTTAATATTGTTCATATGGACCCTCTCTTTTTATGAATGACGTTATTACACCTTCATTCTGGCTCGATTCGAAGCCTTTTTAAAGGGTAGGGTCCATACTATTAACCCAGGAGTGTGTGGCACGGAACTCTGAGATGCTTCGCATTACATTTCCCGCAATATAACTAATATCTAGAGTTCCATTTTTTAATTTAAACCCGTTACTGTCATTGTGAACAAACCCTTCGTGAGTTTAAATACTTGCTTTGTTGGTTCAATACTCTACTATTTTAATATAAGGACATGAATGGAGTCGGTATGCGCAATCTAATTCTCGCAACATTATTAATGGTAAATGTTGCGTATGCAGATGAGATTGTTGGTTTTACAGCCTTTGAAAACGGAGACTACACTACAGCTTACCCCCATTTGATGCAAGCAGCTCGGGATGGGAATGCTGAAGCAATGTATTTGGTAGGACGTATGTTCCAATATGGACAGGGTATCAATAAAAACCCCGCCGAAGCATTAACTTGGTATCAAAAATCAGCAGATAAAAATTATGCATTAGCCCAATTAAGCTTAGGGTTTCTGTATGATTTGGGTGAGGGAGTGAAACAGAATTTTGGCGAGGCCTTCAAATGGTATATGAAAGCCGCGCAGCAAGGTAATTCCGTGGCGCAACGTAACGTAGGATTAATGTATTCTACGGGAGATGGTGTTAAACAGAATCCTAAAACTGCATTGTTATGGTTTAAAAAATCAGCACAGCAAGGTTATGTCAGGGCTCAAGTCAATCTTGCCTATGCCTATATTATGGGTATTGGTACTGAGAAAAATGTGAGTCAGGCCCTTTATTGGTATCAAAAAGCAGGAGAGCAGGGGGATGCGCGAGCGGAATATAGTCTAGGTTTGCTTTATACTGGACAGCAACCCGGGGTTGCGGCGGACGACAGCTCAGCTTTTTATTGGTTCTCCCAAGCAGCTAATCAAAATCATCCTAAAGCAGCAGAGTATTTAGCCTATTACTACTTAAATGGGCTTGGTGTTGAGGCTGACCCACAAAAGGCTGCTTATTGGTATCAAATCGCTGCTCAGGCGGGAGAGGCGGATGCCCAGGCTCAATTAGGACAATTATTATTGACAGGAACCGGAGTAGATAAAGATTACGAACAATCTGCTTATTGGTTTACTAAGGCTGCGGCCCAAGGCAATCCGATGGGGCAGGCTAAATTAGGTTATTTGTATCTGGCAGGCCTTGGGGTAGAAAAAAACTGGGTTACAGCTTATGCATGGTATAAGTTGGCCGCTACTGGTAAATATCCCCCAGCGCTTAAAGAGCTGAAGGAGCTAAAAGGTAAATTATCTGAACAAGATTTAAAAGAGGCTGATAAATTAGTTAAGAAGTTTGCGCCTCAGCCTCCAAAGGATGAAGAAGAGAAGAAGTAAGATTTAGATATGCCATCCTTGGTAGATGTAGGCCAGACTGGGCCCGCTTACTTCGATATATAAGGTACTAATCCGTATCGTTGGTCATAAGCTTCTTGTGCTTCATGGGATAAATCACGTACCTCAGACAGTACTTCCCCAGGTAAATGTTGGAAAAAACCAAGTCCCTTTCCAGTAGCACCTTCATGGCGAATTTTCTTAACCATCAGTTCATTATTTAATTTTTGCATTCGCTCATTAACCTCAGAGGATAATCGATGCTCCATTAATAAGGGTAATGAGAATATGGGAACAGAGGTTTGAATGACATGTTGTACATCACGTTCGGGTGTTTCTTGTTTTAAAATTACCGAATCAGCTAGTTCGGTTTCGGTTAAGGCGATGGCATAAGGGCCAACAAAGAAGGAATCTCCATGAATCACATTACTGCCAATTTTCATGGTATAACCAAAGGGTATTTCAAAGGCAGCAAAATCAAAAGTACCATCATGCCGGTCGACGCCTAAAATTAATGCGCCTTTACAGTCAGGAGACAAGGGCGTGAATACATGAGGGAAGGGGTGCGTTTCCACAAATAAACCGCCACCACCTTGTAGTTTCATTACATAGTTTTGAATGTAATCCGGATCCCAATCATATTGTACCAGATAAAGATTTTCTAACTCTTCATCTTCTACGGCATCTAAAGTAAAGGATTGACTCAGCGGAATAAGTTCTGCGCCATATTTCTCTAATAATGTGTAAGGCACTGCCAGCGCATTCATTTTGGGAATATCAATAATTTTCACGCTAGGAGGGATTAACAAAACTCCTAAATTACCAAAAACACTGGCATTTCGCCCGCTTCTGGCTGTTTCTTCACTTTTGTTTTTCCACGCAGCCTTTATTGTTAACTCATTAGGAGCAGTTATTTTGATGTTGCCGCTTCGATCAGGCAAAAGCTCCTCAGCAATTCCTGTTGCTTCCAGCATGTTTATTGTAGTTCCTGCTTTAAGAATGGCATGGGCTTGGGTTGCTTTCATTAAAGGTCTACTGCCTTCTATATCAGGATCTCTCCTATCAACCATGGTCGCCTTTAAACCTTTGGTATGTTCTTGAGCAATCTCATCCGGTATTTTACTTTGCATGCATAAAGTACAACGACAAATATCACTGTGTAGTTTAGGTTGGCCTGCTCTTCCGTTTCCAATTGGCTCGTATAAAGTTTTCATAATAAGTCTCACTTTATAGATTAATATCTTGATTTAATATTGAACAACATATCTAAATTATAGACTTTTGGCGAGGATTTTTGGGGTTATGTCATTCCCACTTGCGCAGGAATGACACTATTCTGTAGGGTAAGGAGATATGATTTATTGATTATTTTTAATTCGATTAATTAAACCGCGCAATACCACACCAGGGCCAATCTCTTCAAAATCATGTTCTCCAAGAGCTAGCAAGTATTCCACTCCCTGAGTCCAACGTACAGGATGGTTTATTTGTTCGGCTAAATTATGATGAACATTGTTTTCTTTGTAGGGCATGGCATTAATATTCGCGATTACTGGTGTTTTAGGGACTGAAAAATTAAATTGTTGTAGAAACTCAGTAAACTGATTTTTGACGTCATCCATTTCTGGAGAGTGAAAGGCACCACTCACATTTAGTGGAATATAGAGGGTCCCACTATTGTTAAAAATGGCTCCTGCTTGCTCAATAAGCTGTCTAGGACCGGAAATGACGATTTGAGTGTGGGAATTATAATTAGCAATGGACAGGGCATTTAAGTTGTTTTCTTGCAAAATTCGCTCAATTTCGCCCTCATTTTTTCCAATAACCGCTGCCATAGACCCATTATTTACTGCGCTCATTAGTTCACCGCGCTTTTTGACAATTCGTAATCCGGTTGCAAAATCAAATACTCCGGAAGCAAATAGGGCATTATATTCACCTAGGCTATGTCCCATAAGAAAGTCAGGTTGTTTATCGGTTTCTTGTAATTTCTTTAGGAAGGATAGGGCGCTTACAGTAAACAGTGCGGGCTGGGTGTATTGGGTATTATTTAGCATTTTTTGCGGATCTTCCAAGCACAATTGGGCGATGGAATAGCCAAGAATTTCATCTGCCTCATTAATGAGCAGGGTAAAATCATTAAATAAGTCTTTTCCCATACCTAGAGATTGGGAGCCCTGTCCTGGGAATATATACGTCGTCATAAGTCTCCAGAGCAAACGATTTGCTTTATTAAGTTACTTATCAAAGTGTAGTATAAATATTTTGCATTAAGGTCAAATTGGTTGCAATAATGAAGTGCGTTAAATGTAAATTAATGAGTCTATTTGGCTTGATATGTCTCACATGGGTTGCTATTACTTGATGCTCTATAATGCTGATGTGCCGCGGTACGCCGAACTTTTCTTTTGTTTATTTCACGGGCTCATTTCTGTATTTTCAGATTCAGGTTTATTAGAGGTTGAATTATTGCTCGTGTTATTCGTTGTTGTATTGAAAAAAGAAAAGGTTGTTAGAAAGGAAGAAGATAATGAAGCCAATTGCTTGCTGTCAAGCATCTGTTCCAGGGTGATTCCACAGTCTTCATTATCGGAATTAGTGGGAGCCGCATTAAAATTAATAGTTGTTTGTGGTTGTTGGGCTTTGAGCTGTTGCAGTAAGTCAATTTGATTGTGTTTGACAAGCCACCAGGCCAAGGTGACCCCATAGTCTTCGAGATCGGGATTAGTGGGCGCCGCGTTTAAATTAATGATTGCCTGCGGTTGCTGGGCTATGAGCGCTCTCAATAACTCGATTTGATTGTGTTTGGCAAGCCACCAAGCCAGGGTAACCCCATGATATAAGTGATTGGAGTGAGTTGGTTCTGCATTTAAATTAAGGACTGTTTCGAGATGTCGGTTCCTAAGTGTTTGCAGTAATTCAATTTCATTGTTTCCGGCAAGCATCCACCCCAGGGAGACGCCATGGTCTATGCTCTCGGGATCAGGAGGGGACACATTTAAATCAAGCTTTGCATGTGGTTGTTGATCTATAAGGTCTTCCAGCAAGTCAAGATCGGTTGCAGCAAGCCACCAAGCGACAGGGATGCCATGGTACTGACCATCCTGTTGAATTGGTGCCACGCTTAAATCAACGAATGTTTGTGGTTGTAGGGTTATAAGATGTTTCAGGAAGTCAATTTGCTTGTTTGCAACAAGCCACCAAGCTAGAGTGATTCCATAGCATGGATGATTTGGATTAGTCGGCGCTGCATTTAAATCAATGGCTATTTCTGGTTGCAGAGCACTAAAGTCATTCAACAAATCTATTTGATTGTATTTAGCGAGCAACCAAGCTGGAGTTATTCCATGGTCAGGGTGATTGGGGGCGGTTGGTGCTGCATTTAAGTCAATGGGGGTTTGTGGTTGCTGGGCTCTAAGCTTTTTCAGTAACTCTATTTGATTGTATTTCGCGAGTAACCAATAAAACGGAACTATGAAATCTGTTCGCTCCGGAGGTATCCAAGAAGAGTTTAGAGTAAATTCCTGACACCAAGGGCTTGAAAATATTTTCTTTATAAGCGTGTTTTTTTTGGGAGTTTTACCTACAAACTGAAGCAGCTCATTAATTAGGTCGTAATGCTTTAGGTAGGAGCATTGCTCCATCCACTCAATAAATTGTGTCGCATAATTAGTTAACCAAGGGAGTTGCTCGGGGGGGAGGTTAAGGCTATTGAGCTTATGGAGATAATCAGCTAAATGTTGTTGTTCTGCTTTTCTTAGTATTGGGTTGTTAATTTTGTATGGTAATGTTGCATTAGGATTAATAGCAGTTAAAAGCCAGGAATCTTGGTATTGCTTTTTGATGAACTTTTGCCATTTTTTGCAGGAACTAAATAGGTTACTTAATTCTTCAACAGAAAATGCTTCCAATAATGAGGGGCATTTTTGGACGGTTTTAAGTAGATTAAGTGATTGCAAAGCTATGATATCCTTTCAGTTAAAAATTTATATTTCCCTGTCAAAATCTAATTTCTAAAAAATTTTGATGGAGTCAACATGAGAAATCTTGTTTCAATGTTGATTTCGTTTTTTGTTCTGGCCAAGTATTTGTCTTTAGGGGGCGGCAGTGTATCGTGCCGCCTTTTATTTTGTCAATTTATCTAATAAAAAAAACAACTTACATAAATTGGGGCGGCACGGTAAAAAATTAGACATTGTTTCGGAGGGGGCATTCAATTTAAATTGCACTGATTTTCTATCTATTATTGATTCACCATGCTTATTCTCTGCTCATCTTCTTTTTTCGTGGTTAAATTTGCAGGTGACGGTGGAAAAAAACTTAACGTGAGATGGTTCATTGACGTTAAGTTTTTTTCAATAATAGGCGCTAATGTTGTATTTAATTGGGCCAAGTGCCGTAATAACTGATGTCCCTGATTTGTTTCAGAAAGTAACGAAAAGGGTGTATTTTGGCCTGCTTTTAAGAATAGGCTTTCTGGGGTAATTTCTTTAGCTAATTCAGGATTTTCATGAAGTAGGTGATTTAGAATATCGCATCCAATTTCCGTACTGGCAAGCCAATATAAAGAGGATTCGTTTGCATCTTCAACTTCTTGCGGGCGTGCCAAACACAAGGCTGCACCGGTGATTTCCTTTGATAGTCGCGGATTTTTTTTCAGTAATTGGCTTAGAATTTTTTTTCCCTCATCATACATAGAAAGCCAATATAAAGGCGATTCATTTACGCTATCCCTCGATTCTTTTGGGCGTATCAAACATAAGGCTTCACCGGTAATTTCTGTGGCTAAATGAGGATTGTTATCCAGTAATAAGTTTAGGATTTTTAATCCTTCATCAGAGGTAGTAAGCCAATATAAAGGCGATTCACTAGCGTCATTTCCAGCATTTTCGGGACGAGCTAAACATAAGGATTCCCCGGTAATTTTGGTAGCTAAATGAGGATTTTTTTCCAATAACTGAATCAGAACTATTCGTCCTTCATCAGAAGCCGCTAACCAATATAAGGGAGAGGTGTTTGCTCCAGACATGGCATCTGCTGGACGTGCTAAACATAAAGCGTTGATGATGGTTTCTGTAACCAATTGAGGATTATATTGAAATAATAGACTTAGAACGTTTACCCCTTCAGTAGACTTGGCAAGCTCATATAAAGCAGAAGAGTTTGTATCATCCTTCGATTTTTTGGGGTGGGCTTGGCATAAGGCTTCAGGACTAATGCACGGGATTAATTCGGGATTGTTCTGAAGCTCTTGCTCTAAAAGCGCTTGTCCATTAATTGAAGAAGAGAGTTTATAAAAAACAGAGCAAGATTGTTCATTGAGCATGAACGTTTTATCTAGTAACTTTTTAAAAAACAGAATTCCTTTTTGACTTTGAGCCAGAAAATTAACAAGAGAAGCTCCTTCTTCGCCTTCTAATTTATCTATTAACAATTCACAGTTAGTTTTTAAGTGAGTGTCTAAGTAAGCAAAAATGAATTCCTGCTCTGCTTCACAATCTAGAAGGCGTAGGGCCAAACAATCGATGTCATCGTCTAAGGGACAAAATAAATAATCGATGGCAATGTCCCGCTTGAGAAGATTTGCTAGATTTTGCCGCCAACTCTTTTTTCCTTGTTCCGTCGCCCCTTTTTTAGAAGCCTCATTAAATGAGTGTGCTAATAAATTAATGTCAGTTAATTTTTTGTTATTTTGAGATGAGGATTGGCTCGGGGCAGAAGCTATAACGGGCGCTAATGCAGGATTTAATCGGGCTAAGGTTTGTAATAACTCCTGTCCACGGGGTGTTGTAGAAAACCGAGATAATGTCGTTTCCATACCTATGGTTAAAGTGAGGGCCTCTTCAGTAATTTCCTTGGCTAACCCCGGATTTTCATGAAGTAATAGGCTTAGAATATCTTGTCCACTCTCAGACGCTGCAAACCAAAATAAAGGCGAAGCGTATGTGGTGTTCATTCCTGCTTGAACAGGGCGTGTTAAACACAAGGCTTCGCCGGTGATTTCCCTGGCTAATTTAGGATTTATTTGCAGTAACTTTTTTAGAATAATTTGTCCATTCTCAGAGGATGAAAACCAATATAAAGGAGTAGTACGCGTATCATTTTCAGCTTTTGTTGTACGTGATAAACACAAGGCTTTACCGATAAGCTTTACGTCCGATGGGGAATGCTTTTTTAGCAATAACGGAGAAAGAATTTGTTGGCCTTCGTTAGTACCAGCAAACCAATATAAAGATGAAGCATTTTCTGATTCAATTCCAGCCTCACTTGGACGTGGCAAACATAAGGCTTTGATGGTGATTTTGTTAATCAATTGAGGATTTTTTTCCAGGATTAACTTTAAAATACGTTGTCCTTCATTCGAGCCAGAAAGCCAATATAAAGCAGATGTATCAGCGTAACTTTTTGCCTCTTTTGTGAGTGGCATACACAAGGCTTGAGCGGTAATTTCCAGGGCCAATTGGGGATTTTTTTGAAGTAAGTGGCTTAGAATCTCTAGTCCTGTATCAAGAGCAGTAAGCCAAAATAAAGGGGTGGAGTTTCCATGAGATCCAGCCTTAACCGAAATTGGTAAGCATAAGGCTTCGGCGGAGATTTCCATAGCTAAATCTGGTTTTTTTTGAAGTAATAGCTTTAGGGTTTGTTGCCCTTCACTTGTAGCAGCAAAGCAACATAAAGGAGAAATATTTACGTTAGCACCTGCATCAGCTGTAAGCGCTAAACAGAGGGCTTGGCCGGAAATTTTTGTTATTAAATCAGGATTTTCTTGAAATAATAGATTAAGTATTTTCTGTCCATGAGAGGACGTTGCAAGATAGCATAAAGCAGTTGTATTACTTCTATGTGGCAAGCACAAAATCTCAGTGGTAATGCTTTTGGCTAACTGGGGATTGGTCTGAAGCCATTGTTTCAAGAGGGCTTGCCCCTTATTCGAAGTAGTCAATTTATAAAAAAAAGAACAACGCTGTTTATCGGTTTTTTCTAATAATTCTTTAAAAAACAGAATTCCCTCTTCACTTTGCGCAAGAAAATTAAGAAGGGCTGAGCGCTCATCAGCGTTTGGATAAATTGGTAAATTATTTAATGCAGTATTGTTACGTAAATAATTAAATAGCCTCTGCTTATGTTCATCAGTACTTAAAAGTCGCATGGCTAAGCAGCAATTATTGGTCGAATTTGGTGAATAAAACAAATAACGCATGGCCTGAGGATGGCTGAGTAATTTTTCTAAATTAATTTTTAAATGGACTTTGGCCTCGTCAGTAGCTCCTTCTGCAAAGGCTGCATTGAGTGACTTTACGATACCAATAATTTCGAGTGGAGATAAAACATTTATTTGGGGGGCTGATGCCCCAGGAGCAGTTGCCGCAGCAGCGGCTGCCTTTTTCGGTGCGCCTGGTGTTTTTGTTGTTGTTACTTT
>JARLJR010000027.1 GCA_031291095.1 Legionella sp. | reverse complement strand
TTTCTTTGTATGGCGGTTCTTCGCAAAACAATCATACATAAAAAAGGAAACTGATTTCATTTAAATTCATGTTATTAAACAAGTTATTTCTGCGGGTACTCGCTTAAGGTAGTGCCATTGGGCCATGGGCCCAACCTACAATTTATAAGCCTAACTTAACAGCAATGAGAGCCCTAACTCCCCTCCCCTTCAATTACTATACTTAGCAGCTTCCTGAAGTCCTAAAACTGCCCCAAAGCGTTGTGATGCCGAAATAAAACTACAAAAAGCAATCAGTTCAATAATTTCCGCTTCGGAAAAATAGTCCTTTAAGTAATTCACGTCCTGCTCACTAACCGTACTATGATCGATAGCAAATTTATTAGCAAACCGCAAAGCCACAAGCAAACGAGCCTCTCCCACATTCTTATCAGGAGGTCCTGCCTTAGCCATACAATACTGACACTGATTCGTAAAAGCCAAAGCCCGCCGCACTTGTTCTAAAAAATTATCCTCAAAGGTTGAACTCTTAAAAAAAACCTCTTCCAAACCATTCCACTGCGCCAAAATATGGGGAGCATGCCCTAACAAACGCTCAAAAGGAGTAGAGCCATTATTAGAAAGACGAACAAAAGACATAATGATTTACCTCAAACAGACTAATAGTTCAAAGTAACATACAGCCCCACAAAAGCACACGCAAAAAAGCATTTAAAACACATAAAACCAATTGCTTATAAAAACTTACTAAAAAAACTGGAACAATATTCAATTTAAGTTTAAAATGAACTCCTCTTCCGGGCCCATAGCTCAGTTGGTTAGAGCAGCGGACTCATAATCCGTTGGTCCTAGGTTCAAGTCCTAGTGGGCCCACCAATAAAATCAAGTAGTTACGATAGTTTTCAGAAAGTTCAAAAAAGTCATGTAGACGCAATGTAGACAGATTAATGAAACAAATATGGAGGTTTTGTAATCTTATGAAATTTCTTACTGACTGGCTTTCCATTGTATTTATCTACTTAACTCCCAAGTCATATAAAAGTATTAATATATTAGCGGATAAAGAATTATCGAATCTTAAAAAGAAAAACTCCTCTTTTCAAAATTATAGATATAAATGGATATATCGAGCTCTTAATTACTTTAACACTCGTATTTACTTGATGTTAATTTCATTGGTTTTTTTATTATTAGTTCCAATTACTTTAGTAAATAACGCATTTACTGATATTTATGTACCCTATTGGGGTAGGTTTGACTTGTCAAATTATATTTTATCTCACAGTAAAGTAAGCGCAAACAATCTTCACAGTATAATGGCAACAATTCAAGCAACCGTTTTCGCATTAATTATACCCATTGCAGTAGCTATTCATGAATTCGTCTTAAAAGATAATAAACTTAAAGAAGAAATGATTAATTTCATTCTTGAAGAAACAAAAGTAAAACTCATTACCGTAAGCTCCCTTTCCTTTCTAATTTGGCTTGCAATTATTGAAGTTATAGCCGTTGTTTCTCAAGGTTTTGTTGTAAGCAACATTTCTCTGATCATAGAAACGTTTTGGTTAACGCTAAACCTTATATTAATCGCTTACTTTACATTCACCACTCTAAATTTAGTTAATCGCTCATTTTTCGACAATGCTTTAAGACAATTTATTGCGACAAAAATTTACCCAAACGAATTAAAAATATATCTTAAACGTAATATATATTTAAATTTAGCTAATAACGAAAATCATAATGACTAGAAAGCAAATTAAACCCCAGGTATTCGTTTCTTCAAGTGCAGATTTAGGTAAAGAAGAAATTTGTATCCATCTCCAACGGCCAATGATTTTAAGTGATATCAACCTAAACCTATTAAAATTCGCAATAAAAAGCTGGAAAAAAAGAAATATAAAGCCTGAAATCACAACATCCGAACAATCTTTAAAGCAACCAATTATTTTTTTTCCTTTATGTTTAGGGGGGGAATACCAAAATAATGTGGCCTTATGTAGGATAAGTGACGGATTATCATTATCGTCAGCAGAACGATTTGCAGTAAAGTACGCATTTAAATTTACTCCAGCTACAGATGAAATAACTCAGATAAACAGCAGCAAAAGTATTGAAATTTTGATAGAACACATATCGATAACAATTCATCAATTAAATGAATCGCTTTTTAATACTGCATTTAGTGAGCTTATAAAACTACACTCACTTTTATTAAAGTTGGGCGAAACTACCGACAATAATGGCAATCCTATAAATTATGCAATTGTCGAATCAAACTGGTTTGGAACACAATTACATATTGAATGGGCAAGAAAATATCTAACACTGTTTGACGCATCGTTAACTGTACTAGAAAAGAATGACTCTTTTTTTGGGAAATGTAGCTATGCTGCAGCCTACTTAGCTAAAGAAATATCTAAAAATCAATCCATTATAGGGTTAGATTCTATAACTAATATGCAGGGATGTCTCTGGTTTAAATTAAATGACTGGTGGGAAAGAACAAATAAACAATTAGAGAGAAATCATAACGCTGAGAAAGCATTTATATCAGATGTAAATTTTGAAAGATTACATAAAAATGCTCTTCAAAAATTTATTCAAGGATGGGAGCATTTACTAAAATTCGATTTAAGAGCATTCATAGAGAAAATACCAAGTTGGAATTCTTATAAAATTTTGTTTCGATCATTTAATGAACACTTAAGTTCGACTATACTCTTTCTAGGCAAGTCTGTGTTGTCTGGGAATAAAGAGGCAGCTTATTATTGGACTGACTTACTTATTCACTGGAGAAACTATAGCCAACCTTCTGATGAAAATTTCAATTATTTATTTCTTACGAGTGCACAAGAAATATTAATTACATCCTCTTTACTTGATATGCCATGGAGACTGTAAATTATTCTGTGTAACTGTCCTGTGTTAAACAAACTCTGTCAACCGCTCTTCGAATTCAATCATAAATCGATTAAGGGCGGGTCTCCAATTTCTAATGGGCATTGTCCATTTTTTAGAGGCATCCATTATAGCAAGATAAACCACCTTTTTAGCAGACTCATCTGAAGGAAATAATTTTCTTTTTTTGACTGCTTTTCGAATGACGCTATTGAGTGACTCAATAGCGTTTGTTGTGTAAATGGCTTTACGAATATCTGATGGGTAGCTAAACAGGGTATTGAGGTTATGCCAGTGAGCATTCCATGAGCGACTTATTTGCGGGTATTTTTCATCCCAGCGTTCAGCAAATTGTTCTAGCGCAAGCAAAGCCTCCTCCTCTGTGACAGATTGGTAGATGAGTTTCAAGTCAGCCGAGACAGCTTTATAGTCTTTCCAAGGCACATATTTGACCGAATTCCGGATCATATGCACAATGCACAGCTGAATTTTCGTGCTGGGGAAAACCGCATTTATCGCCTCGGCAAAACCTTTGAGTCCATCGATACAGGCTATTAAAATGTCTTTAATACCTCGATTTTGAAGCTCGGTCATGACATTAAGCCAGAATTTTGCACCCTCATTCTCAGATATCCACATACCCAAGAGT
>JARLJR010000026.1 GCA_031291095.1 Legionella sp. | reverse complement strand
TACGTCGCCAGCAGGAAGAAAATAAACGCCTGAAAATGGAAAAGGAAATCTTAAAAAAGGCGGCAGTCTTCTTTGCTCAAGAAACGAAATAAAATATTCGTTTGTCGCCCAAAATAAGAAGACCTGGCCAGTTGGCTTAATATGCCAACTCCTGGGCATTACACGGCCTGGATATTACAGTTATCAGCAACGCCAGAGAAATAAACCAGATGATCCTGAACATCAGGAGGTTATTGAGTGGGTGAAGAAAATAGCTGAAGCGACCCAATATTGTCATGGAAGACGCAGGATGAAGAACATGAACCGATTAACCCGCATCTATGGGCTGAAATGTCGCCACTGCCTACACGAATTAATAGGCAGTATAACCGCTGTAGATCAGTTACACGTACGAACTGAAATACCAACTTGCTGAATGATATATATGCAGACAGCATGGTTGAATGCACTAGCACAATTCTGCATTCAAAGCGTTATCACCTTGCAGAACGACAAGGGCAAAGACTGCGATCGGCATCCACCCCACTGTGTTTGAGTTCAGATAGGTAAACCGGGGAAGGTCTATATTGAATGCCAAAGGAGCACGACCCTGATGACCATATAGACTGGCGGAGCGCTCGTAGTAGTCGGGGATGGGGAAGTCCCATTACATGGCGAAGGGGCGCAGTTTAACCAATCTGCGTACGCAGATTAACTGACCTTAATGAGGTGAAGACCTTTAATAATCAGCGAAATGCAACGCAAATTAGCAACATGGACAGCATCTGGCAACTCACGACGAGTTGATCGGCTGCTGCGCCTTATTAGTCATCCTGAATGGTTATCACAAGCAGCAAAGATTACTATGTCATCAAAGGGAGCTCATACGCCTGGTGTAGATGGAATAACCAAACGACACCTTCCGGAGGATTTAAGTATTACCTTAATCAGATCAGAAATGATTTATTAACAGGAAGCTACCTACCTCTACCGGCAAGGCGCGTGTATATTCCCAAAGCTAACGGTAAGCAACGACCATTAGGGATTCCAACACTG
>JARLJR010000025.1 GCA_031291095.1 Legionella sp. | reverse complement strand
TTGCTGATACGGTAATTGGCCCATCTAAAACAATATTCCCGGACCAGGTAGTCGCAGTCAATGGATCGGTAGTTATATGTTTATAAATTGAGGGATACATAGATGGATCACCGAAAAAAATAAATGATTTATAGTAAAAACTCCAGTATGGATCATTAGTTGCAAGATAATTTTTTAATATTGGTAATATTTCCGAATAGGTTGGAGTTATAGTCTGAAAAACTAAATCATGGAATAAATTTAAGACATCTCCATTGATATGCTGTTCAGTTCCGCTTGTAGGTGCAACCGCTCCAATAATACCGCCCCCCGGACAAACTAATAGCTTCCGCATGCAATTGTCCGTTATATTGGAGTCATTAACACCCCCAACATTGCAACTAGTACCTATAAGAAAAGGCATAACTGTATTATTAAGACTACTGAATGCACTATGTATGTTGAACCATGATCCTAGAGTATCCCTGCTCCAATTAGTGCTTAATATTGACATGATAGAAGCACCTGAATTTAAGGTGCTTATAAATAGGTTATCTCGTGCTGCAGAATATGTAAAAGCATCATTACCATTTGTATGTTCTGAAACTTTTAAGACAGCCTTAGATACATTACCAGGTATATGCCCATTGATTAGATTATTATTCAAGGTTGTTACTAAAGAACCGCGGCATCCGTTATTGGGAAAATCTACATCCAGATTTAGGAGAATTTCTCTGTCTTTGGCTAAAGAATAATTTACCGAGGCTTGATAATAGGTCTGAAGTTTGTTGATATAGTTATTTATTTCAGTTACTGAATTCACTGGTACCCTTCCTAAATATACAGGTCCTCTGCTTGTCAAATTTGAAGTATAAGGATCATCAGTCACAACGTCCCACCCATTAGTATTCCAATAGGCATCGCAATGGACCGTATAGAAGGGAAAGAAAACGCTGTCAGCAAAATATACCTCCGGAGAAATCTGAGTATGTCTAGAATTACCAATCAGCAAAACATATTTTAGATTAAGACTATTATTGTTATAATAATCCGCTATAATATTTTGAATTTCCGCTATTGTAGTCTGGTCAGGTATAGGTTCCATAGCCGGATGGAAACCTCTTGAGGTTTGTAAATTTATCAATGCTGTATACCA
>JARLJR010000024.1 GCA_031291095.1 Legionella sp. | reverse complement strand
CTCACTTCCGTTCGGGATGACGTGCCTTCCGTTCGGGATGACGTGCCTTCCGTTCGGGATGACGTGCCTTCCGTTCGGGATGACGTGCCTTCCGTTCGGGATGACGTGCCTTCCGTTCGGGATGACGTGCCTTCCGTTCGGGATGACGTGATTTCCGTTCGGGATAGCGTGCTTTCCGTTCGGGATGACGTGATTTCCGTTCGGGATGACGTGATTTCCGTTCGGGATAGCGTGCTTTCCATCCGGGATGACGTTTGCATGTGGCTTATTACTGCTTCACCTAATAATGTGCTCAATAGTGGCTCCACCCAAGCACTGGTTTTTATCATAAAAAACCACGTATTGTCCTGGTGTCACCGCTCTTTGTGGGCTTGAGAACATCACATAATGCTGGCCATTATCTGGAGGAGAAATCATACAGCCTTGCTCAGGTTGTCTGTATCTTGTTTTTGCATAACAAGTAAGGGGTAATTCGTTACTGCATTCAGCCAACCAATGTATGGGGCCGCAAATGAGGCCTTGTGAATACAACATAGGATGGTGGCTTCCTTGAGCTACATACAAGGTATTTGTTGCTACATCTTTATCCACTACATACCAAGGTTCATCTGAAGAACTATGCATACCACCTATGCCTAATCCTTGTCGTTGGCCTAGGGTATAAAACATAAGGCCATCGTGTGTACCTAATACTGTACCGTCGGTATTCTTCATCTCTCCAGGTTTTGCCAGAATAAATTCTTTTAAAAAGGTCTTAAAACGCTTTTCACCAATAAAGCAGATACCGGTTGAGTCTTTTTTAGCTTGGGTGACGAGGCCTAATTGTTTTGCAAATTCTCTAATTTCTGGTTTGGTGTAATCGCCAATAGGGAATAATGTTTTTGCCAGGGCTTTGGGTTCTACAGCATGTAAAAAATAAGTTTGATCTTTATCTCGGTCTTTGGCTTTATAAAGATGGCCGACATTGCCTTCGATTTTATTGCGAGCATAATGGCCCGTAGCAATATAATCGGCGCCGAGTTCCAGTGCGTAATTTAAAAAAGCATTAAATTTAATTTCTTTATTGCAGAGCACATCAGGATTAGGTGTTCGTCCTTTTTCATATTCATTTAAAAAATGAGTGAAAACACGCTCCCAGTATTGTTCAGCAAAATTAACGCTATGTAGCGGGATATCTAATTGATTGCATACTGCTTGTGCATCAGCAAGATCTTGGGCTGCCGGGCAAAAAGTATCCGTATCATCCTGCTCCCAGTTTTTCATGAATAACCCTTCAACCTGGTATCCTTGTTCTTTTAATAACCAGGCAGCAACAGAGGAATCGACTCCTCCAGACATTCCAACAATAACTTTTTCTTTCATAAAATCCAGATACCGCTTATATTAATGTGTAATAGTGGGTTGGCACTAAAAAGTGCAGATTGTAAACAGAACATTATGTCACAAAAGTAGCTTAGGTGAAAGTGATGCCATAATGCAACACACCAAGGAATACCAGAAAATGCTTTACTTACAAGAACTAGCCAAACAAGGTCAACAAAGCAAAACAGTAACACTCACTGAGCGATTACCGCATTTTATTGCAACACCGTGTGAGTTGAACGTAAGCTATCATGTTGAGACTAGAGAAAATTTTTATTTGGTTAACCTTCATGTTCGTGGGGAACTGAAGTTGCAATGTCAGCGTTGTCTTGATGAATTTAATTATCTTTACGATAATAACACCATCATTGCTGTGTGCCGTGATGATGCGCGTGCAGAAGAGCTTTTAGAGCGCTATGAATGCATCGTAGCACCTAACTTACAAGTAAGCCTCGAAGATCTTATAATTGATGAGTTACATCTCTATGCGCCACAGTTTCATCCGGAAATTGAGGATTGCAGCAATGAAATAAATCAATTTTTAACCGAAAAAAACGGGGAATCTTAATATTTTATTCAATAAATACTTGGATTGATGTTAAAATATGGGTAATATTCCCGCTTTATGAAAGCAAATTGTTTAGGAGTAATACAATGGCCGTACAACAAAATAAAAAATCACGTTCACGTCGTGATATGCGTCGTTCGCATGATGCTTTAACCGCACCTACTTTATCTGTTGATTCTACTACAGGTGAAACTCATCTACGTCATCACATGACCCCAGATGGTTATTACCGTGGCAAAAAGATTCTTGATGCGGATACTGCTTACGAATCAGACGAAGAGTAATATTTCTTGAAAAATATCACCATTGCAATAGATGCGATGGGTGGGGATCATGGCTTGAGTGTGGTGATTCCTGCCTGTGTGCGCGCAGCGAATAACAATCCTAATCTAAAGCTAATTCTTGTCGGTGTTCATGACAAGATTGATGCCTATTTAAAAAAGTTAGGTGTTTCTTCATCGAAGCAATTTTCTATAGTCCATGCCTCTGAGGTTGTTGCTATGGATGAATTGCCTTCGTCTGCTTTGCGCAATAAAAAAGATTCGTCCATGCGCGTAGCGATTAACCTGGTTAAAGAAGGCATAGCACATGCGTGTGTTAGTGCCGGAAATACAGGTGCGTTAATGGCTACTGCACGTTATGTATTAAAAACGTTACCCGGTATTGATAGGCCCGCGATCGTTTCTGAGCTTCCTACAATGAAAGGGCGGACTTGGGTTATTGATTTAGGGGCAAACGTAGATTCCTGTGCTGAACATTTGTTTCAGTTTGCCGTTATGGGGTCAGCCTTAGTACAAGCAGTTTCAAACAAAGAAAACCCAAAAATTGGTGTATTGAACATTGGTGTTGAAGAAATAAAAGGCAATGATCAAGTCAAACGAACTGCACATATGCTTGAAGAATGTTCTATTATGAACTATGTTGGATATGTGGAGGGAGATGATTTTTATACAGGTGAGATTGATTTAGTTGTTTGTGATGGATTTGTGGGCAATGTTGCCTTAAAAGCGAGTGAAGGTCTTGCTCGACTTTTCTTAGGGCTATTCAAAGAGTCTTTTACACGCAACATACTTACCAAATTAATCGGCTTAATTGCGATGCCTGTACTAAAACCATTAAAAAGCCGTTTGGATCCCTCGAGATACAATGGTGCCAGTTTATTAGGGCTAAATGGTATTGTCGTTAAGAGCCATGGCGGAACCAATGAAGTAGGTTTTCAACATGCAATAGAGCAAGCTGTTCTTGAAGTAAAGAATGATGTCATTGATTTAGTCCGTGCTCGTATAAACGACTTTATGAATCAAGGGTTGCTTTTATGAAATATGCTGTAATTAGTGGTACTGGGAGCTATACTCCGGAAAAACAGCTTTCCAATGTTGAACTGGAGTCGATGATAGATACCAGTGATGAATGGATTGCTTCGAGAACGGGTATTCGCAGTCGTAGTATTGCTGAAGGTTATGAGACAACTTCATATATGGCAGCTAAAGCTGCCGAGCAAGCGTTGCTTGCTGCAAATCTCGATGCAGATCAGATTGATTTAATTGTTGTGGCGACTTGTACGCCCGATAATTTTTTCCCTGGCGTAGCCTGTGCGGTGCAACACGCCTTAAAAATTAAAAAACCAATTCCTGCTTTTGACGTTAGTGCTGCATGTAGCGGTTTTGTTTATGTTATGGATATAGCAAAGCAATATATTACAGCCGGCACAGCAAATAACGTTTTAGTAATTGGCAGTGAGCGCATGTCTCATGCTCTTGATTGGAATGACCGTGCCACCTGTGTCTTGTTTGGTGATGGGGCAGGTGCTGTTGTGTTAAGTGCAAGTAGTCGTCAAGGGGTTATAGGAAGCGTGCTCCATTCTTCTTATGATACAGAAAGATACTTAGAGCTGCAGAATAGCTCCCTCAAAGAAGAGCGCTCGGTAATTTCCATGAAAGGCAATGAAGTATTCAAACTTGCTGTTAATATCATGGGTAACGTAGTGGATGAGGTTTTAGAGCTTTCCCAACTGAAAAAATCAGATATTAAATGGCTAGTTCCCCATCAGGCTAATCAGCGTATTATTCAAGCTATCGCTAAAAAATTAGAGCTTCCCATGTCGCAAGTTGTTGTTACTATTGGTAATCATGGTAATACTTCGGCTGCATCTATTCCTTTGGCTCTTGATCATTCCATCCGAAACAATCAAATTCAAAAAGATGATTTATTCTTGATTGAAGCTTTTGGTGCCGGAATGACTTGGGGTGCAATGGTGATTCGTTATTAATAATTTTATCTTAGTGTAATTATAATAGGACCGATGACTTTAATTTCGGGGCTTATTTAAATTACTATAGATTGGAGTTGATTTAATTATGGTGAAAACAGCGTTCGTATTTCCTGGACAAGGATCACAATCAGTAGGGATGCTGGCTGACTTTGAATTACAATATCCTATTATTGTAGATACTTTTGCAGAAGCTTCTGAAGCTGTGGGCTATGATTTATGGCACCTCGTTCAGCAGGGGCCTGCCGAACGTCTTAACCAAACAGAATATACTCAGGTTGCTATGTTGACTGCAGATGTTGCTGTTTATC
This sequence comes from Legionella sp., assembly GCA_031291095.1. GTDB lineage: Bacteria > Pseudomonadota > Gammaproteobacteria > Legionellales > Legionellaceae > Legionella. Next base: position 165,817 of record JARLJR010000024.1, on the reverse strand, counting down.
GATTGCTAGAGCAAGAAAATCTTGCTACGCCGGAATTTATGGCCGGCCATAGTTTAGGCGAATACCCTGCATTAGTTTGTGCTGGAGCATTAACTTTAACTGAAGGTGCTCGTTTGGTTGCACATCGTGGCCAAGTAATGCAGCAGGCTGTTCCCTTGGGTGTGGGCGCAATGGCTGCAATTATTGGCTTTGATGATGAGCAAGTAAAATTATTATGCCAGGAAGCCAGTCAGGAGTATGAGCTCGTCACCCCGGCAAATTATAACTCACCTGAACAAATTGTTGTTGCAGGACATACTGCGGCAGTTAATCGTATGATTGCATTGGCTGAAGATGCTGGTGCTCGATTAGCTAAAATTATACCTGTCAGTGTTCCATGTCACTGTCCCTTGTTAACTGATGCAGCAGCATCTTTCGCAGCGTATTTAGCCGAAGTTAACTTTAAAAAACCTAATATCAAAGTAGTCAGTAATGTTGATTTAAGTATTTACGAATCAGCAGAACAAATAAAAGATCGCCTAAAAGAGCAGCTTTATAGCCCAGTACGTTGGGTTGAGACGATTCAACTCTTTAAAAATCATGGTGTTGAATTGATATTAGAGTGTGGTCCAGGTAAGGTTCTCAATGGATTAATTAAAAGAATTGATCGAAGTTTAAATACAATTAGTATGTACGATACTATTAGCCTGGAGCAAGTGGCAGAACAATTAGCAGAACAATTAGCGTAAAGACGTCGCCACATTATATTAACTATTTGCTTGAAGCTATTTTTATTTTAAGGAACATCCATGCATAATTTAGAAGGTAAAGTTGCCTTGGTAACTGGTGCAAGTCGTGGGATAGGCCAAGCGATTGCTATTAAGCTAGCTCAAAGAGGGGCTTTTGTTTATGGCACAGCAACCACTGAAAAAGGTGCTGAGCTTATTACTGAATATTTTAAAAAAGAAAATTTAAATGGCAAGGGCCTAGTTCTTGATGTAACAAATAGCGAGAAAATAGAACAAGTTGTGGATTCTTTAACTGAAACAAGCCATGCACCAGCAATCTTGGTTAATAATGCAGGAATTACTGCAGATAACCTTTTATTACGCATGGATGATGATGAATGGTTTAAAGTTATCGATACAAATTTGAATTCCATATACAGAATGTCTAAAATTTGTATAAAGTCGATGTTTAGAGCACGATGGGGTAGGATTATTTCTATTGGTTCAGTGGTAGGATCAAGTGGAAATACAGGTCAAGTAAATTATACAGCAGCAAAAGCAGGTATTGTGGGTTTTTCTAAATCTTTAGCGCAAGAAATAGGCAGTAGGAACATTACAGTAAATGTGGTAGCGCCAGGTTTTATTGATACCGATATGACCACATCCTTACCTGATATGGTAAAGAATGAAATGATGAAGCGCATCGCTTTGCGTAAGTTAGGTCAGCCAGAAGACATTGCCAATGCAGTTGCTTTTTTAGCATCAGATGATGCTAAATATATTACAGGTAGCACAATCCATGTAAATGGCGGCATGTATATGGATTAAATGCACTTGCGTTATCTGTATAAATGAATAAACTATACCCTCCTATTTAACTTGGACCTTTTGGGGGTGTTTTAGACAACGTTCTAAGAGGTTAAAGTTAAATAGGAGTAGTGTTAATTATCAGGAATAATAAAAAGTTTCTATCAACCGAAAGAGGAAAATTAAGTTATGAGTACTGTTGAAGATCGTGTACGCAAGATTGTTGTTGAACAATTAGGCGTTAAAGAAGAAGATCTAAAAAATGATGCGTCATTCGTTGATGATCTGGGAGCTGATTCTCTAGATACAGTAGAATTGGTTATGGCTCTTGAAGAAGAATTTGAAACAGAAATTCCTGATGAGAAAGCTGAAAAAATTACTACGATTCAAGAAGCAATTGATTACATTGGATCTAATTTAGATAAAGAAGAAGCATAATTCTTCGAGGAGTCTTGATTGAATAAGCGGCGTGTAGTTGTCACAGGCATGGGTATGCTTACTCCTGTCGGACTAAATGTAAAAGATACTTGGCAGAATATTGTAGCTGGTGTTAGTGGAGTAACTGTAGTAGAGGATTTTGATACTGCTGAGTACAGTACACGAATCTGGGCTAAAGTTAAGGATTTTAACATTGAAGACTACATGCCAATCAAGGAAGCTCGTAAGATGGATGGGTTCACCCAGTTTGGTGTTGCCGCAGCAGATGAGGCAATACGTGATTCTGGGCTGAACCTTGACAACAGTGAGTTACAATACCGCGCAGGTGTTGCTGTTGGTTCCGGGATTGGTGGTGTGCAAACAATAACCAACAATCAGGATAAACTTGTTGCGGGTGGACCGCGTAAAGTTTCTCCATTTTTTATTCCTGCAGGTATTATTAACCTGGTTGCAGGACAGATTTCTATTCGCCATCACCTTAAAGGACCGAATATTTCCGTGGTAACTGCTTGTACTACAGGTACTCACAATATTGGTTTGGCAGGACGAATGATTGCCTATGGTGATGCTGATGTTATGGTTTGTGGTGGCGCGGAAATGACGTTGACCCCATTATGCCTGGCTGGTTTTTCGGCTGTTCGCTCTTTATCGAAACGTAACGATGAGCCAGAAAAAGCGTCAAGACCTTTTGATAAAGACCGCGATGGTTTTGTGATGGGAGAAGGTGCAGGTGTTCTTGTATTGGAAGAATATGAACACGCTAAGGCCCGTGGCGCGAAAATTTATGCTGAATTAGTTGGTTTTGGTATGTCCGGTGATGCGTATCATATTACTGCTCCTGATGAGGATGCGGATGGCGCAACTCGTGCAATGGAAGCTGCGATTCGTGATGCTCAAATCAATCCACAGCAAATTGATTATATTAATGCACATGGAACCTCTACCTATTTAAATGATTTGGGTGAAACAAAAGCAATTAAGCGTGTGTTCAAAGAACATGCCTATGATTTAGCGGTGAGTTCAAGCAAATCGATGACGGGTCATTTATTAGGTGCCGCAGGTGCTGTTGAAGCAATCATCAGTATTATGGCAATTCAAGATCAGGTTGCTCCACCAACGATTAACCTAGATAATCCTGATGAAGGCTGTGATTTGAACTATGTACCTCATCAAGCTCAAAAACGTACGATTAATTATGTATTAAGTAATTCCTTAGGCTTTGGTGGAACGAACGGTAGTTTAATCTTCAAGCGAATCGATTCAAGCGAATCTAAATGACCTCTTCAAGACACAAAAAACTCATTCTTTCTATAGTAATGCTGTTTTTTGTGTCTTTTGCTTTTTTATGTTGGAATTTCTATAACATCGTAGTATCCCCACTTATTCCTAAACAAGATCCCGCACAAATTATTAATTTGAGCCGAGCGGCATCTGCGTCACAATTCGTACAAACATTAAAAGATAACAATTTAATTCAGTGTCGTAGACCTTTACTGCTGATTATTCGTTTTACAGGGCTTTCTCAAAAGTTAAAGGCAGGCATCTATCAAATCAAACCCGGTGAAACTGCAGTAGAGCTGCTTTATCGTGTTGTTGCCGGTGATGTTTTGACGCAAAACTTTACGATTATTGCTGGTACTACGCAGCAGAAAATTTCACAGGATTTGGCAAAAGCGAGTTATTTGGATTATCACCAGGAAGATTGGTCCATAATTAAGGGAAATCATACGAACGCTGAAGGGTTAATCTTAGCCGACACCTATCAATATCAAGGCGGGAGTAGCAGCAAAAAACTATTAGAGCAAGCTCATCGTAATTTACAAAATTACCTTAATAACGTTTGGGCTAATAGAGCACCTAATTTACCCTATAAAAGCCCTTATGAATTACTCATAGCCGCCTCAATCATTGAAAAAGAATCAGCCATCCCGCAAGAGCGTCAATTGATTTCTGGGGTTGTTGTTAATCGCTTAAATAAACATATGCCCTTACAAATGGATCCTACGGTTATCTATGGCTTAGGAAATGCATATATGGGTAAATTATCGCATCAAGACATGCAGGTTGATTCACCTTATAACTCATATCGATACCGTGGTTTACCTCCAACACCTATAGCTATGGTAAGTAAAGAGTCGCTCGATGCGACGGCACATCCTCAACTATCTAATTATTTATATTTTGTTGCTAAAGGTGATGGCAGCCATCAATTTTCAGAAACCTACGAGCAACAAAGACACGCAATCAATCAATATCAACGCAAGGGTTCTTAATGTTATCCTCAATGGGGAAGTTAATTGTTATTGAAGGCCTGGAAGGGGCCGGAAAGTCTACCGCAGTAAACACAATCATTGAATTTCTAACCCAGTTAGATATTAATACCATCACTACCCGTGAACCTGGTGGTACTGTTATTGGCGAAGTACTGCGTGAGGTGATCAAAAATCCAGAATATAAAGATGTTTTGGATGATAAAAGTGAGCTATTACTTTTATACACGGCGAGAATACAGTTGCTAGAACAAGTAATTAAACCTGCCTTAAAACAAGGTGCTTGGGTTGTTGCAGATCGCTTTGAATTGTCTACTATGGCTTATCAAGGAGGTGGTAGAGGTTTAGATCAAGAAATGATAGAGCGCCTGTCTGCCTTTGCATTAGACGGTTTCAAACCGGATCTGACTTTGTATTTAGATATTAGCCCGGAAGAGGGAATGCAGCGAGTTCGTTCACGTGGAGCCTTTGACCGTATCGAACAGCAATCCATAGATTTTTTTAATCGAGTCCACGACAGTTATTTAAATCATGTACAAAAAAATCCTAATGCAATAAGGATTGATGCCAGTAGCCCTCTACCCATAGTGCAACAGGCGATTCAAGACGCATTGCAGGCTTTTATAGAGCAATAAGGCATGAGTATTTATCAATCTCAATGGGAGCATTTGCGTTTAGCTTTGGAACAAGGGCGAAACCCACAATCCATGATGTTTGTTGGAGCTATGGACCGTGCTTTAGTCGAGTTTACCACGCAATTTGCGATGCTGGTTTTATGCAAAGTATCTTCTGCCAACCCATGCAACAAATGTATTGATTGCCAAATGGCTGCGAAGGGCGAACATCCTGATGTTGAATGGATTAAACCGGAAAAAAACGGCGGGCCAATCAAAATTGATCAAATCCGTGAGTTACAAAGTTATTCGTATTTGACGCCCCAGAGATCTTCGCATCGTTTAATTATTATTGAATCAGCCGATAGAATGAATACCGCTGCAGCCAATGCCTTATTAAAAGTGTTAGAAGAGCCTGCAGCACATACCTTATTTTTATTAATGGCCCAACAGTTAAGTACAGTACTTCCTACGGTTTTAAGCCGTTGCCAGGTATTTCATTTTGCCCCAGTTATGGATTTATCGGCCACAAATCTTTTAACCTTGGGTGAGCGCTATTCCCAGGAATCTGAACAAGCTCGGATTATTCATCAGGCAGAATCTATGTTAGATGGATTAATTGCTCTAATTGAAAAGAAAAGCCATCCCTGTGTTGTGGTACCACAATGGTCTGAGTTCGAGCTAAATACAATCTTATGGTTTCTTTATTTGGTTTATGCACAAATCCAGAATATGTGGATTAATAAGCCAATGCTAACCGGACCAGCTGCCCAGCAGTTACGAAAATTGTCCAACTTGCTGAATCCAAACGTTATTTTTTCTCAAATTGATAAAATAAACTTATTGCGGCGCAAACTAAGCCATAACCTGAATGTAAATTCTACGTTGGTTTTGGAAGATTTATTACTCGATTTATAGTGTGACAGGATGCAACAAATTAATTGTGTATTTGATAACCTTTCTTCTTTATATGCAGCGTACATGCCTTTTGTAAAAGGCGGAGGTTTATTTATTCGCACGCAGCATCTCTATGAGTTGGGTACTGAGCTCCGTTTAGTTGTAAACTTAATGAGTGAGGATGAGCTTTATTGTATTGATGCTAAAGTAGTCTGGATTACTCCTATGGAAGCTCAAGTGAGTCGATTTCCGGGAGTAGGAGCGCAATTTATCAATGATCATGGCTGTGATTTACGTAGTAAAATAGAGATCTATTTAGCAGAAATGCTAAAATCACAGCAAGTAACAGATACTGTCTAATACGGTCAAACTTTAATAAGATGATGGTAGTGAGTTGCACGTACGCTGAAGCCAGGATCGCTTTACTTTGTCCGTAATGTAGGCTGGGCTGTAAAGCCCCGCATGGTGTGTCGCACGTGCGATGTCTGCTGGGCTTTGCAGCCCAGCCTACGTGTTATTTATTATGTTTACTTAAATTTTTTGAGGTTATCAACTTATGCTAGTCGATTCACACTGTCATTTAAATTTTCTGGATCTCGCTGATTTTAATCAGGATATAGCTAATGTCTTAGCCCGAGCAAAAGTAAATGATGTACAGCATTTCCTGAGTGTTTGTGTGGAATTAACTGATTATCCTGCACTGGAAAAGCTAGCGGCTGAATATTCTAATATTAATATTTCTGTTGGTGTTCATCCAAACACAGAGATGGAGCAGCCGGTTACTGCAAAAATGCTTTGTGATTTAGCCGCGAATCCAGCCTGTATTGCGATTGGAGAAACAGGGCTTGATTATTATCGCACCCATACAGAAGAAGCACAGGAAGAACAGCGAGATCGTTTTCGCGAGCATATTAAGGCGTCTTTAATTACGTCTAAGCCTTTAATTATTCATACGCGTCAGGCAGCCGAAGATACGATTAAATTAATGGCTGAAGAAAATGCCCAGGATATAGGTGGGGTGATGCATTGTTTTGCTGAAAGTTTGGACATTGCAATGCAATCGATTGATTTGAATTTTTATATTTCATTTTCAGGAATTGTGACCTTTAAAAATGCAACCGCATTGCAAGAGGTTGCACGCCAAGTACCTTTAGATAGAATACTTATTGAAACCGATTCGCCTTATTTGGCGCCCGTACCATTTCGTGGTAAGCAAAATCATCCTGCTTTGGTAAAGCATGTGGCGGAGGCTATGGCGCAGTTGCGTGGTATTAGCTATGAAGAGGTTGCAGAAGCGACTACGAGAAATTTTTATGAGTGCTTTAAATTAGCATAAGAGGTCCCGAACGCAGTGAAGGATCTCCTGCACCTGGCTCTGTGCTAGTATACTGCGTTCGGGATGACGTGCAGGGGGCCTAACCTATCTAAATAAATTAACGAGGAACTAATGACTCTATTTATAGGATTAATGTCGGGAACCAGCATGGATGGAATCGACGCAGCAATTGTTGATATTCCCTCAAATAAATTAATTTGCGGCATTACCAAAAAATACAGTGATGAGGTAATGCACAGGCTAAATAGGCTGCTCGATGGTTCCGATTTGAGTTTTGCTTCAATATGCCAATTGAATACCTTAATTGGCCGCGATTTTGCACAGGCCACCAATGAAGTTTTGCACGAAGCAGCATTGAGTGCTGAGGATATTTGCGCGATAGGAAGCCATGGGCAAACCATCTGTCATAATACAGAAAGCAGTATTCCCTATACTTTACAATTAGGCTGTGGACACACTATTTCTTCGTTAACGGACATTACTGTAATTGCTGATTTTCGCACACGCGATCTAGTGAATGGAGGGCAGGGAGCACCTTTTGCACCTTTGTACCATCAAGAGCTATTCAGCAAGCAATTCTCGAATGTTGCTTTAGTTAATATTGGTGGGATTTCTAATATTACCTTTATTAATGCGGAGCAGCCTACACGTGGTTGGGATGTTGGCCCTGGAAATTGTTTAATGGATGCCTGGATAGCCAAACATCAAGGCCAGTCCTTCGATGCGAATGGTGCTTGGGCGCAACAAGGAACGCTGATTCAGCCCTTGTTAGACGACTTATTAGCCGATTCTTTCATTCAATTAGCTGCTCCTAAAAGCATAGGTAAGGAATATTTTTCATTATCTTGGTTAGAGTCACATTTAAAGCAAGCTTATAAAGCTGTAGATGTTCAGAAGACCTTATTGGCATTTACGGCGTATCCCATTGCTGAAGCAATGACCGATATGTACAAAGAGGTAAACGAACTGTTTTTGTGTGGAGGCGGGACACATAATCTTGTACTGAAGCAAATGATTCAAGATTTGCTACCGGAGGTTGCTGTAAAAAGTGTGGCCGAGGTAGGAATAAGTCCCGATTATTTAGAGGCAATGTTATTTGCCTGGTTGGCTGCACAAACAGTGAATCAGCAACCAGTAGATCTAAGCGCCATAACCGGTTCAAAAAAGCCAGCAATTTTAGGCGCAATATACCCGCGCAGCTAAAGAAACGTTTTGTGTAACCGCCCATAAATCTAACAAAATCATATTGACAAAGTAAATCGCTATAGGCTTAAATGAGGGATCCACAACGGAGTGATTTGAAATTGAGCGCATATTACACTGAGAACACACATCAAAAAGAAAAAGGTAGTTTAACAACAGCTTACTTTATATTTTTCTTAGCGGCATCCTTTTATCTATACGAATTTATTTTGCAAGTGGCACCAAGCGTTATGGCGGAGCCCATGATGAAAACTTTCGGCGTTACCGGGGAAGGATTTGGGTTTATTTCTGCCTTTTATTTTTATGCTTATGCGCCTACCCAATTACCAGCAGGGGTTTTATATGACCGCTATGGCCCTAGAAAGCTAATGACGGTTGCTATTCTTTTATGCGCTTTAGGATCGGCGTTTTTTGCTTCAACAGATAGCGTATTTACTGCCTGTATTGGGCGTTTCCTTATTGGAATTGGCTCTGCGTTTTCTTTTATTGGTGTCCTCGTGTTGTTATCACGTTGGTTCCCACCTCATTATTTCGCTATTTTGGCAGGTGTTGCCCAGCTAATGAGCTCAGTTGGAGCTATGTTTGGTGAAGTGCCGTTGGCTTATTTAATTCAAGGTGTTGGCTGGCGTAATGCAAGTTTTATATTAGCCTTTGTTGGCTTTATTCTAGCGGCATTTTTTTGGATGTATATTCGTGATTATCCGGATCAACAAAATCAGAAAGTTCCTGGGCATTATCTTCGTGATGAATGGAAACGGTTAGTCGCAGTGTGTAAGCATGCGCATACTTGGATTATCGGTAGTTATGCATTTTCAATTTGGACACCAATCGCTGTATTCGCAGCATTATGGGGTGTTCCTTTTCTACAAGAAAAATTTCAAATTAGCGTGGTTGCTGCCTCAGGCTTATGCAGCATGATCTGGATTGGGATTGGCGTTGGTAGTCCACTATTAGGATGGCTTAGTGACAAGATTGAGAGCCGACGCATAGCGTTGATTACCAGCGCTGTTTTAGGATTAGTAGCTACTTTAATCCTTCTTTATTTGCCTGGGCTGACTTATGGTTGGGCACCTTTTGTTTTATTTGTTTTAGGTTTAGGTGCTGGTGGTCAAACAGTAAGTTTTGCGGTTGTAAAAGAAAATAATACTGCTGAATATGTAGGGACCGCGTCTGGTTTTAATAATCTGTCTGTATTAATCGGCGGCGCAATATTCCAACCGTTAGTAGGGTATATTTTACAACATACTAACTCGGGGCATGTTGTGAATGGAGTACATGTATACAGCGTATCAGGCTACCAAACTGCACTATTGGTTATGCCTTTATGTTTCTTAGCTAGTTTGCTAATCGCAACATTTTTACTTAAAGAATCTCATCCCGCAAAGCAGAGATAAGTTATCATTTAAGCGAACGTAGCCCGGTTGTGAGCAACCGGGCTAGTTATCTAGCAGGCTTCTGCCTTCTCTAACACTTCTTCATTTTCCACAGGTTTATGCATCCAAAATGCTAAACCAGCAAAGGTAACGAATAGAAGTTGCACCAGGTTGCAATACAGCGCGAAGTGCAGGTTATTATGACCCGTGTAGATAATATTTGCCGCTTCGGTTCCAAGTGCACCAATAACCATAACACTTAGGCTCACTAATGCTGATGTAGTACCTTTGCTTACCGAGGTAACAAAGAGGCAAAATCTATTCAGTGGCGCGTTAATCACACTTAAAGCGAAGAAGTAAATAATGATACCTGGCATCAGGTAATGATAGTCATTTCCATACAGATAAGGCAGAGTAGACATTAATATCGCACCAACAGTCATAATCACACAACCTAAATAAATGATTTTTTTAATTTCAAATTTATAGGTTAGCTTGTGCAAAAACCAGTTGCCTAATATGGTGGCACCAAAAACAGGGAGCTGCCAAAGTCCATATTGGATTACGGTCAGTTTCCCTTCAAGTGTTAAAATAACAGGTGCTAAAGCAATCCAAGCAAGACAGGGAATACCCACAGTGCCGATAGCTAAGGCTCCCATGACAAATACTTTATTAGTAAGCAACGTTTTGTAATTAGTAAAAACATTCTTAGACGAAAACTTTGTTTTAGGAGTCAGCTCTCCATTTTTCTTCTTTTGACCAATAGGTTCTGGCATGTAACGCCATAATCCCCACAGGGCAACCAAAGCAAATAGAGCAATGGAAATAAAGATATAACGCCAGGACGTATAATGGATGACTATCGCGCCCAAAAGCGGCCCTAATAGCGGTGCAAGAATCGTGGCATTAGCCATAATAGAAATAAGGCGAATAGCATCCATTTCTTCAAAAATTTCTTGAATGGTTGCATAGCCAATAACACCAATAAAACAAAGACCCATGCCTTCAAAGAAGCGGGCGGTCATAAATTGGCTCATTGAGTTGGAGCAGGCAATAAATAAGGTAAAAATAAAAAATAAGCAGGCACCAAGCAACATCATTGGGCGGCGACCATAGGCATCCGATATGGGGCCTAAAAATATTTGTAAGCTGGCTCCACCAAGAATATAAATAGTAAGAGAGGTCGCTACTGCAGATTCAGGGGCGTTAAATGCATGCGTAACACTGATCATACCAGGCATAATCATGTCATTAGCGATATACGTTAAGAACTCATACAGGACGAGAAAACAAGCAAACAGAATAGCCTGTTTTTTAGTTATCGGAATTAATGGTTCGGACATAAGATAAGCCTTGTTTTTGATACTTCTTACTTTTTTATTGATCTAAGTCTAATGTTTTTTAATGTTGCGTTATGCGCACTATAGCGAATGGCATATATCAAGACTAAATGATTATTTAATGAACTAAAAGGTAGTGTACTCGATTCTCCTCAGTAGATCAATGTGCTAATACCCATTCTCATGGTGTATTAATATTTCAAAGTGTATTTTCTTGTAATTATTTGCTTTTATTTTGTATAATTGAAAAATTTCTATTAAAAGGAAATCTAATGAAATGGCTTTTTTTTACCAGCGATACAGGTGTTCAATATAAACTTAAAACAGGCTTAGCTGCTTATATTTTCAGCTTTCTTGATGCAGAATCTTTGCATAATGTATCTGCTGTTTCTAAAGAATGGCGCGAGCTAGTGAAGTTAGCCCAGAATTACATGAGCTTACTTCCTCAAATCAATGAAATTCCCATGTTTTCGCAGTTAACTTTGGACATTTTAAGTTTCAAATTAATGGCTGGTGGAATGACCAATGCGACCTACAAACTTACTGTCGGTACTAATTATGAGTCTGAAAAACGGAAACGATGGGTTGTACGTTTTCCTGGTGATGTATCTTTATTTTCCGTTGACCGAAAACATGAGCAAAATAATGCGCAGCAAACTTCAGATTTAAAACTGAATGTTCCTGTTGCTTATTTTAATGGAGATTCGGGGGTACAAGTTACTGAGTTTATTGCCGGTGTAAAAGCACTTGATAAAAACAGATTGGAGCGAGCAGAAATATTAAAGACGCTCGCAGAAAAAGCAAAAATATTGCATCAGTCAACGCCGTTTTTAAATGATATGGATGTGTTTACGCGTAATGCAGGTTTGCTCGCCACTTTAGCGGTAAAAGAATTTCCTTTGCCGGAGCGAGTTCATTTTATTGCTAATAAAATGAACGAGCTACAAGAGCTTTTCTCTTCTTACCAGATTAATAAGGTACCTTGCCATAATGACTCAACTCCGCTGAATTACATGCTGACTGATTCAGAGCAGGGGGAAGTGATTTATCAGATTGACTGGGAGTATTCAAGCAATAATGATTTTCTGTGGGATTTGGCTTATTTTGCAATTGAAGGCAAGTTATCTAAAGAACAGGAGTTAATCTATTTAGAAGCTTATTTCGGTGAAGGAAAGGTGAGTGAGTCTGTTTTAGCTTGGTATCTGGCGTACAAACCTGTGATCGAGTGGTGGATCACCTTATGGTCCTGGATGCAATTAGCGTTTGAGGCTACGGCTGTTGATGTAAGTGAATATGCTAATTTAGGAGAGGAGCGTTATTTGCGGACTTTGGAGCATTTGGATAGTCCTGTATTTTTACATGCGGTGGAGCTTATTGAGTTGGAAAAAATGGTGGAGGAGTCGCCTGTACCCCGATCTTTTTAAGCGAACAAAAAAATTGTAGTGTGAAACGTAGGCTGGGCTGTAAAGCCCCACAAACAGTGCTCATGCAATTCCCAATGCTGGGCTTGACAGCCTAGCAAGTGTAGAACATATCCGTGGCACTTATGCCATATTCCCCAAAAACTCTTGCAAATGCTGCTTTTCACTCTCCGAACTTAAATACGACTTTAAGCGCTCAATCGAGCTTTGGTATTCATCCTGATTAATTACCCCACGGATTAATTCAAAGCGTAGAAACACACAAAAAGTATTTAACACATCTGTTTCACAATAATCACGAATACTTTTTATGTTTCCAGCAAAATATTGCTCCCATACCTTGGAGCCGCTCATGCCCATTTTTCCGGGAAAACCTAACATACTGGATATTTCGTCTAAAGGAGCAAAGGCCTTATTTTGATAACCGGCAATAAGATCCATAAGGTCCATATGGCGGTAATGAAAACGGCTTAGGTAGTTATTCCAGCGAAACGCTTGATTATTCTCTCCAGACTCCCAATAGGTTGGTGCGGGAATACCATGAAGTAATGCACGATAATGCAATACGGGTAAATCAAATCCGCTGCCATTCCAGCTAACTAAAGTTGGAGTGTGTTTATCAATACCTGCAAAAAAACGAGTAATTAATTCTTTTTCATCCGATTGCTCATCACCTAGTGACCAAACCTTAACGTGGGAGCCTTGACTAAGAACTAGAGAAATAGTGCATATTCGTTGCAAATAGTGTGGAAGAAAATCATTGCCAACTTTGGCACGTCTTAATGCAAACATCGCTTGAGCGGTGTCTTCATCAGATAATCCATGTAAATCATATAACTTACGTCCAGATTCAATGTCCGGAATGGTTTCAATATCAAATACCAGAATACTCATGGAAGTTGCTTATTATTTTAGTGAGTTACAAAAGCAAATAGTATCATGCAAGCTAAAGGAGACAACAGTGATTTAATTTATTTTTGGATAGATTGTCCGAATTAAATTTGTTAATATCTCCCTTTTTCTTATTTGATCGTTTATGGAATCTTTGTTTCAATTTAAGAAGTTAAAACTTATATTGCTGCCTTTATGTGTTGCTGTGCTTGCTGCCTGTGCCAGTCGACCTCCTTCAGATTTGAATAATGTCTGTAACATATTTAGAGAATATCCGAAATGGTATTCTCATGCTAAAGATGTTGAGTCTCGCTGGAAGGTTCCAGTTCCGGTGCAAATGGCTATTATTCATCAAGAGTCAAAATTTGATGCGCATGCAAAACCACCACGTAAAAAATTACTCGGATTTATTCCCTGGAAAAGACCTACAACAGCTACAGGTTATGCTCAAGCGTTGCATGGAACTTGGAATGAATACAAACAGAATAATGGCGGATTATTATCTTCTCGTCATAATTTTTCTGATGGAGTTGATTTTATTGGTTGGTATGCTAATCAGGCTAATCGACGGGCTGGAGTTAATCGTGCGGATGCCTACACTCTTTATCTCGCTTATCATGAGGGGGTAGGAGGGTATATGCGCAAATCCTATTTGAGAAAATCATGGTTAATGCCTGTGGCGCGCAAAGTTAAAGCACGCTCGCAACTTTATGCAATGCAGCTGAATTCTTGCCGTGGAAGCCTAGAGAGGCGTTCCTGGTTTTAATTTATGGTAAATTTTGCTTTATTTTTGAAGCAGAATTTAAAAGAGGCCCAATATTTCAATTAGTCTTGGGTATAAACGTATAAAAAGTGATGTATACTCAGATGAATCAAACTGAGATAAGTCCTAAGGAGTTTTTTGATGCGATTAATGCTTTTGGGTGGTCCAGGGGCCGGAAAAGGGACCCAGGCTTTACGAATAATTGAACGCTATAAAATCCCACAAATCTCAACGGGTGATATGTTGCGTGCAGCTATTGCGCAAGGTACCCCATTAGGTTTAAGCGCTAAAAAAGTTATGGAAGCAGGTGGTCTTGTTTCTGATGACATTATCATTGGTTTAGTCAAAGAGCGTTTAAAGCAGGGTGATTGCAAAAATGGCTTCTTATTTGATGGCTTTCCTAGGACCTTAGTGCAAGCTGATGCGTTGAAGCAAGCAGGAATCCATTTGGATCATGTCATTGAAATTGCAGTAGATGATAATGAAATTATCCGACGAATCAGTGGACGTCGTATTCATCAACCATCTGGCCGTGTTTACCATGTCGTTAACCAACCTCCAAAACAAGAAGGCTTGGATGATGTCACTGGGGAACCCTTAATCCAGCGTGAAGACGATAAAGAAGAAACCGTAAAAAAACGTTTGGACGTATACCGAAAACAAACAGCGCCGTTAATTAATTATTATAAAACCTGGGCAGAAAGTGGTGACCATGATGCCCCAGCTTTCCATAGCGTTTCTGGTAGTGGTAATGTAGATGATGTATTTCATAAAATTATTAACTCTGTTGAAGCTAAGGAAGATTTATGCCCTGCGAAAATGTAGTGAATGCCGATTTCGAAGCATTAGTTAATGAAAACAAAATTGTATTTGTTGATTTTTGGGCTGGTTGGTGCGCTCCATGTAAGCAGTTTGCTACGATTTATGAGCAAGTTTCGAGTCAATATCCGAATATTAAATTTGCTAAAGTGAATATCGAAGTAGAGCAAGAATTGGCAGATTTTTTCGAAATCCGCTCGATTCCGCATTTGATGGTGTTTAAAGAAGGTATTGTCATTTACTCTAATGCGGGAAGCATGCCCGCTTCAACCTTACATGAGTTGGTTGAGCAGGCTGTTGCTGCAGATGTTAGTGCAATAAAGGCTCAGTTTGAAGAGGATGATAAGCAATAATACTTTCAATATAAGCAGCCAGTTCTTTTTTTCTGGCTGCATTCAGTGTTAAATCAAGCTTAGTTCTGCGTCTCAGGACATCCTCACTACTGCGAGCCCATTCTTCCAATATTAGATAATCTACTTCAGCCTGGTACAAACCTGAACCATAGTTCTTCCCTAAAGATTTTTCACTCGTGCTCAAGGAGAGAAATTTTTCCATGTAGCTTCCATAGGTATATAAATAGCGATGCAGTAATTCTTTATTCATCCATGAATATTTCTTTTGGGCATATTGAATATACTGGGCAAAATCCATGGTTCCAAAAGTTGCTCCGGGTAATGGAGCATTTTCGGTGATGGATGGTTTTAGATTAGAAAAAACAGTGCTGAATTGATTGATGGCTTCTTCTGCCAATTGTCTGTAAGTGGTTATTTTTCCCCCGTAAATGGTAATTATAGGGGCAGGTTTAAGTTGAAACTCATAATTATAATCTCGACTTAAGGCACGTGCTTCCTTGCTTTCATTGGCTAATAAAGCGCGAACGCCACTCCAAGTGTAGACTATATCATTTTTGGATATTTTAGTTTTGAAATGTGTATTTACTAATTTAATTAAATAATTAATTTCTTCATCACTAATGTGAATTTGATCCAGTGGTTCATTGAGCGGTACATCCGTAGTGCCTATCATACTGTAGCCATGATAGGGAATGACAAAAATAACGCGTTTATCTTCATGCTGCAAAAAATAAGCATGTTCACCCTCATATAACTTCGGCACTAAGATATGGCTGCCTTTGACTAAGCTAATTTTTTGCTGATCAGGGATGTGGGTGAGTTGTTCGACTGATTTAACCCATGGTCCCGCTGCATTGATTAATGTTCTAGCCTGGATGGTGTAAGCAGGGCCTGATTGTGGTTGTATGGTTACATGCCATAAATTATTAATAACATGGGTTTTGATGACTGTGGAGCGTGTGTGAATGCTTGCACCATGTAGTTTTGCTTGAAGCGCATTCGCAATGGTTAGGCGTGCATCATCAGCCGCACCATCGTAAAATAAAAATCCACGCTCCAGCCCTTCCTTTAACGGGGAAAAATACTGGACTTCATTTTTTCTGTTAATACTCTTGCATTTGGGTAAGCGATTTTTACTACTTAAATGATCATACAAAAACAAACCTAAACGTAAAAACCAGGAGGGCCGCATGTGTTTTTCATAGGGTAAAACCAATGGTTGAGCATGTACCAAGTGAGGTGCTAAATCAAAAAGGCGCTGTCGTTCGGTCAATGCTTTTCTTACTAGAGCAAACTCATAGTTTTCCAAATATCTTAAGCCACCATGGACAAGCTTGGTACTATTAGAGGAGGTTTTGGAGGCTAAATCATCTTGTTCTATAAGTACAACAGATAGCCCCCTTAAGGCCGCATCAGCAGCACAACCGCAACCATTGATGCCGCCACCAATAATTGCAACATCAAACACTTGATCCATGTTTTGGTCTCCATAAAAAAAGATTACACTTACTAACTATACCCTAGTAATAAAAAACAAGGAATGCCAAGACCATGAACTATCTACTTGCTATTGATCAAGGAACCAGCAGTACACGTGCAATGATTTATACTTTAAGTGGCGAATTAATCGCCAGCAGCCAGTATTCACTAACACAGTATTATCCTGAGGCAGGGTGGGTAGAGCATGATCCTGAGGAAATATGGCGTAAAACATTGACTGCATTGCGTGATGTGGTTGCTCAAGTACCGCCAGATACTATTCTTGCTTGTGGTATTACCAATCAACGAGAAACAACGGTTATCTGGGATAAAAATACCGGAACTTGCCTTGCTCCTGCTATTGTTTGGCAGGATCGTAGAACGGCCGAATATTGCCAGGCATTTTCGTCTGAAGCATCGGTGATTCAGGAAAAAACAGGCTTACTTCCTGACCCATATTTTTCAGCGAGTAAGCTTAATTGGTTATTAAAAAATAACTCGCAAGCGAAACAGCTTGCTGAAAAAGGCGAGTTGGCATTTGGCACCATAGATAGTTTCCTTATTTGGCGCTTGACGAAAGAGCATCGACATTTAACCGATGTCACGAATGCCTCAAGAACCATGCTCTTTAATATTAAAACAGAGCAATGGGATAAAGATCTATTAGCATTATTTTCAATTCCTGAATCAGTGCTTCCTGAAGTTTATGCTAGTGACAGCCATTTTGGCGTAATTGATAAACAGTGGCTGGGTATTGAGTTACCGATTACTGGAGTTGCTGGAGACCAACAAGCTGCCTTAGTAGGGCAAGGCTGTTTTACTTCAGGTATGGTTAAAGCAACTTATGGTACTGGAGGTTTTTTACTACTAAATACAGGGCCTAAGCCCGTAGTGTCACAACATAAATTATTAACAACTATCGCATATAAAATTAAGGGGCAGACCATTTATGGTTTGGAAGGAAGTCTTTATCACGCAGGGACTACGGTGAAGTGGTTACGTGATGAGATGAAGATTATTAGTAATGCCGATGAAACCGAAGATTTAGCCCGTTCTTTAGAGGGGAATGGTGGCGTTTATTTAGTTTCTTCCTTTACAGGGTTGGGTGCGCCCCATTGGTTATCCGATCCTGGTGCTGCAATGTTTGGCCTATCTCTTTCCAGTACACGAGCTCATTTTGCACGAGCGGCATTAGAGGGCGTCTGTTATCAAACGCGAGATGTTCTTGCCTGTATGCGCGAAGACAGTTATCTGGATTTATCTTTATTATGTGTTGATGGCGGAATGGCTGCTAATAGCTGGTTTTTACAGTTTCTAGCAGATCAATGTCAATTGCAGGTGCAAAAGCCTAAAGATATAGAAACTACGGCGAAAGGTGCTGCCTTATTGGCTGCATTAGGTTGTGGAGTATTTAATTCTCTTGATGACGTACGTGCTACTTGGGCTATTGAGCAGTGTTTTTATCCCGAGCGTATACGAGAAATCGTAGAGGCAGATTACCAGGGATGGCTGCAGGCATTACTTAAGCTGGGTATGTCAAAAGGATTACTAGGGTAGTTCGGCCAATAATTAGCTTGCGTTAATGGTGTTAATTTATTGAGGAGAGTAAGCTAGTAAGCTGGTTGTAAAGCAGTAGCACAGACTGTGTTTGCTGGGCTTTGCAGCCCAGCCTACGCTTTGCTTAAGGAACGTCGCGAGTTCTTTCGCCAGTATAAAGCTGACGTGGTCTACCAATTCTTGATTTAGTGGCAACCATTTCCATCCAGTGGCTCATCCAGCCTACAGTCCTTGCTAAAGCGAAGATTACTGTAAACATGTTTGTTGGAATACCAATAGCGCTTAATGTTAAGCCTGAATAGAAGTCAACGTTTGGATAAAGTTTTTTCTCAATGAAGTAATCATCTTCAAGAGCAATACGTTCTAATTCCATTGCTAGTTTGAATAAAGGCTCGTCTTTGGCTCCGACGGCTTCTAAAACATCATAACAGGTTTGACGCATTACTTTTGCTCTAGGATCATAGCTCTTGTATACGCGATGTCCAAAGCCCATTAATCGGAATGAATCGTTCTTATCTTTAGCGCGTTTAATATAGTGATCAATACGACTTACATCACCAATTTCTTTAAGCATATTCAAGCATGCTTCGTTTGCGCCACCATGAGCGGGGCCCCATAGAGCACCAATACCTGCAGAAATACACGCAAAAGGATTCGCACCAGTTGAACCTGCCAAACGAACGGTCGAAGTAGAGGCGTTTTGTTCATGATCCGCATGCAATATGAAAATAGTATCTAATGCTTTAACTAAAACAGGGTCTGGAGTGATTTCTTCAGAAGGAACACCAAACATCATATGTAAAAAGTTTTCTGCATAAGACATTTTGTTTTTTGGGTACATGTAAGGCAAACCAGTGGAGTATTTGTAACTCATGGCTGCTAATGTAGGCATCTTGGCAACAAGGCGAATTGCAGAAATAAAACGGTCTTGGGCATTATTTAAATCCATGGTGTCATGGTAAAACGCAGATAAGGCTCCAACCATTCCTACCATAATAGCCATTGGATGCGCATCACGTCGGAAACCGTTTAGGAATTGATACATTTGTTGATGTACCATGGTGTGATTATTGATCAAACCTACGAAGTCTTTTTTCTCTGTTGCATCAGGTAATTCGCCATTCAACAAGAGGTAGCATACATCAAGGAAATCTTTCTTTTCAGCCAATTGCTCAATTGGATATCCTCTGTACAGCAAAATACCGTCATCTCCATCGATGTAAGTGATTTTAGATTCACAAGATGCTGTAGAAAGAAAACCCTGATCGAAGGTAAAGACACCGCTTGACCCTAATTGAGTAATATCGATAACATCATTACCCAGAGTAGGTGTATAAATTGGTAATTCTAATGTCTCGTGGCCTTCAATGCTAAGTTTTGCTGTTTTATTAGTCATTGCTTCTCCTGTTTCTAAGCATCGTAATTTTTTATTGTGCGCGGCACTATATACAAAATTAATACGTGCAGTCAATTTAAACCTACCCTAATCCATTATTATGGTAGAGTTTTATAAATAATGACAGGGAAAAGAGGAATTATTTCTTTTACTGAGATGTGTCTGATTTCTGCTTAGAATTACATTTTTTCAGCGCTTGATTCAATTACTTCCGACGGTATGTTATCCTTTACCGCAGAATTTATCATAAGGATACATCCATACCATGGTTTATCTAGCTAAAGAAGTCTTGCCAGTTAACATTGAAGACGAATTAAAGCAATCCTATTTGGATTATGCGATGAGCGTTATCGTAGGTCGGGCCTTGCCTGATGTACGTGATGGATTAAAGCCAGTTCACCGGCGTGTGCTTTATGCAATGAGTGAATTGGGGAATGATTGGAACAAACCCTATAAGAAATCTGCTCGTGTGGTAGGGGACGTTATCGGTAAATACCACCCACATGGGGATACCGCAGTTTACGATACGATCGTACGTATGGCTCAGCCATTCTCGATGCGTTATCTTTTGGTTGATGGTCAAGGTAACTTCGGGTCTGTCGATGGCGACGCTCCGGCAGCAATGCGTTATACCGAAGTAAGAATGTCAAAGGTAGCGCACGCTTTACTTGCTGACTTAGAAAAAGAGACTGTTGATTTTAGTCCAAACTATGATGAGACCGAGTTTGCCCCTATAGTTTTACCTTCACGCGTGCCTAATCTTTTAGTAAATGGTTCTTCAGGTATTGCGGTAGGGATGGCAACGAATATTCCTCCACATAACTTAACTGAAGTCATTAATGCGTGTCTCGCTTTGGTTGATAGTCCTGAATTAAGTCTGGATGAAATCATGGAAATTATTCCAGGCCCAGATTTTCCTACTGCAGCGATTATTAATGGCAGAGCTGGAATTATCCAAGGTTATCGCACCGGTAAAGGGCGTGTAGTTATTCGCGCTCGTACAGAGATTGAAACAGATGAAAACACTGGCCGCCAGGCAATTATTATTCATGAGTTACCTTACCAGGTAAACAAGGCACGTTTAGTTGAGCGTATTGCTGAATTAGTGCGTGATAAGAAAATTGAAGGAATTTCTGGACTTCGTGATGAATCCGATAAGCAGGGTATGCGGGTTGTTATCGAGTTGAAACGTAATGAAGTTGCGGACGTGATTCTAAACAATTTATATGCTCATACCCAAATGCAAAACGTATTTGGTATTAACATGGTTGCTTTGGTTGATGGCCAGCCACGCACCTTGAATTTAAAAGAAATTCTAGAGTACTTCATCAGACACCGTCGTGAGGTAGTTACTCGCAGAACCTTATTCGATTTGAAAAAGGCGAGAGCTCGTGCTCATTTATTAGAAGGTTTAGGTATTGCCCTGGCTAATATTGACGAGATGATTGCGCTGATTAAACAATCGCCAACACCGCAAGACGCAAAAGCTTCTTTATTAGCGAGGGTATGGCAGCCAGGCATGGTTAAATCCATGCTAGAGCGTGCGGGTTCTGACGCATCAAGACCTGATGATTTAGCTGCGGAATTTGGCTTAAGCGATGCAGGCTATAAATTATCAGAAGCCCAGGCACAAGCAATTCTTGAATTACGCTTACATCGTTTGACCGCTTTAGAACAAGATAAAATTCTTGGTGAGTTCGAAGAACTATTAAAATTAATCAAGGAATTGTTAGATATTCTGGCTTCACCTGAACGATTAATGCAGGTGATTCGTGATGAATTAATTGATATTAAAGTTCAGTTTGGAGATGAACGTCGTACTGAAATTACCGCATCCCAAGAAGATTTAACGATCGAAGATTTAATCACCGAAGAAGATGTGGTGGTTACTTTGTCGCATCAAGGATATGTGAAATATCAGCCTCTAAGTGTTTATCAAGCGCAACGTCGTGGTGGAAAAGGTAAGTCAGCAACGAACGTTAAAGACGAAGACTTCGTTTCACGTTTAGTGATTGCAAGTACTCATGATACTTTGTTGTGCTTCTCAAACCACGGTAAATTGTATTGGTTGAAGGCCTATCAGCTGCCTTTAGCTAGCCGAATTTCACGAGGTAGACCGATTATTAACATTCTTCCATTGGCAGAAGGCGAGGAAATTAATGCCATGTTGCCTGTACGCGTATATCAGGAAGGATTTTATGTCTTTATGGCTACTCGTAATGGTACGGTGAAAAAGGTTCCACTCAATGCATTTAGCAGACCACGTTCTAATGGAATTATCGCGATTGATTTAGATGAAAATGATCGTTTAGTTGGTGTTGATATTACCGATGGCACCAAGGACATCATGTTGTTTACTGATACGGGTAAAGTCATTCGTTTTGATGAGTCAAAAGTACGCTCTACCGGCCGTACTGCCCGTGGGGTGCGTGGTATTCGTATGGAAGAGGATCAATCCGTAATTTCGTTGATTGTTGCTCATCCTAATGGAACCATCCTAACCGCAACTGAAAATGGCTATGGGAAACGTACTGCAATTGAAGAGTATCGTGTTTCTGGTCGTGGTGGTCAGGGGGTTATTTCCATTCAAGTGACGGAGCGTAATGGTAAGGTAGTTCGTTCGGTTCAAGTGAATGATAATGACGAAGCCATGTTGATTACTGATAAAGGAACCTTGGTACGTTTCCGCGTTAATGAATTATCAATCATTGGTCGAAATACCCAAGGGGTTCGCTTAATCAACGTCAGCTCCGGGGAGTCAGTCGTTGGTATGCAAAAAATTGAAGATTTAGGTGATGGTTCTGAAGATCTAGAGGGCTCTCTGGATGAAGACGGTTCATTAGAAATCGAAAACAATGATGATCATGATGACAACCAGGACCTATAATTTCGGTGCAGGTCCTGCAATGCTTCCTGAGTCTCTGTTAAAAGAGGCGCAGGAAGAGCTTCTTGATTGGAATAATACGGGGATGTCGATTTTAGAGATTGGCCATCGAACCCCAGGGTTTATATCTCTTTTAGAGCATGCCGAACACACGCTCAGATACCTCTTAGGCATACCAAAAAATTATCAGGTTTTATTCTTAGGCGGTGCTGCACGCACGCAGTTTGCCATGATTCCCATGAACTTTTTACATCCAGATGAACACGCTGGTTATCTGGATACGGGAATTTGGTCTCATATCGCTCTTCTTGAAGCGCAACGATTAAAAAATGCTTATTGTGTGGCAAGCGATGAGGCAAATGGTTACAAGTCCATTCCCGAGCTTAAGCGTTGGGAGTTAAAAGAAAATACCAGTTATTTGTATTATACTCCGAATGAAACGGTTAATGGGGTTCGTTTTCCTTTTGTGCCCAAAGTTAAAGGGCTTACATTAATTGCCGATATGACCTCGTGTTTGTTGAGTGAACCTATAGATATTCGCGATTATGGTTTGATTTTTGCCGGCGCTCAAAAAAATATTGCCAATGCAGGCTTAACGGTAGTGATTGTTCGCGATGATTTATTAGCAAAAGTTCCCAATCCAACCGTTCCTACGATGTTTGATTATAAATTTCAAACGGAACAACATTCATTGTATTCAACACCTCCCGTTTTTAATTGTTATTTGGCAGCTAAAATGTTTGATTGGGTTAAAGCCCAAGGCGGAGTCGATGCTCTGTATGAAGTAAATTGTAAAAAAGCAGCTAAATTATATCAGTATTTAGATGCAAATGATTTTTATACTACTCATGTAGATAAAGAAGCACGCTCAATCATGAATGTCTGTTTCTCATTAAAGAATCCTGATCTTGAGGAACAATTTATACATCAGGCACAGTTGCATGGTTTAAGTGCGTTAAAAGGGCACCGTTTCGTAGGCGGAATTCGTGCGAGTCTTTATAATGCCATGCCGATGTCTGGTGTTGATGCCTTAATTGAGTTTATGTCTGAATTTGCAAGGAAAAACTGCTCGTGAAAAGAATTAATTTGCTTAGTAAGCCATCGCATTCGATAACCGGTGAAATCCGTGTTCCTGGAGATAAGTCAATTTCTCATCGTTCTATTATATTTGGTGCTCTTGCTAAGGGAACTACTGTAATTAATGGGTTCCTTGATGGCGAAGATTGTATGGCTACCCTACACGCCTTTCGGGCTATGGGTGTGCAGATTGAAGGTCCTGATGAGCAACAAGTTATTATTTATGGTGTAGGTAAACATGGGTTAAAGAAACCCAATCAAGTGATCGACTGTGGAAATTCTGGGACCAGTATGCGTTTGCTGGCTGGATTATTAGCGGCTCAGGATTTTGACAGTGAGCTAATCGGGGATGAAAGCCTGATGAAACGCCCCATGCTGCGTATTAGTAAGCCTTTAATGCAGATGGGAGCTGATATATCTACAGTTGATGGCAAGCCGCCGATTAGGATTAACGGGGGTAAAAAGCTGAAAGGTATTCATTATGTTATGCCTGAGGCGAGTGCCCAAGTGAAATCCTGCGTTTTATTAGCAGGCCTGTATGCAGAGGGTGAGACGACTGTTACTGAAACGGGTATTAGTCGCAATCACACTGAAGTCATGTTAGAAAGTTTTTCTTATCCTATAGCTCGTAAAGAAAACTCCATTACGGTTGATTCTAAAAGTGAATGCATGGCTACAGAGATCTTTGTTCCAGGCGATATCTCTTCTGCAGCCTTCTTTATTGTTGCGGCTACTATTATTCCTGGTTCTGATCTACTTATCCGTAACGTAGGTATTAATGCCACACGCACAGGAATTTTACATATACTCTTAGAGATGGGGGCCAATATTACTCTGCTAAATCAGTGCCAGCAGGGAGAAGAGTGGGTTGCTGATATTCGTGTGCAATATGCACCATTGCAGGGTATTAATATTTCCCCAGAGCTTGTTCCGCTTGCAATCGATGAGTTTCCTATTATTTTTATTGCTGCAGCATGTGCTGAAGGGCAAACTACACTGCACGGTGCAAAAGAACTACGTTTCAAAGAAAGCGATCGCATTGCGGCGATGATTGATGGATTAAACCAGTTAGGAATTAAAGCTCAGGCCTTAGAGGATGGTGCTTTGATTGAAGGAGGTACGCTACAAGGCGGGACAGTGGATAGTTTAGGTGATCATCGTATCGCGATGTCTTTTGCAATTGCAGGAGCAGTCGCCTCAGCACCAGTAATAGTGGAAAATTGTGCTAATGTGGCAACATCATTCCCGTTATTTGTTGCAACAGCAAAAGAACTTCAACTTCAAGTAGAGGAAGTAGCTGAACATGTACGATAAAAAAATTCCCGTAATTACTCTTGATGGTCCAAGTGGAACTGGTAAAGGGACTTTATGCCATTTGCTTGCCAAGCATTTACAATGGAATATGCTCGATAGTGGTGCAATTTATCGAGTTTTGGCCCATGCCATTAGAAAAAATAATATTGATTTTCAGAACATCAATCAAATTGCAGAACTTGCACGTACTTTAGATTTACGTTTTGAATCTTCCGAGGATAATGCGTCCTTAGTTATTTTAAATAATGAAGATGTAAGTACTGCCATTCGCAGCGAGCAATGTGGGCAAGATGCCTCAAAAATTGCTGCAATTCCAGAGGTACGATTAGCTTTATTAGAGCGCCAACGTAATTTTGCGCAGCCTCCAGGCTTAGTGACTGATGGCCGTGATATGGGCACAGTAGTATTTCCTGATGCTGTTTTAAAGATCTTTTTGTATGCCGATGAACAAGAAAGAGCAAATAGGCGTTATTTACAGTTGAAAGAAAAAGGAAATAATGTTAGCCTCGCGCAGGTTGTAGAAGAATTGGTTAAACGTGATACAAGGGATACTGCACGTACTCACGCACCATTGAAGCCTGCAGATGATGCAGTGCAACTTGATACAACAAGATTAACCATTGTACAAGCGTTCAATACTGTATTAAAATTAATAGAGGAACGTTTGAATAATGTTTAAGTAAGGGCCTGTTTTATTTTGTTATCTTGGCAAGTTTAAACAAGATGGCAGGAGAGAGAGGGCTCTGTTTTAGGGGGGGAGCTGAGTAGGACTCATGCTTTCATTTTTTTACTAAAGAGTTTATTAACATGTCTGAAAGTTTCAAAGAATTGTTTGAGCAAAGTATTGCTGGTGCTCAATTTTATCCTGGTGCCATTATCACTGCTAAAGTTATTGGTATTGATGATGATTATGTCATTTTAAATGCTGGACTGAAGTCCGAAGGTATTGTTGCCGTAGAAGAGTTTTACGACAAAGACGGAGCACTGGAAGTTAGCCTAGGCGATACTGTCGAAGTAGCATTGGATTCAGTTGAAGATGGCTACGGCGAGACGCTCCTTTCAAGAGAAAAAGCAAAACGTCAAGAAGCATGGCGCAAACTATCTAAATCACATGAAAACAATGAAACTGTTACTGGTCTTATTTCTGGTAAAGTTAAAGGTGGTTTCACTGTTGAAATCGGTACAATCCGCGCATTCTTACCTGGTTCATTAGTAGACGTCAGACCTGTAAGAGATCCTTCTTACTTAGAAGGCAAAGAGCTAGAGTTCAAAGTAATTAAGATGGACTTAAAGCGCAACAATATCGTTGTTTCTCGACGTGCAGTTGTTGAAGAGGAAAGCAGTGCTGACAGACAAGCCTTGCTTGAATCATTACATGATGGCCAAGAGCTTCATGGTATCGTTAAGAACCTTACTGACTACGGTGCATTCATTGACTTGGGCGGCATAGATGGCCTACTCCATATCACTGATATTTCCTGGAAGCGTGTGAAGCATCCAAGTGAAGTATTGTCAGTTGGTCAAGACGTAAAAGTTAAAGTATTAAGCTTTGATAGCGAAAGAAACCGTGTTTCTTTAGGTATGAAACAATTAGGAAACGATCCTTGGGTTGACCTGGTTGAGCGTTATCCTTTACACAAGAAATTACAAGGTAAAGTTACTAACATTACTGATTATGGTTGCTTTGTTGAAATCGAAGAAGGCGTTGAAGGCTTAGTTCACATGTCTGAAATGGATTGGACTAACAAAAACGTTCACCCAAGTAAAGTTGTTTCTATGGGCGATGTCGTTGATGTAATGGTTCTTGAAATTGATGAAGAACGTCGTCGTATTTCTTTAGGTATGAAACAATGTGTTGGCAATCCATGGCAACAATTTGCTTCTACGCACTCTAAAGGCCAAAAAGTAACTGGAAAGATTCGTTCTATTACTGACTTTGGTATTTTCATCGGTTTAGATGGCGAGATTGATGGTCTGGTTCACTTATCTGATATTTCCTGGACTGTTGCTGGCGAAGAAGCTGTGAAACAGTTTAAGAAAGGTCAAGAATTAGAAGCGGTTATTCTTGCAATTGACCCAGAGCGTGAGCGTATTTCTTTAGGCTTGAAACAATTAGAAGGTGATAACTTCACTAGCTTTGTTGACGAGTTTACTAAAGGTGCGATCGTTAAAGGTAAAGTAACTGCAGTAGATGCAAAAACTGTTACTGTTGCGCTGTCTGATGAAATTGTTGGTACTATCCGTGCTAGCGAATTGTCTGATGAGCGTGTTGACGATGCAACGACTGTTGTCAAAGAAGGTGATGAAATCGAAGCGAAAATCATCAACGTTGACCGCAAAAACCGTTCAATTTCTCTTTCTGTGAAAGCGAAAGATGCTCAAGATGAAGCGGATGCTATTAAGAAGTACTCTAGAACTGAAGGTGCTTCTACAACTACTTTAGGTGATTTGCTTAAAGAGAAAATGGCAAGCAAAGAAGGGGAATAGTTTCCTTCTTAATCAATGAGTTAAAAAGCGTAGATTTTATCTACGCTTTTTATTTTTTCCCCGAAGTATTAATGTAGGTGTTCACGTAATTGTGTCTTAAGTTGGCGCCATTACGTGAACGCGTGCATGTAAAAAAAGTCCAGCAACGTAAGTTGAGGTATTTACCCTAACTACGGTGCGAATAAGTTAGGCTGTACTTATTGCAGAAATTGATTGTTAAGCTAGGCTGCACAACCAACAAAAAAGGAACAATTATGCGCATAGTAATGCTGGTTATTTATATACTGCTTATTATTATTGGCGTTAGTTTTGCGGCGTTAAATGCTGCTTCTGTGGATGTTAATTTTTATTTTAATACAGTATCTATGCCTATATCGGTTCTAATAACCATTATGTTAGGAATCGGGATCTTGATTGGGTTTATTCTCTTTATTGGGCGTTATTGGCGTTTAAAGGCCGAATGCCTTAGAATAAGAAACCAATTAAAGTTGACGGAAAAAGAAATTAAAAATCTTCGTTCAATACCTTTACAAGATCAACATTAATTTTATTATGATGGAACTTAATAAAAAAGCGAGAGGGGAATATTAAATGATTGATTTGTGGCCATTACTATTGCCTGCTGCTGCATGGTCAGGCTGGTGGGTAGCAAACCGCAATAAATCGAAACCAGATCCCAATCTTTATAATCGCTTGTCTCGTGAATATGTTGTTGGTTTGAATTATTTATTAAATGAGCAATCAGATAAAGCGGTTGATATTTTTATTAAATTATTAGAAGTCGATAGCGATACAGTGGAAACTCATTTGGCACTGGGAAGCTTATTTAGACGTCGTGGTGAAGTTGACCGAGCCATCCGTATTCATCAAAATTTAATTGCCAGACCGCAACTTAGTATTCAGCAAAGAAAAGAGTCATTAATGGCATTGGGACAAGATTATATGAGCGCTGGGCTCTTTGATCGTGCCGAACGGATTTTTTTAGAGGTTGTTGAATTAGGCGGATCAAAAGAAACGCGTAGTTTGCATGGTTTATTGGCAATATACCAACAAGAAAAAGCCTGGGAAAAAGCATTAGACATTATTAAAAAGCTGGAAATTTCTACAGGTACCAGTTTTCATATGCAAGCAGCACATTATTATTGTGAAATGGCGAACCAAGCCTTGAAGGCTAATGCGATTGATCGCGCAGCCTATTGCATCAAACAAGCAATGAATGTTGATTCAGATTCAGTGCGTGCAAGCCTAATGCATGCAGGCCTGGAAATGAAAGAAGGGCGCTATAAACATGCGATTCGCTCTTTAAAACGAGTTCCACAACAAGACGCAGATTTTTTAACTGAGATTATTGAGCCCTTAGTTCGATGCCATATGGAATTAGACTCCATGGCGGATTGTATTAACTATCTTGAAGATACCTTGGAGCATCACCCAAGAGCTTCAGTAATTTTTGTAATTGCAGACTATTTAAGGCAACACAAGAACATGGATGCCGCTATTGATTTTGTGGCGGATAATTTGAGCAAACATCCATCAATACGAGGTTTAAACCATTTAATTAATTGGCACCTTGAATCAGCTCATGGAAAAGTGCGCGACAAATTACAAATGCTTTATGATATTACAAGCAAGTTTTTAGATAACAAACCAGTGTATCGATGTAGCCATTGTGGTTTTGGTGGTAAACATCTGCATTGGCATTGCCCAAGTTGTAAAAACTGGGGAAGAATGAAGCCGGTGCATGGCTTAGAAGGGTATTAGTGGTAACGTTTTGATAACGTAAAGAATAAACCTATCAAGGCGATACGATTAACGTTTATACACTATATGAAGAGATTATGATGCAATTTATCGATTTGAAAACACAGTATTCTTTAATTGAGAATGAAGTTTTAAATAGCATAAGAAATGTATTGAACCATGGTCAATACATCATGGGACCTGAAATCGCCCAATTGGAAGAACAATTAGCGGATTTTGTTGGTGTTAAACATGCTATTGTGAATTCAAGTGGAACGGATGCTTTATTAATGGCATTAATGGCATTAGAAATTCAACCTGGTGATGAAGTTATTACAAGCCCTTTTAGTTTCTTTGCAACGTCTGAAGTAATCAGTCTTTGCCATGCGAAACCAGTGTTTATTGATATCGATCCATTAACTTATAATCTGGATCCCAAAAAGCTGGAAGCGGCGATTACGAGCAAAACTAAAGCAATTATGCCCGTTGGCTTATATGGTCAGTGTGCTGACCATGATGCAATTAATGCAATTGCTGATAAATATGGTATTGCGGTAATTGAAGATGCTGCACAAAGCTTTGGTGCTACCTATAAAGGCACGCGCTCCTGTGCTTTATCAACAATTGGCTGCACAAGCTTTTTCCCATCAAAGCCTTTAGGTGGGTATGGTGATTCTGGGGCTTGCTTTACGAATGATGACAAAATAGCTCAGAAATTAATTGAAGTTAGAATTCATGGACAAAACGCGCGCTATTGCCATAGCCGTATTGGTATCAATGGGCGCATGGATACAATTCAAGCTGCTGTCTTGCTTGAAAAAATGAAATTATTCCCAGATGAAATTATCATGCGTCAAAAAGTAGCTAAGCGCTACGATCAGATGCTTTCTTCAGTGGCAAGAACACCATTTATCCATAGCCATAACACCAGTGTCTACGCCCAATATACCATTGAAGTGGATAATCGTGATGAGTTCCAACAAGCCATGCAGGCTGCAGGAATTCCAACAGCAGTACATTACCCCTCTCCATTACATTTACAAGCAGCAATGGCTTATTTAGGCCATTCAGTGGGTGATTTTCCTCTTGCTGAGAAAGCAAGCCACCGTGTGATTAGCTTACCTATGCATCCTTACTTGCAAGAGGCGGAGCAAGTTAGAGTGGTTGAAGCAGTTAAAAAAGCATTAATGCGCCAAGAAGAAGAGGTTATGGCCTAATGTCATCCCCACTAATTGTTGCACTGGATTTTAATCGAGAACAGGATGCTCTTAATTTAGTTGATAAATTGGATCCTAAAGAGTGCTCCTTAAAAGTTGGCAGTGAGTTGTTTACACTTTTTGGAACTCACTTTGTGCGGCAATTAGTTGATCGGCAATTTAAAGTTTTTTTGGATTTAAAATTTCATGATATTCCTAATACCGTAGCCAATGCCTGTAAGGCGGCCGCGGATTTAGGGGTTTGGATGATGAATGTCCATGCCTCTGGTGGAATGAATATGATGCACTCTGCGAGGCTGGCTCTGGAGTCTTACGGAGTAAACAGACCCATTTTAATTGCGGTAACCGTCTTAACAAGTTTTAGTCAAGAAGATCTGGCTTCCATAGGGATTACAATCCCTGTAATGGAACATGTCAAGAACTTGGCTCGTCTAGCTAAAGAATCAGGTTTAGATGGGGTTGTAAGTTCTGCGCATGAGGTAAAGGAAATAAAAAATGAATGCAGTGCAGATTTCATTACCGTAACACCAGGTATACGATTGGCCACTGATGCTAAAAACGATCAAACACGCATTATGACACCTGCTGAGGCAAGAGCAGCCGGCAGCGATTATTTGGTGGTAGGCCGCCCGATTACTCAATCTAACGAACCCGAACAAGTTATTGCTGCTATTCTGGCAAGCTTTAAATAGGGCATTGATTTAAGCTACGAGTAAAATCCTTCTTTTCAGCCTTCGACTCATTAAGTTAATGATTATATTTATAAATGTGGATTGGACTCCGGACCAATAATCTCTCGGACCACCCTAAACACCATGTTAGGTCAGGGGCTAGACTGCAAGTTCTACTTTAGGGTGAATTATTTAATTTAATTACTATAAGCTCAAATATTGATCAATCTGTTTTGTTGTAGTAAAATATCGCTTTTTTATTGGTAATGGAGTGAGCGATATGTTTCCAGGTGAACAAGATGATGTTCTTTTAAGTATATTTACGATTGAACAAGCAAATGAGTTATTCAGCTTGAATATTTATGATGAGGCGCATTATCTGTCATATACGGAACTATCGAGATATGGCTTTAGCTCGGACTTAATCTATGCAGTCGCTATCGGAGGAGGCTCGGACGCCATAATGGCATTTTTAGAAGAGGCCCGACGCCCTGTTGTTGATGGAGAAGTAAGCTTATTTGCAATAATAAATAACTTAATGTCCTTTGGCTTTACTCAAGAGGATATAGTTAATGCCTTGATCTATCCTAATGCTTTACATAATCTACTCCATATGTTCCCTAATTTTGATGGATCACAAGATAATAGTGAGGACAGTTACTCTTCAACTTACAGATCAGTTTCTCCTTCACCATCGACCTCAGCCCCATTAGAGTCGATGCCAGTTGATGTATTTGCAACACATACTGAATATTTATACCCACAAACCCATAAAGAAATGATCGCCTTATTTAATGCAGGATTGAGAAACTATCCTGCATTAGCGGATGATTATTTATATGTCATCCGAAAAATAGAGGAAATTCAACTCGATTCTTCATTAAATCCACTCTCTCAAAGTCAAAGATACTCATTTTTTACCCATAAGGCTTTACTCACTGTGAAGAAAAATCATATTGAGGAAATGTGTTCATTACAAAAAGAAATAAACCATCTAACGTATCGAATAGAGCAATCCTCATCACCAGGAGAAACAGATAATAAAATAGTTATTGGATGTTGGGAACAAATAGAAAGGTTAATAAAAAAACAACTTGAACTAATTGCTGAACTCAAAAACTACTCAGAAGCGTTGTCCCAATATACCCCATCTTTTTCTGCATAAGGCTGAATTTAATTCAGGAGCATCCCTACTTTGAGGTAGGGATTTCTGCTTGCTATTGTGGAAAATGCAGATAAAAAAGTGCCCTAAAAAGATGGACTAATGAGTCTATCTATCAATATTATGAGTCATAGGTATTTCTCGAGCGATTAAAGGATTAAATTAAATGAGAAAAGTAAAGATTCTTATGTTATGGGTTGCATTGCTTTTTCAGTTACAGTTTGTTTATGGAGAGACTAATAACCAGTTCAATCTGACTGACTATAAAGAAGATAATTTTATAATACCTAAGTACCAATTTAAAAATGGTCAAACCTTAAGTAATCTTCGTATTCATTACCTTGTACTAGGTACTCCAAAGAAGAACAGCCAGGGTGAAATAACCAATGCAGTTTTATTTTTGCATTGGACTGGGGGGAGTGGGCTAGCATTGTATGAACATTTTAAAAAAGCGTTATTGACGTCAGGCAAGGCGTTTGATGCTAAAAAATACTTCCTAATTTTCCCAGATAATATTGGCCAAGGCCAATCAAGCAAACCAAGCGATGGTTTACGTATGAGTTTCCCGCAGTATAACTATGAGGATATGGTTGAATTACAACATCGCTTAATCACAGAGCAATTAAAAATCGCCCATTTAAACATGATTGTTGGTACTTCTATGGGGTGTATGCACAGCTGGCTTTGGAGCGAGGACTATCCTGAGTTTATGGATGGGATAATGTCTATCGTATGTCTTCCTCAAGCGGTTAACGGACGTAATTTGCTGTGGCGAAAAATTGTGATTAACAGCATCAAAAATGACCCTTCGTGGCAAAATGGAAATTATAAAACGCCACCTTATGGAATAAAGGCGATTTGGCCATTAGTTAGCATGATGGTAGATGGAGTTCCCCATATGCAACGTATTATTTCAAATACAAAGGATGCGGCTCATTATATTGATTCAGCGATAATGAATAGCAGACAGCAGGATGCGAATGACCTGATTTATGTGATGTCAGCCTCTAAAGGCTATAATCCAGAATCCTTATTATCTACGATAAAAACTAAAGTTTTTGCTCTGGATTTCACCGATGATGCTTTAGATTCCCCCGAGTTTTATCGTATGCCCGCCTTAATAAAGCAAGTAAAACAGGGGAAATGGGCGCTGCAAAAAGGAACTCCATTTTCACACGGCCACTTTACTTTGTTGTACCCGGAATTATGGGCTGATCAGGCAGAGCGTTTTGTGCAATGGGTTAATAAGGAAGATGCATCAAGCAGGCCTAAGAATTAATAAGTTTGACGCATTACACAAAATCATGTTAATTATATTTTATACAGCTTTTGGCAGCGGTTCCTAGGAAGGGACCTGTGAATAAAGCTTTCAAAAATAATTAATTATCAGGAGTCAAAGCAAAAAAAAATTATCCAGATGTTTATGGAAAGGACTTTCATACTCGGGAGCTAAGTGATGACACCACAACACGTCATAAGTCAACTACTAGAATCGGACACCAAATACCCTAAAAATCTGGACTTATTAAAAAAAATTATTATCACTGCTCAATTAGGCCGTTTACAAGTTAATGGATTGCCTCCTGATAATAAAATTTCATTAGCAAGCTATCTGTTTGATAATGAGAATATTATGTTCGATTTTACTCGTTTGTCCGAAGAAAAAAGAAAGTTGTTTACGCAATGGCTTTTGGGGCCACATCAGAAAGATAAGACACGAGCCCATTTTAGAGGTGCAACAGTTAATGAGTATCGTGGTTTCACGGCAGAAGCTTTTTTGAACTGGTGGGGCGTTATCAAAAGCTGGATCAATAAACGATATTCAGAATACTGGAAAATAACGGATTTAAATATTTCCTTAAACTACCAATTAATTGGTGTGGAAATGTGTCATGGTAAACATGGCATTTTAATCGGCTTTGATCAATTTCTGGTTCCTGGCACTGATACCAAATACCATGATCCAAATGACTCACAAAAAGCCCCCTTAGGTAATACGAAGAGAGTCTTTATTACCGAACAGCTTGTTGATCAATTAATTCATAAAGATATTCAACACCTGGAATTTGAATCTATTTGCAAAAGTCCCCATCCCCATTCGGTCTACGTTTCGAATCTGCAAGAGCGTTTGGCACAGATGTATGATTACCGAAGTACGCAGCGCTATTTGGCCCATCAGCCCTGGTATGTACGCTTGTGGAATTGGATAATTCCTGGCTCTTATGATGACAACAAAACAAAAAGTAGCGTGGTTAAGGATAATCATTTAATTTCTTTATACCAAGACGAGACAGTACAAATTGACTACTACAGCAAAACCCATGAAATTCTGGTTAGAGAAAAAAGACCCGATATTGATAATATTGTTTACTGTGGTGGTGGGGCAAAGATTTATGGGCATGTAGGGTTTTGGAAGGCACTCAATGATGCGCAAATTCATCCCACAAAATTTGCAGGGAGCTCTGCTGGCGCGATAATGGCCTTGCTCTGTTATTTAGGCTATACCGCTAACGAAATTACAGAGTTCTTCAAAAATTTCAAACAAGAGCATTTAGTTCATTTTGACATAGATATAAATGGCATGTCTGATCCGCGCTCGCTAAAGACGGCTCTTGATTACGCGATTACTTATAAGTTACACCAAATTGTTTCTCAATACGGCATTCCTTACCCGCAAGGAAAAATTACCTTTGCAACGCTTGAAGCAATAAGACTGCGTGTTCCTGATTGCGGATTAGGCCAAGAGCTTGTGGTTACGGCAACCAACAAACGACTAGGAAAAACGCGTTATTTTTCATTGCAGCGCTCGCCGGATTTTGAGGTGAGTGAAGCCGTAAAAATTTCTGCGAGTTTTCCCATTGTTTATCGTTCAACGGTATTAGATGGGGATGAGCATAATGATGGAGGAATTTTAACTAATTTTCCAACTGAAGCGTTCTTTGACGATCATTCGACCTTATTGGAGTCAGAATATGGCAATAATTTAAAGGTTGTGGCAGTCCAATTTGATAATGGAACTGAACGAACCGCCATTGATCGAATGATGGAGCGGGTTTATAAGGAGCATTTTTTCATGAATTGGGGCTATCGCGTACTTACCGGCGTGGATGATCCCGCAAGTGGCTGGGAGCAGGATCGTTTAAAATTACGTAAATACTCATCCCAATCGATAGTGATCAATGTGGATAATGTTTCTACTACATCCTTTACGGTTGATGATGAAAGTCGGAATAAAATGATTCAAGCAGGATATGATACAACGATGAGCTATTTAAAGACGCGCTATATCTGTAATGAAGAGGAAGGCTATGAAAATGATGAGTACATGTATTCTAAATTTACTTGTTTAGGAGACTTACTATCTTATTGTTGTTATCGCGGCGAATTTCATTGGTTTGAACGAATTAGTTGTATTGCCGCAGAGGCAAACATACCTAATAAAGCTGGGGTACTCAGTCAAATTCAGGAATTAAGAGCATTATATTTTCATGCAACAGCCAAGGTATCGCCCACAAATAACAGGCCAGTAGACGACAATTCGTTAACATTTTTTGGCAATGCAATACCTCAAGAGCCACGGCCTTTAATTCATAATGAGAATCATAAAGTATTACTTGCGGTGTACCCGGTGTTTTTGATGTTAACGCCCGATTTATTAAAAGATAATGCGGATAAACGGCTTTTTGAAGAGGCAAGGCATGCTTTAGCATTAGAGTCTCCTTTTTCTAGCTTAGAATATTTGGCAAAGCTAAAACACCCAATTAATGTCATGCTACATATAGTGATTAATTTATTTAGCGAATTGCACGAAAATCCAAGGCAAGAAGTTTATGATGCATTTGCAGAAGTAGTAAAAGTATTTAAAAGTAATCGCTCAATTTATAAAAATGAATTTTATGCACATTGGGATTTATCGTTTACCCAAAGTTTACGTGTATTACATGTGTTGAATAACTACACAGCCCCTGTAGCGACTGAATTGCTGAACTCTTTGAGTAGAGGGGATGAGCCCTTACAAAAAATCGTCAATGGAGAATATTGTGAGGATTATGAGGATTTTTCTGATGAGATGCAGCATTTAGCGAGTTTTAGCGTGTGAATGTACTGACTGAGAGTCTATTTCAAGATATACTGGATTTTTTGTTTGAGCCTAATTTATGTACAGTAACCTGACGCTTTACTATCTAAATCAAATAGGAATCAGGCCTTGGGTTAAGAGAGAGGCGCAAGAGCAACCTCAAGAGATATCTAATGCAGTAAAGTTGGCTGTATTTGTATCATCAACCCTGAGTGCGAAAGCACAATCCCTGTTACAGCAGATGATAGGGTATCTGAATTTGAATAATGATGAGTTTACGGTTATTTCAGCTCAAAAAAATGAACTGCAACAACGTTATACAGCCATGGCACCTTTTGCAGCATTGGTATTTGGTTTATGCCAGGAACAATTGCCTGCCAAGGAGCAAACGCCAGTTTTTAATACATTTGATCTGGATTATTTGCTCAGTAATCCCAGTGAAAAAAGAACGGTTTTTAAGGTTCT
This sequence comes from Legionella sp., assembly GCA_031291095.1. Classification (GTDB taxonomy): domain Bacteria; phylum Pseudomonadota; class Gammaproteobacteria; order Legionellales; family Legionellaceae; genus Legionella. The sequence goes on along the minus strand of JARLJR010000024.1, from coordinate 129,058 downwards.
TAGTGAAATTAAACAGCTAGTATCCTAAATTTTTGTATTATGAAATTAAAGGGATTTACATTACTTGAATTACTAATCACCATGCTGTTATTGCTTAGCTTATCCCTAGTTGCAATCGCATCTTATTCCTATTTTTTACGCAAAAACGAACGGCAAACACTTGTTGATGAGCTAAAAAACTCGGTGCAGTATGCGAAATCACAAGCGCTTATTTTAAACAGTACCGTTTTTCTTACCCCCATAGATGATTCCTTAAATTGGGCTAATGGGTTGCGGCTGATTACTAAAAATAAAAAGACTAATAAAATAGAAACCCTCTATCAATGGCAGTGGCATCATCCTCATTGGCAACTGTCTTGGAGTGGTGCACGACCTGGAAACAGGATTGTTTTTTCTAATAATCCTGCTAACGCGATGTGTAATGGTCGTTTTGTCCTGACTAATCGGGATAGGGATGAGCGTACAGAAATTATTTTAAATCGTCTGGGACGAATAAGGGAATATATGCCATCCTGAGAGTTATAATATAGGCCTGGGCTCTTCAGCCCAGTTCTCAGACAAGATTAAACAGTGTGTAAAAAACCTCTGGCAGGCTATCTAACGAGTCTGCAGAAATTATTTTAAAGTTTTCTGGGATATTCCATAATAGGAAAGCTCCTAGTGGGATCGTAAGAATCAGCTTGCGGTTGCTGTAAGGAGAAGGTTTTTGGTTCTTCTCTGGAGGCTTCCATAATAGGAAAGCTCCTAGTGGGATCGTAAGAATCAGCTTGAGGTTGCTGTAAGGAGAAGGTTTTTGGTTGTTCTCTGGAGGCTTCCATAATAGGAAAGCTCCTGGTCGGATCGTAAGAATCAGCTTGCGGTCGCTGTAAGGAAATGGTTTTAGGTTCCTTAAAAAACAAAAAGCGATTACTTAGTGTGGGTTCAGGATAAGTGCCAGCAAGCATAGTAGAGTTACTCTCAGGGGCTTCTAATCTATATGCATCAACTGTAGGGGGGGGGAGATTCACCTGGGAAAGACATTCTATTGCCTCGTCAATCGATAAACGTAGTTTACTGTCAGCACGAAACATTCCCGCAAGTGTTATTTTAATAAGAGATTTATTTTCATTATCCAAACCAACGATGCCTGAAAATAAAGTATTTAAGTTAACGTTATGCGCATTATTTTTGACATACTCAACAGAGTTAAGCGCCAAAGCAGTTCCCAGAGTCTTGTCGTGCCATAGCTCTGCAATAACCCTTGCCATAGAAAAAACATCTATTTTGACGCTCGTCGTAGGTAATTTATCCCAAATTTCCGGGGCGTGATAAAAAGGGGTTCCTGCAAAGCTGTTATCAGGTTGGTCTGCGGTTGTACTGTATGCAAAATCAATAATGTTTATAGTAATTGGATTAGTACTTATATCAACTAAGATGTTTGCTGGTTTTATATCACAGTGGATAATACCTTTATCAGTTACCTGCTCTTTAAGAGTCCTTAATAAGCCTTTACTTAAATCAATACGCTGTTCCAAGGTTAAAATATGATGGCCTGATAGGTCATCTTTAATTATATCGGATAATGCTCGACCTCTTAATTTATTCATTACCATATAACTGATCGAGTAATTTGGCCCGTTTATAAAAACAGGTTTTTTAATTGTTAAATGAGTAGCCTTTATCGATGAATAATATTCCATCCAAGCATTATCTTCAGAATATGCGCTATCATGATATTGTCTTTTTATTGCCCGAGTCTTCCCATTATAACCCTGTTCTTTCAACCGATAGCTATCCTGGCTGAGCGCGACGGTACATTCTATCTCATAAATAGTTCCAAATGTTCCTTGCCCAAGAATACGGTCGCTAACAAATTCATAGCGAACCCCCGTTTTTCCTTCTTTACGTGGACGCATAATTACACAGGATGAAAATTCAAAATTACTGCCATCAGCAAGAGTATAAGTCACCCCTTTGCTCCAGGCATGAATGTTTTTTTTGTGTTGGAAGGAAAAAAACTCATAAAGTTTGGAGATATTTTGCGATGAAATAGTTTTAGGCGAGATTATTTGGGGCATGTCTTACCTTAGTGGTTTTAATGAAGCATATTGTATATATTTAATGCTTAGATGTAAAGTATTTGGTCATTCTTGGGCATTGATCGCAATTTGTGGCGAATAAGAGAAATCAATAGTTTGTCGCCAAATCATTAGTTTTGTAAAAAGATAGCGAATCACTTTATCGCCGCTCTGCATTCATGTTAGGCCGTGGGGGGAATTGTCAACACGCCCTAATTAATACACACTTTATTTTTCTAATAATCTTGCTAATGCTGTGTGTAATGGTCGTTTTGTCCTGACAAGTAGGGATAAAGACGAGCATACAGAGATTATTTTAAATTGCTAGGAGTGAAGCAACCCAGGAGTGCAAGGCACGGAACCCTGGGTTGCTTCGTCACAGCGTTTCTCGCAATTGACGGGGTATAAACTTGTGGGGTTATTTTTAATTTAAACGCTGTCGTCATTGCGAACGAAGTGAAGCAACCCAGGGTTCTGTGCCTCGAACTGCTGGATTGCTCGCCACTTCGTTGCCTATGCCTTGCTCTCAATCATATTGAGAGGGGGGGCTTGTTCTTGCTGCATTAACTGCCCCATTTCATCCAGATTTTCTTCCACAGCTCTAACTAAAGAACTGGTTTTGGTTTCTTTAAAGAACAAAAAGTTATTACCTTTGGTAACCGCCAGATTAACAACACATGCGGCCAGATACACAACGCCAAGTCCGGCAATTGCAAAAGCAACATTCGCTAAAATATAGTTAATATTTCTATGATGCGCGAAATCATCTTTACTGGTATTGATTAAGGTTTGGCAATCAGTCGCATATTGCTCAACACTATGATTGTAATTTGCGAGAGACATATATTTTAGTTGATTCATCTTGCCTTCAATATCAGTAGTCAATTGGCTGAGTTTCTTAGCTAGATCACCTGAGCCTCTACTTATTAAATCAACCTCCTGTTTTCTCAATAGTTTTATCTGAGCTAAAATAGCCTCTATTCGCAGCATGCTTTGTGGATGTTGCCTGGTAAGAATAGCGTTATTTTCAGAATCTTGTTCAGCGTTAGGGACTAGATTAATATGGGAAAAATGTTCTATAGCCTCGTCAGTGTTTTGTTCGGCGTTAGGGACTAGATTAACATGAGAGAAATGCTCTATTGCTTGGTCAATTGAGGAACGTAGGCCACTTTTAGCATGAAACATTCCTTTAAGAGCCGTTTTAATATTAGATTTATTTTCCTCATCTAAGCCATCGATACCAGTAAATAAAGTATCTAAATCAACATGATGCGCGTTATAACGGGCATACTGAAAGGTGTTGATTTTCAAAAGTGTTGCAATGGTCGTATCGTGCCATAACTCGGCAATAACTCGTGCCATAGAAAAAACGTCTGCCTTGCTGGTTTGCGATACCTCATCCCAACTTTCCGGCGCTTTATAAAGGGGAGTCCCAGGAAATCTTCCATCAGCCATGTCTGCGGTTGTACTGAGTCCGAAATCAATAATGTTTACAGAAATTGGAAAAGTACTCATATCAACCAAAATGTTTTCGGGTTTTATGTCTCTATGGATAATCTTTTTATCAATAACTTGTTCTTTAAGCGCTTTTAATAAAGCTTTAGTTAATTCAATACGTTTTTCTAAAGTTAAAATGTTTTTACCCGATAAGTCATCCTGAAGAATCGCATATAACTCTCTGCCTTTTAATTCACGCATTACTGTATAACTTTCCCCACCTGCAAATACAGGCTGTTTAACCGCTAGGTGTGAGGCCCTTTTTGATAAATGATACTCCTCCCAAGCTGTATGCTCAGGGTGATGAAAATTATGGGATTGTATTTTGACTGCCCGAGATTTTCCGTTTTGACCATGTTCTTTAAACCGAAAAGAGGTTTTATTGATTCTGAAGGTACCTTCAACTTCATAAACACACCCATAAGTTCCCTTTCCAAGCAGACGATCACTTACAAACTCATAACGAACCCCAGTTTTTCCTTCTTTAGGCAGACGCATAATCACATTAGATGAAAATACAAAATCACTGCCATCAGCAAAAGAATAAATGCTTCCGTTTGACCACGCATAAATGCCTTTTTGAAATTGTCCATCAAAAAACACGTAAAGTTTTTCGGCATTTTGTGGGGAAAGAGTTTTTGGATTAATGATTTGGGGCATTGGTGGTCTTTGTGTTATGTAATTGACCATATTTTATGCTAAATGATCTGTTTTGAGAAGCGTTTCATCAAAAAAAAGCCTTAGGAAAAATATGCGTTGCAGTTTTGGGGCGAATAAGAGAAATCAATAACTTGTCGCTAAATCATTAATTTTGTAAGATGGTGGCGAATCACTTTATCGCTGATCTGGAATTCATGCCAATTAATACACGCCTTATTTTTTCACTAAAAGCCGAGAGCTCTAGAAAGTTTTTAGAGTGGGTGAATTATAAACAATCATTAACGGATAAATTACGCGATACGCGAGGTGATGCGCAGATTGAACTGTTATCTCAGCAATGGGTTAGAACCGACTTTTGGTCTAAAAGCCTGCTGGATGTGCGCGATATTTCTGTTTTTCAACGCGAAATTCTCATGAAAAGTCATGATGTCCCTTATTGGTATGCACGGACGATTATTCCACAGCGTTGTTATGATTTAGACACGGAATTCTTTGGCCGCCTACGTAAAGAGTCTGTTAAAAACCTGATTTTTAATATGGAGCAGGTGAAGCGTGTTAACTCCATTAATTATCCTGTAGATGATCAATGTGTTGAGTTTTATTGGGTAAAAAAATATATTCCAACGATTCGAGAGGTACTTTGGGTTCGCATCGCCGAATTTTTATTTATGGAAAAAGAGTCGTTTTATTTAGTAGAAATTATGTTTCCTGAGTTAGGAGAAATCCATCCATGAAGTGGACTGCATACTGGCGACTTATGCGTTTTGATAAGCCGGTAGGAATTTTATTACTCTGGTTTCCTACTGCCTGGGCCTTATGGCTGGCAAATAAAGGAGTGCCCTCGTTTAAATTATTTGTTTTATTTTTAAGCGGTACATTATTAATGCGTGCAGCAGGCTGTGTGGTTAATGATATTGCGGATCGTAATATTGATAAATATGTAGCACGAACCAAATTACGTCCGTTAACCTCGGGGGAAATCAGCCTAAAAGAGGCTCTGGGCGTATTATTTATTTTATTGCTTGCTGCATTGTTCATATTACTTAGTTTACCTTGGGATTGTTGGTATTTAGGCGTGATTGCTTTATTCATTTCAATTCTTTATCCATTTTGTAAACGATTTTTTAGCGCACCTCAATTCATTCTTGGTTTGGCCTTTTCTATGGGAATTCCCATGGCTTATGTGGCTTCTCATGCACCTTTAAATACGGAGTGTGCTTTATTATTTCTACTAAATTTTGCTTGGATCGTGGCTTATGACACAATGTATGCGATGACTGATAAGGAAGACGATTTACGTATAGGCGTAAAATCTACGGCAATTTATTTTGCCAGTTACGATCGTTTTATTATTGGCTTATTACAATGTTTATTACATGGTTTATGGCTTTATTGGGCATTAAGTAACAAGGTAGACAGCATCTGTTTCTATGGTTTTTGGTTTGCTGCGGGCATGGTTTTGCTGTATCAGCAGAAATTAATCAGTAAACGCGAGCGGGAACAGTGTTTTAGAGCATTTATCATTAGTGTGTATTATGGTGTGCTCATGTGGCTTGCGGTGGCAATTGTTTTGTAATACTACAGATATATCTAAGTAAGTACTTTATGTTAAATGCTTAATTGAACAGAAGTAGTCCATATGGTAGGATGCCTTCTTTTTTTGAGTATTTATTTATCATGACGTATTACTTTGGTAGCAAAGAACAGATCAACGGCGATATTAAATATAATGAGCATGATTTTGCAGGGGCATTAAAATATTATAAAAAAGGCCTCGAGCATCTGTATCAAATTGCTGCACAAAGGAATTTTACTGCCAATAGAGCCTATAATGATGCATTGGCTTATGCCCTTAGTGATGTTGTTATTTGTAGTACCGATCTGCTTAGAGCATCACTTAAAGATAAATTAAATTACCCCCAAATAACCGAAGCTTGGAAAGAGATTAACAGTACTCTTCAAGAACTCAAGGTCGTTTATGATAGTGATAGTATTCAACGATATATAGGTTCTCAGACAACTCCTGAGACAATGGATTCTGTTTATTCTGCTGTCGCACTGGCTGCGGAAGCGGTTAGTGACCGATTAATCGTTTGGCTCGATAATAGTACTAAAAAGAGCCCAACAGAAAAACAAGTTCTAACTGCCTTAACCTGGTTAGTACGTGCTATAGATAATCAGAATCAAGCTGGTTTCGATATTGAGACTGAGTTACATTTAGGTTATTTAAATCTGTTAGAACGCGCCTTTCATTGCGAAAAGAACACACAAATTCTTACGCGAATTACTAATTATATCAAAGATAATTCATTGCATGATTTAGAATTATCACTTGAGGAGAAACTGGAGCTTTTAGGATATGAACTTTTAGTTGCTGTTGAGAATAATGATCAACGCGCTCATGAGCTTGCTAGGCAGTGTAGGGTGCTTATAGATAAGGATATGATGATTGATGAAGAGAGTGAGTTACTTACTGATCTTCGTAAATTAATGACTCGGTTACCACCAGTGGCTGATGATGAAGAAGTGGTAATCCCTAGGAAGGATAAAAAGAGAAAGCGCCTATACGTTATTGAAGATGATGAGCAAGAGACTATTGAGACAGCTACTTCTACAGAAGTCACTGACGTTGGAATTGAAAGCCAACCAAAGCATAGAAAAGTAAATGATATTGAATCAGAAGTGCTCTCTACTTTTAGAACAGCGGATGTAGCTGACTCAGAGCCTATGTCCCATCTAAATATTCAAATTGAGACCGCTAGTGATATGGTTACTACATCTGAGCGATTTGCGCCATATGCCTATGTTACGCCAACTACTTCGTTGTTGACGATGAGAAATACATTTTTTGCGCCTCAGGATATGGCTTCCCAAGTCTCATCGGTAACGCCAAAAGGACACCAAAAAGCATTTAAGAAAGCGATGTATAATATTGCTGAAAATTACAATAGTGCTGGATTCCTGGCGAATTTATTATCAGTTGTCGCTGATTTTTATTATAAAACCAAAGACTTACCCTTCAAAAATCTTCCTATAACTGCTTATTCACTGTATCGTACGGTTTTAAAATTGAACCCTCAGCATGAAGTCGCGATAGGCAGAATGAAGGCTATCTATCAAAATAATCAACGAATGATTAATGATAATAAGCATTTCGCAGCTTCTGCTCCATCTCTAGCTACAAATGCTCATGATATCTTCATTGATGCGATTAAAGATAATATTCGTGAAATTGAAACTTATATGATGGCGAAGCCAGAGCAATTAGATGCTCTATTTACTCGATTTATGCTTTTTGTTACTAAGACAATAAAGGAAGCGGGGATTGCGGGAAATCAATCTACTTTAATCGCTGAATTGTTGCAGTCAAAATATGATAATTTTATTTTAACAGCAACGTTAAGCCAGTTTACAGAAAGTAGCCGCATGCACTTTTAACGTGCTGTCATTGCGAACGAAGTGAAGCAATCCAGTTAGGTACGTCATTCCGAGCGTAGCGAGGGATCTCCTGAATGTGGTGCACAATTGTTATGTGCCACATTCAGGGGGGCCTTCGTCGCAAGCTCCTCAGGATGACGTATTTTTTAACATTAATTAGAAATTAAAATGTTTCACTACCATTATCAGCAACAACACGAGTGTGTTTGCCATAAATTACCAAAATCTTTTGCTTATTTTTTAACTTAAGATCTTCAGATTGAACAACGGAAATAATACCGCCAGACTTTAATTTAATAACGTATTCAACCCCACGTGTTTGGTTGTATCCATTATCAACAAAATCACTGCTTGATGTATTTTTTGCAGTACTTTTTCGGTGCAAATTAACAGTACGTTTGGAAATCACGGTACCTGGAATAACCTTTTTAATTTTGCCTACTTCATTGGCATCATATTCTCCAGGAGGAGTGGTTTTACAACTGCTTAAGGTCAGTCCTAAAAAGGCCACTAAAATGAATTTAAATACGGATTTGTTTTTCATGGTAAATAAACTCCAATAATTGCTCATTGATTGCTAGGGCATTCTAGCGAATTTAGTAGTTTATTGCTATTAAAAGTCAGGAAATAGCATAGGTCGGCCAGGAAGTCGACTTACACTTTGGTAAACGTATCCCTTAACTCAGCCAACAAGCTACTTGCCCCAATACGAAACCAATTTTTATCAATCGGTTTCCCCAATACCAATTCTGCTAATTTCGCATAATTGATTGCTTGAGTTGGGGTTTTAACTCCTCCCGATATTTTAATACCGCAGGATGAGCTTGAATCTTTTATAGCAGTTAGGATGGTAAATACCGCGGGTAAAGAAGCGCCTTGGGGTATTTTTCCTGTGGATGTTTTTAGAAAATTACAACCCAGTTCAATTAACTGGTTGCTTACTTCATAAATACTTTGAAGCTCAGAAAACGCACCAGTTTCCAAGATTATTTTTAATGTCCGATTCTCTTGCTTGCACAAGTCAATGACCGCTTGGCACTGGTTTAATGCATCCTCTTTTCTACCTTCCAAATACAATTTATAGGGAAGTACGTAGTCTATTTCAGTAGCATTAAGCTCTATTGCTGCATGAATTGTTTCTAAAATCGGATTAAGCTCTTCATTGCCTTGTGGAAAATTTACTACGGTAGCTAACTCAATTGCTCCAATCTGCTGGAAGGTTGGTAGATGTTTGCTGTATACGCATATGGCCGCAACCTGGTTCTCGCAGGCATTGTGCTTTAATTGAGATAAGGAGGCATTAGAGGCCTCCTCGTCTAATAAGGTGAGGTCAAGCGACTGAATTAGCCGCTCAGCGCTAATTACAGGTTGGCCCTGAGCACTGAGCAATAATTCTAAAACCTCATTTAATGATGATTCTAAAATCACTTGAGCCCTGCAATGTATTCTTTAATTAATTTATTAAGCTGTTTTGCAGCATTGGCAGCCATTTCAACAACCGCATCATGACTGTGGGCTGTTTGAGTTAAACCTGTAGCATAATTAGTAATGGTCGCGATAACGGCTACATGCATGCCACAATGATTCGCTACCAATACTTCGGGCACTGTAGACATTCCTACAGCATCAGCACCCCAAATTTTAAAGGCTTTAATTTCGGCTGCTGTTTCATAGTGTGGTCCTAATACCGAAATATAAACACCCTCTGCAAGCTTAATTGATTGCTTTTGCGCAATCGCAAGCAAGTCTTTGCGCATGGTTTTGTCATAAGCATTGTCGAGTGGGTAGAATCGAGGGCCAAATTCTTCATCATTTGGACCGATTAAAGGATTATGTGGTTGTAAATTGATGTGATCGTGGATCAGCATTAACTCGCCTGGCCCTACATCTTCTCTTAAGGAGCCGGATGCATTCGTTGCAATAAAATACTCACATCCTAAAAGTTTCAAGGTGCGGACATAGGTCTTTACTGTTTCATAATTTTCTAAACCTTCATAGGTATGAGCTCTGCCTTGCAAGCAAACAACGCCAACGCCATTCCAATAGCCCAAAATTAAATTTCCGCCATGACCATGCACTGTGATTTTAGGAAAACCAGGTAGATCGTCAAAGCTAATGCGAACGGAGTCTTGTAATTCATCAGCAAATTGGCCTAAGCCTGAGCCTAAAACAACAGCCACGGTTGGCTTAAACGATGGGTGCAAATTTTTAATATAGTCCGCTGCTAAATGGGGATAGCTCTGCTTTGCTGCAGTGTTCATCATACAAATTATCCTATTAGGGGTTAAAATCAAAAGCTAATGGCAAGAGTTCTTTAACAGTGATACTACGAAGGACTGAATCTTTAGTACAGAGGTGTATCATCGTATCAGGATTTGAAAACTCATGAATTCTTTGTCGGCATGCGCCACAAGGAGAACATAATGTATTCGTCCCTGCAAGTATTACCATACTTTTAATGTGTTGCTCACCGGCTGTAACCATCGCTGAAATAGCGGATGTTTCCGCACAGACAGTTAAACTGTAGGAGCCATTTTCAACATTGGTTCCTGTGTAAAAATTATCATTTTCAGTGCGAATACAGCATGCAACAGTAAATTTAGAGTAGGGCGCATACGAATGCGCAAGCACATCATGTGCTTTGGAAATCATTTTCGCAATTACGGGGTCCATGTTTCTCTCTTGCCTGAATAAAATTGAAAAGGCTAGATTATAGAGCAGAAGTTATTTTATGGCTAGATATTTGGACCCGTATCCTCGACTACTACTGGATTTAAATTCTCTTGCACTACTGGGGAGGCATCTTGGAAGATTTTTTTCGTATGTACAGGTTCATGAGTATGAGAGGGATTATTTTGGGGAGATACGCCCGCGCCTAGACCTTTTTCCATTGCATCAGCTGAAGAGGTAAAGGTTGTGGGATGATCGCCAAAATTATAGTCTAATAAATACTCACAAGCTAAAACGCCAAATCCTGCGCAAACAAGAATGGTGAATATGGAAAGAGCCATGGTAATTGGTGGAAATAGAAACATTATCGTAGCTGAGATAGCACTAATTACACTGATAATTGATGTAGACACCGCATAGGATGTATACGCTTCTTGTTGAGAATAAGAAAAATCTTGATCTTTAGGTGGATTATTTAGTTTATGGTATTCACCTATAGTCCAAAGGGTATTACCAAGCACAAAAAGCCAGGCTGCTGGCGGAAATAGAGCGGGTACAAAAATAGCGGCAACGCTAACAACGGTTGCGATAAATCCAGCTAATGATGAAAAAAGAAATTGTTCTTTAATTTGAGCAAAGCCATACCACTCTTTATCAGCTCGTTCATGCTCGGACTGGTTGTAGCTTGCAGCAAACCAGAAGCTGTAGGCAATAAGATAAAGACCTAATGAGATAAATCGGAAGGCAGCCGCTGCCGCAGCAAAGGGAACGTACTGAAGCTTAGATGCTATAAAGCCGGTAAAGAAAAGAGGGCCACTCGATTTTTCTAAATATTTGGTATTCGGCATATAGTTATTGTTCCTATTGCTCTATGACTTGCATATTGTATCTTAATTGGACAAGGAAATCTAGTATTTATAAGGGCTGTATAGTCTAATTGCGTGCGGCGAGTATTTGTTTTTAGGTTGTGTTTTTTTAGCGCATTAAGAAAAATCTGGTTGCTCGCAACCAGGTTATAATGTTGGACTATAAACACATTATTGTACTTTAAGTTTAATCCGCACTAATAAACCGCCATCTGGATTATTTTCAGCACTAATACTTCCTTGATGTAGTTGGATGGCACGGAACGCGATGGCTAGACCTAAACCATAGCCGCCCGTTTTTTTCTCGCGAGAGGTATCGACACGATAAAAAGGATTAAATATTTTTTCTAGTTGTCCTTCGGGAACGCCAGGGCCTTTATCACTAATGTCAATGAATACATGTTCTTTGCTTTCATCATGGCACAGCGAGACGCGTATTTGTTCTGTGTCTGGGGAGTAGTGTAAGGCATTACGCACAATATTTTCGATGGCGCGATGGATTAAGCGCTGATCAACCAATAACTGGCAAGGCTCTAATGTTTCTTCGCATACTCGATTTATTTCGTGATTACATTCATAATTGGCATCTTGAACAACGCCTTTTAGTAGAGCAGGCATATCGACTAGAGACAGATGCAACTCAGTCGTAGATTTATCTAGTCGTGCGAAATCTAATACCTCAGTGATTAATGCATTTAATCGCGAGCATTCAAGCTCCATACGGTTAAATTCAGTTTCAGCAAGTTGATTGGTTTTATTTCGCCCTAACTCAATCGCAATTTGCAGGCGTGCAAGCGGGGATCTTAATTCGTGGGAAATATCCTGCAATAAGCGCTCTTTCGAGTTAACTAATGCTTCAAGTTGCTCTGCCATACGATCAAATTCATCACTTAATTGTGCAATTTCGTCTTTATGATGCCCCCTTAAATGCCCAACACGCGTATTCAACTGACCTTTGGCAATGGACTTTGCTGCCATACCTAATGAGCGTAAGGGTAGGGTTAAGTAGCGCGAAAGCAAGTAGCAAATCAGACCACTAATGAATGTAGCTAAGATAAGACGTATTGCAAGGCCTGCCCAGGGAATACCTACAAAATGAGAAATAGGCTTTTCACTTACTGCTGCTAGACGATAAAATTTACCTGAGGTGGATAAGATTTCATGGCTAACAATCAGTTTTTCTGATTTTAAAATTCCTTCACTTAATTGATCTTTAAGTAAATTTTCCGCAACTTTTTTGACATTATCAGGGGGAGCCTCTGTGCCGATAATTTCGCCTGTACTCGAAATGAGGAACATAGTCATATGTCGGGAAATCCCAATTTTATTCAGCCATTTTAGCAGGGCAGTGTGCTCCCCAGACTCAAAAGTAGCCACTGCAGCATTTGCATAGCTATCCATAAAAAGCTGTTCTTGAGCAGGTAAAGAAGACTTTTGGGCTACATGACTGATAACCCAAGCTGTGGTGATAATAATGAGAATGGTTGCTAACCAGAAAGAAACGAAAATTTTCCAGTATAAACTACGCATTAAATAAATATCCAAAACCTCTTACTGTTTTTACTATGGGTTCGCCTTGTGGATTATCGCCCAATTTATTTCTTAAATTACTGATGTGCACATCGATACTGCGATCATAGGCCGTATATTTTCTTCCCAGAGCATACTCAGTCAGCTCTTCTTTAGAAAAAGCTTGCCCAGGTGATTTAATTAACATTTCGAGAATATTAAATTCTGCATTAGTTAATTCAAGATAGTGCCCAGCCATAGTTACGTGGCGTTTAGAGCAATCGACAACAATGTTATGATGCTCAATTATGGGTTTACTAGTAGGTATTTTTTGTGTGCGTCTTAGGATGGCGCGTAATCTGGCAACCAACTCACGTGGGTTACATGGTTTTGGTAAATAGTCATCTGCCCCAATTTCCAAGCCTACGATGCGATCAATGTCATCGCCGCGTGCGGTTAGCATGAGCACTGGGGTTTCGAGATGTTCACGAATCGATTTTAATACTTCAAAACCGTTTAACTTCGGGAGCATTACATCCAGAATAATGGCATCAAAAGGTTGGTTTAATGCTTTTTTCACGCCACTTTCGCCATCATGCACACAAATAGCATGATAGCCTTCTGGCTCTAAGTATTGGGCCAGCAAATCAGTTAATTCAGTATCATCATCGATTACAAGTATATTTCCATTCATGATATGCCTTGGTTAAGAGCGTTTCTCAATGCATTCTATAAGCTTAATTCGGCGTGCATCTGCATTAATGATTTTAAATTCTAAAGAACCAATAGTTATGGTTTCTCCACGTGTTGGTAAGTAACCAAAACTGTTCATTACAATTCCACCAATTGTATCATAGGTTTCATCGCTAAAATTAGTATTGAGTTGCTCATTAAATTCGTCAATGGGCGTATGTGCTTTAACAATATAGTGTCCATTGTCATGAGCTTTAATGTAGGCATCTTCGTCGATATCGAATTCATCTTCAATATCACCAATGATTTGTTCGATTATATCTTCAATGGTGACAAATCCGGAAACCTCTCCGTATTCATCCACAACAATTGCCATATGATTTTTATTGCTGCGAAATTCGCTAAGCAAACTATCAAGACGTCTGCTCTCAGGAACAAACGTGACTTGTCTGCAAATATCAAGTAAATCAAAGGAGTTGCTGCTATCCGCTTGATTGCGTAGTAAGTCTTTGGCATGTAGTATGCCGATGACTTCTTCTCCATTCTCATCAGTTACTGGAAATCGTGAATGCCCAGTTTGGGTCACTTTTTTGATAATGTCGTTGAATTCATCATTTTGTTTGAAACAAACCATTTGGTTCTTCGGCAACATGATGTCTCGAACACGCATTTTCGAAAAAAGAATAGCACCCTCAATCATCGCTAACGTTTCTGAATTGATCAGGGAGCGAATTTGAGCGTCTCTTAATAAACTAACTAGCTCTTCTTGATTTTGTGGTTCGCCTTGTAAAAAATGTTTTAAGCGTGCAAACCACGAACTTCCATCTTCCTCTTTAGTCAAGTTGATTACCCTCTGCATCGTAAGGATTAGTATAACCTAATTCTGCTAACAATTTGATTTCAATCGCTTGCATCACGGTTGCATCATCGTCCATGATATGATCATAGCCTAATAAGTGCAGTATTCCATGAATCAGTATTAAGCTCCAATGAGCATCTAACGTTTTATTGAGTTCCTTGCATTCAGCAAGTAATACCTGTGGGCAAATAATTACATCGCCAAGAAGAGGGCATTCCAGTTGAATTTCAGGAGGCAATTCACTGGGAAATGACAGAACATTTGTGGGCTTATTTTTTTTCCTGTACGTATGATTTAAATGAGTGATTTCTTCTGGGGTAACAAAGCGAACGGTTAGCTCCGCCTCTTTTTTGTAATCCCTTAATGCGAGTGAGGCCAAACGCATTATTTGATCCTCATCCATTGCCAGAGGTTCATCTGTTGCATTTTGAATGTCTATGTAATAAGTCATAATAAATTATTTAGTTTTTCCTGTTGAGTCGCGATCATAGCAATCAACAATTTTTGATACCAGAGGATGTCTTACTACTTCGCGACTTGTGAAGGTATGAATGCTAATCTCTGGAATTTTTTTGAATAATCCTACTGCATGGGCGAGCCCGGAATCAATACCACGAGGCAAATCCACCTGGGTCATGTCACCGGTAATCACTGTTTTAGAGCCAAAACCCATACGCGTTAAAAACATTTTCATTTGCATTACCGTAGTATTTTGGGCTTCATCAAGGATGATGAATGATTCATTTAATGTACGTCCACGCATAAATGCCAATGGCAATACTTCAATTATATCACTTTGAATGAGTTTCTGAGTCTCTTTAAAACCAATCATTTCATATAATGCATCGTAAATGGGTCTTAAATAAGGAAGTACTTTTTCTACTAAATCACCAGGAAGAAAGCCAAGCTTCTCGCCCGCTTCGACCGCTGGTCTTACAAAAATAAGTCGTTGCACTTCACCTTTTTCAAAGCATTGAATGGCTTTAGATACGGCAAGATAGGTTTTACCCGTTCCAGCAGGGCCTACCGCGAACGTGATGGCATTACGATCAATAGAATCAAGAAAAGCAGCTTGCTTGTCGTTTCGTGCAGTGATTAATTTACGCGAGAGCTTGACGTGGTGGGTCATCGCTTGTTGGTCATCCTCAAACATATATCGATAAAAATAGGGTAATTCTAAAACTATAAATATAGTGCAGAAAGCTTATATATTGCAAGTGGGGAACTTGGAGGCATGATTGATATCATCAGCCAAATACTACTTAGGGCTCATTGGGAGCGTCTGAGAGCCATCTATGATTGCGGAGAAATGCATTTATTTTCCATAGTCAATCTCTCTTGATTTCTTCAACGATGAGCGCATAATGATAATCCTTAAAAATCAAGGAGTGATCGTTAATGGTTCGTTCTATGGGGAAAGCATTCAGACAAGCAGTGCAAGATAATAAACCCTTACAAGTGCTTGGTACAATCAATGCCTATTCTGCAATGCTGGCACAATCATCAGGCGCACAGGCGATTTATCTTTCAGGTGCCGGAGTAGCGAATGCTTCTTATGGAATACCCGATTTGGGAATGACCGGTTTAGCTGAAGTTCTTGAGGATGCTCGTCGAATTACGGAAGCCTGTCCTTTACCACTCCTTGTTGATGTCGATACCGGCTGGGGCCACGCATTTAATATTGCACGAACCATTAAGCTGATGGAGAAAACTGGCGTCGCGGCAATTCACATTGAAGATCAGGTTTTGGCAAAACGATGTGGGCATCGACCCAATAAAGCTATTGTTTCCATGAAAGAGATGGGGGATCGCATTAAGGCTGCGGTGGACGCACGTCAAGACCCTGATTTTGTGATTATGGCGCGAACAGACTCTTATGCAGTTGAAGGCATGAATGCTGCAATTGAGCGTGCACAGCTTTGTGTTGAATTAGGTGCAGACATGATTTTCCCTGAAGCAATGACTACATTGGAAGAATATAAAACCTTTAGTAGCGCAGTTCATGTGCCAATCCTTGCTAATATTACTGAGTTTGGTAAGACTCCCTTGTTTACTCGTGACGAGCTGGCTAGTGTGGGGGTCTCTTTAATTCTATATCCATTAAGCGCGTTTAGAGCAATGTCTCAAGCTGCTTTAACTACTTATCAAGCAATTATCCAGCAGGGAACACAACAATCTATGCTGAGTAAAATGCAAACTCGTGAAGAATTATATGGAGTTCTTGGTTATCACCTTTACGAACAAAAACTAGACCAATTGATGGAGGAAGAGGACAATGAGTGTTAAAAGTGGCGGTTTAGCCGGGGTTATTGCTGGGGAATCAGCTATTGCTACAGTTGGGCTGGGAAATGGTTTGAATTATAGAGGTTATTCCATTGATGATTTAGCAGAGCATGCTACTTTTGAGGAAGTTGCTTATTTATTACTCTACGGTAAATTGCCAACGCAGAGCGAGTTGGATGCCTATACGAAGAAAATTGTAGGTTTGCGTACTTTGCCTGATGCATTAAAAGCTGTATTAAAAATGATCCCTAAAGACGCTCATCCTATGGATGTATTAAGAACTGCCTGTTCATTCTTGGGGAATATTGAACCAGAACATAATTTTTCTGAGGAACACCAAATCGCAGATCGCCTTTTTGCTTTATTCCCTGGCATGATCTGTTATTGGTATAACTATCATTTTAAAAATAAAGAAATATCAGGATTAAGCGAAGAGTCTACTACAGGCGGGCATTTCCTTGCTTTATTACATGGTCGTAAGCCAAGCCAGCTTGAGGTCGACATGATGGATGTTTCCTTGATTTTATATGCGGAACATGAGTTTAATGCCTCAACTTTTGCTGCGCGTGTGACCGCCGCCACACTTTCTGATTTTTATTCGGCTATTGTTAGTGCTATTGGTACTTTACGTGGGCCATTACATGGCGGTGCGAATGAAGCAGCAATGGGAGTAATCGAACGGTTTAAAACTCCTGATGAAGCTGAAGTTGGCTTGAAAAAAATGCTGGAAAATAAAGAATTAGTTATGGGCTTTGGCCATCGAGTTTATACAACCAGTGACCCACGTTCTGACATTATTAAAAAGTGGTCATTCCGTTTGGGTGAAGAAAAGAAACAGCTTGATTTGTACAATGTTTCTGAGCGCATCGAAGAAGTGATGTGGCAAGAGAAGAAATTATTCCCAAATCTCGATTTCTACAGCGCCTCTGCGTACCATTATTGTGGAATTCCGACCTTCTTATTCACGCCAATTTTCGTGATGTCCCGCATTACCGGATGGGCTGCCCATGTATTTGAACAACGTGCGAATAATAAATTAATCCGCCCCTCATCAAAATACACTGGTCCTGAGCCTAGAGAATTCCCTGCAATTGATACTAGAGGTTAATATGAGCAGTTATGTAGAAGATAATGTGAAGCCTGATTACGATCAGGCAATTATTGATATTGCTGATTATGTGTTAAATAAAAAAATTGATAGTGTTATAGCCTATGAAACAGCACGCCTGTGTTTAATGGACACTTTAGGCTGCGGTATCTTGGCACTTAACTTCCCTGAATGCACTAAGTTAATGGGGCCAATTGTTCCTGGTGCTATTTTAGCGGGGGGCGCACGCGTTCCTGGAACATCTTATGAACTGGATCCTGTTCAAGCGGCGTTTAATATTGGTGCGATGATTCGTTGGTTGGATTTTAACGATACTTGGTTGGCGGCAGAATGGGGGCATCCATCGGATAATTTGGGCGCTATTCTTGCGGTAGCTGATTATATGTGTCGACAAAATTGCGCTCAAGGTAAAGCACCAATTTTAATGCAAGATGTCCTTACTGCGATGATTAAGGCGCATGAAATTCAAGGCTGTCTGGCTCTTGAAAACAGCTTTAACCGTGTTGGTTTGGATCATGTCATTTTAGTAAAAGTTGCCAGTGCAGCGGTTGCTGCTTTGTTATTTGGAGCGGACAGAGACATGATGTTAAGAACTTTGTCTCAGGTATTTGTCGATGGCCAAAGTTTAAGAACCTACAGACACGCTCCGAATGCGGGTTCACGCAAATCCTGGGCTGCGGGGGATGCAACGTCGCGCGCTGTGCGCCTGGCGTTAATTGCCAAGCAAGGTGAAATGGGTTATCCCAGTGCTTTAAGTGTGCCGACCTGGGGCTTTTATGATGTTTTATTTGGTAAGAAACCGTTTAAATTCCAGCGTCCTTATGGCAGCTATGTGATGGAAAACGTGCTGTTTAAATTATCTTATCCTGCGGAGTTTCATGCGCAAACAGCAGTTGAGTGTGCGGTGGTATTACATCCTATGGTTAAAGAGCGATTTGATGATATTGCACGAGTGGAACTAGTTACTCACGAATCCGCGATTCGTATTATTAGTAAGCAAGGTGCACTTCATAATCCAGCAGATCGCGATCATTGCTTGCAGTACATGGTTGCTATAGGCCTCTTATTTGGTGATTTAACCGCAGAGCATTATGAAGATGATGTTGCCGCAGACCCACGCATTGATGCGTTACGCGCGAAGATGCATGTGACTGAGAATGAGCGTTTTTCACGTGAGTATCATGATCCTGAGAAGCGTTCAATTGCTAACAGCATCAAATTAGTGTTTAAAGATGGCACTGAAAGTGAATTGATCACCGTTGAGTATCCTATTGGTCACAAGCGTCGACGTGAAGAGGGCATTCCAGTTCTGTTGTCTAAGTTTAAAAAGAACTTGAGTACTCAGTTTTCTGCTGATCGTGTGGAAAAGATAACGAAGGCAATGAGTGATACCAATTCTTTAGCCGCCATGAAGGTTGAAGATTTTATGGTAATGTGGAAGTTATAGGTAGAAACGTATCCCGTTTGTGTGCAAACGGGAGCATCACCTCGTTTTGGCAAATTAAAGAATAAAGCCCACCATGTTAATTTAGATCCCGTCATTGCTGCGAGGAATGAAGTGACGAAGCCATCCGGGAGTTCGGGGCATGGAACCCTGGGTTGCTTCACTTTGTTCGCAATGACGAGGGGGGGTAAATTGGCGAAATTTACATATTCTGTGGATGTAGGTTAAATTTTACGCTGTAAACCTGCTGCGGCGAGTATTTTGGTAGAAATTTCTTCAATTGAGTACTTCGTTGAATTAATGTAGGGTATTTTTTCTTTTTGATACATTGCTTCAACTTCAGCTACTTCCAAACGGCATTGATCAGAGGAGGCATATTTACTATGAGGTCTGCGTTCTGAACGGATTTGTTGCAGACGCGGCACATCAATGGTTAGGCCAAAGAGTTTCTGCTTATAAGGCTTTAATATCTCAGGCAATTTAAAGCCGATCATTTCTTCCTCAGTGAATGGATAATTCGCTGCCAAAATCCCATATTGCAATGCCATATACAAGCAACTTGGCGTTTTACCGCAGCGTGAAACTCCAATGAGAATAATATCGGCTTTCTCATAACCCCGGGTTTTAACGCCATCATCATGCGACAGAGCGAAATCTATGGCTTCCAAGCGATGGAGATACAATTGATTGTCAACCACACCATGAGTCCGACCTACTGTATAGGATGATTTCTCATTTAATTCATATTCAAGAGGAGCAATAAAGGTGTTAAATAAGTCAAAAACGCAGGCTTTAGCTTCTTTAAAAAAATGACTACGTATTTCTCGGTTAACAAGGGTCATAAATACTAGTGGTTTACTACCATGTTCCTCATAAGCTTTATTAATTTGTTGCACTACTTTTTCGGCTTTTTCTATCGAATCAATGTAGGGGATTGTCAGGCGCTCAAATGAAATATTGTCAAATTGACTGATCAGACTGTTTCCTAGGGTTTCTGCGGTGATTCCTGTCCCATCGGAGAGCATAAAAACATGGCGTTTCATCATTTACCTTTTAAAGCGAATAGGGGTTAATTCATTTTAAAATGAATTGGTTAATATCTCCAGCAAGTGTACATATTTATATGCATCTGCTATCTTATAATTTAAACGGAGAGTTATCTATCAGAAGGTGGTTATGGAACAAAATCGCTTTGGGGGCCACAATAAGCTGTTTATTTTTGGGATGATCTGTCTGACTACGAGCTTGGGCTTGTTATTTTTTAGCCTATACCTTCTACCTTATTTTTTATTTGAATGGAGTTACAATATCCCAGATTTTATTTTAGATCTGATGGCAAAGTATCAAGATGATTATCAGTATACCTCTGCAGGAAGTAAGACTGTTATTTGGTTAATGTTTTTTATTCCTTGCCTCATTACGGGGATAATTTCTTATTTTATATCCCGTTACTTTGATCAACAAATGTATGGTCCTGAAATTAATCCAGAAGAAGAGCAGGAAAAGCAGCCAGGTGAATTACAAAAACAAATAAAAGAATCCGCAAGCTTAGGGGGCAAAATTCTTGCATTAATGATTGTTATCGTGGTGCTTATATTTTTGCTGCAATATGTTATTCAATCAACTTCATAGCCGGGGATGACAGGAGTTTTTTATGTTTAATCAATGGAAAATTAAAAGAATTGTAAAAAAGATAAAAGCAATGCAATCAAACCGGGTAAACAACCAACCTGGTGATGAGGTATTAAAAAAAGAAATTGCTTATTATTTTGAATTAGCTGACATCTATAAAAAGATGAAATGCAGCAAGAAGTTTCCTTATGCACGCATCATGTATGAAGAGTGTTTGAGAACGGCAACCAGCATTGATGATGCAGAAGCCAATTATCAATTGGGAAAAATAATTTTAGGTGAGGCAAAATTCAGGGAACAGCTGGAAATAGAAGGCGTTTTCAAAAGCGAATCCAATAGTAAAAGTTGCCAGAGACTTTATGAGGAAGCCCATGCCTATTTATCGGCGGCAGTGAATTTAGGTCATATTGAAGCCAAGAGATTGAAAGGTTTGTGCTTTATTAATGGCTGGGGAATCGAGGCCGATAAGAAAGCCGGTTTTGATTTAATTGTAGCAAGCATTGAGCAAGAAGGCTCTTGGGATAGAGTGCCACAGATTTTCGCTGCCATGGGGCTTAACAAGCCGGAGTTTTTCTCCGAAATTATGCAACATCGAAAAGGTGGGTAAGATACAGCAATGCAATTACTCATACATAGCTTTGGGCTGTGGTATACTTAAATAATAATTTAGTATAGGTGATGTGATATGCCCTTAAATCCGCTAGAAGTTATAGACATGCTCAGTAAACTGTATCCTCAGCAAGAAAATGATACTAAAAACCAGCAGAAAATGGCTGAGCAACAAGAAATCATGAACCGCATGAAAATTGATAACGATAATTTTTTTGCGCAATTGAATCGGTTATTTTTAGAGAGGGTGAGCGCGGATCGCTTAAAAGCAGAACTCGAAGAGGCTGCGAAACAGTCTGGATTCGACAATCTGCAACATGCATTAAATTTTGCGCAAAATAAATTTGGACAAAGCCCGTTACAACAATCATTCCAACAGCAAGATTTTAGCAAAGCCAACCAGCTGATGGATTATGGCGCAGAAGTTGGCCCTGTTGAACGAGCTGCATTTAATGTGGCCTTAGATAGTGAGGCGGCTACAGCATCTGGATTTCAACGTCCTTCTGCAAAAGGGCAAGAAGCACTTCATCCTGTTAAAAACTTCGGACTTACTTTAGGGGTTGAGATGATGAGTAAGGATGGTACTTTTTCTCAGCTAGCTGAAATTGGTCCATCCTACAACATGATGTCACAATCTGTTGCCAAATATGCGGAACGAGATCCTAAATTTAAAGAGATCTCTGAGGCATTCGATTTTTCTAATAAAACGGCTGGTTTTTCTGCGAGTACGGCTCGAAACTCACCTCAAGCTGGCGAGAAAATAGCAGAGCGTATTAGTCAAGGTAAGGTTACAACCATTCCTGTTTCTTGCGAAGGGCATGCAATGGGGCTATCGGTAGTTCCGGATGGCCCTGGTTCTAAATCTGGATATATGGTTTTTACGAACCGTGGTGTTGGAGCAGATCAGCCTGGAACGCAAATTTATCGCATCGATGATTTGAGTAAGGTGGATAGTAAGTTTATTAATTCGATGATGAATGGGCATGCTAAGGGTGAACCTCATAGTTCCATCATGCGGCAGATTCACAATGTTGCAGGTAATAAACCACCAATACATGAAATTGATCAAAAAGGGCAAAAATGCGACAATTGTACCATTGCTAATCCACGATCCAATGTTCATGGTATTCTTTTATGTCAAAAGGCAGTAGAAAAGGGTGGTTTTGATAAATTAAATGCCCAGGATCATCAGAATGCTAAAACAGATTATAAAAAATTTAGTAATGGGATGAGATCGGATAAGGTCGATGAGCTAGTTTCTGCCATGGCAAAAAATCCTAAAGATACAGATTTGTCTAATATGGCTAAAGAATATCTGAAACAACACGCGCATAAGGATAATGATGCTGCGAAGGAGATTAAAGAGAAACTGGAAGGTGCATTATCTCGTTCTGCTGATTCACGAGCAAAAAACGAGCAAAATTATGAGCCACCGATGTCAGCGCCACGTTGAGAATAGGCGGGTTGGGTTGCTTGTTTAAGGAAGTCCTGGTTGCGAGCAACCAGGCTACAGTTTTTTATGATTCTGCTTTTGAAGAAGCGCCTCTTTTGATGTGAATATTTACCAAATACCCTTCCACTGCACGATAAGAAATACCCATTGAATAGCCAAAACCCTCAATGATTTCATTTGCATCATCATGCTAGATCGCCATAACACAAATACTGCACATTCCTGCTGGGGTTTTTATCAATCCCCCGTATTTACTACGGGTGCCTGACCTTTATTAGAACTTATAAAATCCACTTCATTAGATTTAAATATGAAGAGGACATTTAATCATGAATATTGTATTACTAGCAGGCGCTCCAGGCAGTGGTAAAAGTACACAAGGTACTGCATTGATGAAGATGAACGCCAATATTAAACATCTTTCATTAGGTGAGGTAGTGCGCGAGATTTTAAAAAATCCACAGCATCCCATCACCAGCAAATATCAGGACTTAATCCGCAGTGGCAATTTACTGCCTGACGAGGTTATTTTTGAGATTCTAGAGAATGAACTGGAGCAATTTAAAGAGCAAAACTGCATTATATTACTCGATGGTTATCCAAGAACCGTTGCTCAATATGAACAATTTAAAGTACGCTGGGGTGTACCAAGTGGATTAGTGCATTTGGATGTAGATGAAGAATCTTTAATCGAGCGTATGCAACATCGAAACGGTACTCGAAGTGATGATAATGTTGAGGCAATTACGCGACGTTTAAATTTTTATCGTCAAACAACACGGCCGTTATTAGATACTATAAAAAAAGAATTGCGGGAAAAAGCAATTACTGTGGACACTAACGAGTCAATTGATACAACCAGTCTTTATCTTTATATCCAATTACAGCAAATTGCTGAGGTACATGAGGTACTTAACTTAAAACTGGACAATAAACCAAGTACAAGCACAGTTGATCCGAGCATAAAGCCAGTATGGGCTTATTCCGTTTGTTCCCAATTATGGCACAGCGGCAGCGCCTATTCGGCCATTGCTGAGGTGCAGGATAGCTATGGAACGCAAAATTTCTCATTCTCGATGCTCGGTAATAAAGTCGCTTATTTAGAAACACCAGATGAAGTAAAAGCTGTATTAGAAGCACGTAGTGATCTTGGCCCCGTTTACCGTCATTTTTCTTTAGCGGCAGGATTGAAAAAAGACTTTGTAGCTACTGGAAATCAGGATGCAAACTCTTATCATTTACCTCAGAATCAAGTGAATATCTGGAAACTAATCCATAATGCTTTAAATAATTCAGTAAAATCAGATCATACTCGTATTGAGAACTTAATTGATAAACATTTAGATACCACTTTTTTCGCAGAAAAGACTTTTGATTTGGATACAACCTTTGATCATTTTTTCTGTTCATTTTGGTCTGAATACCTTTTTGGTACTAAAGTATCGGTTGCCAGGTACATGGAAAACCGTGAGCAACTCTTAACCGCAATGAAGCATTGCTTTTATAACAATCATTATAAGGGCCTTGATCCCACTGGGCTATCCAGTTATTTCTACAGTTATGGTGTGCGTGAAGAAATAAAACAAGCTAAAGAAACGATAAAAGGCTTTATGAGTAAATCGACACCTGGTTCATTGGTGCAGCGTTTTAAAATAGAACTGGAACGTATTAATGAGGCAGAGAAATTGGGGTTGGATGAGAAAATACTGGAAGAAATTTTGGCAGATAATGTTTTTGATTTAATTTTTGAACCTGATTTTCTAGAAAATGTGATGTATGAGGCTCTGGTTGCTGCAGTTAAAGAAAATGCGGATTTGCATGAGCCTCAGGCTCGGAACTATGTGTACTCACAGGGAATAAAACAAGGGTTTCTTTTTCCTATTCGCTCTCGTGTTTTAGAAGAGCCTGTTACTCTGGCTGATGGTACGGTGCTTCCAGAAGGCAGTGCGGTATTTTTAAACCTGAAAAAGTCGGGGCTCTATCATTCAACTGGAGCTCGTCGTTGTGTTGGACAGGCGTTCACTCATTATTTTAAAGAGCATTTTTTTGATCGATTGCAGCCGATTGCATTTAAGGTGAAACAAATTAGCCATCCTGTGGAGCGCTGTGGGAATGAAAATGTGCCTATGTCTCCAGAGCGTTATCAAGTCAGTTGGCATTTGAAACGAGACGAAGCAATGGGCCATTTACCTGCTCATGATTATAAAGGAAATGCATTTTTTGATGTGCTAAGCCTACATCAACAAACAGGTTTAAATTCTCAGATGGTGCGTCACTGTATGTTAAAAATTCGTCGGTTTATGGAAAAGAATAATTTAGATCTTAATAATATGGCTATTGTAACTCCCGAAGTCCGTGGAGTACCCATTGCCGCTCAGGTAGCGCATCAATTAAATTTGCCTTTATACATTATTCGCAAAAAGGGTGGATATAAAATGGCGGATCATGAGGTTTATCGGGAAAGCTATGATAAGGGCTACGGGGATCCAGATACCGTTGAATTACCTGTTGCCAAGGTTAACGAGCTGGCAGGGAAAACAGTGGTGTTTATTGATGATGGTATTGCAAGCGGTAAAAGCGCGATGGCTTGCATCAATTTATTGGAGAATCACGGGGACTCAGAGAAAAAGGCAGCTAAAGTTCCTATGGTGCTGGCTATCTTAAAACATGATTACACTCCAGTTATTCCGGCATTATCACAGCATAGTTTGGTTAAAACCTTATTTGATTGTAAAAGTAGAAAGATGGGGCAGGTGGATGTGCCAGAGGTTCAATGCACGGAATCCTCAGTTGTGAACGTATAAAATTATTAGGCCCGGTTGCTTGCAACCCGGCTATGCCGATAAATAACAAATTAATTTGACCTATACTTTATAAAGCTACTAACACTAAAACACTGGCAACATGAGGAGCTCATGATGAAACGAATGCTGTTAGGTAGTATCGGTCTTTGCATGATAACCCAGGCTTTTGCGGTTGAATCCTCAGGCCCAAACAACACGTTATTACCATCTCCTTATCCGGTATACGTTATTAAAGACGCAGGTGTCGTAAATCACTCTTATCCAGGAGCAACTCAAGTTCTTCTGCCCACAGATAATACTTATGCCGGTAGCCCAGGATGTTATATTGCCTGTTACTCACATTCTCCTGGACTCTATATGGTTTCACCAACGATTTCGGTAATGGGACAAGTTCGAGTGCGAGGTAAGTATATGATTCGTATTTGCAAACCTGAAGGTTATCAAAATATGGATATTAGTAAATCAGATCAATTAAAAGGGTTGTGTACGGAAAAAATTAAAGGATGCAGCAATAATTTATGCTGGGCTGGTGGCGATACGGGGGGATGGTTTGGTATCCCATAACAGCTTGTTTGATTTGCATACATGAATAGAAACGTAGAAGTTAAGAGCTTTTTCAGGATCTATTAACAGAATTATCCACAGATTTTGTGGATATCTTTTTAGGACAAATAAATAAAGAAATAGTGCTCCAATACCTATAAACGCAGTATTTTTACCTGTTTTAATTTTTTTATTGGTGGTGAAGTAGACATGCGTTTTGGAAATTATCCACAAGGATGATTCGAGATAGGGAAAAAATCTTTGCCATAGTAACAAAAAATAAAATTAAATGACAGCTTGATTTTATATTTTTTTGTACTATAAGCAGGGCTGTCCTACTAGCTGGTATGCAAACTCCTCAGAATGTCGTTACTCATAAACAGCAATAAATCAATCAGCTAGGTTTCTGAGCAGCAAATCGCTCGCAACTTGGCTTTCTATAATAAAGTGCTATCATGAAAGAAGAAGCAACTGGAAGCTACCTGAATAATAAGGAAATTTTCATGTTAAGACGCGACATCTCAACAACGAATGTATTAATTGCTGCGGCTGGTGGAATGGTAGGTTCCGGATGGTTATTTAGCCCCTATATTAGTGCGCAAATAGCAGGGAGTAATTCATTAGTTTCTTGGGTTATTGCTGCCTTTTTTATGCTGTTTATCGCGCTGCCGCTGTGTGAATTAGGCACTATGTTCCCCATTTCGGGTGGAATGTCTAATTATCCTACATTTACTCATGGAAATGAGGTTGGATTTTTATTTGCATGGACTTCATGGCTTTCTTATGTAGTTATGACCCCTATTGAAATTCAGGCCATTCTCCAATATGCCAGTCATTTCTTCCCCATATTGGTCGCGGGGCATTCTGTTACCTTACAGCTTTCAGCCTATGGTTATGTTGCGGCTGTTGCGATTATGCTCTTTGTCGTGTTTTTGAATTCCTATGGGATTAAATTGTTGGCTGAATGTAATAAATACGCCAGCATTATCAAATTCATATTACCCAGCATTGCTATTGTTTCCTTTTTTCATATCGCACCATCAATGAGTAATGTCTCTGTTGATGTATCGGATAAGGCCAGTTGGGTTGCTATCTTTGCTGCACTTTCAGAAGGCGGGGTTGTTTTTGCATTTACCGGATTTCAAAATGGGCTTGTGCTTGCAGGCGAGGTTAAAAACCCACAACGTAGCATTCCTATTGCGATTTTAGGTGCCGTCCTGATTGGTTTTATCTTATATTTTTTACTGCAATTAAGTTTTATTGCGGCGATTCCGCAGCACTATCTAAGCCATGGCTGGTCAGGCTTATCTTACCCTGGGGACAGTGGTCCTTTGGTGGGATTAGCACTGCTTTTAGGGTTGGGCGTGGTTGCTACCTTACTTATGATCGATGCTTCATTTTCGCCTTTTGGCACCGCATTAGTCTATGCGGCAGCCACCTCGCGTATTCTGTATGGAATGGCACAAAATGGGCATTTGCCGAAGATCTTTTTAAAAGTGAATCGTCATAAAATTCCCTACATTACCTTGTATGCGAATTTAATTGTTGGCATGTTGTCCTTTTTACCCTTTCCAGGATGGCAAAAACTGGTGGCCTTTCTTTCATCTGCCAGCATTCTTTCCTACAGTATTGGACCGATTTGCTTACTAGCAATGCGTAAATTACAACCGGAAACGCCACGCCCATTCAAGTTATATGGTGCACTGATTTGTTCACATGTTGCCTTTTATTTTTGTAATTTAATGTTGTACTGGTGTGGTTTTGCCATTATCTGGAAATTGGATGTGGCTTTATTACTAGGTTTAGTCCTGTATTTTATTGCACATCGTAGAAGCTCTTTTGATAATGGAGTACTCATGGGATGGTTCTTCTTATACATGGGAATCATGCTTTTGATCTCCTACCTGGGATCCTTTGGGGGAATAGGCTTACTTCGTTTTCCTTTTGACATGCTCTGTATTTTCCCTGTGAGCGTATTTATTCTTTGTTTGTCTCAGGCCTTGTTAAAGCCTGTTAACCATAAGCATGTAGTTAGTGATCTGGATGGAACAATGGACCTAAAAAAGAATGAAGTGATGATTTAAGAGATCATCACTTGCACTTCATTGCAGAATCAGAGAAGCTATATGCCCAAATCGTCATGCATTAAAGGGGAATTTCAGTGCGCTATTTTAACTACACGTGGATCAGTGCCGTAGCTCTTTTCAATCAGACTCTATTTGCACAGCCATTAACAGCAAAAATTGATGAAATCATAGATCAACAATTGCCTAGGGCAACTGTGGGCGTATTAATTAAAGATGCGCAAACAGGAGAGGTTATTTACAGTCGCAATGCAAATAAATTATTAAGTCCAGCAAGTAGTACTAAGCTTTTTACTGCTGCCGCAGCTCTATATTATTTAAAACCTGATTTTCGCTTTTCAACAGCCTTAGCCCAGAAAGGACAAAATTACTACCTTACCTTTACCGGCTCTCCTTCATTCACAGCAGATAATCTCGCTGCTTTAGTGGCAAATTTGAAAAAGAATAATATCAAAGTTATTCAAGGTAATCTTGTTATTGATGACAGCCAATATCCTGCACCTTATTATCTGAGTGGTGATTCTTATGATGATTTAGGCTGGGGATATACCGCACCAGATACCGCTGTTGTATTAAATGAAAATGCAGAGCGTTATGAATTAACCAGCGCTTCAACGTTGGGAGGGGCTGCCCAGCTTAAACCGAAAGCCAGCTCTAACTCCAATGCGAAGCCTACAATCTACGCATTAACTTTGATTAATGAAGTAGTCACGGTAAGCAAAGAAGAAGAGAAAAACCATTGCAGTTTGCATGTTGAAATTAAAGGCAATAATACTTTGCGCCTCTATGGTTGCACTATTCAGGATAAAAACCCTAAACTCCTTGAGTTTGCTATACCGGATCCCGTCTTATTTGCGAAGCAGGTCATACAAACTACATTGAAAAAAGAAGGGATTGTTCTTAAAGGCAAAATTATTACCGGTACGACCCCGGCAGATGCTCAAGTAATTGCCAGTTATCAGTCTGGCAATTTATTTAAATTGCTTAAACATATGCTACAAAAATCAGATAATTTGTATGCGAATAACATTAGCCGAAAATTGGGTTATTTGTTAACCGGTAAAGGTACGCATAAAGAAGCTATGTTCGCGATGAAAAAAATTATTTCCGAGCATACTCATTTAGATATGAAGCAAATGGAATTGGCTGATGGTGAGGGAACTCGTTATAATTTAATCGCAGCAGAGCAATTCGTTGATTTATTGGCGCAGCTTTATCAGGATAAGAGCCTGCAATCTATGTTGATTAATGCGTTGCCACAAGCTGGAGTTTCTGGAACCCTGCAGGGGCGAATGAAAGACAGCATCCTTAATAAAAAAGTGTTTGCGAAAACAGGCTCAATGCATGATCTGTCATCCTTATCTGGTTTTATTATTAATCCCAATGCGAAGTCCTTTGTATTTTCCATTATTAGCAATGGGGTTGGCAAATCGAATGCAAAAGCCAAGGCCCTGGAAGAAAAAATATTGTTAACTGTAGATGAATATTATTTAGAACACAGTAGTAAAGAGGTAACACAATAATGGAAAAGCTATTTTCTTATGGAACGTTGCAGTATGAGGCCGTGCAATTAGCCAGTTTTGGCCGTAAATTGGAAGGTATATCAGATAGTTTAATTGAGTTTGAACTGTTTTTATTAACAATTAGTGATCCCGATGTGGTAGCCATCAGTG
Source organism: Legionella sp. (assembly GCA_031291095.1). Classification (GTDB taxonomy): domain Bacteria; phylum Pseudomonadota; class Gammaproteobacteria; order Legionellales; family Legionellaceae; genus Legionella. The sequence goes on along the minus strand of JARLJR010000024.1, from coordinate 99,176 downwards.
GAGAGGCGGATCATCCTGTGATTCGTTATACCGGACGCACCTCAGATAAAGTGGCTGGTATGGTTTTTGAGTTGACTCCTGAAGAGTTAGAACAAGCGGATACTTATGAGGTTGCTGATTATAAGCGAATTAAGGTTCAACTTGAATCGGGAACATTTGCTTGGGTGTATGTGGGGAAAGATGCTGGGGAATAGTAGGCTCTGTTGAGTCATGTTCTCCCCTGTATTACATCGCGCTAAATACGGGTACGTGTTTTTAGTTTGCCTTCGTTTTTAATAGTTCCGAATTACCGGCGGCTTGGCCGCGGTAATTCAGGTCTTCTTTTTATTGAGTCACTCTATTTTCATCTTTAACCCATTTCAGCATCAGTGCTCCGATGATTTGGAATAAAGGTAAAACGGCTAAGGCAATATGATAGCTGAACAAAGAGAAATCATGTGGGGCGCCTGTGGTGCTGAACATATCCAACAAGCTGCCTATCGCGGGCTCCACAATCGCATCTAAGAACGCATCACTGGCATTGATTAAAGAGGTGGCGGTTCCTGCTAAGTGCAGTGGATTTAATTCTTTACCAATTACAAACACAATTGGGAAGGCGCCCAAACTAAAGCCAAACATAAATAATAGAAAACTGAGTAACCAAATCGGCATAGGATGCGCGTAGATTACCAACGTGATGCACAATGCAGAAATCAGGGTGCTGTACATCATAAAGGCACAACGATTACGTACACGATTGGCAAAAAGGGCGAATAAAGGACATGAAATTGCTAAGCCAATAAACACCATTGAAATGAGGCTGGGGGCAGCGAGTGCATCTAGATTATATGCTTTTTGCAGAAAAGGATTACCCCATAAACCGCAGAAAATAACAATGGGAGAGAATGCTAAGCCGCTGTATGCAGTTAATAACCAGTTTTGTTTATTTTTTACAATGGAGAGAATATCACGCCACAAATGCTGGCTTTCCGTGCTTGATGCTTTAGCAGTTTCTGCACTGGGTTTATCTTTAACAATGAGTAAGAAAAGGGCGGCTAAAGCAACTCCTACCCAGGCTAAATTCGATAAACTTCCGCGCCAACCAATTTGGTTAACAAGCCAGGCAAGTGGCATTTGACCGCATACTGCACCGATCATTCCCGAAGCAACTAATAGGGAAGTAAGTAGAGCGTAGTATTTTTTAGCAAACCATACTGCGGCGAGTTTAAAATAGGCAATACTGGCAAAGGATACACCAACGCCAATAAGAGCACGCCCCCAAATCGCATTATTTAAATATTCTGCTTGTGCAAAAACAAAAGTACCAAGGGCGCAGCATAGAATGGCTGCAGAGGTTACCCAACGGGTTCCGTAGTGATCCAGAATAATGCCAACAAATAAAGGAACAATGAGATAAGTCCAGAAATAAACCCCTGAAAGTACACCAAGCCCCAAGCCATGTAAGTTAAATGCATCCATCAATTGAGGAGCCATAACACTGGGGAAGTTTTGCAGTACGTATTTATAAAATAAAAAGGCAGAGCATAAAAGAATAACGAGAACTGCACGGGTTGTATTTGTTTTGGTTTTTGGGGTGTTCAGTGTTTGTGCATCACATGTGGATTCCATGGCGCCTCCTCTAAATAGTTAATCTCTAATTGGTTGATTATTCTGCTTCCTCCCTAGAGAGGTCGAATAATCAAGGACATAACTCTAGGGCAGGGAGAGGTAGAGAATGACGACGACCACAGAAATCACAACAGAAGAAATAGCAATAGACAACAACGCAGCTGGGCTGTTTACAAAAACTTGTTGTTGTTGAAAATTGGTCATTTATTTTTCAGTGTGTAGAATTAATTTGATATTCAGGGATACTACCCTTAATTTGGATGAAATGTCAAATGTTCTTTAAATTCACAATGAGGTTTTGAGCAAAATACATGCTCGGTTTTATTATCAATAAGAATCGCTTTTATAGCTTATTTTGACAGCTAATATTTAGATAATATTAAAGCGCAATTGCGTGCTGATTAATGATAGAAAAAAGCCAAGATTCCGATAATACATACGGTCAGCCATAACCGGTTGGATGATCGAATGTATTTAAGGATATAAAATTGCATTCCAATCAGGAATGCAATTTTATATTATCTCTAATGTTCTTTTTTAAAAACGGCCATTTCTGAGCCTATGTCAAGCAATTGCTCTTTACTAAGTATTTTTGCAACCTCAGGAAATAATTGTTCTTCCTCCTCTTCAGCATGATGCTGTACTGCTTCTTTGAATTTTATAAAGTGTTCTTTCCAGGCAGATTCTGTTTTTAAGCCATTCATTTTTTGGATTTCTTTTTGCGCCATATTTTCTTCTTTCAATAAATGTTTCACCGTATCAGGTAACTTATTTTTAAAATGCGGATACCATACAGTATGTTCCATCTCTTCATGGCGAATTAAATCCCTACTTAAACGCTCAAAGCGATTTTGCTGGGTTTCAAAGCGATGTGATTCATCAGCTATATCATTTAACATAGCTCGCACTCGATTATGCTCAGTAATTAAAAAGTCGATTCCATTCATTTTCTTCTCCTTGAAATTATCTGAATTTGAAGGTCGAAAGCTCATTCTTATTGATCAAAAATATTCTAGATTAGGTTATAGCATATTTAAAATCCTAACTTATAAATTATAGAATGTTTTAAATTTAAAGGAGGAAACGAGGAAGCTCAACTTAGCACAATAGAGCTCCCTCTGAGTATAACAACTACAACACCATGCTCGATGAGTTAGCCATTGTGTTTAAATAGACACGTGATTGCCCAAGCTCTTCTGTTCTTACTTCATCAAGACGAATTATTGCAGCTAAATCTTGAGTACATCCCACTCCGCCTTCGAATCCACAACCTTTACAATTATCTTGGCCACGGGTTATTGCAACATTATAGCCAAGTCCTTCTTGGGATGAGGTTAATGGAAACCAGGAATCAACTTGTCCTGTTTTTTCATTGTAAAAGGTTAAATTCCTCGATAAGCCCGCTTCTTTAAATTCAGGTGTTGGAACAAAAGACCGATTTGGCTGGCAGTATTCTTGTGCTACATGGGCCGGAACATCGCGTTGCGCCTTGCCAATATCCATCCAGGCATTACGTAATGTGTTCAAACCATGAGCAGAGAAGAACCACTGATTAGCGCCTGTGTTAAACTGCTGTAGTGCCTGCCTTAATGGAGTAAAGTCGAAATGGGCAGAGCGATGAATTTTACCGTGCTGTTGATACACTAATCCCCTCGCATTTCCAGTTTCCGGAACGACATGCTCTATTTCCTCAATACGGGCTGACAAGAAGGCTTTAGTTTCCTCATCCATATGCTGCTCCAGCATATAGCGCATATGGGTGTCTTTAGCCCAATAGGCGTACTCATAGGCGGTGCAATTAAAAGTACGGCCAGAGTAATCGGTAAAAAGGCCTGGAGTTTGTAACATGATCTGTGCATTAGCGGTATTTTTGCTTAGAAATACATCCGCTTCATGTTGCATTCCATGAGCAACGTCATGTAAAAATTGACGCATTTGAAAGTTAGGATGAGCACGACAAGCCTCTTTGACTACTTCAGGTAATTTTTCAAAGAACTCCTCGGTGCTATTTGCGATCAGGGTCACAAGGTCTACATCTGCTTCGCTGGCAACCCACTCATTTTTATGTGGAATTATTGCTGAGTATCCTGAAAAACCAGCGCGAACAGCTGAAAAATAGTCTTGATTCGGAATGGCTGAATTAATAATTTCTGCAAAATTCACACAAATAGCTCCTTGATGAGTTACAAACTTGGCTGTTTCTCCTTTGGATTCGGTATCTAAAATCATAAAATCATCCATGTGAGAATTTTCTTTCGTGGCCGTAACGGTGTGATAAGTACGTGCAAATTTTTGTTTAATTGCAGTTAAATCATTACTGTCTAAAAATACTGATAAATCAAATTTATTTATATGCACATTACAAAAGGTACAAATTTTTTGCTCAACATCTTCACTTCGAATTAATGCATTGCAAACCATCTCAACTAACTCATTACTTAATTCTGGATCTGCATCAAGAATGGCGCCAAAGTTTTTGTTACTAATGCCCTTGGCCTTACAATAAACATTAAGGATGGCTAAAAAGAACTGAGTGAGTATAGATAAGCGCTCTGTTTGTTCTTCCTGTTTTGTGGTGGTTAGAACACTATAAAAAGGAGGAAGAGGTATATCGTTCCATAAATAGGGTGCACAAGCCCCCAAGAGTGCATCAATATATTCTTTGGGTGTCGCATTGTTGTCAAAACCCATAAGGGTATCGATTGCGGTCTTGGTAATTGGCTCGCTATTAGAGTGTTGCGTAAAATCAATAGACAGACTAAATAAGGCGAAGCATTGTGCTTTTAACGCTTCTTGTATCTCTGAAAAGCCAGGATTAGCGGGTAAAGTCTTTAATACGCTTTGAGTTAAGGTTATCTGCAGGGCAGGTTGTGCTATCTCAACATAAGGATAAGCCGCATACATTGCATTATACAAAGGCGAAAGTGGGTTTCCTTCGGAATCATTTTTTCGATCAATAGTAAATAGCGGATTAATAACGGTAGAAACCGGATCGGGCTCTCGTGGGCGCAATTGAATGGCGTATAAATTAGATGTTTTTTTCAGTAAGGCATTAATCGATTGGCCATAATGATTTCTCATGGCAGAAATTGCTGCTATATAGAATTCTATTTGTTCAAGCCGAGCCTTTTTGGTGGCTTGTGCCGGGTTACCTTCACCAAGCAATATAAGATCGAAGAGTAAGGCACTCTTATAGGTAATTAATTCATGCAGGGCTCCCCCATCAAAAAACTCACGTAAGACTGTGATCGCTTTGCACGTATTATCGGTAGAGATTTCCTCCCCTCCGACAATAGGGACCAGCAGGTGGACCTGATTGGTATCGGGATTAATGTAGATGTATCTTGGAGATACGGGTTCGGTTAGTGGAATATACATCTTGTCTCTCTTAAATGGTAATTAGAACAACGAATTTTCTGTTGCTTTCTTCCAGCGCCAGTTTTTTAAATAAGGTAACTGAGAATAATAAAGTAACGTTTTTCCAAAAAGAGAGGTACCTGCTATTAGGAGCAGGCTTAGACTAAGCTCTAGACTATAGAGCAGCTGAGAATCTTGTTTGAATGAAGGGGGCTTTGCGAAGCTTACGGTGAATACGATTCCAATACCAATTAAGCCCATCAACGAGGTGAGTAAAATACCCCATCGGTTCAGAGTTTGTTGTTTCCATGATAATCGGATTGCCCCAATAAACATAAGTACATACATGAGCAAATACATTTGAGTTGCTAGGGTAATCATGATCCAATAAGAGGCGTTAATCGAAGGAAGCATTAGGAATAGGGTGCTAATCAATGACACGCCACAAGCTTGTATGCATAAAAGTTGAGTTACTTTCGTTTTAGTTGGTTCTGCTTTAGTGAGGTCTTTGCTTGCAAATAAAAGCCCTTTTAAGGGGGAGTTTAACCAGCTATTTGCACAGCCAATACAGCCAACGACAATAAGCCCATTGATAATGATGCTAATCTTTTCAAGATGAATTTGGTTAAAAAACAGGCTGAATAATTCTGGAATGCCACTGATAAAATTAAGTTGGTGTGGCGAGAGGAGCATGGCTAAAGTGAATGAACCAAAAAGCATTGTTGCAAAGATAATTAGTACGGAAAGCATGATGGCCTTTGTAAAAGCTCCTGGGTTACTGTCATGAGCATGTACTGCCGCAACTTCAATGCCACAGAATGATAGGATAATGGCCGTTAATGAGGTCCATGTTTCCTGGTGTGCGGGAATGCTGAGATGAATTGATTGTGGATGCATTATAAGCCATAAAACGCCAATAGCCAAGATAAGAGCAAACGGGATTAATAAGCCGCACAAAGTGCATAAAATAGTTATGTGATGCGATAAATTAAGGCCTCTGATATTGAACCAAGTTAAGCCCCAAATAAGGACATTAATGGTAATAAAAAGAATGCTTTTTTGTTGAATTAATTGTGGATCAATACAGTAAAGAAATGCGCCGGCAATAAAACTAAGAAATGTAGGATAAATAAGAAGGTTTTGCATCCATTGAAACCAAATTGCAAGAAAACCTATCTGTTGGCCGAGACTTGTTTTTATCCAGCCGTAAATTCCTTCGGGTGATTGTTTTACAAACCAGGAGACGACAAGGGCACAGGGTAATAAAAAGAGAAGTAGGGCTAAAAAAAAATATAAAAATAAGTCAGGCCCTACCTGCGCTGCGATGGGGAGGTTGCGGATACTGTCTACTGAGCCTACCGTAATTAGCGTTAAACTCAGTACAGTGAGTGGCGATTTAGCCATCAAAATCTCAAGGAGAGACAGCTTAATCCACCATCAATTTTTTGAAATTCACTCATGTCGAGAGTAATGACATTAAATCCATGGTTTTGTACCGTCTTTATGGAGAAATCAAAACCAGAGGCCATGATGACTGCATCATTAACGCGGATGCAATTCGCAGCATAGGCCTCATTATCGGCAATGATGATTTGCTCATAGTGTCTAAACTCTGGGTGGCTAATTAATTCGCCATTCACCAATATATGATGGTTACCCAGATAAGAAACTCCTGTTTTTAAATGCAGGAACTGTTTAAGTTCAATAACGGAGCTGCTGTAGCCATACTGTGCCAAAATCGCACCTAACTGGTGTGCACCTTCAGCATTGGTTCGTTGCGATAAGCCAATATAGAAATGATCGTTGATGCGTAAAACATCGCCAGCCTCAACGGTTCCAGGCATTTCTATTTGCCGTATTCTTTCTTTATAAAATGCTTGGATTGCTGGTTCAATAAACACAACCTCACCTTGACGAGATGGAGCCCCCGGATAAGTGAGGATCGCCACCTTTTCTGTGAGTAAGGCTGCGTCTTCAACAAAACAGGAATCAGGAAATTGTTCTAAGGCCGGTAAGACAGTGACTTCAAGGCCACAACGAATAAGCGCATCAATGTAGTTTTGATGCTGTTCTAATGCTTTTGCGTAATTGGGCTGGCCTAAGTGAGTGGCTGATGTTAATCCATGAATTAAGCTAGCTGCTGGTGTACGTACGATCGCTTGTTGAAACATAAAAATCCTTTTTACTTTATTAGATTGCAAATAATCCCAAATCATTTGCCGAAGAGCAAGGCGGTATTTAATTTTCCCTTAATATTGCCCGGATATAATACAAATCGATTTTATTTGTTTCTTTTGTGTGCTTAGAAATACACAAAACATTGACTAATGTCTTAAGTTAAAGAGTGAGTGAACTATGCCAACGATTTATGAGCAGATGCAAGAAGGTAATAATAGTTATGATGGAGTAACCTTGTCTTATCATGGTGCACGATTTGTCGATTCATCATTTGTAAATAACGCCTATAATGCAGATGATTCAAGTTTAACTCCACTTGAGGCGTTTACGGAACGATTTAAAAATATTGGCGCCCTGTTGATTCGTTTCCATTTAGGTCAAGGACAGCGTGGTGGGTTATTACAACAATTGACCCGCATTAATTATGCAGAAAACCCAATTGAGCGCCCAGCGAAAGGCGGGGACGATTCAGCGGTTTTCTTCAAAGAGGATGCCCAATCGACTGAAAATATACTGGAATTTTTAAGCCATCAACCTTTAGGGCGTTCCAAAGTATTAAACGAACGAGCTCAGCCTCTGCTTCATGTAAACAAAGCTCATGTTTATGGAGAACAAGGTCTCTGGGATATTTTGCATGCACCCGTATGGAATGTTGGGCGTGCCATGAAATATGAATTAAAAAAACAGGGCTTTATTTATTTGGCTTGCCCTTCTGGAATGAGTAGTAAAGATCGAGCTTTTTTAGATCTGCGATTGACTACATCAGGAATGCCTTTTAAGAATGTTTTTGATGAACAAGGTTTATCTGCTATCACTGGCGAGATTAGTAAATTATCGTATTGTCTGGATGATGAGAAAAAATATACTCAGGAAGAAAATGGTTTAGCTATTGGTTTAGATACTGATTATGCGCCTTTAGGGTGGATAGTACATGCAGAGACAGGAGAAATTTTGCCTCAGGGCATTACTGAAGAGATCATTCGTGTTTCGGCAATTGCTGAGGGTGGATTTTATGAAAAACGTAAAACACAGCAGCAGATCCTGCAATCCGGATATTTAAAGAATACCAATGGCTTGGGGCTTTTCATGCAAAATCAAGCCTTTAATGCGATGTATGTTATTTTTGATTATTTACAAAAATATAGCTTTGATCCGCGCCCTTTACTTGATGGCTCTCTTTTGGCCATGAGTAAACGTGTCGGTGAGTTAATGAAAAAAGATCCTTCGGTTATTGATGATTTTCTTACTGGAGCTCTTCAAGACGAAATGGTGCAGCCATTAAGAGTAAGTCAGGCTAAAAGTAAGCGGACTGTATTGCCTTTGCGTTTTACGAATCCATTTGAGGTGACTATAAACAACTTAAAAGGCATCGCTTATGCGTTTGATTTAAAAGACAGCAATGGACAACCTATTTTCAGAGAGTATGATGATTCACCAATTATTTCTCAAGCAAAAGAACTTACTGATGCGAAGGTTAATGGCGTATTAGTTGCTCCTTCATTTTCAACAGGCGGACATGTTGCAGCTATTTTATCTACTGCTGAATTAGTTGCTGAACAAATGATTCTTGAGCAATTATTGCCTGACGCTTTTGTAGCAAAAGATGTATCAGAGAGTATTTTATCGCAACTACTTGTTAAATGCCTTGATCAGCAAAAGGGTAAAGAAGTTTTGAATGAATTACTCGAGGAGGCAGCAGAAGTTCCTAGGGCAGATAACAAGCCTGTTTGTGGCATACAATTTGAATACTGTAATAAATTAGTACAATTACTGCGCCAAAGTTTAGGTTTTAATCAGTTGCAGAGCGTTTTGGCCCAGTTTGCAAAACCAGGCATTAGCACCCAAGAAGTTCTAGAGAGTATGACCCAAGATGAGTTGCTTAAATTTAGTGCTGCCCTAAAGGTTTTATATATCACGGGTAGCATGTTACAAAAATCACCATTAACTAGTGCTCAATCGGAACATTCTCGAGGAATTAATGCAGGATTGGAGCCGCTAATTGCTGCCTTAAATCCACATTTGGCTCAAGAGTTAGAAATTGCGTCTGAATCTATAGAAAGGGCTGTAGTTTCTTCGATTGACAAAGGAGTTGTTAAAGATCGCCTTTCAACGCAGATTTTTACGCAATGTCCGTTTCTTAGTGGGCAGTTGAAGAAACAAAAGGAAGTGGTAAGCGAAGCAAATGCAGAGCATGTAGGGACATCTCAAAACACAGGATATTCATTTTTCAATACCATGTGGAATAACAAAGGAACAATACTCACTGCAACAGTTAGTGCTGCGGTAGTAGTTGGTGGCATTATGCTGAATCAATAATAATCCAATACAGCCTGGTTGTTTGCAATTAATAGGACTTGCTTAAGGAAGAATTATACAGTAAGGCGTAGGCTGGGCTGAAAAGCCAGCAAACACAGTTTGTGCCACTCCCAATACTGGGCTTGGCAGCTCAGCCTACATTAAGCCTTCATCATTTCGTTCGCAATGACGAAATTTACATACCCTTCGAAAGTCTTGATATACATCCCTCTGGGGGCCCAAACTACCCAATCGTAATCACTGCCGCACCGGTAAAGCGTCCGTGGCGCAAATCATCAAGTGCCTCATTGGTTTTAATCAAGGGGTAAGTATGAACTTCGGTCGTTATAGGAATGGTTGGTGCTAAAGATAAAAACTCTTTACCATCCCTGCGAGTTAGATTGGCAATAGAGCATAAGGTGCGTTCTCCCCAGAGAATATCATAAGGAAAACTGGGGATGTCACTCATGTGAATGCCGGCACAGACCACAATCCCACCCTTAATAGTATGGCTCAAGGCAATAGGAACTAAAGCGCCCACGGGAGCAAAAATAATTGCGGCATCAAGAAGATGAGGGGGCGTTTGATTTGAGTCCCCAGCCCAATGGGCACCTAATTGATAAGCGAATTCTTGGGCAGCATAATCACCTGGACTGGTAAATGCATAAACACTTCTTCCTTGTTTGCGTGCAACCTGAATAAGTATGTGTGCGGCCGCACCGAAACCGTATAAGCCTAAATGCTCAGCTTGTGCCGTTTTTAATAGTGCTCGGTAACCAATTAATCCCGCGCAAAATAATGGTGCAGCCTGATAATCTGAGTAACCCTCAGGTATGGGAAAACAAAAGCCATGGTTGGCAACGCAATACTCCGCAAATCCACCATCAATTTGGTAGCCTGTAAAGCGGGCACGATTACATAAGTTTTCGCGCCCAGTTAAACAAAATTGGCAGGTTTCACAGCTGCCCCCTAACCAGGGCACACCGATTCGCTGGCCAACTTGAAATTCAGTTACTTCGGAGCCTAGTTGTTCGATTGTTCCTACGATTTGGTGTCCAGGGATAAGCGGTAATTTAGGGTTAGTTAATTCGCCATCGACAACATGCAAATCAGTTCTGCAAATTCCACAAGCACTCACTTTAATTAATACTTGGTTCGGAGCAGGGGTTGGTTTAGCTACTTCTTTATACACTAGTTTTTGTAAGGTTTTTTCCAAAATCATTGCATACATCGAGCTTATCCTTTATCCATAGACTACATTAAAATGTAGCACTTTATCGCTCACTTTGCGCAAAGAAAGCGAAGCCTCTTGTGCTTGACAATTATCGGTAATGTATCAATATTAACTAATATGGATGGTTGTTGCTATTTTTAATGAACCTCTTTTTATAAGGATGAAAAGGATGAGCTACATTGAAAATCGTGTTTTTGATGAGATTGCAATCGGTGATTCCGCCTCCTTAACGCGTACGTTAACGCAAAAAGATATAGAGCTCTTCGCCGTAATGTCTGGGGATGTGAATCCAGCGCATGTTGATGCTGAATACGCTAAAACGGACATGTTTCATAAAATCATTGGGCATGGCATGTGGGGCGCATCATTATTGTCTACCGTTTTAGGGACGGAGCTCCCAGGACCTGGAACCATCTATTTAGATCAAACTTTAAAGTTCGAATCGTCAGTGGCTATTGGTGATAGCATCACTGTAACTTTGACGGTTGCTGATAAGTGGCCAGGAAAAAATATTGTGGGGCTGGATTGTATTTGCGTCAACCAGCAAGGCAAAACAGTGATTAGTGGTTATGCTAAAGTTATTGCACCTACGGAAAAAATAAAAAGAAAACGAATGGCGCTTCCTGAGGTTGAATTTAAAGAGGAAAAGGCTCATTGGTATCAAGATTTAATGGCAGTAAAAAACCAATATAAACCGCTAATTACTGCAGTAGTACATCCAGTTGATGTTCTTTCATTAACTGGGGCAATTAGTGCAGCTCAAGATGGCTTAATTACTCCAATATTAATTGGTCCTAAACAAAAAATCCTGGATGCTGCAAAAGAGGGTAATTTAGATATTTCCGACTATGAGATTGTTCCCACAATGCATAGTAATGAAGCAGCGGAAAAAGCCGTGGAAATGGCGCAGAAATGCTTAGTTGAAGCCATTATGAAAGGCAAGCTTCATACCGATGAGTTGATGACGCCTATTGTAAGCAAGAACAGTGGGTTACGTACGGCACGACGTATGAGCCATGTTTTTTGCATGGATGTGCCGAATTATCCAAAGCCAATTTTTTTAACTGACGCGGCAATTAATTTATTCCCAAATTTAAAAGATAAATGTGACATTGTGCAAAATGCGATTGATTTGTTTAGCACCTTAGGTTTTGGTATACCTAATGTCGCCATCCTTTCTGCTGTAGAAACAGTTAATGAAAAAATTCCCTCCACACTTGATGCCACCGCATTATGTAAAATGGCTGAACGCGGACAAATTAAAGGAGGCGTTCTTGATGGACCTTTAGCATTTGATAATGCTATTTCTATGGAGTCTGCGCGGGAGAAAGGAATTTATTCACCGGTTGCAGGACAGGCAGATATTTTAGTCGTGCCTGATGTTGAATCAGGAAATATGCTGTATAAACAAATGACGTATCTTTCCGGAATTGAGGCTGCAGGAATTGTCATGGGCGCACGTGTGCCGATTATTCTTACTAGCCGTGGTAGTGATGAATTATCACGCAAAGCTTCCTGTATCATGGCATTACTCTATGTTCGTAGGAAAACGGATGGAGTTAAATAGCATGGATAAGGCGATTTTAGTTCTTAATGCAGGCTCATCTAGCATTAAATTCGCACTGTATACTTGCGCGGATTTAAAACTACTTTATCAAGGGAAGATTGGGGATATATTTGATAGGCCTCAATTTGTTGCTTATAGCCCACAACATGGGCAAATTATTAATGAGTTTGTGTCGTTTCCTGGATATGAATCCTCTTTAGCCCATTTATTTGATTGGTTTAGCGGTTTACCTCATCGCTTTGTTTTAAGTGCTGTAGGGCATCGTGTGGTGCATGGGGGAAACATTTTTCAAAAACCTTGTTTAATCAATGAAAAGATTACGGCACAAATCGATTCGTTAACGCCGTTGGCTCCTTTGCATCAACCGCTGAATGTGACGGCAATCAAGAGCGTTAGTAAGCTGTATCCAACCTTGCCACAAATTGCTTGTTTTGATACGAGCTTTCATCATACACAAGAAAAACTGGCAACTTTATTTGCTATTCCAAGAGAATTGACCGCGGAAGGAATTGTTCGTTATGGATTCCATGGGATTTCTTATGAATACATTGCTTCCGTATTACCAAAGAATATAGGCCCTAAAGCCATTGTGGCGCACTTGGGTAATGGGGCGAGTCTTTGCGCGATGCATCAGGGTAAAAGTAGGGCAACGTCTATGGGATTTACCGCATTGGATGGTTTGATGATGGGATCTCGTTGTGGAACCATTGACCCCGGAGTGCTGTTGTACTTGCAGCAAGAAAAAATGTATACAGCGAAAGAGGTTAGTGATCTTTTGTATTATAAGTCTGGCTTACTTGGTGTTTCTGGAATTAGCTCAGACATACAAGATTTAGAGCTTAATCCCGACCCACGAGCTATTGAAGCGGTTGATTTATTTAGTTACCGTGTAGCCGAGGAAGTTGGTAGGTTGCTTGCAGTATTGCAGGGGTGTGATGCGATTATTTTCACTGCGGGTATTGGTGAAAACTCAGCCGTAGTGAGAAAAAACGTTTGTGAGCGCTTGCATTGGCTTGGTGTGCGCATAGACGAAGAAGCAAATCTTAGTAATAACTCCGTGATAAGCGCTTCTAATAGTGCGGTTTATGTTGGTGTCATTCCCACGAATGAAGAATACATGATTGCAAAGCATGCAATGAACTGCCTTTTGCCTAGTACTTCGGATAAAAAATAGACAATAAATAAAACTTAAATTAAAATTAACGGTAATTTAATTAGTAAGTGTTCACAAGGAGTATATTTGCATACCTGTGAAGGCTTATTGTGATAAGGTATGCCATCATGTCTTTTGAGCCTAAGAGTAATAATCAAATGTCACATAAAGCGAAGTATCTTGGAGAGGCTGTTCAAGAAGCTAAAACTACTCACCCGGAAGAGTCACCGTCCATGCTTCTTTGTCCTATTAGTGGTGACTTCATGAAAAAGCCGGTTATTACTCCTGAGGGAAAAGTTTATGACGAGGAGTTTATTCTTACTCATTTAGCAACAAAAAAAGATGATCCCCAAACGCGCAAGGGATTGAAAGCAAAGGAGCTTAAGGATTTTTCTGAGTTATTAGGGCCTATTAAAGAATTTACGCAACGTAAAGAAGAGTATGTAAAAAAGAAAGAAGCTTTTATTCAGCAGGTTAGGCAAATTGTCCATCAAGAGGGAGTGCTTCCAGAAAAGCCCGCATTGTTTTTATGCCCAATAAGCCATAATTTGATTAAAAACCCAGTTATTACGTCCAAAGGAAAGGTATACGATCGTGATTCGTTAACCATTCAAGGTAAAGATGAGACCGGCTTAGCCTTATCTTCAAATGATGTTGTACCATTTAAAGAATTTAAAGAGCAATTAAATGTGTTTCATTTTTATTTGACCAAGCAACAATATCAAAAAGAGAAGGAACATAAACTATCGAGTAGTCCTTTAAGTTTTTTCAGTGGCATTATCACCTCCTTGTTTGGGAGTGATGATCATTCAGAGGATAATACTCATGATGATCGCTCCAATCTTAAAAAGTAGTTCATAATTTGAACTTATTGATTTATTGGTTATCGGAAAAAAAATTAATTGTTAAGATTTTGCTAAGTTCTAAGCTCATCAAGCTAAATTGGTCTCTTTTTCGACTATCATATATATAGTTAATTCATTTTTTGGGCAACAATTATGAATCATAGAGACCTTGAAAAATATATTATCCAGTTTAAAGAAGACTTAAAAATTGCGGATACTTGTAAGAATATAAGAACAAGTATTCTTGATGCGATTACACAGGGTGAGTATTTTTCTCCTGAGCTAGCTGCTTACTTTGTAAGAGATGATGAAAAAGCTCCATTTAAGGTTTCCTCAACTGACCCATCACAAGTTGCGGTTCTTAAAAAACTGCTTAATGCCTTGGAAAATGTTGAAAAGGCAATCTCCAGAATTGAAAATCTTGATATTAAACGAGATAGATACAAGATAGGTATTTATAAAGATCTCGTTAAAGCCGGATATAATGCAGTGCATGAAGTAGCTGCTGCATTGGAGTTAATTAACCACAGTAGTTCTGATATTCAAGAAATTGTGGCTCCACATATCAAAGATCTGATGCCGAAAATGGCCTTAGCTGCTAATGCTTTAGGACAATTTACTCCATCAAAACCCGAAGAAAGTGCGGGTGCGCTTCTTGCTGGAGCAATACAACAGCTTCCTCATGCCAAGCATACAAAAGAGCAAAGTCTTGAAAACTTAAGTACGTTTATTTTTGATTTACCTCGTCGTTTTGAGGCCTTGCAAAAACTTGTGGCAACAGGTGCTTCAGGTATTGCAACCAAGTCAATTACTAGTCCAGAAGACTATCAAAAGGCAATGATTCAACGAGCAAATGAAACGAAAGAGTACTTTGAAAAATTGAGTACTAAAAGTGGTATCTTGGGATTACCTAGTTATATTGGAGTAATACGTAAGTTAATTGCTCACAGTACGGATCTGGTAAACACGGCAGCCCCATTAACAAAACAAGCTTATTTGGATGCCGCAGATAAACTGAATGAAATTAAACATGACTTATTGCCTCAATTACTTGCTGAATTAGAAAAAATTGAGGAAGGAATGAGTTTAAAACCAGGAACCCTAACGGATCCTGTGTTGGAGCAAATGAACACTTATTATACTCAATTAGCTACTCAAGTTGAAGCGATTGCGCAAACAGCAGGGGTATTGGATTCCGCCACTGAATATATGGATTCAAACTTAGGCACTATGGTGCGCTATTTGGCCGGGGATAAGGGTAAGTTGGAGGTTGGTGAAAAAATCAAGCCAATTGAAGGCTTAACGGTCATGATGGATGATCGATTTGTTGAAAAGCGAAAAGCAAATCAAGCTACTCGATTGAACGAAGCACGATTTGAGACAGAAGATAATACTGCCAAAGAGGCGGCAACTCGCTTTTTTGACCGACTTAATTCATACAACAGTATTCACCAGGCTTTATGCAAGTGGAGTTTAGCGAATGTCTCTCAAACTGAACGAGAGGCTCTTTTAGCTGATTACAAACAGTTTCAACCTCATTTTGCTGCCCTGCATCCAGGTATTGATAAGCTTATTGTTGATGCATTAACACTCCCTACAGGAACTAATATCGTCTCCAGATTATGGAGTACTGAATATAAACAATTGTATGGGTCAAATCATTTTTCTAAAGTATTAGCATGCAAAAATGATGTGATGGAACATATTGAGCAGAGTAAAGCCCAAGCAGGTTTTAAAGCCAAACTTATTGATAACACCATGAGTCATGCTGAAGAGGTTGCTTATGAGGCGAATGAGAAGACAACGAAGTTAAGCACTTCAGTACAACCTTATGTGCCTTATGTCATTCATTTTGAAGAGGGTAAATCTGCTGAGCATTATCATAAACAAGGTATTATCGCGGCAAATCACGTCACAAAATTAGAACAGGCTCGTGATGGGGTGAAACAATTTTTTGACTATTTAAGAGAATATGCGCAGCAAGGTGAGCCACCAAGAAATACTGTAAATGATGAGCCTTTGTTCAAGTCATTAACTGCAGAAGATAAAGAGTTTTTGCGTGTTCAATATAAAAAGTTTCAACCTCAGTTGGTTGGAATGGGGTCTGCGTATGAGAGTCTTAATGAGCACTTAGTTGCTATTTTAAATTCGCCAACAGCCCATGATCCTAAAGATCCTCCTTTGTATTTAGCTCATGTGCTTCAGCAGGATACGTTAATTGATGGTAAGTTAGCGGCATTAGAGACTAAGGCCAAACAAGATAGAAAGACCTATTTTGACAAGGAACAAGCGCAAAAAGAAAAAGAAGTTACTTCTGAGCCGCTTACTGCCAAAGGTGAGGAAGTTGGTAAAAAAACACTGTTTGGCATGCTCAGTGAGTTAAAGCTTTCTGAATCAGTTGATAACTTTTTGAAGGGTAAATTCCAAAATTATTTAAGAGATAATTTATCCCCAGAGGTCTGGAAGCAGTTACCTAAAAAAGAGGGCACTGATGAACTTGATCTGGATCCAAAACATTTGCCTTACACGGTTCTTCATAAGGATAGCGAAGAAGTAGTTATGTACAAACAGCTAATCAACTCGCTGCATTATATGCACGTTGGTTTGAAAGAACTGGAAGCATTAAATAACACGGCAGATCCTAATAACTTTTTCTCGCGTGCTTGGCATCTGTGGGGAGCTTTTAGTGCCTTACTCCAAAACATTAATACGAGTAAATTCCATTTACTTGAAGCGGCCGGAAACCCAGGCTTAAAAGCGATTCTTCAAGAAGGGCTTGATTTACTTGAGCCTATAAAAAATATCCCTATCCTGGGTGATTACGTAAAAGAGCCCATGGCGAAAAGTGGGGACTATTTAAAAGTTCCTAATGAAGCATCTCGGATTGATGTGATTCAGGCTTGGAAAGAGCAGCAAAAAATTGTAGAACGAGGTTTAGCAGATAGAGTTCCATCTGAAACGACGGTTGTTGCTACTGTGGAAGAAGAGCAAGGACCTGTATATGGTCCTGAGCCTGAACCAACCTCATACGTGCAATTAATTGCAGAAAAACTATATCAATTGCCTGTAGCTCTTAATCGTCTTAAAGGCGTAGATGAAGCTTCTTTAGCTTCAGAAGCAGAGGTAAACAAGCAAATTAAAAGTTTTGTTGATGGTTTAAATGGTCTGTCATTTGGTCCTGGCACAGCCAATAAAGTATTAAATACCATTGCCAAATTCCAAATGCAGCTTTCAGAAATTGGTGCTTTAAGCCATGATTTAGCGCTGGCTCGTCTGAAAGAGATTCGCTCTGAATTTGGTGCTATTTTTATGGAAGCCGCGGATAGTGCAGAGTTTCATTTAGGTTTAAAACCAGGAACCTATTCTGCTGTCGTTAAGGAGCGTTTTGACCGATTTTACGAGTCACTTATAGTCAATGTGTCTTCTGAATTTAAAAAGGACCAGGATGGACTTGTATTGCTCCTGGACCTTTCTGACACTCAAAAACGCTTAGCCAGAGAAGAAAAACGAAAAAGTGACATACAAGACACGAGCCCTGCAGATGTTGCACGAGGAAAGCTAACGAGTGCTAATTATGATGAGTTCGCCAAACAAATTAGCGGTTTTAATAATTTGGCAGAGATTAGTGTTGAATGTGATGCCCCTAGTTCTCCACTTGCCAATGATTTTCCATGGTTGCAAGAAAAAGCATCAAGAGCCTATGATTTGATTCAACCTTTATTAGCTGAAGTGGATTCAAAATTTACCGTAGATTTTATTGATAATGCTTATGATGAGTCGCACTTACAGGGCTTGTTGGAACAAATACTTGCTGCACAAGATAACGTGCTTAAACCAACAACTACATTTGAAAAGTTCCAGCTTTTAGTAAGAAAATCTAACTTTGAGTCTGAAGACGATCAGAAAAAGTTTTTAGAATATTATGCAGAACTTCAACCTTATCTTAGTAAGATAGATAATGTACATAATATTACTAATTTCAACGCTTATTTAAGAGAGTTGCAGGAGCCTGCAGATTTCAAAGCTCAAGGGGAAAAAATCGTTGCTGCAGCACCTAAATTGCAGGAGCTAATTAAAGGGCTGGAGGATGCAAAAGAGCTAAAAATAAAATTATGTGATGAACGCATTAATTACCTTAAGAATGTTATTAAGGAACAACAAGAGGTAATCGGCCCTGAAAAAATCGCGGCATTTAAAGATAAGCTCTTTAGTAACTATGTAAATGCTAATTTAAAAAGTACATTAGAAGCTCAGCTTGGTCCTCACGCAGAAGAATTTTTCGAATATATTTTGCCTGAGATCTCTAAGGAAAAAGCTGCAATAGTTGCGGGAATTGATATTACCCACGATATGGAAGCGGTTATTGCACAGCGAATTGATACTGCGTCTAAAATCATTATTGACGAGCAAAAAGAATCATTCAAAGCGGTGTTGTTTGAGCAACAGGTGCACGAGGCAGTTAAAAAATCAGCTGGTGAGTCCCTTGGTTTTTATACTGAGGCCTTCCTTAAGGCGATACAGCCTGATTATAAGCAAGCAAAATTAGTAGCTCTTAATGGTATTGAGTTCAATGAAAAGATGGGGGAAAAGATTGCTTCCTCAGTGGGTACTGTTGTTCCTCGTGTACTTGAGGTACATAAAGGGTTACAAGTGGCTTTGTCTAAGTTAAACAAAACTTTAGAAACAGTAAATAATTTGATTGAACAAGAAAAAGCTTTGGCAGAAACCAACCCTTGCAGAGCAAAAAAACTGGCTTTATTAACTGAGCTTAAAGACGAGTTAACACAACTTGATGTAAGCAAGGAAGCCAATAAGGCCGATTATGTAAATAAGGCTAATGCCTATGCAGAAGAGCGCATAACATCAGCAGTAAATTATGATGCAATCATCAACATTTATGATGTGCTTGATGAATTAAAAGAAAAGATTGCGGCTGAATCAATAGCGCCACAGGAAAAAGAAAAACGACTAAACGTAATTTCTGCGATTCAAGACGGCTTAGCTGATGAATCTTCATTGCCTTTTGAGCGATTAGAACAGGCGTTGAGTAGGTTAAGTGCGGCATCAGAGCAGAATGTATTAAGAAGTGCTAATCATTATTTGGTTGGTGATGCCTATAAAGGACAACTGTTTGATAACCATTTAAACGTTACTTTGGCAGAGCAAATGCAAGGAGAGTTAGGCCCTTATACTACCGCCTTCATCCAAGAGGTAAGCTCTGATTTTATGACTAAAAAGTCTGAAGTAATTAAAGATTTAGCGGTTGATGATAAAACTGAAGCACAAATTGCAGAGAAGTCTAAAGCTCATTGGGCTAGTGTTTGTTCTAATAATCAGGATGCAAAAGATTTATGTACGTTACTGAATCAATCTTTAAAAATAATAAGTCAGGCGATTGAAGAGGAAGAGAGCATACATAAAGCAAATCCAGGTAATCCAGGACGAGAAGAAAAAATCAATCAATTGAAGAAATATAAAAGTATTCTCGAGGATGCAGATAATATTCCTGAGCACGAAAGGATTCAATATTTACAAAGACGCAATGCAGAGGTACAGACTTTCTTGGCGCGTGTACCGCATTATGACGCGATCATTCAAGTACACGATAGCCTTAATGAGATGAAAGCCTATGTTAATAGCAAAGAAACCTCGGTACTCATTAAAGATAAAAAAATAGAGGAAATCTCTAAGATGCAAGCAATGTTAGAGGTTAATTCGAAAGAGCCTTCTGAGCGTTTGGCTGATGTCAAAAGTCATGGTTTGAGTGAGAACTGTCAGGACGTATTACACCAAAACTCGGATAATCCGTTTGTTAAATTGATTAAAAAGTTTGTCTCCTTCTTTACTGGACCGACTCAGGAAGAAACGATGATGTCTTCGTTCAAGCAACGTCTGCAAGACATTAAAGTTCCTGCTGTAGAAGGGGAGCAAAATAATATTAATCTTGGCATGTAAGGATACAAACAATGTAGGCTGGGGGCTGTAAAGCCCCGCATTGGGCGTTGTGCAAACTGTGTTTTCTGGGGCTTTACAGCCGAGCCTACGTCTAATGCTTTTTAGCAAAAAGCCACGGGATTAGCACAAATAAAATTAAACCACCCACAAGGAACGATTCAAATAGGAACACATCACCGATAGGAATTTGTGATGGGGGCGCAAAGCCAACTAACATGGCACTAAGGCAACACAAAATACCCAATCCAGAGACAAACCACATCACCTTATTTCCGCCAGGTATTTTATACCCACGTGGTTGATTCGGTCTGGAATATCTTAGTCTAATCGCTGCTGCGAACATAATGACATAAACCAATAAGGCCATTTGCGCGCTTAAATCACTCAACATCCAATAGGCTGCATTGATCGAATTTAATAAAATAAAAACCGTACTTAATATCGTAACAATAATTGCTTGCGTAAATAGAATTGTAGTCGGTGCTCCATACTTATTGGTTCGAGCAAATCGCGCAGGCAAGGAACCATCACGAGCGGAAACAAGTAAACCCTTGGTTGGACCAATGATCCAGGCAGAAACACCGCTTAAACCGCCAAGAATGATTAACACCGCGATTACTGAGGTCATCCAAGGCATATGATAGGATTTAAAGAAAACGGCATAGGCATCAATCAGGCCAGATACAACACTTAGGTTATTATTAGGAACTACCACAACAATGGCTAAGGAACCTAATGAAAGGGTAGAGATGATTAACATGGTTGAGTATAACAAGGCTCTAGGGTAGTCGCGCTGTGGGTTTCTTACCTCTTCAGCATGCACTGCAGACATTTCCATACCAATTAAGCCAAATAAAACTGCGGCAAATAAGGAAAGATTGCCCAATGACTCAAAATTAGGAAACCATGATGAGGGATAGTCGACTGCCATTGGTTTACCTTGCAGCGCCCACATGAGCGCTAATCCAATAATCACCAACATGGGAAGGACCGTGCCTAAAGTCGCGCCGACAATGCTTACAATACTTGATACCTTCATGCCAAAGCAGTTTAAGAAGGTGAATAGCCAAAAGAGTCCAATAACGGTGCCTAATAAATAAAACTTATTGTTTGCAAGCTCAGGAGCAATTAAATAAGACAGGGTGGCGGCAATAAAGGCAAGTATGGTGGGGTACCAAACAACATTGTAGATCCATTGCAACCAAATCGTAATAAACCCAGCACGTTTACCAAAAGCTTCTCTAACCCAAACGTACAATCCACCTGTATTGGGATAGGCGGTGGCTAGTTCCGCTGCTACAAGAGCGACAGGAATAAAAAAGGCAAATGCGGCAATCACATAATAGGAAACTAATGATAAACCTAGTTTGGCGCTAATCGGTAAGGTACGTAAGCTATCAACAGCAATTACGTTAATCATTACCAAGGAAAAAACGCTCAAAACCTTTTTTGGTTGACTCATGATTAATCCTTAACGTACAAACAAATCATTAGGTTACTTGGGTACAAAGCTATTTTAATTAAGGATTAAGAAAGCAAAAAATTCTCCACGCACCTATCTGAAATTTATAGTAAATAAGCAGTCGCGCAGTATAGCAGTGGGGGGTAGCTAAGACAATAACCAAAGGGGAAAAACATAGGGTCATACTGGAAAAAGATATTCCAAGGACATAACTTGGTTTAAACGTAGTGTAATCCGAGGGTTATGGCGTTAAATCTACAAGGAAACCTGGTTGCAAGCAACCAGGCAAGAAAGGATATTTTGAAACTTAAATTGGCGTAGCCTGGTTGCTTGCAACCAGGTTTTCCTTTAAGCGATGTTTCTTAATACGTACTGCAGAATTCCACCATTTTTGTAGTATTCCAATTCGTCAGCAGTATCAATACGGCACAGTGCTTGAATTTGCTCACTCTTACCATTAGCACGTTCTATAGTCACATTAACCATAGCGCCGGGAGCTAATGACTCAGAAACATCAATGCTGATGCGTTCATCGCCAGTCAACTCGAGCGTTTTACGGGTCATATCTTGAGTAAACTGCAAAGGTAATACGCCCATACCAATTAAGTTAGAACGGTGAATACGCTCGAAGCTTTCGGTAATTACCGCTTTAACACCAAGTAAGTTCGTACCTTTCGCAGCCCAGTCTCTTGATGAGCCAGTACCGTACTCTTTACCTGCAATGACAACTAAGTCGTGATGATCTTTTTGATAGAGCATCGCAGCATCATAGATTGGCATTACATCACCAGTAGGAATATAGCGAGTGATACCACCTTCTTGACCAGGAGTCATTTCATTACGAATACGAATGTTCGCAAAAGTTCCTCGCATCATCACTTCATGGTTACCACGTCGTGAACCATAGGAGTTGAATTCTCTCTCACTAACGCCTTTAGATTTTAAATACAAGCCAGCAGGTGAGTTGGCTTTAATTGAACCCGCAGGAGAAATATGGTCAGTTGTAATGGAGTCACCAAAAAGAGCCAAGACATAAGCTTGCTTAATTGGCTTAATTGGGTCTGGATTCGCTTTTAAATTATCGAAGAATGGGGGATGTTGAATGTAGGTTGAATCTGCATTCCACTCGTACGTTTTGCCAGTACTGGTCTTGATTGCTTGCCAGTGTGCATCACCTTGGAATACTTCTGCATATTCTTTACGGAACATACTGCCAGTAACCTTAGAAACTTCAGCCGCAATTTCCTTATTTGTTGGCCAAATATCTTTAAGGAAGACATCATTACCTTTATCGTCTTTGCCAATGGGCTCTTTGCTTAAGTCAATGCAGGTAGTTCCACACAGCGCATAGGCAACAACTAATGGAGGTGAGGCCAACCAGTTTGTTCTTACTTGCGGATGCACACGACCTTCAAAGTTACGGTTTCCAGATAATACAGAAGCAACAACCAAATCATTATCGCTGATTGAATGTGAAATCGCATCAGGAAGAGGACCTGAGTTACCAATACAGGTAGTACAACCATAACCAACCAAGTTAAAACCTAATTGATCCAGGTACGATTGCAAACCAGCCTTTTGCAGGTAATCGGTAACCACCTTGGAACCAGGTGCTAATGATGATTTAACCCAAGGTTTACGTTGTAAGCCTTTTTCAATCGCTTTTTTAGCAACAAGCCCCGCAGCCATGAGCACGCTAGGGTTTGATGTGTTGGTACAGCTGGTAATTGCAGCAATAACTACATGACCATGTTTCATTTCAAAGTCATGACCTTTTACTGAGAAGGACTTGTCTTTTTCTTGTTCTTTACCTGACTCTTTTAAGAAAGCAGCAAATTCAACGGGTAATGTACGTAGATTTACTTTATCTTGTGGACGTTTTGGACCAGCTAAAGACGGTTCAATAGAGCCCAAATCTAACTCTAAAGTATCAGTAAAGACTGGATCTTCACTGTCTTTGTCATACCACATGCCTTGAGCTTTTGCATAAGCTTCAACCAGAGCAATTGTATGGGCATCACGGCCGGTTAATTCAAGGTAACGAATGGTTTCTTTATCAACAGGGAAGAAACCACAGGTAGCGCCATATTCTGGAGCCATGTTGGAAATGGTAGCACGGTCAGCAAGCGGTAAGTCATTTAAGCCTGGGCCAAAGAATTCAACAAATTTGCCTACAACACCTTTCTTTCTCAACATTTGAGTTACGGTGAGTACTAAGTCGGTCGCGGTGATTCCTTCTTGCATCTTGCCATGTAACTTGAAGCCAATAACTTCTGGAATTAGCATAGATACCGGCTGGCCTAACATGGCTGCTTCCGCTTCGATACCCCCAACCCCCCAACCTAAAACACCTAGGCCATTGATCATTGTTGTATGAGAGTCGGTACCGACTAAGGTATCAGGATAGGCATATAATTGGCCATCATCACTGCTGCTCCAAACGGTCTTACCTAAATACTCTAGGTTTACCTGATGGCAAATACCAGTTCCAGGAGGAACAACTTGGAAATTGTTGAATGCTTTTTGCCCCCAACGTAAAAACTCATAACGCTCGTTGTTACGCTCCATTTCAATGTCGGTATTAATTGTTAATGAATCACTAGTACCAAATTTATCAACCATAACCGAATGGTCAATGACCAAATCAACTGGAGATAAAGGAGAAATCTTGTCTGGATTACCACCCATTTTAACAATCGCTGCACGCATAGCTGCTAAATCAACGACAGCAGGAACTCCTGTAAAGTCTTGCATGAGCACGCGAGCTGGCCGGAATGCAATTTCATGTTGTGATGTTTTTTTGTCTAACCATGCAGCAATCGCTTGAATGTCTTTGGTGGTTACGGTGTTGTTGTCTTCAAAACGTAATAGGTTTTCGAGAAGTACTTTAAGAGAGTAGGGAAGGCGGCTCACCCCTTTTAAGTTTTTATTTTCAGCTTCTTTTAAGCTGTAGTAGTTATAGGTCTTTCCATCTACGTGCAATTGACACTTCGTGGATAGACTGTCGTGGCCAACTTTCATAAAAAAACTCCTGGAATTAAAAGTTGAATCATAGCTCAAATTTTAGAATTTTTCATGCGGCTGTATCATGAAAACAAAGAAAATGTGGGCTTTAAAAGCCGCGAAGGAAGTTTTGTTTGGGTTACAGTTTTCCTGTAACCCAAGATGTACTTTTTTTATACGGCCATGCTTTGGTGTTCTCGACCGGTTTGCAGGTCATCTTCATCATCCTGTGGTTTCTGTAACACGCTTATACCGGTGTCAAAAATAAGCTGTTCATCAATCTTTTTCATGGTTGTATCAAGCATCTCCGGTATGCATAAAGCAAACAGGCTAGGGGCTAAAATAGTAATGCCTATTGGGAGCATGATGGCGGCGATTAACGGACTAAATGCAAGAGTTGCAAATGATGCCAGAACCAATGCGGCACCTACTGTTGTTCCCGCGATGGAACCATAATATTTCACTGGTCCTGGTTTATAGTACTCATCTACACCAACAGGATAATAGACTTGATTAAAATAACCATTTATATGCGATTGTGCTCTAGCCGGGCTGTTTAAACAAGCATAGAGGGTTTTCGCAAATCGATGGTATTGTAATAAAACTTGAGTTTTATCGGATTTTGATAAGTTATTTTTTGAATCAAGCGCGGTAGTAAAATCACTGATTCTTTGGTCTAACATTAGAAAGAAGGCCTTATTATCTTCAATGGCACTCGGCGCAAGCAGCTGTTTCGCATCGTTGATTTTCTGTTCAATCTGCTTGCGAGTTGGAGTGTGACTAAATAAAGGATAAGTCATCAGTAGTTCCTCCTATCTTTTTGATAAAAAAAGAGTATCATTTCTGTTTAAATGCGAATAGATCTCTTTACAAAGTTTTACGCTCAAGTAATATTTATTAACGTGGTCTTAATTGTCTTTGCAGTTCGTTTGCAGTGAATAGGGATATCGCTACGATGGTTCGTAGTAAACGAAGGAGTGTTGGATGTTGGATTTAAATAATAGTGCTTTAAGTTCATTATTTATACTTAATAGTCAAGAGAGTATTGAGCCTAAACAGATAAATGCCACTCAAGAAAAAGAGCTACAAGATGATAATTCAATAGATCCCAGCACCTTTCTATTTTTATTAGCGCAAGTTACGCCAGACTTTGCAGATGAAACTCAAAACGATTCAGCAAAATCAGATTCGGTAAATTTTATTGAATCAGAGGCTGCAAAAAGCAAATCTGCTCAGGAACCTAGCCCTGATGCGTTGAACACGGAGTTTAATGCTAATTTAGAAGAAAATGTTGCCGTAACCTGGATTAATTCTGAGTATTATCAAGCAGGGCGAAATTCTAGCTCTGCTATTTCAGCCACAGAAGCTGGGCAAATAGCGACGGTTACAGAATTGTCCAAGAACCTTATTCCTGAGATGCAAGTAACTCAAATTGAGGGGCACTCTTCGACGGAGATGCCTTCTGCTTTATTCGCATTGGAATTACAAGACACGAACCCTCCAGAAGTAAAAACTAATGAGCAAATGCGATTAAGTACGTTTAATGTAGAACCTGACTTAGCTCAAGTTGACATCGACAAAGTGGGTTTGAAGGATCTTGAGATAAATAAACAAGAGGCCACAAGTGACGTTTTAGCGGAAGATAGTCAGCCCTCAACAGCGCGTGGTATATCAGCAAATAATGCATTGCCAATCGCGCCAGTAAATTCTAAAAATCAAAATGATTTGTCTTCTGAAGAAAATGATATTGAGTATTTTGAATCGTCTGATTTTGATATTGACAATTTGCCTCGCTCCAAAATGGAACAACCAATTTCTGAGTTTACTTTATCTCGGGCTGAGGCCAATTCACCAGAGCACCCAGGGGCAGTTGATCGTTCTTTAGCGAGTCATGTAATTAATAATCTAGAACCTAATTCGGCGATCAGCTCGAAACAGGTCGAGCGCAGTACTTCCATGTCAAGTGCTCTTGCTATTCCATTGGATATTGACGATCCACAGTGGTCAAAGCAATTTTCTGATCATGTAATGTGGTTGGGCCAACAAGGGATTAAAAACGCGACGATTAGAATACATCCCGAAGAGCTAGGGCCATTGGAGATCAGTATTAAAGTAGTTAATGATTCAGCGTCGGTAAATATAATCAGCCATAGTCAGCAAGTTCGAGATATTATTGACCAGTCTGTTTCCCGATTACATGCGATGATGGCAGAACAAGGCCTTAATTTGTCTGAATTTAATATCGATTCTGATGAGGGAACACGCCAGTTTGCACAACAGCATGAGGGCTCCTCTCAAGAAGAGGCTGGTTATTTTAATGAGGCAGAAGATGAAGTGGTGTTCACACCGATAAAAAATAAGGCGAAGCCTCAGGGTGTGATCGATTATTTTGCTTAAGAATAGCGCTTGAATGGAATACAAGCACGCAGAATGTAGGGTGGGTTGTTTAAGCCCCGCATCGAGGTTACACGAGCTATGTTTGCTGGGCTTAGCAGCCCAGCCTACTCGTGAACAAATACGGTTTAACTATTATCTACGGCAAGTTCGGTTGCATCTTATAACACGCCCGCTCCAACGATCTACTAAGCAATTTTGGCGACAACCATGACCGACGTATCTCCAACCAGTCCAGCGAACACTTCTGTGGCGGTGGTGAACACGAGGCCCAATATAAACAGGGGCATTGGTATGGTAGCCTACAAAATAGGCAAGTTGTTGTCCCGCTAAGGGGGATGTAGGTAAGGTCTCTGCCTTAGCAGTGTTGTACAGCCCTCCGCCAATTAAGAGTACAAAAGAAAAAAGAAGTATTGATAAAGCGGTACTGTTTTTAGTTTTTGCTCGTTCCATGATTGAGGTCCTTTTTTGTTATTCTATGAGAATTATAGACTATAAAATGAAATGATTAATTTTTTCACAGGTGATTTTAATAATGAATAAAAAAACAATATTAATAACAGGTTGCTCAAGTGGTATTGGATTAGATGCAGCGCAAGCATTACAGAAAAGAGGATATCAAGTAATCGCCTCATGTAGAAAAAAAGAAGATCAACAACACCTTATTGCTTTAGGATTAGATACTGTTCTTTTAGATGTAAATGACTCAGACTCAATCAAAACCGCTTTTGCTGAAGTGCTCACTAAAACGGGTGATCAATTAGATGTTTTAATTAATAATGCAGGTTATGGGCAGGTAGGTGCGTTAGAGGATGTATCTCGTGAGACATTACGCCAGCAATTTGAAACGAATGTTTTTGGCTTGATGGAGCTTAGTGCACTAGCGATACCTGTAATGCGTCAACAGGGACAAGGGCGGATAATTAATATTAGCTCAATTCTTGGTATTATTAGCATGCCATTTCGCGGCGCATATAATGCATCCAAGTATGCTGTAGAGGGCATATGTGATACGTTGAGATTGGAGCTTAAATCTTCGGGAATCAACGTAATTGCTATAGAGCCAGGACCTATAGAGAGCCGTTTTCGCGACAATTGTCTTGAGGGAAGGCTTACAACACTTCATCCAGAAAAGAGCCATTTTAATGCGCAATACACCAAGCTTATTGAGAACCACAAACAAACGGGTTCTAACTCATTTTTTACCAAAACACCCGAGGCAGTGATTGCTAAGTTGATTCATGCAATTGAATCTAAAAGACCCCGTGCAAAATACCCCGTTACGTTTCCTGCACATTTTATGATTTTTTTAAAACGAATATTAAGTACACAAATGTTGGATAGATTTTTGTTACGTGCATCAAAAAGTGAGGTATCTTAAGGACTAGTGTGCATTTTCCTCGCCAATATCACACCATGGTGCTAAGGAAATCCTGCAAGCAACTCATAGTACTAAAGCACTACGTCATCCTGAGCGTAGCGAAGGATCTCTGTGAGTGGTACTGAGACACATTCAGGGGATCCTTCGTTGCGCTCAGGATGACGTGGCGTTAAGTGGCAAGCAACCAGGCTGCGAAAAGCTAATTTTTATACAAAAGAGAAGAAAACTCACAAATTCTTTGCTAATATCAGTTTTGAGTTAAAACTTATTAACCATCAAGGAAAGTTATACTATGAAAAAAACAACAATGGCTGTAGCTGCCTTGTTAACAGTGTTAGCTGTGCCTGTGCTTTCTGTTGCTTATGCTGATGAGGCCGCTACTCCAGCAGCGAGCTGCAAAACGTGTAAAGGCTGTGCAGGTAAACACGATTGCAAAGGTTGCACTGGTTGCAAAGGCGATGCTGGTTGCAAAGGCTGCAAAGGTTGTGCTGGTGAGAATCACTAATTCTTATTTTTCAAGAGGTAGTTTTACTACCTCTTTTCTTTATTCACAGACTGGCTTATCGGTTGAGTGCGTATAGCTTAAGTAGAGCATTTATCAATCTAGGCATTTTGTATATCTAAATGCAAAATCACATAAGAGCCCGTGCTTATTGATTCCTTATCCTTCTTTCTGCTACAATAATGACCAATGCAATTCCTGTTTGGTTTTTTAATGCATTTTGATCTTGTAAATTTGTTTAATCAATTAGGCTATCCGGAAACAGCTGGGCTTTGCCATGGCTTGGCAATTCGTTGGATTGAAGCCTGCCTGCTTAATGAGGAGCAATTATTTTTAGAGCGCTTGGATGCCATTCTTGCACGCGGGCTAGCTCTTAAAAAAGATTTTGTTCGGGCAAAAGCCAAAAAAGGAAAGAATTTAACTGCTGAAGATTTAGCATGTTTTGATGTTATGGGATTTTTTGATAGCCTGGCTGTTTTTCAAGATCCTGCGGCGTATTCACTATTCAGTGGTCAAAGAATGGATCAAGGAAATGTTGATTTGTTTTCATCATCAGCCTCTTCAAATAAAATACGCGAGCTTGGCGGGTTAGCCTCAGTATACTCATCATCTAACCTTTACCACCAGGAAGAAATAAAAAACTATTTTGATAGTTTAACTAATTTAATGGATGCTTTAGACCTTCCTTCTGATGAAACTCTTTGTTTCTTATTATCTAGCATAAAGCATAGTATTGCTTTATCTTACACAAAGAGCAGAGGATGGTTCTTTATGGACAGTAATCAATATCCTCCTAAATCGGTAAGCACTGCTGAACTGCCTCAATTGATTGCCCAAGCTTTTTTCTTGCCAAAAGATGAAAATTATTTGGCATTTACTACTCGCGTTATAACTACTCAAAATAATCCTAAGTTAACAACGTTGAGAGATACATTTAATCAATTGGAACAAAGGTATTTATTAACTGAAGAAAGAATAGAGGGTAACTCGCACTTATCAAGTTTGGCTCAACTTTTGGTGGCTAATAATGAGCTTCCAAAATTAAAGCAGTTAATGAGCTTTAACGCGAATATACGGCAGCAACTAATGGATAATAGCGCAATACTTACATTGATTGCTGCTCAAAGTGGGCATGTAGATGTTCTCGCGGAACTAGCTAAGTGTGGTGTTGATCTGGAGCAGCCAGCATTGGGTGAGGTGAAACCAATATATTTTGCCGTTCGATACGGGCATGCAGCAGTTGTTGCTGAGCTAGCTAAACATGGTGTTGATCTGGACCAGTTATTATTTGGTGAAGTAGCTCCAATATATTTTGCCGTTCGATATGGACATACAGCAGTTGTTGCTGAACTAGCTAAACATGGTGTTGATTTGAACCAGTTATTATCTGATGAAGTAACTCCGTTATATATTGCAGCTGAATATGGACACGAAGCTATAGTTATGGACCTAATCAGTCGCAATGTTGATGTAGATCGACCATCAGCAGAAGGAGCAACTCCTATTTTTATTGCTGCACAACTAGGGCATCGTCCGGTGGTGGAATTGCTGCTAAAACAAAAAGCCAATTTGAATCTGCATTTAATTAAATCCGTAAAAGAGCTGATCTATTTCTCAGTTTGCATGAAAGATGAGCAAGTCATTAGAAGAATGAATGACTTTGTTATACAACAAGCACTTAAAGAGTCACCCGAAAATAAAAATATAGGGCTTAATACATTTTTTAGATGGGTAATGAGTTCTTTTGACGAAATGCCTGAGGGTAGCTCTACGTGGTTTTTTAATCTATTCAGATCGATAGCAAATTTTATGTTCTATTGTGTTTATCGGACTACTTCTATTCAAGTGTCTCCTTACGATATTGCCCTCATTATGGGACATAGTGATATTGCTAACTTACTGTGTCCTCCTCAGTCACAGATAAGCCTATCATCGAATAGAGAGTCATTTTTTTCTGCTCCCCAAAATACTTCTGAGCCTATTGCAATGAAAGAACAAACAGAATTTTTTAATGACGGGGTTCTGCAGCATTACCCCCTCAGTGCATGTTGAAGCCTCGAGTCAATCGAACTAATTAATCTGTACTATACTTTACATGCAAACCACAATAAGCGGAGCTATTGCATGTCCCCCCACGGCAAAAATGTATATAAACAAGATGATATTGAAGCCATCAATCATTATTACATGGAGATTATTAACGCAATGCCTAATATTGTTTATTGGGTTGATATGGAATGCAATTTAAAGGGGTGCAATAGTAAATTTCGCGACGTATTAGGTTTGAAAAAGTTAAAGGATTTTAATGGTACTCCTTATCAAAAAATGATTGAGTTTGCCCATTGGGATGAAGCACGGATTGAGGCTTTAAAATTAGAAGATATGAAAGTGCTTTTTTCCGGCGAATCACAGCATCATATCGAAGAAGAACCTATTCAGAATCAAAATGGCAAAGTGTTTTATTTTCATTCGTCACGAGTGCCTATCTTTGATTTACAAAAAGAGGTCATTGGTTTAGTCGTGGTTTTAACGGATGTAAGCATGAGTAAAGAACTTGCGGCATCGACACCAATTATTGAAGACGAAGAACAAGAGATACAAAACGCTATAAAAGAAGGGCACTTACCTACTGTACTGATGGTTGAGGATAATGTAATTGCCCAAAATGTTGAAAAAGCATTGCTTACCTCGCTGAATTGCCATGTGGATATTGCCGAAACAGCGGACAATGCGTTGAAGTTATTTCAACCTGGAAAATATGACTTAGTCTTAATGGATATTGGCTTGGAGGATTCATCAGGCTACATCGTGGCTAAGCAATTAAGGCAAAAAGAAAAAGATACGAAATTTCACGTGCCAATTATTGCCTTAACGGGTTATGAGGCCGATGTAGTCAAATACGATTGCCAGCATTATTTTATGGAAGGGGCAATTAGTAAGCCCTTAACCAGTGAGCAAGCAGAGCAAATTATCAAGCATTATGTCTATCACTTGGATGTGCCAGTTCGTGGTTTGAAGAGTATTTAGCATATGGTATGATGGTTTTATTTTAGTAATCGCTCAGTGCTTAAAAATAAGTCAACCAGTCCTGTTTTTATTTGACAAAATACTCTCGAATTGGAGCGCTTAGGATGACGATCCAATATGAGCTTTTACCCATTTTATGGTGAATAATCTCCTCATGAACGGAAATTCCGAACGTATATTATCTTTAGACGTATTTCGCGGTTTAACTATGGCGTTAATGGTTTTAGTGAATAGTCAGGGAACACACGATGCTTATCCTTTACTCGACCATGCTACCTGGAACGGTTGTACTTTCGCTGATTTAGTCTTTCCGTCCTTTTTATTCATTGTTGGGGTAACAACCGTCATTAGTTTAAAAAGACAATTAGTAGCTAATGCTCAAGTATCTTCGGATGTCTATAAAACTATTTTTAAACGCAGTGCGTTGCTCTTTTTGTTTGGACTCTTTTTAAATGCCTTTCCATTGCATTTTGATTTTGCAACCATTCGTATTTATGGAATTCTCCAACGTATCGCGCTTTGTTATTTTGTGTGTTCTCTTCTTTATTTAAATACGTCCGTTAGAACCCAGGCTGTGCTCTTTGTGGCTATCCTTATCGGCTATTGGTCTTTGATGGCTTTTGTGCCGGTGCCTGGAGGAATAGGGGCTCCCTTAAGTATAACGAATAATTGGGTTCTTTATATTGATCAAAAACTTTTATCGCCGCCACACTTTTATAGGAATTTCGATCCAGAGGGGTTGTTAAGTACTATTCCCGCAATAGCGACTACTTTGGCAGGACTTTTGACTGGAAGCCTGTTACTCACCTCATTCAGTAAACAAAAAAAATGCGCTTTAATGGTGGTGGCTGGAGTAGCTTTTCTTTTATTAGGTTGGTTTTGGAGCTATAGCTTCCCCATTAATAAAAATTTATGGACTAGTTCGTTTGTTTTATGGGTGGGAGGCGTTTCTCTTTGTGTCTTCGCCTTGTGTTTTTATGTGATTGATATTTTAGGATATAGCAAATGGGCTTTACCCTTTAAAATTTTTGGCATGAACGCGTTACTTATTTTTATTTTCCATGTTCTGTTACTTAAACTGCAAGCCGTATTCAATGTTACTATGCCTAATGGAACTTCGGATAATTTGCGGGTAGCAATTTCTGAGTATTTATTTGGTGGTTTTAGCCAAGAAAATGCAGGGCTCCTTTATTCGTTAGTTTTTCTTTTTATAAATTTTCTTTTTGCTGCGTTTTTATATAGACGGAAAATGTTTTTTAAATTATAAGTGGGAAAATGTGACCTCATTAATGAGGCTGAGGCAGGGAACATATTGTCCATCCCGCGGGACTTAGCTATAATTAAAGGTTGAATTTATTAAACTGAAGTTAATGGAGTTGTTTTAGATGCCAATTTATGAATACCAATGTACAAATTGTCATCATCATTTTGATTTAATGCAAAAAATCAGTGATGAGCCTGTCAAGCAATGTCCAGAGTGTGGAAAGGATACGGTAATTAAATTGATTTCTGCAGCGGGTTTCCAGTTAAAAGGAACAGGTTGGTATGCTACTGATTTCAAAAATAAAAGCAGTGCTCCGTCAACTACTTCTGCAAGTACAGAAACTACGTCTACAAAAGCTGGATCAGATACTAAATCGACAAGCACGGATTAAGTAGTATTTCTGAATTTTTGGTAATGGTTCCAAATCTTAATAAAATTTAAATAGGCGGTTTTTATGCGTACACACTACTGTTTGGGAGTGGATGAGTCTAGTTTAGGTAAAGAAGTTACTGTGTGTGGGTGGGTACATCACCGACGTGATCATGGCGGTGTAATATTTCTAGATATCCGCGATCGCACAGGCTTAATACAGGTGGTATACGAACCAGAAAATAAAGAGATTTTTGCTGTTGCAGAAAAACTGCGTTCTGAATTTGTTGTAGCCATGACTGGGGTAGTACGCAATCGACCTGAAGGCATGATTAATGAGACTATGGCTACAGGGCGAATTGAAGTTCTTGGTACCAAGCTGGAAATTTTAAACCAATCGCCAACCCCTCCATTCCTACCTGATGATTTTCAAACAGTAAATGAGGACTTACGCTACAAGTACCGTTACATTGATTTGCGTCGTCCATCAATGCAAGCGAAGTTGCAGTTAAGACATCAATTAAACACCTGTATGCGCAATTATTTGAATCAACAAGGATTTCTAGATATTGAAACCCCCATGTTGACTAAAGCAACCCCTGAAGGTGCACGTGACTATTTAGTTCCATCCAGAGTGCACCCAGGTGAGTTTTATGCATTACCACAATCACCTCAGCTGTTTAAGCAATTATTGATGGTGGCAGGCTTTGACAAGTACTACCAAATTGTTCGATGTTTCCGTGATGAAGATTTACGTGCAGACCGACAACCTGAATTTACCCAGCTTGATATCGAGATGTCCTTCATTGACGAAATGGACATTCAAAATTTAATTGAAGGTTTGCTAAAGCTTGTATTTAAAGAAATCCTTAATGTTGATTTACCCGAAAAGCTACCTAGAATGGCATATGCTGAGGCAATGCGACGTTTCGGTAGTGACAAGCCGGATATGCGTAACCCCCTGGAGTTGGTGGATGTTGCTGATCTGGTTAAAGAATGTGACTTTAAAGTATTTTCTAGTGCAGCCAATGATGCAGATTGTCGAGTTGTGGCATTAAAGCTTCCTAAAGGTAATGAGTTAAGTCGAAAAGAACTGGATGATTACGGTAATTTTGTAGGCATTTACGGTGCGAAAGGCC
This sequence comes from Legionella sp., assembly GCA_031291095.1. GTDB lineage: Bacteria > Pseudomonadota > Gammaproteobacteria > Legionellales > Legionellaceae > Legionella. The sequence continues at coordinate 64,443 of JARLJR010000024.1, read as the reverse complement.
TAGCTTATATCAAAGTCAACGATCGCAGCAAAGGTATGGAAGGTTTACAATCTCCAATTCTTAAGTTCCTCTCTGAAGAGGTAGTTGATGGAATTCTTAATCGAGTTGAAGCTGAAACTGGGGACGTCGTGTTTTTTGGTTCCGACAAGACTCATATCGTAAATGAGGCGATGGGGGCTTTACGTATTAAATTAGGGCATGATAGAAAGCTACTTAGTGACAAGTGGGAGCTTTTATGGATTGTTGACTGGCCAATGTTTGAAATGGATCATGAAAACAATAGGTTACAAGCGATGCACCATCCGTTTACTTCGCCAAAAGAGTTGTCTCCGGAATCATTATGTGCAAATCCTACTCACACTTTAGCTAAAGCTTATGATATAGTAATAAACGGCTATGAAATTGGCGGTGGATCCATACGTATTCATCAGTCCGATTTACAGAAGGCTGTATTTAATTTACTTGGAATTAATGAACAAGAAGCTCAAGAGAAGTTTGGCTTTTTACTTGATGCCTTACAATATGGGGCACCACCACATGGTGGTATCGCCTTAGGTATCGATCGTTTAGCTATGCTGCTTACGGATTCTACCTCAATTAGAGACGTAATCGCATTTCCTAAAACTCAAACGGCTTCCTGTCTTTTAACCAGTGCACCATCACCGGCTAATAGTGCACAGCTTAATGAATTAGGAATTAGACTTGCTCCAACTAAATCGACAAAATAGTGTGTTTCGTCATAACACCAGCGCTGCCTGCTGGTGTTATGCCTTTTTTATATTATTCTTTTCGCTATGCTATTCCAGCTATTCTTTAGCGAAACCTGAGCCTGCACCCAAAAAATCCACATCGGTTGCAGTACCCGTACAAAGACCTGCGAATTTCAGTGAATATTTAACCCAGGAAAAAAATCACCTTACGGCAGCAATTAAAGAGGGAAAGCAGCACCTGCAACCTAAAGATGAGAAAGAATACCAAGCTAAACTAGTGCAGGTATCTTCGATACTCAAAATGACTGCAGCCAAAATTGACAGTTTAAGTGGGTTTCTGGAACAGCAAAATATAGAACAAAATAGCCTCAATCAACGCTTAAAACATTTACAGCAATTACCTATAGTCAAAGAGGGGATTACCATTGAAGAGCGGGTGGCTAAGGTCGAAGTATTGTTGGCGATAAATAAGCAAGCAACGCAACTAATTAATGATAATTTAGCACTGGCAAAAGAATTTCATGAAGTACTTACGGAAGAAGGAAAGCATTTACAGTTTTGGCATGCAAACTTTGTTTTAGAGCAAAAACTACTGCAAATTAAAGCCATCAAGGATAAATTAAATCAGGACTTAAATAGACTTTATCAAAATGATCTAGTAAAGACTAATGGCAAAAAAAGCGTAGTACTCAGTGCTAACGATGCCGATTATGAAACACGGCTGTTGGTTAATAATCAAAATATTGCCGCAATTCAATATGAACTGAATGCTTTGAGCGCGCAAAAAACGGTGGTTAGGGCGGATATGATTTATCTTAAAAGCCCAGACAACAAAAATTTACAATTGGTTACTGATATTTATAAAGATGCAGTGAGCCAATATAATAAAATTGCGAAGTCGCTGCAGCAAATTAGTGTTTTCTTGAACTCCGAAGCGAATGGAATTAAAACTCCGGCTCTTAAAAAGGCAATAAAAACATTAGTGGATACGTTAACCCTGCGTCTTAATGAAATCGGATTCCAGAAACAAGAAGCCTTAAAAAAATTAGCAGATTATCAAGCGCAATTAAAACAATTAATTTCCTCCAGACAAACACTCGCTGAATACAACATCAACAGCTGGCCTATTATTGTTAAAAAAATCGTTGCGATCCCAAGCTTATTTTATAAATATATAAAAACTTTAAGCCTGAAAGTTTATGATAGTTATTTGTGGTTAACCCCATTAGCTCTGACCATGTTTTGGGGTGGGTTGACGTTGATCGCTGGCTTATGCTTTATGTTGAAACGCTTTTTAAAAATATGGCGCAGCGATAAAGAACGCTCACGTTTGGCAGGTTATCTCCTCGATGGCTTTTTAGTGCTCGTAGAAAGAAATATACCTTACCTGTGTCTCACGGCGATGCTCATGATGATATTCTACGTGACGCATATTTCCTTTTCTAATTACCAACTTGTACTGAATCTTATCGCAGTATGGTTTATATTCCGAGTTGCTATTTTAATTCCGCGTTTGGTTTTATTAGAGACGCTTTCTGATTCCTCGGGTAAAGACGTTAAGCTTTATTATCGTTTGAAGTGGCTTTTACTGTTTGGTGGATGGACGACTGCGTTAATGACCATTGGCCATTTGTTACCTTTATCTTTACTTATTCAGGATATTTTTAACCGTTTATTTATGTTGTTCCTCTTAGCGGTTTCCGTGGTTGCCTGGAAAAGTAGAGAGGTAGTGCGTTATCTCATCCATCCATTGCTAACAAATAAGAAACGTTATGTGCTTAACGCGATTTCTTTGTTAATTATTTTGGTGCCCATTACGGTACTTTCTACGGCGGTAATTGGTTTGTCGGGCTTTATTAACCTGGCTTGGACAATGAGCCAATATCAGGCTAACGTTCTTACCGTGTTAGTCACCTATATTATCGCTCGTGGTTTGCTTTTTGATGCGCTTGAGCTTTTTTCTGAGTGGATGATTTCCTCATTACGTAATGGTTGGTTATGGATTGAGGTCTTTTTAAAGCCAATTGATAGTATTTTGCGTATCGGTATGCTTTTTTTCAGCTTCAGTATGCTTTGTAACTTATTTGGCTGGAATTCTGATTCATGGGTCATTGTCAGTTTGGAGCGTCTGGTGCAATCCTCTATTGTAAATGTGCCAGGGATTCATATTACCGTTGCTAGCACGCTTGCATTTTTAATTTTGTTAGCCATTTTCTTTTGGGCGGCAAAATGGACGCGTGAATTTTGTTATCGTTGGTTATTTAAAAATACTAAAGACGTTGGTATTCGCAATAGTCTTTCTGTATTTAGCCAATATTCAGTGGTACTCATTGGCGGTTTTGTTACTTTGCACGTTTGGGGTTTTGATTTTAGTGGAATGTCCATGATTATTGGGGGACTTGCAGTCGGTATGGGTTTTGGCTTGCGCGATTTTGCCAGTAACATTGTTGGCGGACTGATGCTGTTGATTGAGCGGCCTGTGCGTGAAGGGGATTTAATTACTATTGGTGAGTATGAAGGCCAGGTAAAACATATTGGTATTCGCTGCATGCGTGTTTCGTCTTGGGATAATATGGAAATATTAATTCCTAATGCAGAAACATTTAACAAGCCATTTACTAACTGGACCCACCAGGATGGTATCGTGCGCTCGGTCGTTCCCATCAAAGTAAGCCGTGCCGATGACCCGGTAATGATTCAGCAATTAATTCTTGATGTCCTGGCAATTATTCCCGAAATTGTGCCAGACCCTCCGGCACAAGTATTTCTTAAGAAAATCGATGAAGCGCTTATTGAGTTCGAGGCACGCTATTATGTCAATGTGCAATTACATTCACGCTTTGAAGTACGCTCGAACGTGCTCTTTGCGATTACGGCTCAATTTAAAGCGGCAAATGTTAAACCGCCAGTTGAACCACTTGCCATAGAGATAAAAGAAGGTCATGGACACCTTGTTGCAAAGGATTAGCCCCCCAACAACCGAGGCGGAGTTAATCCAACGCTGCGCCTATTTGGTAGGTTTGAGCTTTGCACAATTGAGTCTTAGCTTGGGCTTAACTATTCCTGAAAATCCAGACCAGCGCAAAGGTTGGATAGGGCAAGTAATAGAACTCGCTTTAGGCGCGAATGCATTTAATCAGTCTTTGCCTGATTTTCAAGAGTTAGGTGTCGAACTGAAAACCTTACCTATCGCGGCATCTGGTAAACCTACAGAATCAACCTTTATCACATCAATTCCTTTATTGACTATCCACCAACAAGAGTGGAGCACATCTCAATGCTATGCGAAGTTACGACGCGTGCTCTGGGTACCTGTTGAGGGTGACACCGATATTCCATACACTCAAAGACGAATTGGCCAGGGATTTTTATGGTCACCAAATACTGCAGATGAGGCTATTTTGGCTGCTGATTGGAATTATTTAACTCAACTAATCAGTACCGGGTATCTTGAAACACTGGATGCCAGTGTTGGTGAGTATCTGCAAGTGAGACCTAAAGGGGCTAGTGGTAAATCCCTCTGTTATGGATTTGATAGTGAGGGAAATAAAGTAAAAACATTACCAAGAGGCTTTTATCTAAGAACCCGATTTACGGAAAAAATACACCCTTAATGATTACATAATAATCCATTGGTATAATAATTGAACTTATTTGTGTTTGAGGCTAATTATTATGCGGTTTATTATTAAAACGAGTGAAGAAAACAAGAATTTATACGAGTTGCAATTTAATGGCAATTTTGTACGTTATATTAAATCGACTGAATTTAATACTTTGGCCAATGATGTATCAAAATGGCTTGAGGAGCAGGGGATCTCGTTTACCCTAAACGCAGGAGAAAAGTACGATTTACCAATTTCTTCCGAACAAGAGGCCGAATTATCTAGCTTATTAGTGAATGGAAAAAACAAAAAAGCAATTGATTTGCCCAAAGCATTAGCTTACTCACCTTTAAAACGACCTGTAATTTTTTCTTCTCGTGAGGTGATCTCATTTGGAAAATATTGGGAAACAAACTCCTACGATAAACTATTTACTCTTTTTGAACAGTTATCTCAGGATTTAATGGAAGTTCCCTATGTAGATGAACCTAATGACCAATTATCTTTAAGAGGTGAGGTAGTTTATCACCCCAACCATGGAACAACACATGGCCTTAGACAATATTCATTATCTAAGCAATATTTGGAATTAATTAAGCAGAATGGTAACAGTGTTTTTCGCGAGGTAGCTAATTCCCTAACTGCTGAAGAGCAAGCTTGTTTAAGACTTGCTGCATTTTTATTCCGTGTAGGAAGAACTAATGAGCTCGGTTGGACTAGTGATGCCAGTTATGGGCCGCGATCGGCTGCGATTTTTAAGCAAATTGCACTTGAATTAGAATTTTCTCCTGAACTAGTAGACATACTCACTTTAAGTTTTGATTACCATAAAGATTATTCTGAAACTGATTTATCAGTGCAAGATAAAAATAAGTTGGAATTATTTACCAAAATATTAAAAATGAGCCATGAAAGTGACTTGGTACGTTGTTTTGAAAAATACGAAGAAGTAAAAGCACCCATTGTCGAGGAATTAAAGCAACTACTGGATCCTGAGCAAGACTGCTCGGAACTGGCTGACAGTTATCTGAATTATGCCGCAGATCTTTGTAGATTAACAGGATCAAAAATAGCTACTCTTTCTTTGCTTCAAACTGGAGATAATTATTACAGGGACTTAAAAGGTAATAACCGATTAGCAATTGATTGGGCTAATCCACCTACAACTAAAGAGAAGATGTACTCATTACTGCCAATTAGGCCTTCAGTATTCCCAGAGCTAATGTCTCCTACAGCATTATGGTTAAATACAGCAAGCCATAGTCCCGAAGCGCTTGGGATAATGGGGTGGACTGCAGAGCAAGCTGAGGCTATGCCCACAGTTGCGTGTATGCAAAAGGAGGTTGCGTGTTTGACTACACATGTCTCCGCATATCATGCAACAACAAAATCCAGCTATGCACTAGATTTGTTCTGTCGTGAATTAAGAGGATTATTAGAAAAACCGAATAAGACCGCATGGATAAGAAATTTTAATGGAACTCCTCCGGGAAAGGCATACAAAGACCTAAGTGAGGTTCTTGCAAGACAAAGAGAAGTTCAAGTTAATGATAATCAAGACAATATTAGTTGGCATCTTTTATCTAGTAATCCCTCATTATGGCAAAACTCAGATGTTGCCTCTGAAGAATCAACAATTGATTTTTTCCATGATAACCATTCAGTAATCTCTCTTGAGTTTACTAAATTGATTAACGACTTATTGGATAAAGAAGGTGTATTGCTTGACCAACCAGAAGAGCGAGAAGAAATTTTCCAGCAATTTACAGCACTATGTAATGATGAGCTTTTTGGTACACAAGGTGTAATTTATCAGTACCTAATTCCATTTCATTTGGTGGAATCTACAGCATATATTGCAAAGCAAAATGGTGTTTTTGATGAAGAAAATCCAGGTGCCCTAGATACTTTATTACGATTAAAATATCCTGAGCAGCAGTTGCCAAATCATAACACCTTACAAGTGCGTTTATTTGTCCCTAATTTACTGGACGAGCGTTACACTGCAGATCAGATTGTTGTGGAAAATCATTTAGGTATGAGTGAGCAAATGCGTGCCCGCTTTGAAGAAGGTATACGTAACTTAGCTCAGGAGGCAATTACATTAACTCATAAAATTGCCAAACCGGAAGCATCAGTTAAAGTACTATGGACCAAGAATAGGAATACATTTTATGGTTCTGGTGCTCCACTGAAGTTAAGCGAAGAGGCAGATAGAGCTAGGCTGCAAAATACAAATGTTAACTTATCAGCTGCTAAGAATACGAGTAGCGAAACTGTAGAGCAAGCAATAGTACAGTCAGAGCCACAAGCTCGAATTAACCTCAAGTTTTCAGAGGAGTCAAGTTTTCTCTTTAATGATGCTTCTGAAGATATTATGTCCTTCTTTGATAATGATAATGATGACGATATTAAATCTGTCGCATTAAGTAATTAATCAAGTTGAAATTTAGAGTAAGTTGACAATTTAGCTTAAAAGTATAAATATGCACGCCCGAGCTCGTAAAGTGAGCAAAGAGATTAATTGTCAACACTCCATGATGAAATTAATACTATTAATTTTTGATAAAAACATAAATTAATTAGGCATAAGGAATATTAGATGTTCACCTTTGAAGTTACTCCATATGATTCATGCCTTTATGCATTGTCAATTGGAAAAGTATTTAAAAGATATGTAAATAAATTGGAATTGGATCGAATATTAAATGACTTTAGTGATTACTTAAGATACACCGGACGTGCGGGTATTTTATCGTCTGCTAATTTGCAGAAAGAATATAGTTTCCTGTTCACGGATGATGAAATTAATGAGGTTGAAACGCTTCTATTAGTTGGTAAAGAAAAGCAGGCTATTGCATTACCGACTCACTTAAAAACGTCGCAAGGAGAAGAGGAATCAAAAGAGATTCTATTGACCTATCGATATCTTGATGCGTTTAAAAATTATTGGGTTTCAGGTAACAAGGATAAAGAATATCAACTACTACAGATTTTATCAGAAGATCTTCTTCAAATACCCTATGCAGATAAACCACATGATTATGATTTTTTTAGGGGGAGACTAGCTTTTCATCCTAACCACGGCACTACTCATGGTCTTCGACTCATGGTTTTACTTGATTATTATTTAGATACATTAATTTCATATGATTTTGAACAATACAGCAAAATAACATTAGAAGAACGGTCATGTTTGAAACTGGCTATGTTTTTATTCCGCTCTGGTAGGACTAATGAGGTTGGCTGGTCTGGTGATTCTACATACAGTTCTCGTTCAGCGGCTATTTTTCAACAAATTGCATTAGAGCTAAATTATCAGTTTGATTTAGTTGATTTAATTTCACGATGTTTTGATTATCATTATAGTTTGACTTTAGACGATTCCATTAGGATGAGTGAAGAAAAAGTTGCTAAAGGCACACTCTATCAACAGCTGTTTAAATTAAGCCATAATAGTGATTTAGTTCGCTGTAATACTTGTTACAAAACCTTACACGGTATGCTTAAAGAGACTTTTTCTCGGTTATTAATTGATCTGGATGTTGCTATGCAGTGGATTGACAATGGATTGTTACTTGCTGCAAAACTTTGCCAAAGTACAGGGTCCTCTGTTCATCCTAAGCAGTTGATGGAACAAGTTTCTGGTTCCTCTGTTTTTGGAAGCAACAGACTTCGAGTCGAATCAGCGAATGATGTACGCTGTACTTATGAACGGCTGGAACTGATTAGCGCGAGTGAATTGAGTCTGCTCGGTATTGAGAGAAGATTGTAATAATTTTTTCTTTGAAAAAGGTTTCTGCAGTGCTTCTTAGTATTCATAGCGCCAGGTAGTAGGCTGGGCTTTTCAGCCCAGCCTACTAAGATGTTCCCTTAAGCCATTTTTTGATGAGAAAAACTGGAGGAAATTACTTCATGAATCATCCCTTTGACATACTCAACAGGCTGCTGAATTTTCGCTTTCAATAAATCACGACAATAGGGGCTAGTGGCAAAATAACGTAGGGATTGCTCAAAGCCGGCTAAAGCGTTAATGGATAAAGCCTCTGTTTCCACCTGAATTTGCAGTGGTTTTAGCTTATCGGAAACTTCAGGAGCAGAAGGGAAGAATCGGCCATAGAGACTTTGACCCACAGCAAATACGGCACTAAAACCTGTTTTGACTTCTTCTTCTGCAGTAACTTTAGGCCAAGCCTGCATAAACTGAAGAGAGCATAGGGGGGCCAATAGGGTAATTAATCGTTGAATTTCTGTGGTATTTAGCTTCTCTGTATTAGTAGTTTTCCCATCATGAAGGTCTTCTCCATCTTTGAGGGCCCAGTTGTAAATTTCTTTCATTTCTTGTAATTCGTTATAGAAATCAGTAGTGCTAAATTTTTGTAGAATATATCCTGCTGCACCTAAATAAAGAAAAGCAGATAAGAAGTAGTTGGCAAACTCTGGCAGAGGCAATAGCATTCTGACCGTCGTAAATATGCCCCAGGCCTGAAGCCCAGTATTCATACCTTGAAATAGATACATCTGATTCAGAGTAAACTCAAAATCATCAATGCGCTTTTTCAATGCGTCTAATTGCTCTTTATTGGCTGGGGTAAATGGCAGGGACATAAATCGTTGTAAATTTGCTTTATGCTCTTCTCTTTCCCTTTTGATCTCTTCCATTCCCATAGCATTTACTTTGCTCATGATTGTACTCCTCCGTAAGATTTTAAATTGCCTATTCATCCTACCCGAAACGTTCAGAAAAAAGCCACCGATTTTTAATGATTAATACCAAATTATTCTTGCAGTTTTTCAGGATTAGCATCAAATTATAATCGTTGTACAATCACACATATTATTTAAATTTATTCCATATGATTTTTTATGACTTACTCTAAGATAATTACGGTAAACCCCTTGAAAATAGAGTCCGCTTTATTTGATTTTCAATATTTGGAGGTCTTGGCGGAATTTTTTAATAATGCACCAATGGGAACTTTATGGAATAAGGATTATTGTTACGAGCATACGTATCAAAATATTAAGTATCGATTTTGTTTTACACATTCATTGTTAAAGTCGGAAGAAACAGAAGAGCAATTTGCAGTTTTTGATGTAACTCAAGATCCTCTGGGCAAGGGATTTTATGGGGCGGTATATCCTATTTTGGGCACAATACAATTTAAAACATATCAGCCTGTTTTAAACCGTAATGCCAAGGAAGTTATTAAAATTGAAGATCATATGCATCATGAGCGAAAAGCATTAGTTGAGGCAGAGTACCAATTTTTAAAGCGCGCAGATTATCTTCAAGTGAAACCACCCGTTTTTGTTTTTGAAGAGAACAGTAAAAAAAGTTATTTGCTCATGGATAAGGCAGAGGGTTGTACCTTAGAAGCCCTTCTGTGGGATAAGGGACGTCATGGTAGGCTCACGGTAAAAGAACGATTAGACATTACTTTTGCTATTTTGCATGCGGTGAAGTCACAAGTCACTGATAAACGAATAGTGCATCGTGATTTGAAACCTTTAAATATGCTTATTGATATGAAAAAAAGCCCACCCAAAATTGCAATTATTGATTATGGGCGTGCTATGTCGATGGATAATCAGGACGCGCGTGTTGTGGGAACACCTGCGTATCGTTCGCCTGAGTCTTTTATTTTTCCTGTAACCTATTCGGGAAAATCAGATGCTTATGCTGTTGGGAGAATATTGAGCTATGTATGGGGTGATTCTTATACCAATTATTATCTAAACAATAGAAAGTCTTGGTCTTGGCCTGAGACGAAGCAAATGACGAAGAATAATCATTTGTTTACCTGTCCTGGTGCGCATCTGTTTAAACGGGATGAGGCGATCATTAGAACCGGTCTAAATGGGCTATTACACGAGGATCCCGAGACTCGTTTTTCATTGGAGGAGGCGATTGAATTGTTTTCAAAAGTTGCCCGTCCAATGTATCAGTTGGAAACAATCCAAACTTTTTCAAAAGCCAAATTGCATCATTATGAACATCGGCTTAAACTAATTAATAAATTGTTACACGATCTGGCGGAAAAGGAAGAGGACTTAGAGGGACGTGGTTTTACTGAAATTGCAAATCGGGTTAAAAGGTTACACAAAAAACTTGCTGAATACACTAACGAATTTATGGAAAACCCGGATCCTGTACTTATTCCTCTATACAGTAAGCGTTGTTTCGATAAAATAGACAAGCACCGTCCTTTCTTTCAAAATAATCGTGATCTTCAATGGTTAATTAGTGAGATTGCAGCAGTGATTGGGCTCTTAGTGGTAGGGTATGGAGTCGCGGTAGGGGTTAATTACCTTTTTACGAAACGGTGGGGACTATTTTCTCAGCCTCAAACTGATCAGATTACAGAAAATATAAAAAATAATATTCATGGTTTATTAGATTTGACAAATTGATATAGGATTACTAATCTTGAGTTGTGCACTGCCGCATAGGGAGAAATAATGAAAAACGTTCATTTTGATCAAAAAGTATTTAGTAATATGGAATTTCCATTACAAAAATTAATGGAACTGAATATTAAAACGATGCAAGGCTTTTCTTACATGAAACCTGGTGAGCTTTTTAGCATAAAAAAACCAGAAGAGCTTTTAGAACGAAATATGAATATGTTTATTCGTAATAGTCACATGGCTCTTGATTATATGCATGATACTTTTAGTATTTTAGAAAACCATTGGATAAAAGTATCTCATCGTACTGAAGAAGCTGCGAAAGACGTGATAAAAAAAGCAAGTTCGACAGTAAAGCAAGCAAGTTCAACAGCAAGCAAAGCAGTAAAGCAGGCAAGTTCCATAGCAAGCAAGGCAGCTAAGCCCGCAGCTAAGAAATCTGCTGCTCATACTAAATCTGCTGCAAAACCAAGCACTAAAACTGTTGCTAAAGCAGGCGAGAAAAAGAGCGAGAAAAAAGCTGCTAAGCCTGTAGTTCAGCACAACAAATCCACTATGTCTCATAGTCCACAGGTTATGAAGCAAGAACTGCGTGCTGCTGATGAGAAAGCAAAACATCATCAGGCAGAAAATAAAGAACATGGCCATAGCGCTTCAAAAGTAAGCCCAATGCATGACAAGGGGCCTGGATTACTTAATAAGGGAAGAAATTTTCCTAATTAATATAATTACTTAGAATGTAGCCTGGATGAAGACCATGTCTCCATCCAGGCTGTAGTTAAGATAGGTCCATACTGTTGTTTGGTTCGGGCTGTCTTGATTGCTGGGCTAAGAATCTTTGATAAAACTGAGGATCCTTTTCTTCGACGAGTTTTAGCTGGAACCTACGAATTTTTTCAGCGAGCAACTCAGGAGAATTGGTTTGCTTCCAAGATCTATTCGTTAAATGGCAATAAATGCTTTCAATTAACAACGGGCCACAACTGGATGCGTCATCTTGGATTAATGTTTTCTCATGTTTTCTTAATGAGGGTTGCACCCATGAAGTGTTATGGTTCCGTATCACTCTGTTTACCTCTAAAAGTATACTGACTTGCAATTCTTCGTCATATTCATAATCGTTTACTGTATTGTAATAGGTGATTTGAGGTGATTGACCATGATTCAATTGAATACGTATACCTAGCCAATGATGGTTATGCACAATAGGAATAATAATATTATGTTCTGCTTGGTTATTTATTACTAATTGTCCTTCAGTACCAGCAAGGTATTGGCTTAAAACGTCAAAAACTCTATTTCCTTGAGCTCCTTCTCCCATATTCGCAGCAGTTAATACGCTGATACTCGGGGTGTTTTCCTCACTAAGATTTAAGTTTCTAAGACGTACTCGCAGAATTCGATTCATATCTTCGGTTTCATAGTGATATTGTCGATTAATTAAACGCTCAGGCTGTGATGCAAACATCCGTTGAGGTATTTGTGTTGATAGTCTGGGTTCTGTACGTGGTATTTGTGTTTGAGAGGATTGGTTCGTATTCGATGCCATTCTTAAAACGAGTGCTTTTTCTGTCCTAAGATTACTAAGTACATTAGGATGATATAGACTAGCATGAAATTCAATTGCTCGGTCGATAAGTTGAATTTGCAATTGTTTGATTCGTTCCAGCTCCTCAGGATGTTGTTCTGCTCGAGTCTTTAGAGCACTCACAAGCTTTACTAAGGCAGCGCTGTCTCTGTAGAGTTCCAAACGAAGTAAATCAGCGATATAAGGTTCAAGCTCTTGAATCGGCAAATAAAGCAGAATGGGGCGTAACGCATTTTTTTGCGCTAATTGATATCGCGTATGATTGGAACATGCCCGTAATAACAATTCAAAATAGGCGGCATTTGCTTGGGTTACTAAGATACGTAATGCATTGGCTTCTGTTTTTTGTAACAGTTGAGTAACCGCAGCATTAGCAACTTGTTGTTCATTGTTCTGTACATAGGAATGACTTCCATGCCGATTATTGCTTGTACTCGAAGAGGTTGAGCGGCCCGGATAGAAGTGAGTTCTAATGGGAAAATTAACGCCCAGCAATACCGCAAGTTGGTGTATGTTTTTATCCGCAATGGCCTTAAATAAGGCATCATCCCTATAAGCACTATTCCAACTTTCAGGACGTTGTGCTTCTCCAGATGTAGATGTTCGGGGAAACGTAGATCTTACTGGCTGATGCCTGGATTCTGTTCTTGTTGTTTGAGGATTATGTTCCTGTACGGACCTTAGGGCTGGCTGTCTTAGCTCTGTTGTTGTCCTTGTTTCAACTCTTTGTATGGGCATTCTAGGCACAGGAGCAATCCTAACGGGGAGTATTGTTCTTGCTGGTTGAATGTTCCCCATTTGTGGTGCTTTTTGTTGGGACGTGCGGGGCTCTTGTATTGGTCTATCTTCGTTTTGACGTAGGGGTTGAACAATAGGTATGCCCAATTTAATGCTTAATGATTCAGCCCAAATGCGGTTAGGAAGATCTAATATAATTCGGTTAAAGTGTTCTTGATCCGCTGTATTTAAAGAGCTAAGTGAGAAGTTTATTGAAGATAATAAGCTTTCAAAGCCATGATTAAGTGGAGCAACAGGGTATACCTGACTGAGTTTAATAAACCAATTAATGTACTTAATAACCTCATGGGGAGCTAAGGGATTTTTTGATCTAAAGGCAGAATGTATTATCTGTTGTAATTGCTCAGGGTGGCAGCGCATTCTTGTTCTAAGTTCTACAAGCCCAAAGAGAGTTTTTTCAGCATTAACAGGGCTTATTTGGTGTAGGGGTAGTTGTTGCAGTAGTGGAGCTAAACTGACATTTAATTGTTGTATTTGATTTATATTCACATGGTGAGTTTGTACCAACAAGCCAAGACCACTAAATATAGTACCTACATGACTCTCATCATGGCAAATTACTTTAGGAAGTGTATCAATAAGCTCTTGTACGTCTTGAGTATCGAGCGCTTCATTTAGGAGTCCTTTTTGTGCTAATAGGGCAGAGATATCAAGTAGCTCTGCGATATCGTAGATATTTGCAGTACGCTTATTAAATGCTTTGAGTATCAGAGAAAAATCAATAGTTCCCCGTAAAAGGTTTTCTTTAGCTAGTTGTTTTATAATAGAAAAACCTAAATTTAGGTACACGCTTTTGTCTGTGGACAATCCATACTCTAATAGCTGGGAGACGATATGGGCACCCAAAAAACCACGCAGTTTTTTTGAGTAAAGCAACCACTCCAAGCCTATGAGCGTTTTATGATGGTTTGTTTCGTTTAAATGAGGAAGTCTATAGAATTTCTCAATAATAGGTTGTACTAAAGCAATATCAAGAGGCGTTGTCAATGCATCTGCTTTAGATAGGCGGGCTAATAAATTAATGGTACGAGTTATCGACTCATGATTTTCTGACTTAGCTGGGTCAATTCGCTCTAATAGTAGGTGTATTATTTCTGTGTTAATTGGAGTATCTAAATTTGGGGCTAAGAATCCAAGGCCAGTAATACAAGTGGAAAGTTGTCGGTCAGTAAGTATTGGGATTTGTAGCAGTTGGTTTAAAAGATTTTCAATTAGTATTGTTGGGATTTTTCCCGTGAGCTTGTTCATCTCAGCGATAGTTCCCAGTCCAAAGATAGATCGTGTTATAAAGGTGGATGCATCTACTGTTTGTTGTTCTAAGTAACTGAGAATTAATGCTAATTTATTAGCGGGTAGCGATACGCTTCTTAATCCTGCATATTGGCCTAAATTATAAAAAATAAAAGAAATACTTTTATTCGTAATGTGCTTATTGCCATCAATATGTTCTCTTTGATTTACCCAGTCCTCAAAGTATGTCACTGCATGCTCAAATGAGTTAAACAGATCTTCTACTTCCTTGTGGAATTCGGCATCAGCATCATGAATGGAAGAAAACGTTTTTCTCTTCTCAGCCAAGGCATATAGGCGATATTGAAATTTATAAAAAGGGTTATCTTCTATTATTCCTACACTGTCTAGTGCTTGATATCGTCTGGAACGATAGTCGTAACTATATCCTGATCTTCTTATTTGGGAAGAAGACTCTCCTGCATCAGATTCATCATCATACCCTTTTATATATTCATGCTTCCGTTTAGTCATAGTAGATTTCTTCTCATAGAATAAAAAACAATTGGCTATGGTATCCCAAGGTTTAAAATTATTCAATCTGAGCTTATGCTGGTGACTAAGTGTGATTAGTTTTCTTTTTGTGGTTTTTCCAATTCTTTTGTTAACGCATATAATAAAGTAGGGTATTTAAAATCAAATTGATACTTTGTAAGACGGTCTGGAATTACGGATTGACCTGATAAAAGTAATTCAACGCCCATCTGACCTAAAAGCATTTGAATCAGCCACGCAGGTATCCGAAAAAATGTTGGTTTTTTTAATACTTCTGCAAGAGTTTTATTAAAGGTTTTTTGAGATACAAGTTCTGGTGCTACCAAGTTTACTGGTCCAGTTATTTCAGGATGGTTGATAAGAAATAAAATGGCATTAACTAAATCGCTATGATCAATCCAGGCTAGGGGTTGTTTTCCCGTGCCGATCACTGCCCCCATTCCAAATCGAGCAGGTAATTCCAGTTTTTTTAACATTCCCTCACCATATTTGAGCACGACACCAAAGCGCATGATGGTTACGGGGATATCATACTGTATTCCTTGAAGTGCTGTTTGCTCCCATTGGCTGACCAGATGATTGGAAAAACTACTTTCAGAAGCGTGAAGATTTGCTTCTTCAGTATAGGCTTCAGGTGAATTGACTAATTCTTTTTGTAAACCATAAATGCCAATAGCACTGGCATTATATAAATGAGGTTTTTTCGAGGAATTTTTAGCCCATAGAATAAATTGTTTGGTTGGTTCAAGACGACTGGATAATAATTTATTTTTGATTTTAGCAGACCAACGGTGGTCGGCAATATTTTCACCCGTGAGATTAATTATTGCATCAAACTCTTCAGGATTTAAGTGCGGTAATTCATCCCAGGTGGTTGCATGAACATGATTATTAAATATTTTTTTTATCTTATCTTTATTACGGCCAACAACCCATAAATCATGTTGAGCCACCAATAATTCGGCAATTAAAGAGCGTCCAACTAATCCTGTTCCACCACCAATAATGATTTTCATAAATTGAATTCCTTTAAAATCATGTCGTGCACATGAGAGGTAATGATATAATAATTCCCTGGTCAAAAAAACAAAAACAAAGATGGCAAAACTCTACTTTTATTTTGCAGCAATGAATGCTGGAAAAAGCACCGTCCTCTTACAATCAAGTTATAATTATCATGAACGTGGGATGCAAACTTTATTATTTACCCCGGCAATTGATGATCGTTATCAATCGGGCACCGTGCATTCTCGTATCGGTTTATCTGAAGAAGCGCTTGTTTTTAATGCTTATGATGACCTATATAAAAAGGTAATCAGCCTGGATCAAAAATATGCCTGTATTTTGATTGATGAAGCGCAATTTTTAACTCGTGACCAAGTTTATCAATTAACCGAAATTACCGATAAAGTAGGTATTCCAGTTTTAGCCTATGGTTTGCGGACTGATTTTCGTGGCGAGCTATTTGAGGGCAGTCAATACTTACTGGCGTGGGCTGATGAACTTGTTGAAATTAAAACAATTTGTCATTGTGGGCGTAAAGCTACTATGATTTTACGACTCAATGAGCAGGGTGAAGCGATTACTGAGGGCGATCAGGTGTTAATTGGTGGGAATAACTTATATTCATCTACTTGCCGTAAACATTTTAAAGAACGACAACCTCATGGACATTTAAAAATTCAAGAAGAATTAACAGCTTAAGTTACTATTTTTAGGAGCGCTATGAAAGCACAAACTATATCATCTTTTGGTGATTATTCCGTTTTTAAAACAGAGGAAGTTTCTATTCCTAAGGTTAAGGCAGGTTATGTATTAGTTCGCGTTAAAGCAACGAGTGTTAATCCTGTTGATTGTAAGGTGCGCTCAGGTGCGTATGGACATATTGCTCCTGCCTTTCCTGCAATTTTACATGGTGACATGGCTGGAGTGATTGAAGAGGTTGGTGAAGGTGTTACCGAATTTTCTATTGGGGATGAAGTTTATGGTTGTGCGGGTGGTTTTACAACCGAATCGGGTGCTTTAGCAGAGTTTATGTTGGCCGATGCGCGTTTAATTGCTAAAAAACCTAAATCCTTAGACATGTTGCAAGCAGCGGCATTGCCTTTAGTATCCATTACAGCTTGGGAAGCTTTATTTGAAAAAGTTAAAGTTACCTTTGGGCAAAAGGTGTTAGTTCACGCCGGTACTGGAGGCGTGGGGCACATTGCAATCCAATTGGCAAAATGGGCCGGGGCGGAAGTTTATACAACCGTTTCTTCACCTACAAAAGCAGAAATTGCCAAGGCTTTAGGTGCTAAAGAAACAATTGATTATACTAAAGAATCAGTCCAGGACTATGTTGCTCGCTTGACGGATGGCAAAGGCTTTGATGTGGTTTTTGACACCATCGGTGGGGATAATATAGATAAATCACTTGCTGCGGTAGCCATGTATGGACATGTGATTAGCATCCAAGCCAAAATGCCTCATGATTTAACGCCCTTACATGCACGCTCAGCCAGTTTGCATGCGGTGTTTATGTTACTGCCCTTATTAAATAATGTGCAGCGCGAACGTCAAGGTACTATTTTAAAGACGATAGCTACTTTAGCTGATAACGGCGATTTAAAACCGCTTATCGATTTGCATCAATTTTCTTTAGAAAATGTAGGTGAGGCTCATAAGTTAATGGAATCAGGAAAGGCTATAGGCAAGATTGTGGTTGAAATTTAATATACCGTCTGAGACCGATGTTCATTCATTCTCACGAATTACCGCGGCTTGACCGCGGTTATCCACAAGTTCAGAATGAGAGGCGAGAAAACTCTGGATACTATGGCCCTCTATAAGCCAAGTGATAATTATCCTACCAAGATTACATTTAAATTTGCTTTTTTCAACAACCTAATCTAAATTTATGTCTGTAGTACATACTTTAATCTTAGTTTAATCTTATGGAGAAAAGGAAATGTCCAAAGACAATAAATTTAAGAATGAATCACAAGATGCTCGCCGTCATGATCAACAACATGTTTCTCATAATCAGGATAAAATGAAAAAGAATGACGAGAAACCTAAATCTGATAAAAGAAAGTAGATCCTTCGTCTCGCTTGGTTGCTTGCGAATTACCGTGGCTTGACCGCGGATCTATAAATTCAGAGTGAGAAGCGAGATCAAACTGGATACCGCGGTCAAGTCCGCGGTAATTCGGTCTTCTATAAGTTTGCAAGCATTCATCCTACGACCCAAACCAGTCATGTGATATACTTAAGTTGGTAATTCCATTTTTCTGATGACTCGTTCAGGGTTGATTCTGTGAATATTGATAACAGTCTTGCTTGGGCCCATCCAGTAGTACAAGAGTGGTTCTTAGAAAAATTTGGCTCCGCAACCGAACCACAAAAACAAGGATGGCCACTTATTCGCTCCGGGTGTAATACCCTAATTTCGGCCCCAACAGGCTCAGGGAAGACTTTTGCCGCTTTTTTAGCCTGTATTGATCATTTAGTACGCCAAGCACTTAATGGTCAGTTGTGTCACGAAATCGAAGTACTTTATATTTCCCCGTTAAAAGCTTTAGGCAATGACGTACAAAAAAACCTAATGGGGCCTTTGCAAGAAATTAGGGCTCTGGCTAAAAAGCACGGCTTAGCTATGGCTGAAATCAATGTGCTTGTACGTACTGGAGACACCTCACCTAAAGAACGTCAAGCAATGCTCAAACATCCTCCCCATGTTTTAGTCACTACACCAGAGTCATTTTATATTTTGCTAACTGCAGGCAAAAGTCGTGAACTTTTACGCAGTGTTAAAACGGTTATTGTTGATGAAATTCATGCTTTGGCTGATGACAAACGGGGTGCGCATTTGGCCTTATCATTAGAGCGCTTAGAAGCCTTAACTTCACATCCACCATTGCGTATTGGCTTATCTGCAACCCAAAAGCCACTGGATTTAGTCGCTAATTTTTTAGTAGGTAACGGCCGACCTCAACCAGCGATTATCAATATCGGACATGCAAAGCATTTAGAGCTTAACGTAGAGATTCCGCGCAGCGAACTCGGTGCGGTTGCCTCCAATCAAATTTGGGATGAGATTTACGATCGTATTGCCGAATTGGCACAGCAGAATCGCTCGACTTTAATTTTTGCCAATACACGTAGAGTAGCAGAACGCGCGGCACATCATTTAGCAGAGCGTCTAGGGAAGGATTTGGTCGTTGCTCATCATGGGAGCTTATCGAAAAAGCTCCGTTTAGCCGCAGAAACCCGATTAAAAAATGGAGAGCTGAAAGCCTTGGTGGCAACGGCCTCTTTAGAATTAGGAATTGATATTGGTTCTGTGGATTTAGTGTGCCAATTAGGGTCACCCCGTTCCATTGCTGTTATGTTACAACGCGTCGGTCGAGCAGGCCATTGGCGTGGTGCAATTTCAAAAGGGCGTATTTTTGCAACCACACGCGATGAATTATTAGAATGCGCTGCGATTGTGAATGCTATTTTGGAAGGCGATCTGGATCAACTGGTCATTCCCCAACAGCCCATTGATATTTTAGCGCAGCAAATTGTGGCAACCTGTGCTACGGAGGATTGTCAGGTTGATGAGTTATTCGCTTTGACGCGTAAGGCGTTTCATTATAAAGATTTATCACGTGAGCAATTTGATGCGGTAATCCATATGCTCAGTGAAGGAATAACAGGGACGCGTGGTCGTTATGGTGCATATTTGTTCCATGACCGTGTGAATCATATTTTGAAAGCGCGCCGTGGTAGCCGTTTAATTGCCATAACCAGCGGTGGCTCCATTCCGGATAATGGTTTATACACCGTAAAAGCAGAAGAGTCTGGGGGCGTGGTAGGCACCCTGGATGAGGATTTTGCGGTCGAAAGTCATCGCGGCGACATTATTTTGCTTGGAAGTACTTCCTGGAGAATTAACCGTATTGAAAGCACGAAAGGCTTAGTTTTTGTTGAGGATGCTCATGGGGCCTCGCCGAATGTGCCATTTTGGCGTGGAGAGGCTCCGGAGCGCACGGCAGAGCTTTCATTACGTGTTTCTAATTTGAGGGAATGGCTTAGCTCCCAATTAACTACCTCAGAGGATTCATTCGCCGAGATGAAACGATGGCTTATCAACTCGTGTCATGTCGATGAGTTGGGGGCGCAACAACTTATTGATTATATTCTGCAGGGTCGTGCTTTATTAGGTGCCGTTCCCACACAACAACGAATCATTGCGGAGCGTTTTTTTGATGAATCAGGGGGCATGCAGCTAGTGATTCATGCACCTTTCGGCGCCCGAATAAATAAGGCCTGGGGGTTAGCGCTACGAAAATGCTTTTGCCGTTCTTTTAATGTGGAATTACAAGCAGCCGCTACAGATAATGGCATTAATATCTCTTTGACGGAGCAACACAGTTTCCCTCTAGCGGATGTATTTTCATTTTTAAGTACTCAAACAGCCAGAGATATAGTGGAAAAAGCCGTATTACAATCTCCCTTGTTTCCCACACGTTGGCGTTGGGACGCAGGTAGATCTCTGGCTTTAGTACGTTTTAGTAATGGGCGTAAAGTTCCGCCTTATCTTTTGCGAATGCGGGCCGAGGATTTATTAGCCGCTGTTTTTCCTGATGCTGTGGCCTGTCAGGATAATGTGGACATCGAAGACATTGAATTACCCGATCATCCCTTGGTTAATGAAGCAATGAAAGATTCATTAACGGAAGCCTTGAATGTGGATGGGCTTTTGGATGTATTAACGAAAATAAAAAATAAAGAAGTTCAATGTATTGCGATTGATACTCCAACGCCATCAGTTTTTGCTCATGAAATTTTAAATGCCAATCCTTATGCCTTTTTAGATGACGCTCCTTTAGAGGAACGACGTGCTTGGGCCGTAGAAATGAGGCAGACTTTGCCTGCAAACTTGGCTAATAGGATAGGGAAGCTTGATCCGAAAGTGATTCATGAGGTACGACAGCAGGCTTGGCCTGATCTTCGTAATGCGGATGAATTACAGGATTTGTTACAAACGGTTATTGCTTTTCCGGCAAATTATGAGCCCTATCTACAGGCTACCCATTTATGGCAAAAGTTTATGGATGAATTAATTGCTTCGGGTCGCGCCAGTACGGCTTTTGTTGGGGATCGGGTATTTTGGTTCGCGGTAGATAAGGCAAAAACATTTTCCAGAATTTATCCTGATGCATTAATTCAACATCCTTTACAGGACATAGAAAATAAACCTTTAGAGCCTGATGAGGGTATTTTTCATTTAGTTCAAGGTTGGATCTATCATTTAGGGCCTACAACCGCTTTATTGTTAAGCCAATCTTTAACTTTAGCAGAATCGGCCATTCAGCAAGCCTTAGTTCGTCTTGAGGCTTCTGGGCTTATTTTACGTGGTACATTTACAGAGTCATTGCAGCAAGAATGGTGTGAGCGCCGCTTGTTGGCACGTATTCATCGTTTGACCTTAGCCAAGTTGCGTCAGGAAATTGAACCTGTAAATCCGGAGCATTTTGTACGCTGGTTATTGACCTGGCAGCATATTGCACCAGGCTCACAACTCAATGGTGAGCAAGGGTTGCTGGCTATTATTGAGCAATTGCAAGGTTTTGAAATCCCGGCTAAAGCTTGGGAACCACTTATTTTTTCAAAGAGGGTGAAGAATTATGACTCCTCTTTATTGGATAAATTATGCATGATGGGTGTTGTCGGTTGGGGGCGCTTATCTTCTCAGTTAAATCCCGCTGATGAAGACCCGAAAAGGGTGGTACCAACAAGTATTGCCCCGGTGACTTTTTTTCTACGCAAGGATTCTTCGTGGATGGCTGAAGTGAGGGAGGGATTAAATGAGGAGGCTTTGGCTGGTTTAAGTCATATTGCTAAGGATATTTATTTTTATTTGCTGCAAAATGGCGCTTCTTTTTTTATGGATATTACTGAAGAAGTGCATCATCTGAAGTCCGAGGTGGAAATGGGCTTATGGGAGTTGGTAGCTGCGGGGCTTGCAACAGCAGACCTGTTTGATAATTTGCGCTCCTTAATTGATCCTAAACGGCGTTTAATTAAAAAAAGACGCAGGATAAACCCTCATTTGTATAGTTCGGGGCGTTGGTTTTTGTTGAAGAAAAGTGTAGGCTCGTTTACCCGAGAGCAGGTAGAAACTGTTTGTTGGATTTTACTTAAACGTTATGGAGTGGTGTTTCGCGATCTTTTGGCTCGCGAAAAAAATATTCCTAGATGGCGTGAGTTGCATGCGGTATTAAGAACTCTGGAAGAGCGGGGCGAAATAAGAGGTGGGCGTTTTGTGAAGGGATTTTTAGGTGAGCAGTTTGCCTTGCCTTATGCTGTTGAGTCGTTGCGTGCCTTTAAAAATAAAGAGACAGAACATGAGCCTGTCTCTGTTGCTGCAGTTGATCCTTTGAATGTTTCCGGATTTATTTTGCCCGGACCACGTGTTTCTGCAATTTCCGGTGAGATGGTTGTTTTTTGAATATTAGGAACCTTTCGTTATGGAACAAAGACAGATAGGTAAAAATGGACCTTGGGTTAGCCCAATAGGGCTTGGTTGTATGGGAATGTCAACATCTTATGGACCCACGAACGATATACATTCCATTGAGGTCATTCACCGTGCGCTGGAATTAGGTGTAACGCTTTTGGATACCGCGGACATGTATGGCTGGGGGCATAATGAAGAGCTCATTGCTAAGGCAATAAAAGGGATGCGTGATCGCGTTGTTTTGGCTACTAAAGTGGGATTTACTAAGCAGGCAGGTGGTGGTGCGCGCGACTATATTATTAATGGCTCGCCTGCTTACATTAAAAAAGCCTGTGAGGCTAGTTTAAAGCGTTTGGCAACTGAGGCCATTGATTTATATTATTTACACAGAGTGGATAAGCAGACGCCCATAGAGGATTCGATTGCGGCGATGGCTGAGTTAGTAAAGGAAGGAAAGGTACGTCATATCGGTATTTCTGAGGTAAAACCTGATACTATTCGACGTGCAGCCCAAGTTCATCCCATTGCTGCCGTACAAACAGAATATTCGTTATGGGAGCGTAATCCTGAATATGAAATTATACCCACTTGCCAGGAGCTGGGGATTGGTTTTGTGGCTTATAGTCCTTTAGGACGAGGGTTTTTGACCGGTGCAATCGCGAATATGTCTCAATTAGCTGCTGATGATTTCCGTCATTTATTGCCTCGTTTTCAAGGGGAAAATTTTAATGAAAATCAATCGCTTATTATGCGGTTAAGCGAAATTGCTGATTCAAAACAATGTAATTTAGGTCAGTTAGCTCTGGCTTGGATTTTGGCTCAGCCTGGTAAGGTGATCCCCATTCCAGGAACGAAACGTTTAAGCTACCTTGAGGAGAATTTAGGGGCGCTTGAGGTGGTGTTCTCCGAAGAGGATTTGCAATTATTAGAGCAATTGGTTCCTGTGAATGCAGTTAAAGGGGATAAATATCCTGATGCATTTAAACGGGAAGCGTAATTGAAATTTTGCAATGATGTATAGGTTGGGCCCTTGGACCAACATTGAGTTCTGATGTGGCTCGATGTGAGCCCACCCTACAATTTTGACGGGAAGATGTTTTTTCGCTCGCAAGCGGTACACGTCATGAAGTATGAAGGAATTTATCTTGGAGTATATAAAATGTCTTTATTAAAACGGTTTAAAAAGTTTTACCGAGAATCGGCAGAAAATAGAATTCAGATCCATGTTTTTTTAGGGTTTGTGATTATTCCTATAATTGGGATGGCGCTGCTGTATGTTTTTGTGCGGATGTTTTGGTTATAGAAAATAAATTAGTCACAAAACTACGTCATCCCGAACACCGTGAGGGATCTCCAGAACGTGGTATGTGCCACAATCAGGAGATCCTTCGTCGTAACCTCCTCAGGATGACGTTTGGATGCGGACGTTTGGTTGTAGAGTAAATTATTCACAAAACTACGTCATCCCGAACACCGTGAGGGATCTACGAACGTTGCATGTGCCACAATCAGGAGCTCCTTCGTCGTAACCTCCTCAGGATGACGTTTGGATGTGGACGTTTGGGGGGTAGAGTAAATTATTCACAAAACTACGTCATCCCGAACACCGTGAGGGATCTCCGAACCTGGTATGTGCTACAATCAGGAGATCCTTCGTCGTAACTCCTCAGGATGACGTTTAGACTATGAACCTACAGTTTCAAATAAGAACCAAACTCTTCGCTCGGCCTCGTCAATGTAATTTTCTAAAAGACTAGTTGTTGCCACATCATTTTTTTCGCTGCAAATTTCATGGGCAGCGCGCATGCGAGTTAAAAAGTTTTTATTTTCCAGCATTAAATCATGCAGCATATCTTCAGCAGATAGGACTGAATTGACGTCTTTAACATGTTGTAATTCTTTAATTTGACCGATTGAATGAATGGTTTCTTCACCTAGCTTGCGTACACGCTCAGCCAAGACATCAATCATCGCAAAAATCTGATCGCTTTGCTCATCAAGTAATAAATGGTAATCACGGAAATGACGGCCAGACATATGCCAATGATAATTCTTCGTTTTAACATATAAGGCAAAAGTGTCTGCTACAAGTGGGTTAATTACTTGGGCAATTATGCGTCGATCTTTCGGTGCAAGATCATTAGGTGTAGCAAGTTTAATTGATTCCATTTTTTTCATTTTAACCTCGTTTAAGTGGTTTTTGTCAACATCCTTATCAGCTTGCCTGTATAATATACAAGTTCAATATAAAGTGTAGACTAATAAATGAAAATAATGGTGGTTTTTATGAGCTTGGTCGCTTGCAATTAATTGTGCTTACTTCAGTTTTTCTTGTAAGACAATACGTTCGAATTACCGCGGTTAACCGCGGTAATTCGGCCTTCTATAAATCACGCAAAAGCGTTACTTCCCTGCAGTCACCGTAATGACCGAAGCAGCCCCGCGCCCAAAGGTATTCGGATCATACATTGCCTCAGCAAACACAGGAGGAACAGTATACTTGCCAATGTTAACCGCTTTAATCTTATAAACTAATTCCGTTGCGGTACTGCTTAAACCACCAAAGAAATTAACTCGGTCTTCGCGCACATCGAAATAATCCATATTATTGAGTTTTACGGAATCATGCACCACCTCAAATCCACCAGGCAGCAGATCTTCAATAACAATGTTGGTTAAATAATCCACTTCTAAAGTGCGGACCTGAATATGAACTTCAATTTCACTACCTAAAGTGGCTGAGATAATTGCATGCCCCTGAGCATCACGGTACTCCCTAAAGATCTCAATGCCAGATTTCTCTGGCTCTTTGGGAAGAATCGTATTAAATCCTGATTGTATGAGCTGATAAAAGAACAGTTCTTTACTGGGATTTTCAAAACGAATTTGTTTGGTATCCGTACCCAAAGAGGCCTTTTGGTAATTGCCATTATTAACCGGTACAGGAACTTGCTCATTATTGACCAAGATTTTGGTCATGGATAAGCTAGAGGAAGTATTAATCGCGGTATTTTGAGGATAAGCTCCCAAAGCCAGGCTGACATAACCTGATAATACCGTATTAATCTCATTGTTATTAATTGCCTCGATCAAGCGCATTAACACTGTATCACTTACTTGAGGCAATAAACTGGGGAAATGCTTGGCCACAATATAGAGGTATTGTGCATCCGCAATATTACTGTCGTAGAAGTCTGTATCTGAAGACAGATCAAGCTGCGGCTTGTATTGGCCAATCAGTTTATTTGCTTCTTCATGACTTTGCAGCAATTGATAGGCACCTGCAAGATAAACCGCAGTAATGTCATTGTTCCATTGCTTCGCGTAATTTTGTTCTAAATACAATTGCAAATTCGTAATGTAGTTTGTTGTAACAATTTCATTACGCGTCAAAATGTAGATTGCATAGGCTTGAATTCGCGCCGCATCCAAATCAGCAACATTTTGGCTTGCCAGCGTTTTTAAGTAATTAATGCCGTTAAAGAAGAGATCATTAGGCACGGTAAATCCTTGAGATCTTGCTTCAGTTAAGAAATGCATTGCATAAACGGAAGCAAAATCATTTCCCTGGTTATCGCCAAGACCTGGCCAGTAGCTGAATCCACCGCTAGACATTTGACGTTGGCTTAGCATTTGCACGGTAGCATTTATTTTGCTCGTAATTTCTTTGGTTTCACTCGTAAATCCTGTTTGATTGTTCATTGCCAATAAGGGCATAACCTTACTGGTTAATTGCTCAGTACAACCATAAGGATAATTATCCAAATAACGTTGTAAACCAAATACCAAGATTAATGGGCTGGTAGATAGCGTTGCGTTTACATTACGGTACTCAGGATAAAATGTTTGCATAACATCCAAAGTTTTTTGCGCATCTTTAGATTTACCACTATCAATATAAGTCATTAAGGGCGTTGCCGGTCTGACACTCAAAGTGGCACTCATGCTACCCGACTTGTCCACTGCTGTTGCCTTAAATCCTATGGTTGCAGAACCTAATAATGATTTGGCTTTTAATTTAAAGTGAACGGTTTGCTCTTTACCTTCTGCAATGTTTAAGGTTTGTGAGGAGGCACCAATAATTTCAACCTCAGGTGAGGTGGTTAAATCCACGTTAACCGAAGCCTGTTCTCCAGAGCCTTTAATGTTATTGGCAATGGATGAAGATATTTCAAATTCATCACCAGGAGCCACGAATGTTGGCACGTTGGGGTTAATGATAAAGTCTCCACGAATCTCTGCAGAGGTATCCTTGGAGCCAACCGAATCGGTTGATACAGCCACAGCCATTACTTTAATACTGCCATTAAAATAATCTGGAACGTGATAAACAAGCTGGCGCGGAGTGGTGTCTGCATCCTGGAGTCCAGACCAGAATACTACAGGCAAATCGGTCTTGCGTTTGAATGGGTTGAGGCGGCTTGCCATGTTTTCTTCGCCATTATCACCCCCAATCGCGGATAACTCTCGAGATTGAATAAATTGAGGAATAATCTGATCCACAGTTTGTTCGGTCAATACTTCAAGCGCTTGTTTTTGGAAGAAGAAGGCGAGCGGGTCAGGAGTTGTATAGCGGGCAACCTGTAAAATACCTTGGTCCACCGCAAACACAATGATTTTTCCAGGTTTATCGGTACTGTACTCAATAGTCAATGGCTCGCCAGGACGAGAAACCATTGCTGTTTTCAAGTCAATTTTTACATTATGGTTATCATGGTTTACTGAAAAAGGTGCAATGCTATAGCTTAACGGACTAATAAAGAGTTCTGGAGAGGTCCAGTCACGTATAAAGGCTACATTAATGTACCCATTTCCTTGAAAATCAGCGGGGATATGGATGGTTTGCACCGAATTGGTGGTATTGGTTTTAAACCATTGAGCCGCATAGACTTTATCGCGCTCTATGGTGATTAATCCTGAACCAGTATAGGGTGCAGTAATTTGAATTTCTATGTCCTCATTGGCATGAAATTCGGATTTGTTTAGTTTAATTGATAATTCAGCATTTTTTGCCAAAGGCTGTTGGCTTGCGCCAACAATGCTAAATTTTAATTGGCTAAGTAGCGTATCATTTTTTCCAAGAACACTTAGAGAATAGTCCCCAATAGTTTGTGTTGCTAAGGTATAGTTTGTACCTTGTTTGCCAATAGTAAATGGGGTAGTGCTGACAATATTGGATTGGATTATTGATTGATATTGGTAGGTACCATCAGGCTTTTTAACCAAAGTCGTAACCGGATGCAAAGAAACCAATTGTATTTTCAAGTCGCTTACATCGATATTATTCAACTCTGGGTTTATGGCAATATAATTAACTGCACGCGCCGTGTTTTGTTTGATAAACGACAGATCTCCATCAGCTTTATAGCCTACAAAATAAGGAAGTGGGCTGACTAGTGTTTGGACCTGACTGGTTACACTACGACCACCCTCGGCTTCAAAACCTTCCGCAAAGAAGGTTAGTTGATAGGTTGCTTGTTCAAAACGTCCAAGATTTAAATCAAATTCAGCCTCACCTTTATCATTGGTTTTGGTATTCGCTAAGGCTTCTGTAAATACTTTGGCTGGTTTTTTCGGATCCATTAAGGGATCAGCAAATACATAATCTGGGTATTTGGAAAATTGTACTTTTTGGGGGACCAGCAGAATTTTGCCGCTGATTGTCCGATTTGCAGCAGGAGCTCCATAAAGATTCCACAAGCTGACTTCACCTTTTAGGTTTGCCGGAGAACTCCAGCCTGAAGCTGGTTTAGGTAATAAGCTGGTGGTAATTCGCATCCTATCTGGTAAAAACTCGGAAACTCGAAAAGTAGTAGAGCCTAATAGGTTTTGGGGATGATCATCTTTAACCAAGAACAAGTTCACGGTGTATTGGCCAGTAGGAGCGCTTGCATTGGTAGCAAAGTCAAGGTCCATGTAGCCTAAATCATTTAGGGTAATTTTCTCATCTTTAACGGTAGTACCGCGTGGATCAACAATGGTAACCTGCAAAGGCAAGCCTGCGGGTTGGGACTGTGCAAAGGTTTGTTTCACTATCATGCCGATATGTGTCGTGTCTCCCGGTCTGTAAATACCGCGATCAGAAAACAGATAAGCAGTTAAGCTTTGCATGTCTTGACTGTAATAAGTATACAGTCCACCAACGTCAAACTTGGAAAAATTGAGTTGGCGATTGGTATTATTAAACGGAATAAATGAAACATCATTATTTAGTTGTGCCAGATATACTGTAGGTTCTCTATCTTCAATAAAATCTTTTAATGTAGGGAAGTTTGCACGTCCTTGGGCATCAGTAACTCGAGATAAAATAGGTAGGCCATTTTTACCTAAAACCGTTACGGTGGCATTAGCTACTGGGCCGCCTTGAGTAATTGAGTTTACAAACACATCATGGCTGCCGTTATTATTATCTTTAACTAATAGGGCAAGGTCTGTAATGAGTATTAAGCGGCTGGCTTTGACATCCATAGGAGAGTTATGGGCTGTGTCCCACTCAGTTGCTTGTAATAGGAATAATCCTTGAGGGCCTGCAGTGTTTGTTTCTGTCGCGAGATACTTACTAAAATCCAGGGCAGTATATTGCTGTTTCGCTAGGTCCGAAGTATCAAATTGCTGAATATCACTAGAAATTTTACTAATGTTTTGTTGATTAAACGACGGATTAATAAAGTAGGGGTTATTAAAGTCGCCTTGAGTCTGTGTGACGAGTTGATTTACATTGTCAGGTAGCACGCGTGCAAAATCAAATTTGACTGCGGACACGCCACGTACTAACACGGATAGTTTCTTTTCACCACCTAAAGCTAATAGAGAGCCTTTATGCAAGAAGCTGATTTCTCTAGGAAGAACCGGAACAGGTAGTACGCTAGCATATCCGTTACTCAGGCTAAAGTTGCCAAATCCTTTCATACCCTTGTCGATTTTAACGTAAATGTAGCTGGGCGTTTTTGCTGTGAATTTAAAGCTATGCAGTGTTGAATAGTTTTGCTCAGTTGGCAGCGCCTCTTTGGTCAATGGAGTGGCTAAAGCCAAAATGTCTTGGGTTACTTCCCCAGGATTTTGCCATTGATAATTTTCTTTTGCAGGCTCAGCTGCCGTAGCGGGGCGATCTTTAGGTAATAAATAAAAATGTACCGATTTATTAAATTCACTTTCGTTAATGCCTAAAGTCGTTTCAACCGTCAGAATTTGCTCGGGGGGGTCTTTTTCATTTCTAATAATAGAGGCTGATGCGGAGCTCACTTTAAGGAAGCCATTAGCATCGGGAATTAATATTTTATCGGATAACTCTTTGTTTAATGTTGCTGATTTAGTTAATGAACTTACGTCTTTACTCAGTGCTAATCGTAAAAAGCGAGCAACATCTTTAATGTTAATGGTGTCTGAACTTAAGTAAGCCACCCGTTTATGCTGATCATAGGTGTAAGAGAAGGGAAGTGATTCGGTGGTGTTTCCGGCCTTTCCTTTTTCTTGAGTTTGAAAGGCTAAAGCGGTATTTTTTTCCAGACTTTCAGGGTTTACGGGGAAATTGAATTCAATAGTAGCGACTGCTTTTCTTACTTCTACATGTACCGGGTCTTGATAGAGTTTTAACTCAGCGATTTTAGCGATGAATGGTTGGGTAGAAAATGAATAAGTATGGGATTTTAAATTCGCTGTAGCTGCAAAAAAGTCCGGTGCAAACTTAAGGGTGTATTTTTGCCCTGCAGGCCAATCTTCAGTAGGAGTGAAGATCAGTTGGCTGTCGGTGCTCCAGGTCCAGGTTCCTGGAATTGTTGGCGACATTTCAATGCCCTTAGCTGTGGATTGGCCAACTAAGCTTAGCGGGGCGACGGACTTATTAATAAATCCATTCTTATTTTTCACCCCAAAATCAATAACTAAATTTCCTGGAACCAGGGTTTCTTCATTAGGAGTAATAGCTGGAGGGGTAATTTCTGCGATGGTGTATATGGGTTGAGGTCGGTTTTTATACCAATGTGCAGTATATCCTGCGGCGCATAATACGAGTAGGGCGAGAACACTTCCTCCCCAGAATTTCTTGGGAGACGCATTCGATTTATTTTTTAGATAGCTCAGCCAGGGAGGGCTATTCCAATTTAATTTGCCAAACACCGCGGAGAAAGCATTTACTATTTTTTTGCTCATAATAGATCCTGGCTGTTAAGCGAGCTTTGGCTCGATAGATTATAAATTCTTTTCAAGACTGGCGCCATTTTACTCTTTTTGGTGCATAATAGCGAACATGAGAAAAAATTTAAAACGCTTAAGCATAATCCTTGTTTTGCTGTTTGTCAGTGGATTTGCATTATTATTTTTTTTACCCAAACCGGTTTTATTGGACGGCACCAGTTTTTCCAAGGCTGTTTATGATGATCATCATCAATTATTGCGGCTCACGTTAAGCAGAGATGATAAATATCGTCTGTTCACCCCGTTGCCTCATATTTCAAAACAATTAATCGATGCAACTTTATTACAAGAAGACCAATATTTTCGTTTTCATTATGGAATCAATCCCTTAGCAACAGCAAAAGCAATTTGGCAAACCTATGCGGTTCAATCCCGGCGGGTAGGTGCTTCAACCATTACCATGCAAGTAGCTCGGATGCACTATGGAATCAATTCAAAAAAAATAACGGGAAAGCTGTGGCAGATTATTCGCGCAATTCAAATTGAAATGCATTACAGCAAAGATGAAATTTTAGAGGCCTACCTAAATATGGCTCCTTATGGGGGCAATATTGAAGGTGTTGGTGCTGCAAGTTTAGTCTATTTTGGCTCCACGGTAGATAAACTCAGCTTACCTCAGGCATTAACCTTGAGTATTATTCCCCAAAACCCTGGAAAAAGAACACCAAATAATCAAGACTTGAAAAAGATAAGAGCACACCTTTTTCAACGTTGGCTCGAGCAGCATCCTGAGGATAAGAATAAAAAAGTGATGTTTGATCTGCCTTTAGTCATGCAAACAAATCACTCCTTGCCTTTTACCGCGCCACATTTTGTGAATAAAGTTTTGTCAGATGTTTCTAAACAGCAAGATATTGTGACTACTTTAGACTCACGCGCACAAACTATTATTGAACGGATTACGCGAAGTTATTTAGCAAGGAAAAAAGGTCTTGGGGTTCACAACGCAGCGGTTTTATTAGTAGATACTCGCGATATGGGAATTAAAGGTTTAATGGGGTCTGCAGATTTTTTCAATCGTGAAATAGGGGGGCAAATTAATGGTACTGAAACCAAACGTTCCCCAGGTTCTACCTTAAAGCCTTTTATTTACGGACTGGCATTAGATCAAGGGTTAATTCATCCCAATACGGTTTTAAAAGATGTACCGCATAGTTTTAATGGTTATAACCCAGAAAATTTTGATTATGACTTTATGGGCCCAATCAAAGCACGGGATGCTTTAGTTTTAAGTCGTAATATTCCTGCTATTTATCTTTCCAGTCTATTAAGTAAGCCTTCGCTGCATCAATTATTAGAGCAAGGGCAGGTGAGTCATTTACGCTCAGAATCGCACTATGGTTTATCGTTAAACCTGGGCGGGGTCGAGTTAACCATGCGCGAGTTGATTGGTTTCTATGCCATGTTGGCTAATGATGGAATTTGGTATCCTACGCGTTTGCTGCACAAAGACACGAAGCCTAAGGGGCAACGCTTATTAAGTTCTGAAGCCAGTTATTTGGTTTTGGATATGTTGCAAAGTACACCGCATCAGGATGTAAATTACCGAAGTTGGTCGCAATTGCCGGTTGCTTGGAAAACGGGGACTTCTTCGGGATATCGGGATGCGTGGAGTGTCGGTGTTTTTGGCCCTTATGTTTTGGCGGTTTGGGTAGGTAATTTCGATAATAAGGCAAACCCGGCCTTTATTGGAAAAGACATCGCCGCCCCCTTATTTTTTGAGTTAGTAGACGCCCTAAAACAAGAGCGTGGTCCTTTGCAGCCTTTAGACAAACATCCCGAACACATGAATCTCAAAAAGGTTGAAGTCTGCAGCGCCTCCGGAATGCTGCCCACACGTTTTTGCAAGGATAAGGAATGGACGTGGTTTATTCCAGGAAAATCCCCCATTAAAACAGATACAATTTATCGAGAAGTAGCGATTAATAGCAAAAATGGATTGCGTACCTGCCATATTGATGAAAATACACGCTTTGAGGTGTTTGAGTTTTGGCCCTCTGATTTATTGCATATTTTTAAACGGGCAGGGATACAGCGACATGTACCACCATTTTTTGAGGCCGATTGCAGCTTATCAGGTAATATAGGAATTACCCCACAAATCACCTCACCACAAGCGGGTATTAGTTATATTGTCCGTGCGAATTCGCAACAAAATAATACGATTCCATTTACGACAGTTACTGATGCAGGAATTGCATATGTGTATTGGTTTGTTAATGAAACCTTTGTTGCGAAAACAAAGGCGGGAAAATCTTTTCTATGGCATGCCCGACCTGGGACGTTTGTAGTAAGGGCTGTGGATGACCATGGGCTTTCTGATGCTCGGGATTTGTTGGTTCAGCTGGATAGTTAATTACTTGCGCACAGTGGCTCGCGTGCAAACATTCACCTAAAAGACTGCTAAACTTAGCTATAGGTATGTCTTTAGGTGCGGCAATTAATGGATAAAAAAACGCAAGGATCCAAGACACGAGGGAAGCCCGTTCTTATTGATTTAGCATTGCAAGGCGGCGGTGCTCATGGAGCATATACGTGGGGAGTTCTAGACCGTTTGCTTGAAGAGCCTCGAGTGAAAATAGAAGGGATTTCAGGGACTTCAGCAGGTTCAATGAATGCTGCGGTTATGGCCAGTGGGTTTACGCGGAATGGCCCGGAAGGCGCGCGTAGGGCTTTGCAGGCATTTTGGTATCGGGTTTCGGAGGCTGCGCGCTTTAGTCCGTTACAAAGAGGGTGGTTGGACGTAATCTCTGGGAAGTGGACTATGGATTATTCCCCCTCCTTTCTTACTTTTCAAATGGCTAGTCATGTGTTTTCGCCCTATGACCTTAATCCGATTGCACTAAATCCATTACGTGACATTTTGTCTGAGAGTATTGATTTTTCATTAGTGAACGAATCCCCAATCAAATTATTCATTACGGCAACCAATGTGCGTACTGGTCGCGGTAAGGTGTTTAAAAATAAAGAAATTAATGCCGAGGTTTTATTGGCATCAGCATGTTTACCTTTAATGTTTCAAGCCATTGAAATTGATGGGGAGGCTTATTGGGATGGGGGATACACGGGTAATCCTACTA
Organism: Legionella sp.; assembly: GCA_031291095.1. Taxonomy (GTDB): domain Bacteria; phylum Pseudomonadota; class Gammaproteobacteria; order Legionellales; family Legionellaceae; genus Legionella. The sequence goes on along the minus strand of JARLJR010000024.1, from coordinate 30,784 downwards.
TTACGCCTTTGGTGCAAGAATGCGAGTCCAGTGACACGGTACTGGTGCAAATTAATCCTGTAGAGCGCCCAGGAACTCCGAAAACTGCTCGTGACATACTCAATCGCCTTAATGAGGTTGCTTTTAATGCGACCTTGATGAAAGAGTTACGGATGATCGCCTTATTACGCAAAACCATTAATGTGGATTCTGGGGAGCGCGATCGCTGGGCAAAAATGCGTATTCATCGAATTACCAGCGCAAAAATGGTCAAATTAGGCTATTCCTCCAAGCTCAATGCCGAATGGGATTTTCTTCGTATGCTTTTTAAAGAAGGACGTAAAACGGCAGATGCTTTTCTAGTGAATCATGGCAAGGCATTGAATAAGTATTCTACCTTTGATTTGGATTCGTTTCTTTAACTCTGGTGGGATGCAGGGAGCGAGATTATGTACAAGGTAATTTTGGTCGCAATCGATGGTAGTGATACTGCTCGGGATGTTTTATTAATTAAAGGTAATTCTGTAACATAATTGTTGCTGATATGGAGTAAATAAATGGTTGAATGGATTATCAAATTACTTTTAGTCATATCAGGTTCAGTAGCCAGTTGGTTTGTGGCTCGTGATGCCTTAAATTTTGCAATTGTTGAAATGGTTATTGCTGTTTTATTATTTACCGTACTTGTTTTTATTGCTGCCTTTTGGTCTACAATAAGAAACTGGTTTAAACATAAGGAATAACAAATGAAACAACATGCCTCAGGATTTTTAGCCCTCATTGCTGAATCTAAAAAGCATATTAAGGAAATCAGCCCCAAGAAATTAAAAGAAAAATTAGATAATCATGATGCCATGCATGTGATTGATGTGCGTGAAGATCATGAGTGGACAACCGGACATATTCCTACAGCCATTCATTTAGGTAGAGGAATTATTGAGCGTGATATTGAGAAAAAAATCCCGGATCAGCAACAGCAAATAATCGTTTATTGCAGTGGTGGCTTTCGTTGCGCTTTGGTTGCTGAAAGCTTGCAAAAAATGGGTTATTCTCAAGTGTATTCGCTGGATACTGGATTGCAAGGCTGGATCGATTCGGATTATCCGGTTGAGATGTAAGTGTTCTCACAATGCTTTTTGCAATTGCCGGGATTATATTCGAGTACTATTTTTCAATGAAGACTCCATCGTCTTTGCGAACAAAGTGAAGCAACCCACGGCTGTGCTTTACGTTCTTCGCAATGACGGGAAATAAATTAATATCTGAATATAGGGCGTGTTATATAAAAAATTTGCGTGGCGGCTCAGGAGTATTATCGTTACTTTTTTGCTCGGCTTTTCTTCTCTCTTCCATATAACGCGCTTCAATCTCAGCTGCCTCATTTTTGGATATGGCGCTCAAGTGGTTGACTTCCGTAGGACTTAATCTTAAATGTTCTTGAATCCTTAATTGTGCTTCAAAAAAGGTTGAAAATGCTCCATTGCTAGCCTCTTTTAATGTTTTTCCTTGATACGCATTATTGAGCATCGGGCCAGATATTGGTTCTAAGTGTTTTGCGATGGTATAAGATTGAAAAGCCAATTGTGCCAATCGATATGGGGCCCACTGAGCGTTATCTTGGTAGCGTATCAGCTCTTGGTATACAGAGCCCAACAATAAATGCCCAGGAGCTAAATAGAGTTCGGCTGCTTGGGTTGCGTAGTGTAAAACAAGTAAGGCTATGTCTTCATTGAAGGTTTCCTTCAATGCAATAAGTCCTTCCCGACATAAAACATTCATGGCAAAAAAACATCCGCAATCGGCTGATGCCAGTAATAAAGTTTTAGCATCCTCGAACTGTGCTGCTGATAAGTCACCCTCATCGTCAATTAAAGAGGTATAGGTCTGATATAGATAATAGCCTTTTAATAACTCAAAGCAGGATGAGACCGTAAACATGGGGGAATATTCTTGAATAGGTTTATGGTTTTCTTCTGCCTCTTCTCTGGGATTAGTACCACACAAACGCCAGAGATTCACCCAGTGCGGTTCTAAGTTAGGTGATTTACACACCTCATTAAATTCAGGATCAGTTAGGGCAAATTTGAATAATAGCTCTGTATCATAGGCTTGGATGAGCGTTTCTATTAATCCAGGCCTGTTTTCATCCTTACTTTTTTTCCACGTCAGATAGAGTTCTTCTTTCGATAATTGGTCAGGTTTAGTTAATTGATAAAACCTACGGGGGACTATCATATTGTAAATCCTATTTATGCCATCTTAATACTAAAGAGGGACTCCTGAAAGAGGTGTGGCGCTCTATCCAGGAGACTCAACTAATCTATGAGTATATTTTGAATGCGGGCGATTGGGTTTGTCCAGTATCTTTTAAAGAATCTTCCATGCTTGTTCCTGGCGCATCAACCGTAGAAAGAAGAATATTGGCATCAGTCGTTTCCTTTTTATCTTTCTTCAACCAGGATAAGAGCGAATGGGCTGGTTTCGGTTGCGTTACTTGAATCATGGGGGGAGTTTCAAGTTTTTTGTGAACCAAATGCCCGTGTCCATGAATTTCAATGAGCTCCTGAAGATTATGTTTTATTAATAACGTCTGGAGCACCTCGCGTTTGCAGCCTGAAGTACTGTGTTTTCGTGCTTCAAGTAAATCCTGAACAAAGCTTATGACATTTATATGAGTAGCACCTGCCTTTTCAAGGTACTGAATAATTAAATGCTGACTATCCATATTGGCGTTGATGCTTTCTGGCTGAATCCCCTTCAAAAAGTTATAACGCTTAATTTGTGCTCGTGAAGGAGGCATTGAGCCTGGGCCTACGTCGCCACCAATGTTTTCTTGGTGCAACCATTTCCAGGTTTCTTTTGAATATTCTGTTTCGCGAATAGCCATGGCTGCGGCACCAAAGAATAGTACTTTGCCATCAGGTGAGCTGATATTAAGTATCATTCCATCGTTATCAAATGTAGGTGCCAGAGTAGGTTCTATTTCTGCATAGACTTTTTTCATGGCACTGTCATCTTGGCCAATTGAATAGACTAGCTGATCGCATTCTTTTTCAAAGGTGTCATCGGTACTGGCGTCCATTTTTTTGAATACCAGCACTAATTTTCCATTAGACTTGTGAGTGATCTTAATAAGTTCACCTTGTACTAATTCATCACGTTCTTTTGCAGTTTTTAAGGCTGTAGTTGCTAATTTACCAGTACCTGCTTTGTCAAATTGTTTGGCAATCCATAGGATGGTATTGGATTGATTTTTTGCGCTAAAGTCACGGCCTTCAGTACGAATATCACTGCCAAAGAACCCTTTTCTATAAACTGCTGCAGCAGTTCCACCGCCGCCGTAGATGATAATAGTTCGTGATTCTGTGCCTTGTTCTTCAGTGCCTGTTAAGATGAATTGGTTACCATCTACTATAGGGGTAAATTTCTTTGTTGCATCCCAGGTATTTAATCGTTGATACTCTTCATGGGAGAGTAGTTTACCGTCAATCGCATTTCGGGCGGGGCCAAGGCCTGTACAGATATTAAGCTCACTTGTGTACAGTGTTATTATCTTACCCGTAATTTCAACGAATACACGATAGTCCTGGTCTAAAGCACCATCAGCCCAGTCGTTTAAATGATTCTCTTTTTTCTCTATTTTAAGTAGGGTTGCGTGCACTAATGGCGCTTGGGTTTTCGCCAGATTAACTTGGTTTGCTTGAAAGACGTGGCGTCCATTAGCATAGGGATTATTTAAATAGTAGTTTGTTGATAAATAGGCAGATGGGTTTTCTTTTGTTTGCGCACGCTCAAGAATATTTTGTGGCTGTGCAAGGGTATAGTCATGCTTCCAGCTACCAGTGCTATTACCGATCATCAACACTGATGGAAGCTTGGCATCTGCTAATAGATCTGCTGTGGTTCCATGATGTTCCTGATATTTTTCAAGCCAAAGGGTGGTGCCAGTATCGCCAGTTCCAATAATAATGTGTGAGAAAACAGCATGGTCTGTTTTTTCTAGTAAGCTGGGAATACTTGTTTGTAACGCCTTTTTTATTTGATGCGCTTGAGATAAACGATCATAACTACGAGTTACTCTGGATAAATCATCATCAATAGGAATGTCCACTAAGGTATGTGGTACTGGGTTTTCATTTAGAGCAGCCCATAGTTTAATTAACTCAGGGTCAAGACGAATCTTTAATGCATTTACATCGTTGTAGACATCAATAGCTACTTTTAATACATGGTGCGCTTGTTTTTTAGATAAGCCTTTAAAAATATTGGGGTTTTGGTTAATTTGTTCAATCAGGCTATCAAATCGTTCGCCCAAATCTTTTGTAGTAGATATCTTGCACACTAAAAGACACGAACAAATATAATTAATAGTAAACTGAGGAACCCCATGATTAGTTTTCATTGCTTACACCTCGACAGCGAATAAGATCAAACAAATGTTGAGGGTTATTTTATCAGGAAAGTCTTAAGAGATTATTAATGAAACAATTTGATTTTTTTTTATGTGTTGGATTTTGGCGAGAAAATGAAAACCTGGTTGCAAGCAACCAGGTCACGGCTAAATTATATATTTGTTTGCATCCGCGTAATATCCGTTACTGCAGACCAATCCTTTTCACCCATTTGATGTGCTAAAGCAACGATAAACTTATCCTTAATTACATTGGCAACGGCAGGAACTACTCCCATATTGGTGAATGCTTGCTGGAATAGGCTAATGTCCTTAAATCCTCCATGCATGTCAAAATTCACGTCGTCAAAATCACGGTTTTTAATTTTATCTACATAAAGCTGGAAGGCGGGGTGGCCATAAATTGAGTGGAACATAGTGTTCACAATGGAGGTGTCTACTTCGCTTTTTTCTGCAAAGGCATAAAGTTCTCCCATCGTTTCTATTGCAGAAACCAACATGTAATTCATACATATTTTTATTACATTCGCCTGATAAGCCTGTGAACCGACATTCATGATTTTAATCGAGTATGAATCAAAAATGGGTTTACATCGTGTAATGGCATCGGCAGGGCCTGCAACAATAGAGGTTAGCTCACCGCGAACCGCAGCTTTAGGTACCCCTAAAACATTTGCGGCGACATAATAACTTCCATGCCGTTGATGGATTTCTGCCAGTTTTTTTGATGTTTCGGGTAATATAGTTGACGTACCTAAATGGATCACATCAGCTTTTACTGCGTTGATAAAAGAAGCTGTTGTTTCTAATACGGCGTTATCATCCAATAGGCAGCTAATGATAACCTCAGCATCTTTAACCGCCTCTTCTACGCTGTGTGCTCCTTTTGCCCCAGCGGCAATCAGAGGTGTCATTTTTTCTTGAGTGCGGTTAAATACAGTTAAATCAAAGTTGGCGTTTAAGAGACGTTGTGCTAATACGCTCCCCATTTTTCCAAGACCAATAAGTGTGATTTTCACTCCATTTCTCCTGCTTTTGGGAATTAATATTCCTTATTTGCTCTAATTATCATTAATAATTCTTGTGCATTGCTCAAACTGACGCGTTTGTTGAGGGTAAGACAATTCTGCAACTCTTTTTTTAATAATTGGCTTTCCTCATAAGTCGCACCTACTGCAAGTACTAGATTATTAATATGTAGTTTCATATGTCCTTGCACGATGCCTTTGGTGCATAACGCCGTAATCGCGCCTAAATTTTGTATCAAGCCTACAGCGGCAACCACCCGGGATAATTCATTAGCTGAATTAATTTTCATCATGTTTAAGCAGAATTTTGCAGTAGGATGCAAAGAGGTTACTCCCCCTACGGTACCTACAATAATAGGGGCGGTTAATTCGCCAGTTAAAACCCCATTATTATAACGCCAACGGGTTATTGCTTGGTACGCGCCATTACGGCAGGCATAGGCATGCATACCTGCTTCCACAGCACGCCAATCGTTACCCGTAGCAATCAATATGGGATCTATCCCATTCATAACTCCTTTATTATGGGTTGCTGCGCGATATGCGTCTGTTTCTGCAAAAATGGAGGCTTCCTGTAAATTATAACCCAGCTCATCACCAACCTGTTCTAGAGTAACTTGTGCTGTAGTGAGTTTTTGATCATTTAAATTAGATAAAATGCACATGGTTACTTTTTCATTAGTTAAGCGCTCTATAGGGTCTTTAAGATATTCTAATACCTGATTAATTAAATTTGCTCCCATGGCGTCGCAACTATTAAATAACAGGTGCACAATCATCATATTGCCCCCATCATCACGCACCCGATGACGAAGAATTAAATCAATGACGCCCCCACCACGTTTTACCATGCTTGATGCGACATCTTTATTTGCAGAAGCAATCAATGACTCACGATGTTGTGCAAAAATTTCAGTGAAAAACGCAACATCGTTTACATTGGCTAATTGGATTTGACCTATGATGCATGCACCTTCAACTTTCGTTTCTATTTTACCCTGCTGCCGAACCCATTTGGCTGTTTTAGATAAGGCTGCGATAATGGATGTTTCCTCTACTGCGAGTGGGATTACATAATCTTTGCCATCAATGCAAAAATTTGTTGCGACACCCAATGGAAGTTGAAAATAGCCTATGGAGTTTTCAATTAATTTATCGGCGAGCTCTAAGTCACGAACACCTCCGTTTAATAAGTAGGCCATGTCTTCTGAGGTAAGCACACCTAACTCCTGTAAGCGGGCAAATCGTTGTTCCGAATTCAATTTGGAGAATCCCTGGAGTAGCTCGGTAACTTTATTTTCTATTGCGGACATAATTATTCTCCAAATCTTGTAACACGCGGCTTCCAGTGCAAAACATAGTTACCTTGAACTCATGTACTATTTTATTGCTCATAGCTACTACTCACATAGAGATACTATGAAGTAGCTTGTGCATCATGATGGCAGTGTTTGCTAGCTCCACACCTTTATGCCCATATTTACCACCAAGTCGATCCCAGGCTTGTTCTTCGTTTTCAGTAGTTAATAAGCCAAAAATGACCGGTATGTCACAGTCAAGGGATACCTGCATGCAACCTTGGCTTACGACATCACACACTAAGTCGTAATGGCTCGTATCACCGCGAATAACCGATCCTAATGTGATAATTGATTGGGCTTTTTTTTGAAGTGCCAAGCGTTTAGTTATTAAAGGAATTTCAACGGCACCTGGTACTTCAAAAACCATAATATCCTTTTTGTTGAAACCACGTTTTAATAGTTGCGAGATGACTCCGTCTTGAAGCTCGTTAGTGATATCCCTGTTAAACATACTGACAACTAATGCAACAGGAAATGATTCTACGGGGGAGGCATCTGATGTCATAGCCATATTTTGCATGATTCTCTCACTTAGCATTTAAAATGCTTTTATGACAATTACTTGTCTGCGTTAATTTATTTGGGTAAATGATGGATGGTAATTGCATAATCTACGCAATTTACACCTTTATGACCGAATTTGTCGTCTAATGTATCCACGGTTTGAGAGGTATGCTCTAAGGATTTTACTACCCCAGTCATTTCCGTATTTTTATAGACTTTCATCATTTATTTCCTTGATAAGGTATATGTAAGACATAACTTTGCTCTTAGAGCTAATGGCTCTAAGGGCAAAGCCTATTTTTAAAGTAAATGTCCTAGCTTCTCTTTTTTAGTGGTTAGATAAAAAAGATTTTCTTCGGTTGGCTTTATAACCACAGGAACACGTTCAGTCACTTCCATGCCGTATTTTTCCAATGCAGTTATTTTTAAAGGGTTGTTTGTCATCAGACGAATACTTTTTATCCCGCGTAGGCGAAGGATTTGATAGGCGATGGCATAGTCACGGTTATCGACAGGTAAACCAAGCTGAAGATTGGCCTCAACAGTATCAACTCCTTTATCCTGAAGCGCATATGCTTTAAGCTTATTAACCAGGCCTATTCCGCGTCCTTCTTGGCGCAGGTAGATGAGAATTCCACCTTCCTCATCAAGTTTTCCCATTGAATATTCAAGTTGTGTACCACAATCACATCGACAGGAACCTAAAACATCTCCTGTAATACATTCTGAATGGATGCGTACTAACGTTGGTTGACTAGGATCACGTGCTTTTTTATAAAGCTCGAAATGCTCCATTTTATCTAAATGGTTCGTAAATACATTAATGGAAAAACCATTATATCCACGCAAAGGCATATGAACGCTTGCTTGAGATTCAACGAGCTTTTCATGGCGAATTCGGTAATTAATTAATGCTTTTATAGTAACCATAACCAAGTCATGTTTTTTCGCAAATTCAACAAGAGTATCACGTCGACTCATGGTTCCATCAGGGTTCATAATTTCACAAATCACTGAGGCAGGAGTTAATCCGGCTAATTTTGCAAAGTCAACACTCCCCTCAGTATGACCGACACGCTCCAGAACGCCTCGATCTTTTGCGCGTAATGGGAATATATGTCCTGGAGAAATAAGATCTGCTGCTGTACTGTCTGGTGCAATCGCTACTTGGATTGTACGCGCTCGATCATAGGCTGAAATACCTGTAGTTACCCCTGTTGTAGCCTCGATTGAGACCGTAAATGCAGTACCAAAGGGTGAGCCATTGCGCTCAACCATCATGGGTAATTTAAATTTATCGATGATTGAACCATCCATTGCCAGGCAAATTAACCCTCGTCCATGGGTTGCCATAAAATTAACCACTTCTGGGGTGGCGAATTCAGCCGCGATGCATAAATCACCTTCATTTTCCCGATCTTCATCGTCCATTAAAATAATCATTTTTCCAGCTTTATATGCGGCGATCGCTTTTTCAACTGATGCAAATGTATCGGCCATTTTTTTCTTCCTTATCCTAAGTAATAATAAAATATAGAAATCCCCATGACTATCGACATGTTTTTTTTCATTTAATGTTGGGAAATATCACCTCCAATCCATTCGCAGCATGATGTTGTTACCCATCATCTGCCATGTAACGGATTTAGATCCTTGGAAGTAATTATTGGTGTAATTAGAAAGAGCATTAGCACCAAGTATGTTTGGTGCAATGTAGATGTAGGTTCTGTCAACTAAGTTTGCTTCATGTAATTGTGAAAAAATACGAGCACCTGCTTCAACCCATACATCATGATAACCCAATGTACCTAGTTGGGTTATTACATCCTCTAACTTCAATCCATGTTCATCTGATGCAACAACGTGGTAGCTTACGTTCTCACGTTCAATAATTTGTTCAGGAGCGTTACTGCAAAAAATATGTATTTTTTTTGCGGTGTTAAAAATACGTGCATCAGCGTTTAATGAATGATGCGTATCAATAATGGCGATGTTTTTTGCATGAACGTCATGATCAGAACGTGCATTTAATAAGGGGTTATCGTTATTCACAGTTCTAGCCGAAGTTAAGATAACATCGGTGCTCTTACGTTGATTGTGTGTAAATTCGTCACAATGTTCATTGGATATTTTGCAGGGTTTTCCATTGAGCTCTGCAATTTTTCCATCTAGAGTCTGGGCTATTTTAGCGGTGACAAATGGTTTTCCAGTAAGCCGCCAATGCGTGTAACTTTCGTAAAATTCATCTATTTTATTTAACTGAATGAACGTACTTTTAATCCCATGTTGCTCTAAGATAGTGGGCGTATCATTGTTTTTGACTACGGGATTTGGATCCTTATAAGCATAAAACACTTCTCGTACCCCATGATTGACGATTGCATCAACACACGGAGGTGTTCTACCCCAATGGTTACAGGGCTCTAAACTCACGTAGAGCGTCACATTATCGGTATTTTTGGGAAATTGCTTAAATACGAGTACTTCCGCATGAGCCGTTCCAGCTCCTTTATGAAAATCTCTTGCTATAATTTCATTATTTTTTACTGCAACTGCACCAACACTTGGATTAGGGGAACAAAAACCTCTACCTTTAATTGCTTCTTCTAAGGCACATAACAGATATTGCTCATGCTTCATTTTTATCTTCTTTGTTTAGCTATTACATTTTATACTAGAAGATATTTTGCAAATGTGTAGAAAAAAAAAGATTTTTTTTATGAACAAAAACAGACCACAACGTTTAATTAAGTATTTTCCCCTTTTTCTAGTCTCTTGATGAATATTGGATACATTGACTAATTGGAACTTTCTCAAACCTATAGGGGCTGGAGCAGCATTATTTGTAGTAATGATCGCGTGGAATGTATGGGGTTCATAAGATCTTAAACTACATTGCCTATAGAACCCGCCGAAGAGTTCGATCAGGCTAAATAAAACTCTAGGGCGTTATCAAATTTATCTTGAGCAAATAATATAAACTCACAAAGCTCTCGTACAGCACCTTCACCGCCTTTTTTTTGAGTCATTAAGTGAGCTCGGTCAATTACTTGGGATACGGCATTGGGAACGGCTACTCCTAAGCCTACCTGTTTAATGATGCAAAGATCCGTTAGGTCATCGCCAATATAAGCGATCTCTTCATCTTGGAACTTAAATTCCTCTTTAATCCGTTGATAAGCGCCGCGTTTGTTAGTTTGCCCCGTAAAATAGGTATCAATCCCAATCTGCTTCATACGTTGGTGTATCACATTATTTTCTGAGCTGGTAATTACTGCTAATTTTATACCTGCAGCCATTAGCATTTCTAGACCGGTGCCATCCTGTGCGTAAAAAACACGCATATCATTACCGTTATTGTCGATAAATATTTCTCCCTTGGTTAATACCCCATCAATATCACAAATAAGGCATTTGATTTTTTTTGCTCGTGTAATTAAATCGGAATTTACTTTACTATTCATCATACGTCCTTTTTTGGTTTCTTAAATGCCACTCTTTAGTATAGGAGCAAGCTTATTTGTTTTTCTTTGTAAAAGTAAAAAATATTTCAGGTTTTCTACTATATTTTTTCTTGAAGGCAATTGATTTTACAAAAAAGTTGCTATTCTTAAGGTTAGTTGTTACGTAAATTTAATTAAGAAGGACAGGCTATGGAAAAGAAGTCACGTATTGTTGTTGGGATTAGCGGTGCCTCAGGTATCATTTATGGCATAAGACTATTAGAAATATTAAAAAATCTCCCTATTGAAACCCATTTAATAGTAAGTAAGTCGGCTCAGTTAACTCGAGAATATGAAACAAATTTAACGGTTTCTGAATTAAAGGAACTGGCTGATGTATATCATCCTTGGAATGATATAGGTGCCAATATTGCTAGTGGCTCCTTTAAAACTTTAGGAATGATTGTTGCTCCTTGTTCGATGAAAACACTCGCAGAAATTGCTCATGGTATTAGTACCAACTTAATTGGACGAGCTGCTGATGTTATTTTAAAAGACAGAAGAAAATTGGTATTGATGACCCGAGAATCTCCTTTACATTTAGGCCACTTACAAAATATGGTTTCGGTAACACAGCAAGGAGCCATTGTTTGTCCTGTAATGCCAGCATTTTATAATAAGCCTGAAACGGTTGATGACATTATTAATCATAGTGTGGGAAGAGCGCTCGACTTATTTGATCTGGATGCAGGTATCGTAAAACGTTGGGAATAAAATAAATACACTAGCGAGATAATGTATGAAGCCTTTATATAATCAGCGTATGGACCTAACCCATAATATAAAAGCACACCATGCTGCTCATATGCTCGACGAGCCGTTTAGTTTTATGGGGGAAGTAAGGCATGGGAATAAGCTAGGGCGCTTGTGGGGTACTCCTACAGCGAACCTGGAGGCAGATTATTTATATCCTCTGTTAAGGGGGATATATTGTGTTATGGTCCGGAGGAAAAACAGTAGTTATTACTTGGGTGTTGCAAGTATTGGCGATCGGCCCACCATAAAAAAGGGCACCAAAAATGTGCTTGAGGTGCATATATTTGATTTTTGCGGCGACTTGTATGGCGAGGTTTTGGAAGTGACTTTTCTGAGTAAATTGCGAGATGAAATTAAGTTTTCATCAATTGATGCGTTAAAAAAACAAATAATGAGCGATATTACCCATGCAAAATTTACATTTCCTAATATGTTAAGTGCATTACCCGTTCAACAAAAGGTGCATAAACACCAAAAAATGACTTGGAAAGCTAGAAAAACTAATTAGACTACCCATAATTATTTGAAAAATACCGAGGATGTCATGTTTACTGGAATAATAGAAAAAAAAGGGGTCGTGCTTAACAATCTCCGTAAGGAGAATGCTAATCGTCTTATCATTGCCCCTGTTTTTGAGCAATTGCAGGTAGGGGAAAGTATTGCTGTCAATGGAGTTTGCTTAACTTTATTACCTACAGATAATAATGAATTACACTTTGATGTCTCTCCGGAAACATTAAATGTGACCACGCTGGCTGATTTAACTGCAGGCCACTCCGTGAATTTGGAGCGAGCTATGCTGGCCTCGACACGCTTTGGCGGACATTATGTCAGTGGGCATGTGGATGCTATTGCGGAAGTTCGAGCAGTGAACCAATTAGAAGAGTATCTTGAGGTCGAATTGGCAGGTTTTGAGCCAACAGCAATCGCCTACTTACTCCCCAAAGGCAGCATTACGGTTGAAGGAGTTAGTTTAACAATCAATTCAGTAGGGGATAGAAGCATTAAATTAATGCTTGTTCCTCATACTTCGGCAAATACCACCTTAAATGCATTAAAGCCTGGGCAACAGGTTAATATAGAATTTGATTATTTGACGCGTATTGTTGCGCATCAGCTACGCGTTTCAGGTCAATTAGGATAATGTGTCAGGTGTTATGGAACTTTAAAACGCCACTGGGGCATTGCGAGCGAAGGCAACTCAGAGTTCAGTGCTTCGAACTCCTGGGTTGCTTCGTTACTACGTTCCTCGCAAAGACGGGGTAATATTTGAATCCGATCCCTGAATTAAACCCTTACCGTCATTGCGAACGAAGTGAAGCCACCCAGGGTTCCATGCCTCGATCTTCATCATGGAGTTAGCGATGAAGATGGGGCTGCTTTTGATGTTGGCTCCTCTGGTTGAGCACTAAACAGTAAATTTTTATTTGCAGAGTATCCCACCTTGGTTGATTCGCCCATCATAATCGATTGCTGATTTAACAGCTCCATCGAAAGTGTACGTAACCCCAAAGCCATAGCAATCTCACTAAGCCTTCGATAACCCGGCGGTTTAGTAAGCAATTCTTGCCCGAGTTCATGCATTAGTTTGGATGCAAAGCAGTCCTTGCCATCGCAGCTTTTTTTAGCCAAGACTATTAATAAAATACTCAGTATCTCTTCTTGCGGTAATGCTGAAATTTGCTTGGAATAATGTAATAGTACTTCAAGATTAGGCATTGCAAACAATAGATCGTTCTTTTGGGCATGGGTGTGGGGGCAGATAGGATTGCTTCGTAGCTCTGCAAAATGCAAAGCATAGGCAATAGGGTTGATGCTAGCATGGCGAATCAAGGTTTCATTATCGCTGTTATATGGCCAGTTAGAGCCCATAACTTGGGTCTTTATGTGAATGCCGGGGCATTCTAAGCGTACCAATGGGTGCACGTCCGCATCAAGAGGAAGTAAAATATCACGCAGTGGAGGATAAAATTTATCATTAACGACAAAGTATATCAGTTCCCCAGTAATGCATATTTTAACGGTGGCTCCAGTATTGATTGGCTGTGTATAAGGATAATTTTTTTGTTTTCCTGAGACTGGATCCCGGTATTGGATATTCCCGGTAGCAGCATCCAGGGCTACGGATGTGGTGGTCGTACCGGGAATGGTATGTTCATTTGTTTGTTTTTTGTCCCAGGTGATTCCAAATAGCAATTTATTGCTATCACCCGCAGAGATGAGGTGCAGCTGATACGAGCCCTGGGTTCCTGCATACGCGCCTCGGTCAACAACAGTACAAATCCGTTGTGTGGCACTTAGCGTAGCGGGAACAAAGGATAGTTCTTTTAGGCTTAATTCAACAGAAGACAAGGTACGTAGCTCATCAGTATTCTCATTTATATTTACGATAGTCTTATTATTAGGGAGGTTCAGATAGAATAATTTAAGATTGAGCGGAGCACCTGCTCGTGCGGACTGTACTTTGTATCTGCTTTGTAGGGTGTCGTCTTTATACGCTGACAAAAGCGCTAACACATCTTGTTTTTTTAATGGCGCATTAAATTGCAAACGTTCAACTGGAGTATGAGTAGGGCTTTTAAGTTGTATTATATGTTCAAATAATGCCTGTGTTGTTTGTGGCAGAGAAGGTTCGTGCTGCTTTGTTGTTTGCTTAAATACAGGATACTGCGGAACCTTAAAAATGAATGCTTGCAGGTAAGTATCTTCCAACGATTTATTCGAGGCATGAGTTGCTTGTGCATGACCATTCCAGGCAGAATAGCGTAAATAATCTAGACAACGTTTTATTTGCTGCTCTCGTTCTTCCTGATTTATTACTCCTGGGATGCTAATGAGCCGGGTCAAAATCTCCACCACTTTTTGTGCTACAAACATACGAGTATTTCGTGATATGTTGGTGGGGAGACAAGATAAGCCAAAGTGTAAAAATGCTTCGTCATCCACTTTTCGCCATAATGTCTCGAATTTTTTACTGCCTTCATCTTGGTGATTAATCCATTGTCCAAAATCAGACATTAAGAGCATCATTATACTCATTTCTTCATATACGGAGTTTTTTCCATACCCTCTTTTATTGAGTTGAGAGATCATACTTTCGGTAAATTCTTCATTAATCAGTTTGGTTCGCAGGGTATCAAATTGGAAGCACATCCATATTGTTGTAGTAAGCGATATAAGAAATATTGGGTTAGATATATTATTCTTCGATCTTTCTAAGAGGGCATCAATTAAATTATGCTCAATTCCTGCTTCAAGTAAGCGTTGTTGTAGTTGATGTAATTTTTCGTAATTTTTAACGCGTTCGGCTTCTCGCAAGATCATACAAATGAGAAGCATACGTTGCATCCACTCACCCTGTACTGTTTCTAAAGAGATGTTCGCTAATCCGGTCAGTTCATTAGGGATAATTAGCTCAATACAATGCTCTATTATTCCTAGAGCTTCATCACACTCTTTTGTGCTTTTAGATGTGATTGTTTCACGCATGAAGTTGTATAAAGCTTGGATGGATAGGGTACGCATGGTTTTATTGTGATGACAGGTGAGTGCTGAAAGCAAACCTGGTAAATGTTCTATGGACCAGGTTTGTGGGGGAAGCATGCGAATATTAGTTAACACCTTGATGGTTGGTGATAGATCCAGGATTGATGTGTCTGCGGTATGTTGTTTTTCTGGCTGCGTAGCACCCCATAACTCGATAAAGACACAAAGAAACGCGGGGGAACGCTTAAACGATTGATTAATTTTAAATTCTAAATCAGGATCATCCAGACGAGTTGTGTTTGCACCGAGTAGAAGAAATAACTCTGCCAGCGTACGCCAATGCTCAATATGGCGCTTAACACCCGGCGCTAAATTTTGAACAGAGATTTGAGCCGATTTGTCTACTTCAAATATTAGGGATGATTCTTCGCCTATCTGAGCTGGATTTTTGATACAAACACTTTCTAAAGTAGGGTAAATAACTTGATCTTTAGGGGCTGAATCAATTCGTGTTACGAGCTCAACTAGTAGCTCAATGAGCTGTGTTGGGGTTAGTTTTATCTTATCAGGGCTCTCCATAATTTCTCGTAGAGAGAGAGAATCACTTTGTTCCACTTTTTCCGTTTGTTGGTTTGTGCTAAGAGTTTCAGGCACCGGGATGGGCTCAATTGGAGCAAGCGGGGGCGGCAAAATGGATGACTGGGGCTTCTGGATCTCTCTGATAAAATTGTCAAGCTCAGTATGGCCTGTACGAACAGTCGTAGTCGGCGAAAAACAGGAAAATAAAGCAAACCATTCTGTTTTATCTCTAAGATGTAATGATTGCCCACTTAAATCAATATCTTGAATTTGTTTAGGGATTGTTGCAAAAATAGTTTTTAATTCATCTGTGCTTTTAAATTCAGAATAGTTCCAGGCAAGATTCAAGGTAGTAATCTGTATAGGAATTAGTTTTAAAGCATCTCGAATTCTTTCGGTAGGGTGGCTATAGAAGTCCATTTCATGCCAATCAAGTGTGGTTTCATCGTCCTTCACATTGAGTAACTTATTAATTAGATTATACATAATTCGGTTTTATTCGGTAAAAGGCTAATATTTTATCATGAAGCGCTTATGTAGGGCACTGGAGAGGTAAAATAATCATCTTGCATTGGGGATTAAATATTTTTAAAAATTTACCAAGTCAAGACTGTTTTTTATCTTTTTCTTTGATAAGATACACGGGTTGGTAGCTTTCATTCGTACAAAAATCCTGTGGATATCTCCGTTTAAATCAAATCACTCTAATTCCAGAAGTTTTCTATTCCATTTATCAAAACCCTTATTTTATAAGGATTTTAGGGCATTTATTCTATTTTCAGTATTAGGTTATTTATCCACAAAAACTGTGGATAACTCTGTGTATAGGGTGTAAAAGTTCTTGTATTATCAGCCAAACAGATGCCTGTTTTAGAACTTATCAATGTGTGTTTTAGAAAGGAGGGGGGCGTTGTGCCTGGATGACGACGAAGCTTATCTTGGAGTGGGGCGCTCTATTTGAACTTCTGTTTAAATTTTATCCTTCTTTGAACTGAGCATTATAGTAGGTTGGGCCCCCAACCTACAGGTCTTAAGTGCTCTTAGGGTCTCATTGAAGCAGAATAATTTTCACTATGCTGCTCCTGTACTAACTCAGTAGGTTGTTCCTGTACTAGCTCAGCAGGTTGCTCCTGTACTAACTTCGCATCTAGCTTTTTCACTGGCCTTGCGTCCTGCTGAATAAAAAATCGATTTTGATAGTGGTTGGGGCTAGTTTGCAAAACTATTTCATTATATTTTTTAATTAAAAGCTTCTTAGCGACAGCTTCTGTTGCTAAATTTTTAGATGGCAATGTATTTTCAGGTGAGAGGTGATGCCATAGAGTGTAAAAGCTATCAGCGACATCAGGTGCGGCGCAGAAAAAAAGATTTAGACTACGAAGCAGTGCTGCATTCAGTTCGGTATTCGTCTCTGGATTTTCTTGTGGTAGTTCCAATAGCATGCCAGTGACTTGCGTATTGATTTCAACTTCTTTGCTTGATTGCGCCTCTGCATAAAAGCGAGCAACAATGTTTAAAACGAGCTTATCTATACCTGGAGTTTCTTTTTGGAGCGTTTTAAGCGCTTCGCGATTATTAGTCAGTGAACGCACTAACTGTATTGGTTCTGGTTTCAGTATATATTTTACTTCAGGATTGAAATGATGGAAGACGCAGAGATCCATGAGTCGTTGCATATCTGCACTGATTGATGTTTGTAGGGTATAAGGCAATAGTTTTTTATAGGTGTATTCACTATTAGGTTGTATGGTTGAAAAATACTGCAGAATTATGGATTCGAGCCATTGTTGATTTTTAGGATATTGTTTTTGTTTTTGATTTAATGAATCAAAAAGCTCTATGATGGCGCTTACTTGCATATGTATCGGGTTTGCAAGCATGATAGCAATTTGCTTTCCAGCCCATCCTTCCTCTATTCGGGAAATTAGTTTGGATTCAGGAAAAAGGGCCTCGATTTCACTTTGAGCTTGCTCTTTTAGTTTAAGAACCTCATTAAAAGCATCAAAGGCACCTTCTTGTTCCCAGTTAGGCATGTCCGTGGGTAAACGTCTAATCGCATCAATTGTTTTTTGAGCTATATTATAAATTTTTTGGTTACGGCTTAATAAGCCTTCAATTTCTATTAGGTTTTCATGACTAATAGAATTTTTTTTAAGATACAATGAGTTTAAGGTGCTGTTTTGCCCAAGCATCCGTATTATGTATGGAACGCAGTTGTCGCTAATTTCATTATTGCTTAAGCCAAGGAAGGTAAGTGACGTATTAACTTCTAAAGCTTCAAACAATGCTCGAGCGCCATGATCATCAATCGCAACGCTTTCAAGGTGGAGTGAGCTTAGTTGCGAATTAACCCTTAATCCTTTGGCAATTGCTTTGGCCCCCTCACCGCCAAGAGGATTTATTTTAAGTGTAAGAGTCACTAATACATCATTTTTTTCTATTAATTCACCTATATATGATGCTCCCAGTTCGGTGATGTGGTTTTTACCCAAATTCAGAGAAACTAATTTTTTATGGGGTTCTAAAGCCTTGGTTAAATCTCCGAGATTGACATCGCTAATATTTTGGTCCCATAGATCAATGCCAAGTAGTGAACTGTTATTAACTAAAGCTGCAGCTAAACTCTGAACTCCAGCGTCGGAAATACGTTCACTCGGTTCAAGTTGTTTAAAAGAAGGATCATTATGGGCTATTTTTTGCAGTTCAATTGAAAAATCGGTCATGTTTCTTCCATTTAAAAATTATATGTACTCGCTCAGAGGGCATATAATATACATAATTAATGAGCTCCCTCTCTGTGTTCAGGACGATGCCCTATCAAGAATTTAAAAAAAGCTTATATTCTGCTTCATAGCCAATACAATTTGGCAAATTCGCTACCGAGTTGATGTGATAAGCAAGCGTTGTTTCTATGCTCGCTGTTTGTGGGGGGCTATGATGAACATGACAATAGTTAATTCCAAAGTTTTTAGCACCATGTCCATCGCTAATAATCGAGTCACCAACCATTAGGATGGAGTTTTTGTGGTAGCTGTGAAATGGTTGATTATGAGTATTAGAAAGTCTCTGTAAGGCAATGTCGAAAATCTCTTTATTGGGCTTAGCGAAGCCAACGTCATCAGAAATCACAAAACAATCAAACCAATTTTCAAGGGCAAATTTTTCTTTTTTTCTAAGTTGAGATGCAGAGAATCCATTAGTAATAATGCCTAAGATGTGGCCTTTTTGATGTAGGAATTCAATGGTTTTTCTAACATCAGGAATCCACTCAATGTGCTCAATAAGATAATGCTCATAAGCATCGGCTACTTCATGGGAAGACACTGTGCACTCTATGACTTCGTTTAATTGTTTAAAGCGTAAAAACCGCACCTCACTTGGCATAAGCCCATTTTCCTCGGCGCCAACGCGTGACCAAAGTTCATTATTCAATTTTTTAAAGTGCTGTTCGAAGAGTGGATAAGGGGTGGTCGGATAAAACTGGTCATGAATTTTACGTATACCGATTTGCTCTGCAGCTGAAAAATCAATTAAGGTATCATCTAAATCAAACAAAATAATTTGATACAACATCCTACTCCTCATGCGATCGCTTTTAACTTAATGATTATATTTATAAAGTAGGTTGGGCCCATGGCCCAACACCCATGCATCAAGCCCCATCTGAACCAAAAACCTACACGTCATTGCACCATTCAACCTAATGGCAGTGTGTGGGGCTTTTAGAACCACAAATGCAAATACCAATCTAAAAGTTCTTGTCCCCAAAATAATACAGCTAATCCTGAAATGCATAAAAAAGGGCCAAATGCGATTGTAGTATCTCTTGATTTATTGTTCAAGTATAAATATAAGAGCCCAAATATTGTTCCAGTAATTGACGAGAATAGGAGAATTAATGGCAATAATTTCCAACCAAACCAGGCACCAAAAGCGGCAAACAATTTAAAATCGCCATTGCCCATCCCAATTTTACCTGTAGCTAAATAAAATAGTTTAATTAAAAGCCACAATACAAGGTATGCGCCAGCTGCACTAAGCACTGCGTCAGGCAGTGAGGTAAATAAGCCTTGCGTGTTCGCAATTAAACCTAACCATAATAAGCCTAAAGTTAAGCCATCGGGCAGCAATTGATGATCCAGGTCAATAAAAAACAGACAAATTAAAAGCCATATGGCACTAAGCGCAAAGGCCAATTGCCAGGTAAAGCCAAAATGCCAGCAGGCATAGAGTGACAGCAGCATAGTGCCTAACTCAATTAATGGATAGCGAGGTGAAATAGATGTTTTACAATAATAACAACGACCTCGGAGGATTAAAAAGCTTAGTATGGGGATATTTTGCCAAGCCTTAACCATGGTGTTACATGAGGGACAAAATGAGCGAGGCAAAAACAAATTCAGTGCAGTTTTTTCTTCACTTTTAATGTTCATTAATTCATTGTATTCATGCTGCCATTCGTTTTTGAGCATAATGGGGAAACGGTAAATGACCACATTAAGTAAACTACCTACTGCAAGCGAAAGTAAGGCAATAGCTACATAAAGGAACCATGAATGGTGGGTGATGAGTTCATACATCATTTTGTTTTTCCTTCTAAATTACCGAGCCTAATTTAAACAAAGGCATATACATCGCCACAATCAGGCCACCCACGAGAACCCCAATGATGGACATGATAATCGGTTCTAATAAACGACTCAGTGCGTCCACTGAATTATCTACATCTTCTTCATAAAAGTCTGCAATTTTACTTAACATTTTTTCCAAGGCCCCTGACTCTTCACCAATAGCGATCATTTGCATGACCATATTTGGAAATAAGCGAGTATTTTCCATAGCTTTATTCATGGGTATTCCAGTAAAAACCTCATTTTTTATATATTCTATTGCTTTAGAATACATCATGTTTCCTGTTGCACCAGCAGCCGATTTGAGGCCATCAACTAGGGGTAAACCCGCTGCAAAAGTAATGGATAAGGTTCGTGAAAACCGGGCAATAACGGTCTTTTCTATAATTGAACCAATAATAGGTATTTTTAATAGCAGTCTATCAATAGCTAATGCGAAGGCTGTAGAATGTTTTTGTGCATAAATAAATGCATAAATGCTTAAAGCCAAAGAAGCAAAAATCCAATACCAGCAGGATTGGACATATTGAGAGATTTTTACCACGACCAAGGTTAGGGCAGGTAAATCAGCACCAAATGATTGAAATAAGGTTTCAAATTGTGGAACAACAAACATAAGTAAGCCTACAGTGACAATAACCGCCACGCTTACAATGGCTATAGGATAGCTTAGCGCCTTTTTTATTTTCTTTTTTATAGATTCAATTTTTTCTTTATAGCAAGCAATCTTATTGAGCATAATATCTAGTGTGCCTGATTGTTCGCCTGCTTTAACTAAATTACAGAATAGGTTATTAAAATACTGAGAATGTTTCATTAATGCTTCAGATAGTGTTAAACCAGTTCCAATATCCTGCTTGATCTCATTAATTAACTCCTGAAGATGGGGATTTATTTGCCCTTTAGCGACAATATCAAGCGCGTGCATTAACGGTATTCCTGATTCAACCATGGTTGCGAGCTGACGGCTGAATAGTGCGATGTCTGCTGAAGTTAACTTTTTATTTAATTGATTAAAAATAATTAGATTACGCTTCTGGACTACTTTAGTAATAATAATTCCTTGTTTGCGTAGGTCGATTTTAGCGAGCGTCAAATTCCGCGCTTGAATGGATCCAGCGATTTTTTGTCCGAGTGTATTTTTACCTGTATAACGAAATGTTAGCAGAGAGCTGGTATTTTTTTTCATCTGAATCATAATTTACTCAACGGTTACCCGATTGATCTCCTCTAGGGTAGTTATTCCTTGCTTTACTTTTTCCATACCTGATTGATAAATACTGGTCATACCTTCTTTTTGGGCTGCTTTTAGAATCTCCAATGAATTGGCACTTGCCATAATGAGTTCAGTTAACGTGTTTGTCATAGGCAATACTTCAAATAATCCTATCCTGCCTCGATATCCCTCAGTACATTGAGAACAGCCTACGGCTTTATAAAGTTGGTCTGTTTCATTAAGACCCCAAGCTAATAAATTGGATTTATTAAGATCGGTTCGCGGGGTTTTGCATTGTTCACAAAGTTTTCGCGCTAAACGTTGCGCAATAATGAGGGTTATTGAACTCACAATATTAAAGCTTGGAATACCTATGTTGATTAAACGCGTTAAGGACTCTACCGCGCTGTTTGTATGCAATGTTGATAAGACCAGATGTCCGGTTTGCGCTGCCTTAATTGCAATTTCAGCGGTTTCTAAATCACGAATTTCACCAACCATAATAATGTCGGGGTCTTGGCGTAAAAAAGAGCGTAAAACCTTGGAGAAATTGAGTCCTACTTTGGGGTTGATATTAACTTGGTTAATGCCGGTGATTTTAATTTCAACGGGATCTTCAGCGGTAGATATATTAACTTTTTGGGTGTTAAGCAGATTTAAGGCTGCATACAGGCTTACGGTTTTCCCACTACCAGTGGGGCCTGTTACCAAAATCATTCCTTGGGGACGTTTTATTGCCCGCATAAAATATTCGTGTTGTTTGGAATTAAATCCTAAGGCCTCAATGTGTAGTTTTGCTGTATCCAGATCCAATATTCTTATAACGACCTTTTCGCCGTTTGTGGTAGGGCAGGTGCTTACCCGAAAATCAATGGGGTGCTTATTAGGTAGATTTATTTTAAAACTACCATCTTGGGGTATACGTCGTTCTGAAATGTCTAATTTCGCCATTATTTTAATCCGTGCAGTAATTCGTGCAGATAAATTGACTGGTGGACTTGCTACCTCATGTAAAATGCCATCATGTCGGTAGCGAATACGATATTCTTTTTCAAAGGGCTCAAAATGGATGTCAGAAGCACCTTGCTGAATGGCTTTAAAGAGGATTTGATTAACAAATTTTACAATAGGGGTATCATCGCTATCCATTGGATTAATCGTAAATTCATACTGTTCGTCATGATGAGTCGGGGTATCGAATGCAGACAATTCCTGATGATGCTTAAGGTTTAATAAATGGGTGAACAAAGCAGTCAATTTATTCGCCTCTACTGCAATCGCATGGGTATTCAAACCGGTATGAAATTGAATTTCTTTTAAGGCATTATGATCACCGGGATCTTCGGCTGCCAAGTACAAATGGGTTCCACGGCAAAATAGAGGCATCATGGAATGGCGAAGCATCAATTTTTCATCCACCAGTGATAAGGGCAGGGTACTGATCTCAATACTGTCTAGATCCAGCATTGGAACCCCAAAGCTTTGAGCTGAGGTATGTGCAATGGCTGCGGCAGATAAAATATTATTTTTTATAAGATATTGAGTGAGTGGCATTTTTTCTTTAGCGGCTTGCTCCGAATAGATGGATGTTTGTGCTTTACCTAAAACCTGTTCCAAGGCAAATTGTTGTCCTGTTCTATTAAATTCCATTAATTTATTCCTAACCATTTTTCTATATAAAAAAGGAAAATGGATTGTTTGCGGGTGAAACTCGTTGTATTGTAGTTTAATTGAGGATTAACCTTTTTAAAAGGCATAACTTTGTTGATTAAACAGCAAAAAAAATACTATCGAGCATTGAATAAATGGTTTCAATCACCTCTTGGTCTTTTTGCTGCGCATGAGTTCTCTATTAATTTGGAAGCAACTAGCCTGCCTGTTTATGGTGACACCCTAATCCAGCTGGGGAATTGTGGTGAGAATTTTTGGTTAAAAAAACTGGGTTTTGAACACAAATGGATTGTTTCACCGTTTGCCTTATCTCATCAAGTTCACATTGAAAGTGAGTTAAATCATTTGCCATTTAATGCGAATAGCATTGATTGTGTTGTTGCTCCATTAAGCTTGGAACCGTTTAATACGAGCTCCAGTTTAATTGATGAGATTGATCGGGTGTTAAAACCTATGGGGCATGTTATTTTGCTCTGCATTAACCCCTGGAGCTTATGGGGTGGTGCCATAAAGTGTGGTTTATTGAATTGCTATAGCGACCATAATATAAAAATGCGGACTCCCTTAAATTTAAATCGCATGTTCATTCAAAGAGGCTACAGGCAGGTTTCATTAAGTAATTTTTGTTATATACCTCCTGTAAATAGTGCCACATTGATTAAAAAGTTAACTTTTTTAGATGAAATTGGTAAGATGCTCTGGCCTTATCCCTCTGGTTTTTATTGTTATATCGCGCAAAAGTATCAAGTAATACATCCCTCCTTAACGCTAAGGCCCCTATCACAACCAATTAATGATTATCAATCACCACTACAACCAGCTACTTTGACTTCGACAAAGTGAAAAGTAGCAGATAGGTAGATTATCTATACCCAAAACACTCGTATTTTTGTATAATTCGCCCTGCGTTCAGAACAGGCTAATTTTATGAAGAAGAAAACTTTATTCAGAATTACTTTTGCTAATCAAGAGGCAATTTATGAAATATATGCGCGATCTATTAAAGAAAGTGATTTATTTGGCTTTCTTGAAGTAGAGGAGCTGGTATTTGGCGAACAGACCACATTAGTTGTTGATCCTTCTGAAGAGCGCTTAAAGTTGGAATTTAATGGTGTGAAACGTACGTTTATCCCCATGCCATCGGTTTATCGCATTGATGAAGTAGAGAAACAAGGAATAGCTAAAGTTAAGGATAATCCTGCCTATGGTAGTACCGTCAGTCCATTTCCTGGGAAAGGAAAAAATAAAGAGTAATACATAACCCTATATTTACCGAGAGAACACATAAATGACTATTCCTAGTAAAATTAAAGAAGTATATGAAAAATCTACTTGCTTGTTTACAACCAATGAAGTTGAAGCAGCTTTAGATCGAATGGCGATTAACATTCATAAGGAATTGCAGGATGAAAACCCTGTATTGTTATGTGTTATGGTTGGCGGACTGGTTCTTTTAGGCAACTTGCTTCCTCGTTTGGATTTTCCTTTAGAAGTAGATTATGTTCATGCAACGCGTTACCGCGGCGCAACCGTTGGTGGTGATATTCATTGGAAAGTAAAACCATCAGTTAATTTAGCTGGAAGAACGGTTTTGGTGGTTGATGACATTCTTGATGGGGGCATCACTCTTGCTGCTATTATTGATGAAATTAATCAATTAGGTGCAAAGAAAGTATACAGTGCTGTACTGGTTGATAAATACTCTAAGCGTGTTGAAAATGGTTTGCAAGCAGCTGATTTTGTTGGGTTGCAAATAGAAGATCATTTCATTTTTGGTTATGGAATGGATTATAACGAGTATTTACGCAATGCACCGGGGATTTTCGTTGTTCATCCGGATCATGAATAAGTAGCCTGATTGCCTTGATGTAGGCTGGGCTGAAAAGCTCAGCCTACGTTTCTATAAGGTATTCCCACCATTCAATATATCATCGAACAGCCCCGACGCATCTTGCTCTGGTGGGCTAGGTTCATCTCTAGGACTTCTTTGGGCCCGAGGAGAAGTCTCATCTGCAAAAAAGTCCCAAATAATTCGTTGCGGATCAATAATAAGGCGAGGTTTTGGAGAAGGTAATGTAACGTTAGCCTTCTCTAATTCCTTTTTTGCCATGTTTCTCACATCTTCAGTAGATGCTTTTTCATAAATATGAGACAAGCAATCGAGCATTAATTTCTGGCGTTTGGGCTCTACCTTCATCCAGCTATTAAATTTTTCAGTGAGATTTGCGGCTAAGCTTGGGTTAAATTGCTCCAATTTTAAAATAGTTGACGCGACTAATTCATAGCCTGCGCCCGAGGCATTATGGAAACCATATGGATTTTTGATAAATACGCCTAATAATGCATTTACTTTATTAGGGTTTGTGATATCAAAGGCCTCATGTTTTAAAAGATCTGCTACTCGACTTACCACTGTTGTTGAATGAGCTGCCGCTTGCAAATTAAACCAATAGTTAATTGCATCAATATCGTGTTTCCAATAAGTATAGAAATGTTCTAATAACTGGTTCAGTTGGCTGCAATTGATGTTAACTAACAAGCTTAATGCCGAAACAGTTTCGGTCATATTCTTACCTAACGCGTCATTAAACTGATTAATTAATGCGTGTTGTGATGCCTCAGGATCGGTTGCCAGTAAATAAGAATAGCACACTGATTTAAGACGACGATTACCCGCCGCATTAATATCAAAAGGGGCATCTGCTTTAGCGGGCGCATTGAGCTCGTGAATCATTCCTTGCAAATCAGATTTTAAAGACATTCCAAGTTCTTTTTGAATCAATCGACGTGCTTCGGAAATTTTTTCAAAATCAGCATTAGGTAAACTGGCAATCAATGCCTCTTCTGATGGCAGTGCCAACAACTCAGCTAAAACCCAAGTTTTTTGTTGGTTATTGAGTAATAAGTTCATGTAGGCGACAATGAAGTCGGAGCTAAATTCAAGTTCCTTGCCCGCACAATAATCCTGGACCATATGGGTAATAAGCATTTTTACTGCTTTACACTTATTATAAATATCCCCATCATATTGCATTAGCAAAAGTAGTTGCGCGTCACTGTATTCATATTCCAAGTGTATTGGTGCTGAAAATCCACGTAGTAATGAAGGTGTGGGGCGTTCATGAATATTGGGATATTCAAACTCCATTTCGGGTTTATCCAGCATAAGTACATCTTCTTGGGAAATTGGGGTTCCATTTTTGTTGAATAGCATGAGAGTCACTGGAATTGGACGGTCTTTGCCATCATGAGTGACGCATTTTATTTTATAAGTTTTTGTTTCTGGGTTGTATTCATCGGTTACCGTAACCTTTGGCGTGCCGGCAGCGGAGAACCAGTTTAAAAAGGGACGCAATTCAACACCAGATTGACTACTTAAGGAGTCAATGATGTTTTCTAGTGTGATGGCTTTACCCTTGTTTTTTTTCAAAAAAACAGACAAGCATTTATTAAATGTCTTTTCGCCCATGGCATTCATGATCATACGGAAAATTTCTGCACCTTTTTCGTAGGCTGCGGTGGTGTATAAACTTCGTACTTCAGTGTATGACTCAGGCCTTGGGGCGCGTTCATCAAGGCTTCTTCCATCAAACATACGGTCTAAATCCACCCCTAGACAATGCTCTAAGAATAAAGATGCTCTTAGTGTAGTTAGTCCCTCTTTATATGAGAGATTAAACCAGTCACGAATGGTCACCAAATTACCGGTCCAGGTATGGAAATATTCATGTGCTACCACGTCAAGAACGCGGATGAAATCGGTATCGGTTCTACTTGCTTGAGTAGCTAATAAATTTGCAGTATTAAATAAAATTAAGTTTGCAGTTTCTGATGCCCCAGAGGCATATTTATTTACGCCAGCCACTTTAAGTGTCGTTGCGGGGGGCTCTAAATTAAAACGATCTTCATCATATTTCATCGCACCTTTTAACACGTCTTTAGCGAAGTCACATTTTTCAATATCGCTTTTGGGGAGATAAAACTCAATGGGTATTTCTTGGCCTTGCATCGTTTTATATGAGGTGGCAGAACATGCTAGATCACCTGCAACCATGGCAAAAAGATAACTGGGTTTGGCTATCGGATCATTCCAGGTAGTTGAATGGACGCCGTCATCATAAGTGCGTTGT
The DNA here is from genome assembly GCA_031291095.1 of Legionella sp. Lineage (GTDB taxonomy): Bacteria > Pseudomonadota > Gammaproteobacteria > Legionellales > Legionellaceae > Legionella. Next base: position 3,529 of record JARLJR010000024.1, on the reverse strand, counting down.
CCTGTAAGGACTCCATTCGCGAGCAGGGTTGGATATTGATTTTTATTTGCGATGATGGTGGTAACGTAGTCTACTAAATTATCAGGCCTGTCGATGCAGGGGAATACACGGCGTAAGCCTTCGGTTTCTGCTTTCACTAAGACCGTACCCTCGGTTTTATATAAACCAAACAAGTCCGTGTTTTGACCTAACTCAGAAACGGCTTCAATATAAAAAGGGCCTTCTTGAGGCACGTTTTTAATGGTTAATACATTGTCTTTTAACTCGTACTCACCGGGTTGTAGTTGTCTTCCACTTAACGTAAGGCTGATTAATTTTATATTTTCACAATTTAGATGGAGGTCAGTGACCTTAGATGAGGAATTCGGATTTCGTTCAACTACGAGCAGTGCTTTTGTTTGTACAGGCTCTTTGGTCAGATTAAACGTCAGGGAAACACTGGGGGTAATAAAATCCAATATCTTATAGTCACTTAGCTTGGGCATAACAACTCCTTTTTAGTTACATTTAATCCCGATGACACAATATAAGATCAATCTATTTATTGCAACTGTTTCAAATAGTTTTTAAACCTAGGGAATTGGGAGGAGCAGTTGAAAAAATATGATGCTAATTGTACTTGGTTGTGGTAAAATATAGTCAATATTGTGTTTATTTAGGGCAAAAATATGCGTGTTAATAGAGATAAAGTTACTCTACCCGATCATCTTAAATCGCTGATGCAACAGGATGCGGATAATCCGATTCAAATGATTGATAGAAATGATGTTGAAAAAAATAAAAAACAAATTCAATCATATATCGATTCATCACGTGCGCATCTTATGGATTTGAAAAAAGAACTTTATAAAATCCTCGATGCTGGGTACGCTACGGCAGAATTGTATCAAGTAAACCCTAATTCTACTGCAGATTACAGTAAGAAGCCTTCGGAGTTTTTAGAGAAAGCTTATACGATTCAAGAATATGATGAGCAGGGCGTTGGTATTGAGAATCGAGATCAACCTTATATTAAAGCAGGTACCGATTTCACTCGCTATTGTGGCGATAATGCCAGCAGACTTAGCCAAGATCATTTGCTATTAGATGATGCGGGTAAAATGATTGGGGCTATTAATTCGGCTTTAAGCCAATTGAATAAAATTGAAGCATCACTGGTTAAAGCAAAAGAAAATGCAGACGAATATGAAATTATAGGCGGGGCTTTTCCTGTATTGGTGGGATGTATTGATACGGTTTTGGATAGCGCTAAAGAGTCAAAACTTATCAAAGAGGCACCCACTGAAAGTAAAGGCGTTATATCGAAAATCCTTGCAGGATTAACAAATATTCTTGTGAGTATCCGCGATTTTTTCGCAAATTTTGGTAAATCTGAAGAGCAGAGAAATAAAGATAAATTTTCTGGCTTTAAAGAGCAATATAAATCTGAAACCTCGGCGCGGACAGAAGATGCGACCGATACTGAAGAGTATAGCAGCGGCCCAGATTACCCAATGTAAGCCTCGTGATTGCGAACTAAGTGACGCACCCTAGGGTTCTGTGTTTTGCACTCCTGGGTTGCTTCATCACTACATTCTTCGCAATGACGCGGGATAAATTAATCCAGGGCATTAACGCTCAATTTAAATTTTCCGTCATTGCGAACGAAGTGAAGCAACCCAGGGTTCCGTGCTTTGAATTCTTGGTTTACTTTGCATTACGTAATGGCTCGGTTATAAGTAGAGTAATCGAGAAATTTCATGAGCATGTAGGGCCTGACGAAAAATTCTGTAGTTCATTTTTTACTTCAGAGGCAAATTTTGTCAGATTCAAGTGATGCAATAGGGATAATAATGAATCATTTGTACATTCCGGTTTAAGCAATTCATTTTTTAGCGTTTTATAATTATCCAATGATATTGAAATATCAATTAATTTACTATTTTCTTGCATGAGGCTTAAATGAGAGGCAAAGGGTTGCTTATTGTTTTGCAAAACAATTTTTAGTGTTTCATTGAGCTTAAATGAAACACTTTCTTTTTGTCGTTGCGTATGCCAGCCAAACATTTTTTTCGCTCTATTCCGAACTTACACTAAGTATAGTTGATAAATTTTGATGGTCTATACTTGATTAAAGGGCGTGAGGTAATGGAGTGATTAACATGGCTATGGCAAAAAAATCATTAAGCAGTGACCAACTAGAGCAACAAAGAGTCAATGCCTTGAATGCTTTGCAAATCATGGATACCCATAGTGAAGAAGGATATGATCGCTTAGTGCGTTTAGCCGTTGATTTATTGAAAGCCCCCATTTGTTATATTGCTTTTTTAGATGAAAAAAGACTGTGGTTTAAATCATTGCATGGTTTAAAAGAGAAAGAGACCCCAAGAGAAATCGCCTTTTGCAATGAGACAATAAAAAAAAATGAACCCTTAATTATTCAAGATTTGACCCTGGATCAGCGATTTGTAAACAATCCTTTTGTACAAAACTCACCTTTTATTCGGTTTTATGCAGGTGTACCTCTTACCTCTCCTGATGGTTATAATGTTGGGACTTTTTGCTTGGCGGATACAATTCCTAAAGAGCTTAAGCCCGAGCAACTTGAGTTGTTGATAAACCTGGCCAATATCGCTAAAGATGAGCTTTCTTTACGTTATTCAAATCATGTATTACATAAAATTAGAAAACAATTAGAAATACGTAATGATTTAATTCGCAAAACCTTCAGTTTTTATATGTCTGATGATGTGGTAAACACCATTTTAGCTTCCCCAACACAACATAAATTGGGCGGGAATGAAACTAAAATTACCATTCTATTTAGTGACTTAAGAAATTTTACCCCCTTATCAGAAAAAGTCCCCGCCGATCAGCTCGTCGCACTTTTGAATGCGTATTTTACTCGGATGGTACGGGTTATTGAGAAGCATAAGGGCACCGTAGATGCCTTTATTGGCGATGCAATTATGGTACTCTTCGGTGCGCCATACACGACAGAAAATGATTCTTTACGTGCAGTAGATTGTGCCTTGGATATGCAAAAAGAACTTAAAAAATTTAATCGAGAAAATGCGCAAAAAAATCTACCCCAATTGGATATGGGTATTGGTATTAATACAGGAAATGCCATAGTAGGTAACATTGGTTCTAAAAAACGCATGCAATATAGCGCCATAGGTTCTTCTGTTAATTTATCTTCTCGCATCCAGGGATTAAGCCTTGGGGGGCAAATTTTAATTTCAGAGGCTACTTATTCTGAAGTTGGCCAAGACATTGAAACAAATGGACATTTGCGTGTTAAAGTCAAAGGGATTCAAGACCCGATTACGATTTATGATGTGGCAAAGGTTAGACGAGTTACACATTAAAAAGCACGTCCTCCTGAGTAAAATGTAGCTGGGCGGTGAAGCCCATAGCCGTCAAGCTAAGGACTCAGAACACAAAAAGCATTAAAAGCAATCTCCTGGTGCAGTCCCTCCAGGAGATTTAACTTTAGTCTCTTTGAGAGCAAAGAGGGCAATGTCTTCGATGAATTCATGAATGAACT
>JARLJR010000152.1 GCA_031291095.1 Legionella sp. | reverse complement strand
TCTAGTTTGTGGCATTGGGCCATCAGCTGCTGATACTACTAAGATCGCTCCGTCCATTTGCGCAGCACCAGTGATCATGTTCTTAACATAGTCAGCATGTCCTGGGCAGTCTACGTGCGCATAGTGTCTTGCAGATGATTCATATTCTACGTGAGCAGTAGAAATTGTAATTCCACGCTCTCTTTCTTCTGGCGCAGCATCGATTTGGTCGTACGCTTTAGCTGTACCACCGAATTTCTTCGCCATAATTGTCGTAATAGCTGCAGTTAAAGTTGTTTTACCATGGTCTACGTGACCAATAGTACCCACGTTAACGTGTGGCTTTTTACGCTCAAATTTTTCCTTCGCCATTGGAAAGTCTCCCCATATGCTAAATTAATATTTCATGGTGCCCACAACTGGACTCGAACCAACGACCTCTTCCTTACCAAGGAAGTGCTCTACCGCCTGAGCTATGTGGGCTTATATATATGCTTAAATCATTATATAAGTAAACATCTTCACTGTAATTGGAGCGGGTGGTGGGAATCGAACCCACGCTATCAGCTTGGAAGGCTGAAGTTCTACCATTGAACTACACCCGCTATTTTTTCTTCTTAATACTGGTGGAGGGGGAAGGATTCGAACCTTCGAAGGCAGAGCCGTCAGATTTACAGTCTGATCCCTTTGACCGCTCGGGAACCCCTCCAAAAAGAACGCTATTGTCTTTTAAGATGCTATGATTGTCAACACTTTGTTTGACGGCCAACTTAATTTAGATGGTGCCGGCACCAGGAATCGAACCCGGGACCTACTGATTACAAGTCAGTTGCTCTACCAACTGAGCTACGCCGGCATGTATCGCTCACTTACATCTGTAAGTACTTTAGTGACATTTAAAGCCTTTAATACTTATTGTCACTTTAATAAAACCCTGGCGATGACCTACTTTCACATGAGGAGACCTCACACTATCATTGGCGCATGTCTGTTTCACTTCTGAGTTCGAGATGGATTCAGGTGGTTCCAGACCGCTATGGTCGCCAGGAAAACTCGTTTAATGC
>JARLJR010000151.1 GCA_031291095.1 Legionella sp. | reverse complement strand
TGAATTACATCACCATGTTCTATAACAGCCACAGATTACATTCATATTTGGGATATTTAAGCCCAAATCAATTTGAAAAACAGAGCGATGTTTTAATGAAAGTTGCTTAACTAGGGTGTAACAATTTGGTTGACCACGTCAGTACAAAATGGTCTGTTTGATGAGTCTTGTCCCTAAGCATTCTTATTAAAGTGGCTTCTACCTCTTAGTAAAGAAGTTTTAGAAGATGCAGATCAAGGTATACTTACGGTATAGAAAATAAATTTCAATTAAGTTGCACTGACTCTAATGAATACTAATACTCCAATACCCAATGAACAAGTTACATCTTCTGTTGTATATTCAATGACAGGAGAGCGGGTACTATCTGCGACAAGACTGCCAACTGGTGATCAAAATTTTGTATATGCTGTAAAGACTTCTACTGCAGAATATGTACTTCGTTTGACTGATATCAGTCACAAACATAAATTTCACGCTGCTATTGCATGGCAGAACATGCTAATCCCTCTTGGAATCCCTCTAGCTAAGTTTATTAATTCAGATTTAGAGTGCAAGTATTCCTCTTTTCCTTCATTACTGATGAGGCGTTTGCCTGGCGATGACCTGATTAATGTTTATAAAGAACTAACGAATACAGAAAAGAAAAATTTAGCTAATGAAATGGTTAATATCCAGGCTTTATGTGTCAGCCTTCCTGACGGACCAGGTTATGGTATTTTGGACAGTTATGACGTAATCCCAACAGAAAAAACCTGGTATGAATTTTTGACAAAAAGATTGGAGTTATACAAAGAGCATATAACTAAAAACGCTGTTTTTAATCCAGATATGGTTACACAAGTTCTTAACATGGCTCAAAAAATGAAAGAGAACTTTAGCATTATTCGACCAACACCTTTTTTATGGGATGCCAGCGAACGCAACGTATTGATCCATGATGGTCAGATCGCAGGGATTGTAGATGTTGATGAAATTTGTTTTGGTGACCCATTATTGGTAATTGCGCTAACAAGTACATGTCTTGAGCTTGAAGGCCTTGATACTATATATACTGATTGCTGGGCAGAGGCTTTAAATCTTGATAAGTCAGCCCAAGACAGGCTTGATTTTTATAGATTATTTTATTCTATAGCTTTTATGCGAAAACACTCAATGCTAACAGCCAATAGCAAGAAGGTTATGTTTGATACTGAGAAGCTATTAAGCCTTTTTCATCAATCATGGGATCGGCTTAATAATTTTCATCTCTAAAAACCTAATTTAAGAAGACTAATATGCAATGGGAAATAATTAAAAGTTCTAATGAAGTTATAGAATATATTGATAATACGCTGGGCGATTTCAATAAAACACAAGTTAACTATAATTCTAAAATGGATTATCTACCTCTTAACTTTCATATTTGTAATAAATTAGGGAATGTAATCGCTGGCATCAATGCATTTTCTTGTTGGCAAATGCTCTATATTAGTGAGTTTTATGTAGATGAAAATTTTCGGAATAAAGGCTTAGGCACACTATTATTGACGAAAATTGAGCAAGAAGCTAAAAAAGTTGGAAGCATTATTTCTCAAACTGACACTTTCGATTGGCAAGCTAAGGATTTTTATTTAAAGTTTGGTTATGACGTATTTGGTATAATAGAAAATGCACCTGAAGGACATAAACGTTACTATCTTAAAAAAGTATTATAACGTTTTATAACATTGAAATTAAGTGACTGTATGAGTATCAAACAACAAATTTTATTTATGGGTGATATCGAACAAATTATCGGGGTCAACCGAATCACTCTTCGACGATGGTGGTTAACTGGAAAATTCCCCAAACCGATTAAATTAAACGGTTCACTTTTATCCTGGCACTTTGAAGTGATCCAGCAATGGATCAATCAACATATGAACATCACTAATGAATTGAACTCTCCAGCTCAATAGTCCCGCAATCTAGATCTTTAAAGACAGGCAATCGCCTGTTTTTTGCTTATAATAATTCTTGAAAAATTTATTTTCGCCACTTTTGATTTCAAATTTTTCATTTGTCCAAGGGATTTAAAATCAATGTATGTTTTGCTTTATTCATAATACTTCTGCATTACTGCCTTAATACCCGACATATCGAGACCATTTGATGATGAAAAATCAATAAGATCTACCTCTATAAACTGTAGAAGAATTTGAGCCTGTTCGGTAATACTCTTAATCTTATGAAAGAGCCTATTCTTGCTCGTTTCAAAGTACAAATCCTCCCTGTTTTGAGGCATGCATTTATGCACTAACCAATTCCTTTCCGATAAAAAAATCTCTAAATTTTGCAGTAGTGACTCAGTGTATATACCCTCTTTTTTCGCAAGATTGATAGCTCTCCCAAGGGTATAAAAGCGATATCCTTCTAAAAGCTCATTGGCTTTTATTAAAGGCATACTATAAGGTTTCTTCACATCCCTTTTTAATGTGATTGAATGACTAAGTGCATCTTCTAAATGCTGAACCATGCATAAAGCCTCCCCGACCAAGCAGTACAATTTGATTTCATCTTGATTCGCAGGCTTTCTTTTATATTCCGGGGACATATTATTATTTAATTTGTGAAGATCCGATTTTCTAAGTACCCACTAAAGTACCCATTAAAATCTTTTGAGGAGGGAGGAAAACTCTTAAAACCCTTACTGGGCTTGGTCGGGACGGAAGGATTTGAACCTTCGACCACTAGCACCCCATGCTAGTACGCTACCAGGCTGCGCTACGCCCCGATTGGTCCAAATGATAACTAAGTCTGGGGAAAATAACAAGTAGTTGAGGTGTAGAGACAAGGTTTAAATTCAACTTTAAACACCTCAAGCAGGATTTTTGCTCTGTTAGAGTAGATGTCTTAGCTTGTTGGCTTCTAGTTTCGAATGTGAAATTTCAATGTAATGGCTGCATCCGGTTAGCTCTGCAAATTGTAAGGCTTTTACTGCGTTTACGATTATTTGTTTTGCCTGGTCTACAGAATCATCTGCAATCAACGTTGCGGCGACACTCATTTGGTTGGAGGCTAATACTAGCTTATCAACACAGGTGGGATTATGTTGGCTTACCACCAATGACTTAACCATTTTTGCCAGATCATGGCATCGATTCACTAAAAGATCTTTGTTTTGATCTGCCTGTACTGATGACATGCTTAATGTAAATAAACTTAGAATTAAGGCTTTTTTTAAAATCATTTTTGACATAGTGATACTCCCTGTAAGTTGCAATTAAACATGGAGGAATTGCTGCTTAGAACAATTAAACACAACTATTCACTTATGCCTCCCCTCTCCCACAAAAATGGGAGAAGGGATCATTGAGTCGTAATGCTGAATAGTTACATTTAACCAAAAGCATTAATTCCCGTAATATGCTTCCCTAGCACTAAGGTATGGACGTTATCCGTACCCTCATAGGTAAAGACTGATTCTAAATTAAGCATATGCCGTATAACATGATACTCCAGGCTAATTCCATTAGCTCCTAATAGATTCCTGCATTTTCTGGCAATTTTCAATGCCTCACGACAAGAATTACCTTTTGCTAATGAAATCATTACTGGTGTCTCGCGTTGTTCCTCTTTCAAACGACCTATTTGTAGATTCAGGCATTGTGCCTTAATAATTTCAGTATACATATCTGCTAGGTCTTTTTGAATAATCTGGAACGACGCTAGGGGCTTATTAAATTGTTTACGCTCTAATAGGTAGTCGCGGGTAGTGTCAAAGCACGCCATTGCCGCACCCATTGCTCCCCAAGCGATCCCATAGCGAGCCTGACTTAAACAACTTAAAGCAGCTCCTAATCCTTTTTCTGTTCCTGGAAGTAGGTTTTCATCGGGTACAAATACATTATCAAAAACTAACTCGCCAGTAATTGAAGCACGTAAAGACATCTTTAATTTAATTTCAGGACAACTTACTCCCTCAGATTTAGTATCAACGATAAATCCACGGATTCCTTCCTCAGTCTTTGCCCATACAATAGCAATATCTGCGATGGGTGCATTGGTAATCCACATTTTTGCGCCGTTTAAACGCCAGCCGCCATGTTCTTTTTTAGCGTTGGTGCGCATGCTTGATGGATCAGAACCGGCATCAGGCTCAGTTAAACCGAAGCAGCCGATAATTTCTCCGGTGGCCATTCCTGGTAAATAACGTACTCTTTGTTCTTCACTGCCGTAACGAAAAATGGGGTACATGCATAAGGAGCTTTGTACGGAAACAAAACTACGTAAGCCGCTATCGCCTTTTTCTAACTCCTGGCATACCAAACCATAAGAAACATAGGATGCTTCTGCCCCACCATATTCTGCCGGTAAGGTCAGCCCTAATAAACCTAACTCTGCAGATTTACGAATCAGTTCACGTGGAAAATGTGCCTGTTCATAGGATTCAGCCATTAAAGGCACTACATCATTAGTAACAAAACGAGCGACGCTGTCGCGTATCATTCGTTCGTCATCTCGCAATTGTTCATCAAGAAACAACAAGTCGTCCAATTTCTATCTCCCTTTTCTCTGACTGTAACGCGATTACCGCTTCAATAATACTTTCTTTGCTTGGTAACAAATATTGCCAAGCAGTCCCTAATGGAATAAAACAATCTTTACCGGTAATTCGTTTAATTTGCAAACTCGATGCTGCTTCTTCTACTAGTAAGGTAATCAAGCCTTCACTTATAGAGCCACTTTGTCGGCCTTCATCTACAATAAGTACCTGTTTTGCCTGAGCTACTTCTTTCAAAATAGCTTCAGCAGGTAGAGGACTAAGCCAGCGTATATCAACAATTTTTGCGTCGATATTATGTTCGTCTTTTAAGACTTTTGCCGCTTGGCATGATAAATAATAACCGTTGGCGTAAGTTAAGATAACCGTAGAACCTTCACCCTGGCTGCCAACTTCTCCAGGGGCAATCATTTCATTGGGTTGAGGATAATCAAACAGCCAACCATTATCACCCGTTTGGTGTAAGTCTTTCGTCATATACAGTGCGATTGGCTCTAAAAATACCACTACCCGCCCTTCTTCATGAGCTAAACGCATGCAGGTACGTAGCATTTTAGCGGCATCTGGACCGTTGGAAGGACATGCAACAATCACGCCAGGTAGATCACGTAATACAGCAATTGAGTTGTCATTATGAAAATGACCGCCAAATCCTTTTTGGTAGGCTAGTGAAGCAATACGAATCACCATAGGGTTTTGGTATTGGCCGCTAGAGAAAAAGGATAGTGTCGATGCTTCTCCACGCAATTGATCTTCTGCGTTATGGAGGTAAGCTAAAAATTGGATTTCAGGGACTGGGATAAAACCGTTATGAGCCATACCAATTGCTGTACCCAAAATTGTGGTTTCATCCAGGAGGGTGTCAAAAACGCGGCGTTTGCCGAAGCGAAATTGCAAATCAGCGGTAACTCGGTATACCCCACCCTTCTTGCCTACATCCTCACCAAAAACCACCATATTTGGATACTGCATCATCAAATCAGTGAGTGCAAAATTAATATGCTGGCATAGGTTGCGCTTTTGCTTCAATTGCGGATAAGCGCCGGCAAATACTGCCGCACGATTTACTTCGTTTGGTAAAGCGTATTTTTGCTTTTGAGTAATTTTAGGAACAATGGAGGCCATGATTGCCTCGGCACTATCCATTTTCGGTTGGCTAATTGCTTCAGCAGCTTTTGCTTCAATTAAATGTTTATTGCTTTCGTAGAGGCTGATGATTCCTTCTAGGCTCATCCAGCCTTCGCGATAAAGCATGCCTGCGGTGTGTAATAAGGGATCATGAGATTCTGTGAATTCTATTTGTGCTTGGGATAGGTATTGTGACTCAATATCTGATCCGGCATGACCTAATAGGCGTACACAACGCATGTGTAAGAATACAGGCTGCTTTTTATAGCGTGCCAGGTATTCTGCTTCTTGAGCTTTCGCGTAAATATCAGCAAGATTTAGTCCATCACAAGCAATGTAATTTAATCCTGGGCGCGAATTAATTGATTGCTCAATCCAATTCGCTGGTGTAGGTACGGAAATGCCAATGCCATTATCTTCGCAGATAAAAACAAGCGGTAATGGGTAATTTTGTTGGGAAATCCATGAGCAGGCATTTAAGGTCGTTTGTGCTGTTGCGTGATTTGCTGAGGCATCGCCAAAGGAGCACAGAATAATTGAATCTTGATCTAAATTGCTTTCTATTCCTAGGTCTTTAGCGCGTTTAATCGATAAGGCGGCACCTAAAGCTTTGGGTAAATGTGACGCTATTGTTGAGGTTTGTGGTGGGACATTTAGGGGTACTGAGCCAAATACTTTGTGTCGTCCACCGGAAATAGGATCATTAGAGGCGGCGACTAGAGATAGTAAAACGTCTTTAACCCCATCAATACCTTTTACTTGTTTCGAGCGTTGTATATAGAAAGCACCGCTGCGGTAATGTAAAAAGGCCATATCCTCTGGTCGAAAAACTTGGCCAAAAACCGCATTTCCCTCATGCCCGCTGCTGCCAATGGTATAAAAAGATAAGCCTTTTTCTTTAAGTTGTCTGGCAATTAAATCGAGTAAACGTGATTTAATTTGGGAATCAAACAACTCTATGGCGGCCTTTTTATCCAACTCGGCTGTTTCTAAACTAATCGAGCTATTGGGTATGGGAAAATCTGCTTGCCGTACCCGCTTAATAAATTGTTCATCAACTACACTGGCTCTATCTAACATCCTCACATCCTGTCGAATTGCTGTCGATATCAAGGTGATGAGTATATACTGATTCAAAATGAACCGGAAGAACGAGTTGCATTGATAAAAAAATCTGTGTCCTTATTGGCGATATGTGGCTAATTAATCTACACTTTGAGTAAATATAAAGATAGGGGCTTATGATGAAATGGATTGTTCTGATGGGGGTTGTGGTATTTATGTCTGGATGTTGTTGTACCCAAGTTGTTGCCTATCGGCAAGTAGCGGTTACTCCTGTTGTTGAGCCGGTTATGGTATTTCCCTATCGTCAAGGGCCTATTGATGTGACGACTACTACTATTGATTATTACTGATTAGTTATTTATTGAGCCAATGTAGCCTGGTTGCTTGCAACCAGGTTTTTTTATGTTTGATCGAATTTGGGCTGTTATTACCAATAATCTTATTCTCTTGTCGGTAGTAGAGCGAAGCACGGTACTATGGGTTGCTTCACTTTGTTCGCAATGACGAGCACTCCCCGTCAGACTCCGTCTCAAATGTTACCAGTTGTCATCCCGAACGTAGTGAGGGATCTCCGATGCAGGCACTGAGCCACTTTCAGGAGGTCCCTCGCTACGCTCGGGATGACGGAGGTTGGGGAGAAGATGTAAATTAGTATTTATTTAATGGATGGCAGAAATAAAAAGCGAGAGCTGCTTTTGCCAAAGTTTTGCTCTTGTACACAATAGATCGAAGCGCAGAACCCTGCGTTGCTTCACGCTGTTCGCAATGACGAGCACTCTCTCTACCAGCCGTCATCTCGAACGTAACCAACGTCATCCCGAACGTAACCAACGTCATCCCGAACGTAACCAACGTCATCCCGAACGTAGCCAACGTCATCCCGAACGTAGTGAGGGATCTCCGATGCAGGCACTGAGCCACTTTCAGGAGGTCTCTCGCTACGCTCGGGATGACGGGGGTTGGGGAGAAGAGGTAAATTAGTATTTATTTAATAGATGATAGAAACAAAAAAAGCGGCACAAGGCCGCTTTTCTCTTCTTAATAAAACCCTGGCGATGACCTACTTTCACATGAGGAGACCTCACACTATCATTGGCGCATGTCTGTTTCACTTCTGAGTTCGAGATGGATTCAGGTGGTTCCAGACCGCTATGGTCGCCAGGAAAACTCGTTTAATGC
>JARLJR010000150.1 GCA_031291095.1 Legionella sp. | reverse complement strand
TTTGCCAAATCGATACCTAATACTTTAATATTGTTCATATGGACCCTCTCTTTTTATGAATGACGTTATTACACCTTCATTCTGGCTCGATTCGAAGCCTTTTTAAAGGGTAGGGTCCATACTATTAACCCAGGAGTTCGAGGCACAGAATCAGGAGGCTTTACTGCATTTGCAATGACAGGCTTTTGAATAGTTGCTCATACGATGTGTCTAATTAAAACCTAATCATGTTTAAGTTTTTGATATGGGTTAAATTTTTCAAGAACATCAGTCCATGCTTGTTCTTCTGATTCATTTTTGTAAATTTCTTTAGCAGTTTTATTACCTTTGTAAGACTTAAAGTGTTCGGGTTTGATAAGCTTTTCATTAATCTTACTGACACGATCTACAGCGAATGGTTGAGGATTTAGATAGCTTTTCATAGGTGTATCCTCCTTCCGTAAAACCTAGACTGCAATTGCATTTCTTAAACGAAGAAATGAATTGAATCTAGGCTTTTAGTTTGCATTATTCTGCATAACAGTAAATATCACTACCGCCAGGTACTCCTGCATGGAATATTATGGCATTAACTCCTACGACCTCTCTTTTTTCTTTAAAACATCTATGGCCAGTATAGGAGTAATAATAATCGCCTTCAGGGGCTTGGCCTTCATAACGATAGACCTGTGTGCCTGGATCAACAACGATAGGGACGCTTTTCCAATTACTTGTTTGAGTGACAATAGTATCTGCAAAAGCCATTGAACTTATTTGAGCTAACAATAATCCTATAAGAAGCTTTTTCATTTCATCCTCTCCTTAGATAACTAGCATCCTTATATAATTATAGTTTAAATATTGAACAATGCTGCGCTGCGTGATTTTTGAGGTAGTGTAAATGCTCAGAGGAAATCCAGTACTTCGTACATAATAAATTGACCCTGGGCACTCAGAGAGTATAATGTGCGACTCTCTATAGCTTTTTCTTTGGTAGTTTTAAAATATGCTAACCCATGCTATGGCAGCAGCTTGTCCTATGGTGCTCCAGAGCTTTTTGAAAACGCCGGAAGTTGTTGATAAATTGGCTTTTCTTAATATGCCTTCAGAGATTATTGTTAACTTAATTGATGAGTTACGCAATGAATCTCTTTATTGGGCTGTCAAAATTTTGCTTTCTCGGAATCAAGATGATGATCTTCGTTGGCAAATCCTAAGTTTGAAAAAATTAATAAAGGCTAAAAGACACGACAATGATCACTTGTTTTTTTGTAAAACGCATAATATCAATCATCTTGATGAATTAATTAAAGAATACATTAAAGACAAGACAGGAGATGCCCATCTTTATGGTTTAATTTTTTTACTTGTAGGCTCCAACCTTTATTTACCCGATGAATTAGCACGCCATTTATTAGTAATACATCATGCGAATCATTGGATTCCGCTTATGACAGGGGAGCAGCGTATCGCTTGTTTTAACGAGCTGTTAAATAATGCCGATACCCATAAAAAATATATTAATTTGATGCAGTTTTTAAGCATTAATAGAGAACAGGCTAAAGGCGAAGTAAAAAATATCATCGATGATATCAGGGAAAAGTATCCGCATTTTTCCTCAGACGGCTTAAAAGGACAAGGGCTTGATGCGGAAGATAACCTCACCATATTACAAATTTTACCGGTATTGATTCTTTGCCTTGATGATAAGAGACATCAAGAATTAATTGATATCATTCTTCCAAAACTAAATGATGATGCTTCTTCTTCTATTCGTGCGGCAATACTAAAAATTATTTCTGTATGTATTCCTTATTTTAATGATAAGAATCGGGAGCTGATGTTTGCTGCCATACGCTCTAAACTAAATGATAAAGCGCCAAAGGTTCGTTTTGTAGCACAACAAATCGTTAGCGAGCATCTATCCCAACATGAGAGTAGTTTGCAAACAATCGATGCTGTTTGGGAGCTATCGAATGGAATAAATGGCATTTATGAAAATGCATTTCCTTTGGCCGCTGTACGCATGGCTTATTTTGATGATACTCAACACCAAAAAGTAGGTGAATTGATTGCATTAAAGTTAGATGATAAAAATTGGCTTATTGGTGAGGACGCTTTAAAAATTATATCCACGTGCATACCTTATTTAGATAATGCATGTTGTGATGTGGTCATTCGAGCACTGTTTCTTAAATTAGGCATTGGTGACTGGAAGATAAGCCTAGCGGTCTTAAAAATTATTTCTGCGTGCATACATTATTTCAATAGGGAACAATGTTCAGATGTATTTAATGTGGTCCTCCCTAACCTAGATAGTACCAATGGGCGAATACGCAAAGCTGTTTTAGAAATTATGGGCGTATGTATTCCTCATTTGAGTGATGAGAAACGTGAAGAGGCTTTTAACGTTATTTTTGCTAATTTAAATGATATTAATTGGATCGTTCGCGATGCCTTATTGCAGGCGATGCTTCAGTTGATGCCTTATCTTAATAATGAACAACATCAACAGGTACTTGACGTCATTTTACCTTATTTGGACGATAACGATTGGAGTCACCGTTACATGGTATTGCAAGCAATGCTGTCGCTTATATCGTACCTTAACGATGAGAATCATCACGTGGCGCTTAATGCAATTATTCCTAGGGTAAATGATAACCACTCTATTGTTCGTGGCATGGCACTGCAAGTGATAACCCCCTTGATACCAGGATTAGATGAAAAAAACCACCAGAGAGTTTTTGATCTAATACTACCTATGGCTAACGATAAAAACTCTTTTGTGAACAATATGGCACGCAAGACGATTATTAAATTCATGCCTTATATTGCTGAGCATTCACAGCAGTTGGTTCTTAAGCAAATGCTCTTAAAAATACATGACAAGAATCCTGATATTTGTGAGGTTGGATTACATGATTGTATTGGCTGTATCCCCTATTTTAATGAGGCTCGACGTAACGAAGTATTGAACGCTTCTCTTGGATTGCTTGCTCAGGCTCCTTTAGAAATTAAGCGTGCTGTAATGCAAGTACTTACGGCATGCATGCCTTATATCTCTGATGTAGAGCGTCAGGAGCTAATTCCTATTGTTTTCTTAAAATTGAATGATGATTGCTGGGAGCTTAGTGAGGAGACCATTAGGATGGTACTTACTTGCAGTTTATATCTCAAAGATGAATGCAGAACGTTGCTCTCAAACCAATTGGCTACTTATTTTAATCAATATTCTTTAAGCAAGTGGTGGGATGAGCTTGCTATTATGCACTGGGATAGTGAAATTGTGGAGGAGGAAGTGTAGCTTAGATTACTAGGCTAACTTCTGTTATTTGATGAATGCTGCACAAGGCTGGGCTGAAAAGCCCAGAATCAGGAGTAGCATAAATGGGTTTTTGCGGGATTTTTCAGCCCAGCCTACGATATTTTTACATTCCCGAATAATTAGGACCGCCACCTCCTTCAGGAGCGTGCCATACTATATTTTGACGCGGATCTTTTATATCACAGGTCTTACAATGAATGCAGTTTTGAGCATTAATTTGTAATCGTGGGCCATCTTCATATTCAACAATTTCATAAACCCCTGCAGGGCAGTACCTGCTTTCAGGGGAGGCATATTTTTTTAGATTCACATCGATTGCCAGTTGAGGTTTTTTTAACTCAAGATGGCAAGGCTGATCTTCTTCATGAAATGTACCTGATAAAAACACCGAGGATAATCGATCAAAAGTAAGCACATTATCTGGTTTAGGATAATCAATTTTTTTAGCTTTCTTAGCTAATTTTAAGCTTTTGTAATCGGCATGATTTGCCAAAGTCCAAGGTGACTTTCCATTTGTGATATAGGTTTCAAAAGCGGCATTGATTAATCCGGGAATTAGCCCACATTTAAAACCCGGTCTTATGTTACGAACAGAATATAATTCCTGTTCCAACCATGAGCTTTTTACTTTTTCAGGATAGCTGGTTAATTCAATTGGTGCTGTTTCAGTTTGTTTTAATGCGTCAAAACAGGCTTCTGCGGCAAGCATTCCTGATTTCATCGCCATATGAATACCTTTAATTTTGGGAACATTAAGGAAGCCAGCTGCATCCCCAAGTAAAGCGCCACCAGGGAAGGTCAATTTAGGTAGGGATTGCCATCCGCCTTCATTTAAAGCACGAGCCCCATAGCTAATACGTTCCCCACCAGCTAATAGCGAACTCACCATTGGATGAGTTTTAAAGCGCTGGAATTCAGAAAAGGGGCTAAGCCAAGGATTTTTATAATCCAGGCCGACAACAAAACCAATTGCTACTCGTTGTTTGGACAAGTGATAAATAAAAGAGCCTCCATAGGTAGAATAGTCCATGGGCCAACCTACGGTATGGATCACTTTGCCTGGTTCATGTTTCTCTGCACTGACTTGCCAAATTTCTTTGATTCCCAAACCATAGGTTTGGGGGTTTGATTTATCTCTTAAATGATAACGAGCCATCAATTTTTGGCTTAATTGGCCGCGACAGCCTTCAGCCAACAAGGTTTGCTTCGCAAGCAAATGCATTCCGGGTTGATAATGTTCTGTTTTTTCATTATTTTTATTAATACCAACGCTACCTGTTTCCACACCAATAACCTGATTTTGGTCATTATAAAGTGCTTTGACTGCAGCAAAGCCAGGATAAATTTCACAACCCAATGCTTCAGCTTGTTCTGCAAGAAAGACACAGAGCTCACCTAAGCTAATAATGTAATTTCCCTCATTGTGCATTGGTTTTGGGGTAGGGAGTTTATAGGAGCGGTTTTTTGTTAGAAAATAAAATTGATCTTCACTCACTGGGGTATCCAGTGGTGCATCTTGCCAAGTATCAGGTAGAAGTTCTTGTAGGCTTCTTGGTTCCAATACGGCTCCTGAAAATATGTGGGAACCAACTTGAGCCCCTTTTTCCAAAATACAAACAGAAAGCTCTTGTTGCGCGGCTAAGGCTAATTGTTTTAGTTTTATCGCGGCAGATAACCCCGACGGTCCTGCACCGACGATAAGTACATCAAATTCCATAGTTTCGTATTCCACGCGCGCTCCCACGTACAAAAAACTAAAATAATCGCCTTTATAGGTTTTAATATCAAGAGCATAACGATAGATATTTTTTTTATTTTTTTCGTTTCATTTTGAAAAGTTGGTCTTTAACATAAATAAGTGAGCGCGCATGGCTAAAACCTAACCAGCTGAATAAATTAACAATGGCGGCACGGTGTGTGTTAAGAGCAATATAAAGTTCTGATTTAGGATTGTTAATCAGTTCTTCAATGCGATCCGTAAATTTTAACCCCTCAACAGCATAGATAATATGATCCAATTTGGTTCCACTATTCATCCAAAAAGGATTCCAACGCCGGTCTTGGCCCGTTCTGAGTCGGTGCATTACATCGATGATCGCGTGGCCAGCAGGGCCATGCCGGACGAGTATATTTACTGCAAAATAAAGACGAGGAACGGGTTCGCTAGAACGAGCATAACCTTGAGCAATAGTTTTCAGTGATGCACCGTAATGCTTACGGTAATATTCCACTCGGTTATGGTTACCTGCAAGCGCATACCCCATAGCAATAAAATCAGGATTAACCAGGTGTCTTAATCGATATTCTTCTACTTTGCCATGATTCCCGGTGCGTGCATAGCCTATGGCAATCAGACCTGGATCGGCACGATACAAAAGGCGGTATTCCTCAGCCCGTACATGATTATTGGCTAGTGCATAGCCCATTGCAATGGAACTTACATCCGCATCATGGTGTAAACGGTACTCTTCAACCTTAGCATCATTACTTGCTTGAGCATAACCTACTGCGATGGCATTAGGGCTCGCTTCATGCGTGATGCGGTATTCTTCCACTTTGCTGTGATTACCTGCAAGAGCGTATCCCATCACAATAGTATTTACATCGGCTTTGTGCTGTACCCTATAGTCATTAACTTTTTTGTGTTCCCCTGCAAGAGCATAACCCATGGCAATGGCTTTAACATCCGCTTTATGTTGGGTTTGATATTCTTCGACTTTGCTGTGATTACAGGCTTGCGCATAGGCCATTGCAATGGCATTTATATTGGCTCGATACTGCAGACGATATTCCTCGACCTTTTCATCATTATGAGCATGGACATAGCCCATGGCAATAGTGCTTGGATTGGCTTGGCATTTAACACGATAGAGATCGACACTTTCGTGATCTCCGGCAAGGGCATATCCCATGGCAATAGAGCTGGGATCGGCTCGATGGCTTATGCGATATTCTTCAACCACGCGATGAGTGCCCGAGAAGGCATACCCCATAGCAATCGGATCGACCAGGGCTCCTATGTTACGTAACATTTCTGCGGCTTTATAGTGCCCACCTGCTGCTAATTTACCTGCAGGCGTAAAATAGGGGGGCGAACTATCAAGTACATCAATATGTGTCTCTGCGAGGCTCTTATTTAGCTCATAAACATCTTGGGCTTCCAGTGCCGCATTATAAATTTTGTCAAACATAAGATCTCTTATGTAAGGGATAACTTCTTTAATATATTATGGCAAAGAAAATTAGTTCTGTTGATAATAATCTATTTTAAGTGAATCAATGTAAACGTCAATTGCAGGATTCTTTTATTTTTCAAAAGATTGTATCCCGTATTAGACGAGGTCGTAATACGGGTATTGGGGATAAATTTATTAAAGAAATAAAGAATTTTCTGGTTCTACATACAGATTAGTTAAAGGAGGTATTACCATGGATGACATACGCGTAGCTAAAGATACGGTATTGTAAGGAATACTAAGCACCGCTAATAAGAGCCCCGCAGCAGTACCAAGCAGCATTGTGCCTGTGTAAGCCAACGCTTCACCCGTGTTTGCCAAGGCGGTATCCACTGCCTCGTCACTCATAAAAATAAGGCTTGCCATAGTGATTAATAAATCTCCCGCAAGAGCAACTGCTCCGATAACGGTGTTGTATGCAGCGATGACTGAGCCAATTGAAAAAGCAAGGGGGCAACGTAATATGGTGAATAAGTCATGAAAAAAGTCAGGACTGTCTTCAAAAGGTTTAAAAAAATTCATCCTTCGTGTGTACACTTCAAACCCACGTTCTGAAACACCAGAAACATAGCTGCGATCTTTTTCCTCATCACTTAAATCAAAAATATAATTTAAATCTTGCCAGTCTTGTGCATTAAACATAAAACTCTCCGCTGATTGAAGTCGCCATATGGTATTTAATTTGGCCGTTATAGTCAAATTATTGTCAAAAAAACAGGGTCTGGTAGCTTGCAACCAGGACCTCCTTAAAATAAGCTAAACTGACAATAGGACGTATCTAAAGGAGAATAGAATGAGGGTATTACTCAGCTGCTTGCTTTTGGGGATATCAATTATGGCTTATGCAGATGATGAAACAATGACGGTGAATGCGAAGGCTCCTGAATTTGTTATTAACTTACCTGCAAATCCCACAACAGGATTTCAGTGGTCAATTGTTAAATATGACCAAGGTCTTTTAACCTTAAGTTCTAGTGTTTATGAGAAACCTAAAACGAATCTGATTGGAGCTGGTGGTCAAATGCATTATGTTTTTCAGTTAAAAAAAGGGAAGGTTGCTCCTGCAAATACAGTGCTGAAATTTAAATACGGTCGTAGTTGGGAACCTAAAACCGCGACGCTAAAAACAATTAAAGTTAATTTTACTAAATAGTAAGTTATAAACAATGTAGCAACTGTCTTGAATTTCATTTTCAATACAGTTGCCACATCAAAAATCAAACCTTCTTAAAAGGTAAATACCTTGGCATCCAAAACATATCCGCAATTAACTTTTCCAAATCCGCCTCTTGATTTTTTTGAGCATGGCCTGAAGCTATTGCAGATTTAGCTACGGCAATAGCAATTTCTTTAGCAACGGTTTGCGCATCATCTAAAGAAGGCAGTAATGGTAAGAAACTGTCCTTCTTACTTGGAGCAAATCGACACAAGGCCTCTGCTGAAGCAAGAATCATATCTTCAGTTAATTTTGATGCGTTAACTGCTAATACCCCGAGACCAATGCCTGGAAATACTAAGGCATTATTGCATTGTGCAATTTGTACCATACGATTTTGGTACTCAACTGCAGGAAATGCTGTTCCTGTTGCTATTAATGCTTTCCCTTGGCTCCACGCTAAAATGTCTTCAGGTCTTGCCTCACATTTTTCATCTGGATTTGATAATGGGAAAATAATGGGGCGTTCGCAGGTCTGGGTCATTATTTCAATAATGTCTTGTGAAAAAGCACCTGCTTGTGCAGAACAGCCAATAAGAATGGTTGGTTTTACGTGCCTTACTGTATCCGTGAGAGAAGGGTTGTGCTTCTTAGTATTCCATTTGGCAGTTTCATTGGGATCGCGTGCATAAGGTTTTTGTGCCCCAGTAAGTTCGGCATCGTTATTAAGCAATAAGCCTTGTCTGTCAATTAGCCAAAAACGTTGATACGCTTCTGCTTCACTTAAGCCCTCACGCATCATGGCATCGACAATTTGATCACTGATGCCTGTTCCTGCAGACCCCGCACCAAAAACAACAATGCGCTGCTCTTGAAGTTTAGAGCCGGTGACATTACACGCAGACATGAGTGCAGCTAAAGTAACGGCTCCCGTACCTTGGATGTCATCATTAAAGGTGCATAACTCATCTTGGAATTGATCCAAAATACGACGCGCATTGCCACGGCCAAAATCTTCCCAATGTAAAAAGGCATTAGGGAAGTGCTTACGAATGGCTTGAACAAAACTTGCAATAAACTCATCATAAGCTGCGCCACTAATTCGCGGATGGCGGCAACCTAAATATAATGGATCGTTTAATAAGTCTTGGTTATTGGTGCCTGCATCAAGGAAAACGGGGAGGGTGCGTACGGGATTAATACCGCCACATAAACAATAAACCATCAGTTTGGCTACCGGGATATCCATGCCGCCAATACCCTGATCGCCAATTCCTAAAACCCCTTCACCATCAGTGACTACAATCACATCAATTTCGGGATTAGAACGATTGCCTATGATTTCATCAATTAAATTTTTATCTGAATGAGCAATATACAAACCTCTAGGTTGTCTGTATTCATGGCTAAAACGCTTTACTGCAGTGCCAACAATGGGCGTATAAATGGTAGGTAACATTTCACCTAAGTGACGATGCAATAATTTATAAAATAAGATCTGATTCTTATCGTGTAAATTATTTAGGTAAATATTTTGCTGCAGCCTGGTGGTGTAGCTGGAATATTGTAAATACGCACGCTTAACTTGCTCATCTAGCGTTTCTACCCGATGAGGAAGTTTACCCAATAAACCAAACGCTCTTCGCTCTTCATGGGTAAACGCAGTACCTTTATTTAATTGGGGCGTTGTAAGTAACGGTTTTCCGCACAAAGAGGTTTCTAAATATTGTTCTCCAGTGTGTTCATCACGTTGTAATTTAAAATCTAACATGTGGAAATTCTCACTAAGATGGAATTAGGGATTATCTGATGATAATATCGACTTTTTGTAGTTTACATCAAGAGGTTGAGTATGAGTAAGTACTTGGTGGCAATATTAGTAATATTGGGATTAACATCGTGCATGAAAAAAGATGAACATTATTACCAAACCCATCCCAATGAATTACAACAGGCAATAAAAAGTTGTCCAGAACAACAGCCACAAGGTATGTCCTGTAATCAGATACAAGAGATTGCGGGAAGAATGAATAGCCTAGCCTATCAATTACAACAAAGCCCTCAAGGTTTTGGTAATAAAATTTTAGCGTTACAAGAGACTCTTGCGGCTCAAGAGCAGAAATTAAAAACCGATACCACTAACAAAGAGTTGCAAGCAAGTATTGCTCAGAATCAACATGATTTGGAAGAGCATTTAGCTGTTGTGAAATGGTTAGAGTCCCCAGGGAGTTAACAATGAAAGTATTAATAAGCAATGATGATGGGGTACATGCTGAAGGAATTACTATTTTAGCTAAGGAATTGTCTACTTTTGTGGATATAGACGTGGTTGCTCCTGACAGAAATCGCAGTGGAGCCAGTAACTCCTTAAGCTTGAGCCGTCCATTGAAAGTAAAACAATTAGAGAATGGCTATTATAGCGTTGAAGGTACGCCTACTGATTGCGTACATTTGGCATTAACGGGTTTTTTAAGCCCTGTTTTTGATATGGTTGTTTCAGGAATCAATGATGGTGCTAATTTAGGTGATGACGTCCTGTATTCAGGTACTGTAGCTGCAGCAATGGAGGGGCGTTATTTAGGTTTGCCAGCAATCGCCATATCTATGGTTGGTGACACGATCAAGCATTATGAAACAGGGGCTTATATTACCAAACAATTGGTGAGCAAATTAAGTACCCATAGTTTGCCATCGCAAACAATTTTAAATGTGAATGTTCCTGATTTACCCATCGATCAAATTAAAGGTTTGCAAGTTACCCGTTTAGGGACTCGTCATGGCGCCCAGCCTTTAGTGAAAGATCAAGATCCTCGCGGACGTCCTATTTATTGGATTGGATTGCCAGGAGAAGCGGCTGATTGTGGTCCTGGAACTGATTTTTGTGCGGTTAAAGATGGCTATGTTTCCATAACTCCCTTACATTTGGATATGACCAATTATAAAATGTTTGATCAATTATCCAGTTGGTTAACGGGCGTTAATTTGATACTTTAGTAAGGGACATTATTCTGAGCGAGATGAGGACGTTGTCCTAGTTAAGTGTTCAAGCTCTTCTTCGACGTTCCGTGGCTTGTCCGCGGAATTCAGTAATTTGGACGGTACCCTCAGAATGACGAAGATTACAAGCTTTCCCTAAGTTTTAAAACTATTTGCGGCAGATTTTTTAATGAAAATATTTGCTTGAGGCAATTCATGATACTGACATTTTGCAAAAGATCTTTATGTCTTTTTCTGGCAATCACTCTTGTGGGCTGTGGCTCCAACTTAGCTCCCGTAACTGAGTCAAAATGGCGACCGTATTCCAGACATCAAGGAACACATACTGTACAACGTGGTGAAACACTTTTTGCCATTGCATTTCGTTACGATACGGATTACCGCAGTTTGGCGCGTTTAAACCATATTTCTCCACCTTACTCATTAAGAGTTGGTCAGGTTTTAACTGTACGCGGAGGGGCTCGTCGGGCACCTGTAAGACGGGTATCACAATTTAAACAATATCGACCTGCACCTATTGTTGCACCTAGGGTAATCCATTCACCCACTCGACGCTACGCTCGTTCTGCTTCTGGGTGGTTATGGCCGGTTAGTGGACGTGTCGTTACGACCTTTATTCCAAATCAGGGTAAAAAAGGCATAAATATTGCTTGTAAGTCTGGGGAAAAAGTTATTGCTGCTTCAAGTGGTACAGTAGCTTATGCTGGAAGTGGTTTGTCAGGATATGGTAATTTAATTATTATAAAGCATAACAACGAGTTTTTAACCGCTTATGGCAATAATGCGCGAATTATGGTTTCGGAAGGGCAACATGTGAATGCAGGTCAAGCGATTGCTATTGCTGGAGTCATTGATCATAAGTACACAGGTGTACATTTTGAAATCAGAAAAGCGGGTATTCCTGTCAACCCGTTGAATTATTTACAAAAAGGTTGACATTTAATGAGTGGTTGTAGCAACAATAGAGGTACCATATGGTTGCAGCTCGTCATGTTGTAAGGGATTTCGTGATGGGATGACTACCTGAAAAGGTGTAAATTCTAGAAACACGGCTAAACATTACAGGGTGAAATCATGCAAAATGACGATGAGTCAATTAAAGATACTGAACTTAAGGATGAAGAATTGTCTGAAGTAAGTGCTGACGACGATGCATTCTTGATGGATGATGAAGATTTTGAGGTCCTCACTGAAAAGGATGAGGTAGAATCTGAGTTACCTGATTTTTCGGATGATGCTGCTTTTCCTTCTTTTAGTCGCGGCAAACATGCCATAAAAATGATGGATGCAACTCAATTGTATTTGAGTGAAATAGGATTCTCTCCTTTGTTAAGTGCTGAGGAAGAAGTTCATTATGCAACGCTTGCTTTAAAAGGCGATGTTGCAGCGCGTAAAAAAATGATTGAATCGAATTTACGTTTGGTTGTTAAAATTTCTCGACGTTATCTTAACCGTGGGCTTCCTTTACTTGATCTGATTGAAGAAGGAAATTTGGGTTTAATGAAATCGGTTGAAAAATTTGACCCAAATCGTGGTTTTAGATTTTCAACCTATGCTACTTGGTGGATTAGACAAACAATTGAACGTGCGATTATGAATCAAACCAGGACGATTCGTTTGCCCATTCATGTGGTTAAAGAACTTAACGTATACTTGCGAGCAGCACGCCAGCTTACTCAAAAGCTAGACCATGAGCCTTCTCCGGAAGAAATTGCTGAAATGGTAGATAAGCCTATAGAAGATGTGCAAAAGCTCTTGGGTCTGAATGATAAAGTGGCTTCTGTTGATACACCTATAGGCTATGATGAGAACAAATCTTTGTTAGATACCATCGCCGATGAAAATAGTGTGAATCCGGCAGAGCTATTAACCAATGAGAACTTACGCCTTCACATTGAATCGCTTTTGGATAAGTTAACTGAAAACCAACAGCAAGTTATTGCCCGACGTTTTGGTTTACGTGGTTTTGAAAAAGCAACACTTGAGGATGTGGGTAAAGAAATTGATCTTACTCGTGAGCGCGTACGACAAATTCAGGTTGAAGCGCTAAAAACACTACGCGGTTTGTTAGAGAAAGTAGGGTTAACCCAAGAAGATCTATTCTAAAGTCCTCCGAATATAGGCTGGGCTGAAAAAGCCTGGCATTGGAAGTAGCACAACAGTGTTTGCTGGGCTTTTCAGCCCAGCCTACCATACACGTGTCAGGAAGGATTTAACTACAGCTTAAACGTTGGCTTTAAACCTTGCCAACAATCAGCATAGTTTCTTTGCCGTTCTTGAGCATCCATTGCTTGCTCAGTGACTTGCCAGGCATCGCGAGTTTCAAACATAAACGCTAAGGTATTTAAATAGGCTTCAGGCTCTAATTTCTTCGAAGTCGCTAATTCATAACTTACTTGATCTGGCCCATGTGGAGTCATGCAATTATGAATGCTTACACCACCAGGTACAAAACCTTCTTTTTTCGCATCATATTCACCGCGGATAAGTCCCATTAGTTCATTCATGTAGTTTCGGTGAAAATAGGGTGGTCTGAAGGTATGCTCCGCAACCATCCAACGAGGAGGAAAAATAACGAAATCAAGATTAGCTACGCCAGGTGTATCACTCTCAGAAGTGAGCACAGTAAAAATGGAGGGATCTGGATGATCAAAACTTACCGTGTTAATGGTATTAAATAAGCTTAAGTCGTAGCAATAAGGAGCATAATTTCCATGCCAGGCGACTACATTAAGTGGAGAATGAGTGCTGGGAGCGGTCCATAGCCTGTTTTGATGTTTACAAACTAAAGTAACACTTTGATTTTGCTGCTCATAAGCAGCAGTTGGATATTTAAAATGGCGTGGATTAGCTAAACCATTAGAAC
This sequence comes from Legionella sp., assembly GCA_031291095.1. Classification (GTDB taxonomy): domain Bacteria; phylum Pseudomonadota; class Gammaproteobacteria; order Legionellales; family Legionellaceae; genus Legionella. The sequence continues at coordinate 14,184 of JARLJR010000150.1, read as the reverse complement.
CAATAAGTCCTAATTGCGGTAGGGTTAAGGGATTGCCCGCGTTTTCACATAGATAGCCTTTGGCTTCTTTGCTGATTAATTCGACTTTAAATTTAACCCCGCGAGGAATCACGGCAATCATACCTGGGCATATATTCAATTTACCAAACTCGGTATGGAGGTTAATTTCCCCTACATAAGGCACAAATAACAATTCGCCATCATTATCCGCAAAATAGGTATGGTGCATGGAGCGATTACATTGATAAAGATAAGTCGTTACTAAATGACATCCGGCAAGATGAAACAAGCCATCAATGAAATCGCACTGGTTATCTGCATTGCCAATAGGTGACCAGCGTAATGGATTAGGAGATTGCTCAGGATGATAAGGTTTTACTAGCTCATTTTTGTAGGGCTCATAATTTCCTTGGACCACCGAAGGGAGTATGCGGTAAAGCCAACTATGCTGATTCGCATGGCGAGGACGAGTAAATGAAGTGCCGCTTAGTTGCTCTGCATAAAGACCTAAATTACAGTGTTGCGGAGAATTTTGGTTACTTGGTAATGCCCCTGAGACCGCCTCGCTTTGATGATAATTGCCAAAACCTTGCAGATACACTGTTTATCTCCTTATAGAATCGATTAATCGGTTAGTGTGACATGAAAACCGGCAATTTTGTAGCCCGTAGTACGAGGTCCATTATCTAATCTAAGGATGCAGATTTTTAATAACAGAGAATGTATAATCGTATGCAAATTTAATTCGAGTTAGAGGTCAGTTATGGCAGGTCATAGTAAATGGGCTAATATAAAATTCCGTAAGGGAGTTCAAGACGCTAAACGCGGTAAAATATTTACAAAATTGATTCGTGAAATTACTGTAGCAGCACGTATGGGAGGAGCAGAAGAGTCTTCTAACCCAAGATTACGCGACGCGATTAAAAAAGCACTTGCAGCAAACATGAAACGCGACACAATTGATAATGCGATTAAACGTGGTGTTGGTGGACTGGATGGCGAGACAATGGTGGCCATGCGTTACGAAGGTTATGGCCCAGGTGGTGTTGCTGTATTAGTCGATTGTTTGTCTGATAATAAAAACCGTACGGTTTCTGAAGTGCGCCATGCATTTACTAAAAATGGGGGTAATTTAGGAACGGATGGTTCTGTAGCTTATTTATTCACTAATCAGGGTGAAATTCTCATGGCTCCGGGAGTCTCAGAAGACCAAGTGATGGAAGTTGCACTTGATGCTGGGGCGGATGATGTTTCAGTGGAGGAGGGACAAATTGAGGTAATTACTCCTGTTGAGGCCTACCATAGCGTATTAAGCGCTTTGAGTGATGCAAACTTGGTTGTAGAGCAATCCCAATTAACGATGCGTGCTCAAACCTTAGTGCCGATTGATGATGAATCAGCTGAGAGTCTGATGAAAATGATCGACATGTTGGAAGACTTAGATGATGTTCAGGAAGTTTACAGCAATGCTGAATTCTCAGAAAAACTTTTAGAATCAATAAGCTAATGACTGTCATTCTAGGGATTGATCCTGGCTCACGAATTACTGGTTATGGTTTAATCAGGCAAGTAGGCCAAAAAATAGAGTACGTTGATAGTGGGTGTATTCGTACTACCCCCACTGGAGAGTTGAGCCAAAAGCTATTACAAATCTATGATGGCATTTGTCAATTAATGGATCATTACACTCCTGAAGAGGTAGCAATCGAGCAAGTATTTATGCATCAAAACCCTAGTTCCGCCTTGAAATTAGGGCACGCTCGGGGGGTGGCTATGGTTGCTGCAGCATCACATCGTGTAAAGGTCAGCGAGTATTCTGCACGAGAAATCAAACAAACCGTTGTTGGCTATGGAGCTGCAGAGAAAGCTCAAGTAGGGCATATGGTGGTGAGTCTGTTGGCGTTAAATAAAGCGCCGCAAACGGATGCCGCAGATGCTTTGGCAATTGCTATTTGTCATAGCCATATGCGCCATAATTTATCTGCAATTATAGGCAACACTAGTGTTAGTTTAAGGAGAAGAAGACGATGATTGGATGGCTTGATGGTCATATAGTTGATAAACATCAACCAGGAAAATTAGTGGTGAATGTCCAGGGGGTTGGCTATGATGTGGAAACCTCATTAAATACTTTTTTCCAGTTAGACAGCCTAAATGGTTCTGTCGGCTTACATATTCATACCGTTGTTCGTGAAGATGCTTTGTTATTATATGGTTTTTTAGATAAGCAAGAACGCGCATTGTTCCGTGCATTAATAAAAGTAAATGGTGTAGGGCCTAAAATGGCAATGGCCATTCTCTCCAGCACAACTCCTAATGAGTTTATTCAATGCATTAAGCAGGAAAATGCTGTCTTTCTAACCAAGTTACCTGGCATCGGTAAAAAGACTGCAGAGCGTTTGGTCGTGGAAATGCGTGACAGTATTAAGCAATTTACTGATTCACCTGCGGATGCTTTATTGGCACCGGCAAGTATAATTCGTGGTCAAGATGAAGCAGTTAGTGCATTAGAAGCTTTGGGGTATAGGCCTCAAGAGGCTTTAAAAGCAGTGAATAAAGTTGATGATGGTGCAAAGAGTTGTGAACAGTTAATTCGCGAGGCATTGCAGATTTTAGCCGTACGTTAGTAATGAGAGGGCGAGAGGGATCCCGCCAAGTTAAATCTCGAATGTAGCCCGTATTACGCTGCGCTAATACGGGCTACATGCTTGGTTTAACTTATTGGAAGTGAATGCGAGGGAGGATTTTACTAAATGCGAAGAGTATGAATATCGACGTCGAAGCCATCCACACCAACAGTATTATCTTTAAAAAATGGTGTGTGACTAAAAATAATCGACGGATTTACTTTAATTGCCGAAATTAATTCCTCTCCCAGTTGATCAATAACTTTATCTTTAGGCCCTTTAGGCAATCCTTTAAATTCTTGAATATCATCCCGAAGAGCAAGGCATGATTTTCTTAAAAACTGTTTATTCAATATTGAACTGTGATCGGTAAGTAAAAAATGACTCATGAATAAAGGATTGCTCAGAAGCATACGTATCGCAGTTATTTGGGGGAGGTAGAAGTGATATTGTATATTTGCTTTGTTCCCACAATATTTTTTAACAGTAGGAGCATTTATTGCTTCACTCGCATTAAGCGCATCGGTTACGTGTTGTTTTAAATCAATAAGTTGGAAAAACTCGGGATCTTTAGCGTTATATTTCTCACTTGAAATTCCAAAAAGAATACGCACAGTGTCAGGATATCTTTTGGATAATTCAAATCTTAATTTGAGCATGGGGTCAAACTGTCGTACTAGTGGTAAACAATTAAGGGCATGAAACATACTGTATTCGAATAAATGAGTTCGTCCAGTATTCATTTTGAATGACTGAAACAATTTATTAATGTCGTCAATAAACTGATTATGTCGATCAACATAATCAAGTGTTGCAATATCATTATCCTTTGTAAAATTCTGTATTTTGATTTCTAAAAGTTCGTCTAAATGTCGCACCCTATTCAGTTCTATGCTCATAATTCTAAATTCGTCCCAGTTGGAATTGGTTTAAATTTATCCATCATAGCATAATATTTGAAATAAAAGGTTGTATTTTGCATGGTTTTGAATCAGGAAAACAGAAGGATTGTAAATCTATCCCTCTGCATCAAGCGGTAAAAACACTCGAACAATAAGCCCAGTTCCAGTCAGCGGCGCATCCAATTCAACTCGACCATTATGTAACTGACAAATCTGCTGAACAATACCAAGCCCCAATCCACTTCCAGGACTTTTATTACCCAAGATACGGAAGAACCGTTCAAAAACACGCGCGCGTAATTCAGCGGGAATACCAGGGCCGTTATCGCAAACCTCAAGCATCACTTCATGTTGTTGCTTCGAAAGACGTACAACAATATGTCCATTCTCATTACAATAACGAATTGCATTATCCACGAGGTTACGAATTAATATGCCGAGTGCCGTTGAGTTTCCATGAATTGTAAGACTCTCTGCTGTAGTTTCAAATTCTAAATCAATTTGCTTTTCTACTGCCGATGGGGCAAGCATCGCTAATGTCTCACGAGCCAGACGACTCAGATTTACCTCATCCTTCCCATCCATATGTGCAGCCTCAGGGACTAAGCGGCTCATAGTTAGTAACTGTTGCACAACGTGAGTACTGCGGTTTACGCTCGCAATCAACTTTTGCAATGCTTGGTTTTTTTCTTCAATATTATTCGTATGTAATGCAACTTGGGCTTGAGTTTTCAAAGCAGCAAGGGGGGTACGCAATTCATGAGCGGCATCTGCTGCAAAACGTTTTTCCCGTTCAAATCCTTCTTTTAACCTAAAAAATAACTTATTTAATTCATCGATAACTGGTTTTATTTCCTCAGGTACTTCCTGCAAATCTACAGGCTCTAAATGACTCGGCGCACGGTTCGCTACTTCCTCGGCAACCTTATCCAAGCTATCTAAACCCCGACCAATAATAATCCAGATTAACAATCCCGATAGGGGAAAAGTGAGTAGCATGATGTAGAGATCATCTTGGGCAATACGATGACCTAATTCATTACGCGTATCATAGCGCTCGGCTAAAACAGTACGAACCCCAGCTTTTGCATTATAGGTGGTAAAGACACGCCAATCTTGATCGGCAATTTTTTTATCACTAAACCCATCAACTTCTGAAGCAAGAGGGATTTTGGGTGCGGTGGAGGAATGTAATAATAATTTTCCGCCATTGGTCCAAACCTGAAAATTAAATTTATCCATGTAATTTTCAGGTGGTTCATCATTTAAAAATCTTTTTTGATAAAAGTTGTCTACTTTTTGGGGGATCGTTTCCAGTGCTTCTTGAATTTTTACGAGGGGGCGTTGATGGAGGTCGTCACCTAACAGAGCCTGATACGATAATGCGGAAACAGCCATTAACGTATCGAGGTGATCTTGAATATCTTTTTGATCAAGATAATAGTTTCCAATGGCTGTTAAAGTAGTGGTAATCGTAATAGCCAACAACAAGTTAAATAATAAAAACTTTCGTATAGACGATTTCACGATACCACAATACCATCATTTTTTTCAGCCATATAACCAACACCACGAATAGTGCGGATAAAATTGGCATTAAGCTTTTTACGTAAATTATGAATATGGACTTCAAGTGCGTTGCTATCTACGTCTTCTTCCCAGCCATAAATACTTTGCATGAGCTGTTCACGTGATAAAACTTGCCCGCTGTTTTCTAAAAGTTTTTGCAGTAACGCAAATTCTCGGCGAGGCACGTTAACAAGAACATCATCAACAAATACCGAATGTGCGGCAGGGTCTAAGGTAATGTTTTTATACTGCAACACGGCATCAGCACGACCTTGAGAACGTCGTACTAACGCTCTAATTCGGGCACTGAGCTCATTTAAGTCAAAAGGTTTAACCAAGTAATCATCCGCACCACTGTCTAAGCCTTTAACGCGATCCTCGACTGATTCACGCGCGGTGAGAATAATTACGGGAGTAGGGTTGCCATCATTACGGATATTTTGTAATAACCCCAAACCGGATAATTTAGGTAAACCTAAATCAAGAATAATTAATTCAAAAGATTCTGATTTTAAAGCAGCACGCGCTGCTTCCCCATCCCTGAGCCAGTCGACTATATAACCAAACTGGGTTAATCCTGTTTTTACAGCATCTCCTAGTAATTCGTCATCCTCAACTAGCAAGAGTCTCATTATGGCTCCTATTGTTTCTCAAGTCCGGTTTCATCCATATGTTTTGTTAGGTAAAACGCTTGAATTAATACAAAAAGCAGGGTAAATCCTACACCACCAAATAATTTAAAGTTAACCCAGGCATCTGTATCGTAATGGTAGGCGACATAAATATTAACTGCCCCCATTAAAATAAAGAATAAAGACCATGCAATATTGAGCCTGTGCCAGATTTTGGATGGCAGCGATACATTAGCTTCCATCATTTTTTGAATTAATGGCTTGCTGCCTATAAAACTTGAACTGAAGAATATTAAAGCAGAAAGCCAATAAATCCCAGTTGGTTTCCATTTAATAAACCATGGATTGTGGAAAAAGAGGGTCGCTCCACCAAGCACCATAATGATTGCCAGGCTGATTAAGTGCATTTTTTCATAATGTTGGAATTTTAAACGGTAGAATGCTACTTGGCTTAATGATGCAAACATTGCCACTGCTGTGGCTGTATATATATTAGAAAGTTTATATACGATAAAAAATAAAACTATAGGGAAAAAATCAAATAGTAATTTCATATATTCATTAATACTATAAACAAGTTATTTTCAGTATAACACAAGTTTTGATTTCACTCTCGCAAGGTTCGTGCCGGAAATAAAAAATTTTTGTAACTATTTAGTTAAAAATGAACGGGCTAACAGGATTACATACCAAAAAAGCCTGGTTTATTACAATTAATGGCCATCCTCAACATAGTGCGAGATCTCCTGAATGAATCATTCGTACTAGAAGTCGGTACAATGCACATTCAAGAGCTCCTTCGCCGTAAACTCCTCAGGACGTTGATTCGTTAGATTTAAAACATTCTATAGCGTTTTGGATCAGGAGAATTCGGAGGCTCTTGAGTACTTTCTATATCTTGCTCATTATACTCCTCTTCGATTTTTCGCTTCACTCCTCGTTTTTCTAGCTGGCTATTGCGTTCCTCTAATTGGCGAATACGCTCCTCTAATTGCGTAATATGTTTTTTTTGCTCTTTATAATTATCTGCACATAAATGTCCTATTAATTCGCCATCAGCAGCAAAACCCAAGGCTTCAGATCGTGCAACCAGTACTCGTTCAGTGTTGGTTAAATCAAAAAACTTATACTGTGGAACGTCTGCTGAAAAATTATCACACAACCAATCTTCTAGTTTTTTATCGTGCATTATCATTAAAGCATGGGCTTTAACCGATTGCGCTTTTTGATAGCAATTTAACCCATATGACTCAATATTAATGAGATTGATTCGTCCGAAAAACATAGATAAATATTTTTGTAACTTGTTATAATCGACAGGTACTCCTGAAGTCAGCTTATCAATTGTTTGTACGTCATGCATCAGATAGATATCAACTATTTGTTGTATAAGAGCATATTGATTATTGTCCATTAACAAGTTTAATAAGCTTGGGGCTGTTGGACTTGGTCTACTAGTTATAGGAATAAATTGAGGCGAAGCGTCGAGTATTCTTCTGAATGCCTCCCACTGTCCACTATTGGCAAGCAGCCACGCACCTGAGGTTTGGTAATGCGGATTTCTCTGATTGCTTGGGAACATATTTAAGTCAATATTAATATTAAATCGTTCAGCTAATTCGGCTGCTAACAGTCCTTTTTCTTGTTGGATAAGGCTCCATGCTATCGTTTGATTATAATTTGAATGGTCGGGATTTAAGGGGGCATTATTTAAATCAAAAGATTCTTTTGAGTTTTGTAAAAAGTCCCATTGTTCATCTTGAACCATCTGCCATGCTATTGACATGTTGAAATCGAATCCATCACTATTTAATGGCGCGCTGCCTATATTAAGGGGGGGAGTTCCTGGGTGTTGTATTAAGCGCCTTAATAGATCCCATTGCCTTACATATGCGAGCCACCATGCTACAGATTTACCATAATACTCTACCGCATCATCATCAGGATTTTCAGAAAATTGATTTAGATTAACTCCAGAAAATTGGGGGTGATTGGATATTTTCTCTAGCTCCTCAAACACTTCCTGGTACGCAAGTGACAGGGCTATAGACCAGCCTCGAGATTGCTTATTTAAATTGATAGGAATTTCACTACTCGAAAGAGCAGAGAACAAATCCCATTCTTCTGCATCAAGAATTAGTGCGGCAAGGGAGGCTCCTTCAGTCATCGTGCAAGATATATTTGGGTCTATGGGGGCATGCACTTTGTTTATCATTTGTGCTAAATACTCGAAATTGTCTCGGAGAGCTAATAATAAGAGGCCATTTACCCCCTCATATAAGCCACCAGTAATTGGTTGGGTTAAGATGTGATTGTATTTTTCCGAATTAAAATGAGGATTTTCAGCCATTAGCGCATAATGATTGGCGGTTAAGCCGCCATAAAGCTGTGTATCTTGATGATCATATTCCATTCCTAAAACGGCATGGATGTGATTGAGCCTAATTGAATCACCTAATAAGTAATAATTTTGCCCCTCACATAGCCAGAATAATAAATCCTGATTATCTCGTGCATTCTGAGCGGTACTTAAATCCAGAAGCAAATTCTTGCCATTTTTATCTATATTGTAACTATCTGATTTTACTGCGTTAAATAGATATGGATTAATCATTGTATGCTCTAAAGTTCAATTACTTGGCATGTATTGTGCATAATTTATCCTTATAGTCAAGTTTTTGAATTTATTGTGTGACTGATTATCCAATAAGAATTTTTTGCCCAAGGTATAAAGGCGTATTCCATTTAAGCCCAGGATTCAAAGAAAGAATTTGATTTAGAGGAAGTTGATGACGTTTTGCGATTACATCCAAAGTATCGCCGCTGCGCACTATATATTGCGTCGTTGGCTTCACTGTTTTCCAAATAATTAATTGTTGTCCTACACGTAAACCCTGGTTACTGGATAATTTATTCCAGCTTAGAATATCGTTTGCTTTAACTCCATACATTTTTTCCAGGCGTTGGTAGCTATCTGCAGCTTGCACTATATGGATCATGCGGTGGCTTCCTACTGTGGGAGTGGGCGCTTGGGGAGATGCTTTATATTGGTTCGGCTTTCCATAGTAAGTTGTTTTGACTAGGGCAGTTTCTTTCTTAGGTGTGACTGGAGCAAGTGGTGCATTTCGAGTACTGGGAATCAAGATGGATTGATTAAGCTTTATTTGATTGGTAGTTAATTGGTTTAACTGCTTAATTAAATTTACTGTCGTATGGTATCTATTCGCAATAGTGTCTAGATTATCTCCCTGTTGCACCTGGTGTTTCGTCCAACTTACTCGTTTATTTTCAGGAAAGTTCGCGAGATTTAAGTTAAATTGGCGTACCTTTTCTGCAGGTATTAATAAATTAAAGGGTTTATAGGGTGCTGTAGTCCAGTGATTAAATCCGGGATTTAATTTGATTAGCTCTCGATAGCTAATTCCGGCTAATTTGGCAGCATGATTTAAATCGATTTGACTGCCAATGCTCACTTCTTGGAAATAGGGCTGATAGGGAATTTCTGGAATTGATAATTTATATTGCTGCGCATTTTTTATAATCTCTGCAAAGGCAAGCAGCCGTGGTACGTAAATTTGGGTTTCTCTCGGTACAGGCAAGTCCCAGAAGCTTGTACTGCGATTTTCTTGTTGGGCTGCTTTGATAGCACGTGAAATAGTTCCTTCACCAGCATCATAAGATGCGATGGACAGTGTCCAATTGCCGTCAAAAAATTTATTTAGGTAGACCAGGTAATTGAGGGCTGCATCAGTTGACGGACCAATGCTGCGCCGTCCATCAAACCACCAATCTTGCTTTAATCCTAAATCTTTACCTGTCCCTGGCATGAGTTGCCATAGGCCAGCTGCACCAACACCCGAATATGCAAAGGGATCAAAGGAACTTTCAATCATAGGGATTAAGGCTAACTCCCCAGGCAAGTTTCTTTTCTTAATTTCGGTGACGATATGGTAGATATAGGGTTGAGATTGGCGGAAGACCTTTTGCAAATAACTTGGATGAGCAATTAGCCAGCGGATTTGTTCTTGGACTTCGGCTCGTGAGATTTCATGGTCTAATTTAAATTCACTACGAAGCACTTCCCATACATCGGAAGTGGCATGGATATTGGTAATACCACAAAAAATGAGAATACCTATTAAAAATCTTTTTATTATTATTATTTTCAATGGTATTTACCTATGAATACTATTGGCTTGCCAGTGTACTAAAGTTTATTCGATGATTAAACCCTTTTTGATTTCTATTGGGTCATAAAGCGCCTAATGGAGCCTCTTTGTTCTTTATTTGAAATGGTTTTTTGCTTCGCGTAATGCTGCAAAAATATCTAATGAGCGAGTAGATAAGGCACCATGTTGTTGTGCGTATGTTTGTACTTCGACACTCTGAGTGCGTAAAAAAGGATTTATTGACCGCTCCATTTCAATCGTTGAGGGTAAAGTACAAGGGGTCGTTTGTGCCTGTAATTTCTGGATGTACATTTGGATAAATTGGTTATGAGGTTCTACCGTTTCAGCAAAGCGTAAATTTTGCATGGTATATTCGTGAGCACAATACACTTCTGTTTCAGGAGGTAATGATTTGAAAAGCTCCATTGAACGATATAATTGCTCCATTGTCCCATCAAATACTCTGCCGCAACCTGCTGAAAAAAGTGTATCACCACAAAACAGCCAGCCTTGTTGAGCTTCATAATAGCTAATATGGCTGGATGTATGCCCAGGATTAGATAGAATACGAAAAGAGTAGTGTCCAATCTTTATGGTTTGATGCTCACTGACATGGTGGTTTATGTAAGGAATGCGTGAATCATGAGGCCCATAAACAGTACAGTTAGGGGCGTGATGAAGGAGCTGAGCAACACCACCGATGTGATCGTGGTGATGGTGCGTTAATAAAATAGAACGTAGCTGCAGAGAGTGTTCTTTAGCAAATTGAAGCACCGGCCGAGCTTCGCCAGGATCAACACAATCAAATACCCCTGCCTCTTTATCAATAATAGCCCAAATGTAGTTATCAGAGAATGCAGAGATAGGGATAATTGTCATGTTAATAAGTCTCAATAAGATAAGAGGAAACTCCTGGGTTGAAATAGATGCGTAGGGCATCTAAGGCTGCTTTCATTTCCTCAGCAAAAGTATAGGGCGGATTAATTATCCAAAGTCCTGCTCCAGACATTCCTGCCATCGGGGCCATTGTTAAATTAAACTCAATACGTAAAGCATTACTGCCTTTGATTTCCTTCATATTTCGTACCAGTCTATCAACGAGTCTTCTATCAACAACTGGATACCAAAGACAATAAACGCCTGTAGAAAAACGAGCAACTGCCTGTTTTATAGCTGCAGGAATTGTTTTGTACTCATCTTTTATTTCAAAAGAGGGATCGATAAAAATTAAACCTCTTTTTTCCGGCGGCGGCAGTAATGCATGCATTGTTGCAATTCCATCGGTATTGCTGAAATGCACTTTTTTGTTGCAACGAGGCAGGGTACTTAGTTCATCAAACTCAGTTGGATGGAGTTCGCAAAAATACATTCGATCTTGAGCACGTAAGTTCTTAATCGCTAAACTGGGTGAGCCAGGATAGTGTTTCAGCTCGTTATTTTTATTGAGCTCTGAAATAGCTTGTGTGTAATTATGAAAAACAGGGGGCAGCGTTTTATGATCAGGCCAGATTAGTTTGATGCCCTGTTTGTATTCACCCGTTTTTTCCGCTTGTTTATTCTTTAAGTCATAGACCCCTTTTCCAGAATGAGTTTCAAGATAAAACAAAGGCTTATCTTTGATCGTGAGATAGTTTAGTAGGCGTGTTAACGCAATATGTTTAATGACATCGGCATAATTACCGGCATGATATCCGTGTTGATAGCTCAGCATAAAATTAAGTTTCGTGTAGGAGTAATGTAATGAATTATATCAGATTAAAAAAATTTTCTACTATACTCTTTGTAGGAAGGGTGAATTTATCCAGTATCTCGCACCCTTTTGATAAAGTCTGATAGGAGACAGTGATGAGAGATCTGCATGAAGATTATGAGGATCAGTCTTTTTCTGATTATAGTTACGATGATGATGCTACAGACACGGCTCATCGAAAAAATGTACGACGAATGTTGGAAGAACGACTAGAGCGTAAACGTTTACTCGAGGAATTTAAAGGCGATTTTGATGAGCTAAGCGGGGAGTTTGATTGGGATTCTTTTGAAGATAAATAGGCGTACCCTGGTTGCTTACAACCAGGGTACGCTTTTATAGTGAGATGCGTGCAACTTGACTGTCTATTACATTGATAGATTCATCTTCTGCGTTTTTAGCATCAAAAAAAGAAATACTTAAATCCGCATAACGTACGTTATGAAGCATTTTTTTCCCTGTTTTTTTCTCATCTAAGTTAAGCAAAGCCAAAGTTAATTCCCGATCATCATTTTGAGCAGCGCGTTGCAATAAAGTAGCCCCATCAAAAGGTTGATTGATGTCGATGACACCTTGGTAGGCTTGTACTATTTGATGTAAATTGCTTTTAAGTGCATAGACGAATAAGCGTATATTTTCAGGATAAGTATGCAACCCATTAGGTTCAGATCCACCCTCTGAGGATTGAAGGTTGTAATGAGCATTGGTGCTGTATTCACTGCGGTTAATACGCTTAAAACTTTGTTCCAATCTATTTAGTTGATGCTCTTCAAAATGTGCTTTAGGCATTAGCTGATGCAAATAATGAATCTCTTCGAAAGAAGATACCAAAGGTGCATAAAGCTCCCATGGCTGGCGTCCCGCATTGTTTTTAGCACGAAGGCCTAGGCTTATATCCTCGGTTTTTATGAAGCTCAAAAGGCTAAGTGTCTCTGAGTCTACTACCGAAGTTAAAACATGGAAAAAATTGTCTCCGCGCTCATTAGCAGCCAAAACATTTGCGCCATGTTCAAGGAAAAATTGCGTTATTTTTACTGTATTAACTGGATTATAACCATCAAGAACCATGCCTAATACTAGTGCATGCAGCAGAGGTTGTTGTTTTTTATTATCCCATCGATTTAAATCCGCTCCATTCCTAATACAATCAAGAACACGCTTTTCATCTATAGAAACAAACTCAACAGAATTCTCATCGTCTCTACTAGCTTCATCAAATCCTTTTTTGATGGTACGAAGAAGCTTAAATGTTGCTTGTTGCTTCGTTCGGGCTATAGTTTTTTCTTCATTAGTGTATTCTGTTGTCAAGATGAATCCTTTGGTTGATTTGTTGTGCCTATTTTACCAACCAATGCTTAACGGTTTATTAACACTGAAGTTTTAAGTTAGGGCCGCCATAAATGTGTTTTCAAGTAAACTGACAACGGTCATAGGACCTACGCCGCCAGGAACAGGGGTAATCCAGGCAACTTTATCGATTGCTTTTTTGAAATCGACATCACCGCGAATCGTTCCATCAGAGAGTCGATGGATACCGACATCAATAACAACTTGGTTTTTATTGAGCCACTCAACATCAATAACATCCATATGACCTGTTGCAACAACTATGAAATCAGCAATACGCACAAAATGTTCGAGATTTTGAGTAAGACGATGACAAATAGTAACCGTAGCTCCTGCTGCAAGTAATTCTAAACTCATGGGACGCCCCACAATGTTTGATGCACCAATTACCACAGCATGTTTGCCTTTTACGTTCAGTTGATAATGGTCAAGCAGGCTCATAATGCCCATAGGGGTGCATGGGCGGAGTAGGGGATTGCGTTGTGCCAGTCGGCCTAAATTGTAGGGGTGGAATCCATCCACATCCTTTGCAGGATTAATGCGTTCAATGATTACTGCTTCATTTATATGTTTGGGGAGTGGTAATTGAATGAGAATGCCATCAATCTCTTGGGAATCATTTAACTTATCAATAAGTTTGATTAACTCCTCTTGACTGGTTTCCTCGGGCAAGTCATAAGAGTGGGAAGTGATACCCACTTCAGCACAGGCTTTACGTTTGTTATTAACATAAACTGAGGAGGCAGGATCAGTACCAATAAGTACTACTGCAAGACCTGGAGCACGATGTCCTTGTTGTACGTGCTCATGCACACGTCGTTTTAATTCATCTCGACGGAGAGCAGATAAAATTTTTCCATCAATCAATGATGCTGACATAGTAATCCAGGGAAAAAGCAGGGGGTAAATTATGTATTAGAGGTAGGGCTAATGCAAGCGATTTAAATGCCTTTAGGTCGTGTAGTTTGGTTTGCAATTAGGTCTCTCGTTTAACGTTATGAAAAAAACTGTCGTCATGGCGAACGAAGTAAAACAACCCAGGGTTCTGTACTTCGAACTCCTGGGTTAATAGTATGGACCCTACCCTTTAAAAAGGCTTCGAATCGAGCCAGAATGAAGGTGTAATAACGTCATTCATAAAAAGAGAGGGTCCATATGAACAATATTAAAGTATTAGGTATCGATTTGGCA
>JARLJR010000149.1 GCA_031291095.1 Legionella sp. | reverse complement strand
TTGCTACGACAATGCACCCATTGAGAGTTTTTGGGGAACCCTGAAAAATGAACTTGTCTACCACTGTTCCTATGAAACCAGGCAACAGGCAATTCGAGAGATTACAGAATATATCGAAATCTTTTACAACAGGCAGAGGACACAGAAAAGGCTAGGCTATCTTACACCGGTTGCCTATGAGAAAAATTATTACAAAAAAACAGCTCGTAGCATGAAGGTTTTGGTGTCCACTATTGTCGACCGACCTCACTGATGACATTAGAGAAATTTATCAGCAAACATCTGTGAAAACGGAACTGACCGCAATGAACTTAAAAGTGCCATTGAAGAAAAAATAGTCCCGTTTCTTTTTTTTACCTCATATCTTTGTAAGATTACAGGTATAATTTGAATATTGCACTAATGTTGATTGATATTTTTCTTGACCTAGATGAATTTCTGAGTATGGTTGTTCTTAACAGAGCCCAGTCCCCTAGTATAGACATGCGCAAGTATGATTTATGCCACGGCTGGGCCTTCGTTTTTTTAGGGTGTGGACAATGAATCATCCCATGATTACACATCCTGAATTCCTAGATCAAATTAACTCGACAACACCTGCCTCTTTACAGCTCCCTAAGCCTTTTAAGACATATTCTGAATTGATTGATCTCCTGAAATCAAAAGGAATGATCATTAAGAATGACGAAAAGGCTACACGTAAACTATCACAAATTGGTTATTACAGGTTAAGTGGTTTTTGGCATGTATTCCGTGTGCCAATCTTGGACTCTGATGGCGTACCCTTAATTGATCCAATTATTGGTCAGCCAAAAAGAGAAGATTTCTTTTATCCAGCAACTGATTTTGATGATGTTATTTCTCTGTATTTATTTGATAAAAAGCTAAGGCTATTACTCCTTGATGCTATTGAACGAGTAGAAATTCACTTAAGATCTGTCATAGCGCATGAGTTAAGTAAATATGATCCTGTTGCATATAAAAGAGAAAAATTTATACATCCTGAAAGTCTCAAAGATTATGATCGCGATGGTATTACTAAAAATGCCTGGCGAGATTGGAGTGCTAAACATGAAGAGATTATTAACAGAAGCAAAGATACTTTCATTGTTTGGAACAAGAACAATTATAAAGAGATCCCATTTTGGGTTGTTGTTGAAACATGGGATTTTGGTTTAATGTCAAATTATTTCAATATATTAAATGATAAATCGAAAGATGTTATTTGCAAAAGAGTCAATGTTCCTATTAAAAAAACCCTTAACAATTGGCTGCAAGAAATCAATGGATTAAGAAATAGATGCGCTCATCATTCAAGAATTTGGAACATAAGACTTAATAATCCATTAACTCTTAAAGGGTTTAAAACACACGAATATTTTACCAAATTATCAATTGAAAAGGATTTTCCAAGAAGAAGAATGTATGGGACTATATGCATCCTCTGGTATTTAGTTAAAAATATTGGACCAAGTTCTAAATGGATAGAGAAAGTGGCCAACCATATTGATACATTCCCCAATAATCAGCATGTATTATTTAATGCGATGGGTTTTCCTGACGAAAATGGATTTCCAAGAACTAAATTTGGTCTTTCTAAATAATGAAAGAACTAATTTTTTTGCTGATTAGGGCAAACTGCTGATCTTGTTAATAATATCGCTATAAGAAAAATTTATGTGAGTAGACCAAGTCGCATACCCTTGGAGGGTGTTGAGGGTCCAGAGGATTCCTTGTAAATCTGGGGAATCTGTTGTTAAGTAATAAGTGCCAATTGTCGGGCGTTCTACACCTTCAGTGCCAACTTTTGTTATGTACGAACCTTCTTTAATGCGAGCTATAAAGCAAGAACCAGAAACGTGTATGTAATTTGGACGCCTACCGAGCGGTATAGCCGAATTCGTTGTATAATATTCGTTAAGGTGATCAAGTAAAGTATTCGGCGTAATACCTTTAGACGCGTAAATTATTTTTGCTGGCCAGTCTTCATAATTTTTTATTGTATATGTTGGGCTTAGACGGCCAAATAGGGATTTTGTCGGTGGAATCGAGGCAATCCCTTCGAATGAATCGTAGAGTTCAGTTTTATTTAGGGTCGATTTAACAGAAACGACCCCCAGCGTACCCTCGACAGGCGAAAAAGATTTCCCTGAACCAGCTGTGTTGTTGAAATTATACCTGGGCGTAGTATCTGTTGTAATTATGATATCGAGTTGCTTTGATTCAACACCATCCTCGTCGAATAGAAACCCCCCGAAAAATACATTACATTTTGAGGGGGCGTGCTGCTTTAGAAATTCTGCATAAACAGATTCGCGAGACATTCCGATATCGGTGGTATTAGCAAATACAGATGCTGCATCTGCTTCGCCACGAAGTACTTCAGCCACCTTAATGTAATAAGAGCGGAGTCGGTGAAAAAATGTTTGCGTCATACGTTAAATTCTAACCTTTCAGAATAGGCTCCTCATTTAAAAAATACCTAACATCAAATCAATCAATGGGAGTGAAGATATACGAGTTTCTAAAAGATTGATCAGCTTTCACGCCAGCTGGTTATTTCTCCGTTTGTTTATCCATATGCCTGGGAATAAAGTGGGAACGAAAATAGCCAAAACCAAAGAGAAACAATCTCTTTAATTTCGGCTATTTAATTGGTGGAGGCGGCGGGAGTCGAACCCGCGTCCGCAAATGCTCCCCTCTCGTATCTACATGCTTAGTTCCGTACTTTAGTTCTCACATCGCAAGCTCCGTCGGAACATGGATCTTTTGATGCCAGCCTGTAGGTTCTCA
>JARLJR010000148.1 GCA_031291095.1 Legionella sp. | reverse complement strand
CGCTTTTTATTTCTGCCATCCATTAAATAAATACTAATTTACATCTCTTCCCCAACCCCCGTCATCCCGAGCGTAGCGAGGGACCTCCTGAATGTGGCTCAGTGCATCGGAGATCCCTCGCTACGTTCGGGATGACGTTGGTTACGCTCGGGATGACGTCTGGTTGCGTTCGAGATGACGGCTGGTAGAGAGAGTGCTCGTCATTGCGAACAGCGTGAAGCAACGCAGGGTTCTGCGCTTCAATCTATTGTGTACAAGAGCAAAATTTTGGCAAAAGCAGCCCACGCTTTTTATTTCTGCCATCCATTAAATAAATACTAATTTACATCTCTTCCCCAACCCCCGTCATCCCGAGCGTAGCGAGGGACCTCCTGAATGTGGCTCAGTGCCTGCATCGGAGATCCCTCACTACGTTCGGGATGACGTTTGGTTGCGTTCGAGATGACGGCTGGTAGTGAGAGCGCTCATCATTGCGAACAACGTGAACCACGTGCGTACACAAGAGTAAAACTTTGGCAAAAACAGCTTCCTCGCTCCAGGTTGCTCATTGCAATTTGATTTGATGTGCTGTTTTAGGAAAACCTGGTTGCAAATAATTAGGTCACGCTGAAAATATTAAAAATTAATATTAAATCCATTTTAAACTGACTAAAATAAAACAGGCGTGTGTTCCTAAACTACAAAAGGCCTACTAAAATCAAAATCGATCTATATGCTATTTACCCATTTAGTTGATTATAAAGTCATTTTATCAAGCAAAAGTTGATTTTTTCTTCCCTTTAGTTTAAGTTATTTCCATTTAGGATAAATAATAAATTTTATGAAAGTCCAACGTATATCGGAACATATTAATGAACTGCGCAAAGAAAAGATTCAGGCTGAATGTGATGCCGTTCTTTTTGATAAAATGTCTACATATTTTCTCAGTAAATCCTCGGAAGCACTTCTTGATGAGCGGGATGTCACTTTTTTAATGGAATGTTTTGTTACGCGCTGGGGGGACGTGCACGGCAAAGATCATGATTACACACTAAGCAATTCACCAATAGAGCTAAAATGGATTAGCCTGGCAAAAGAACTGGGTAAGTATGCTGATGTTCCGTATTTAA
Organism: Legionella sp.; assembly: GCA_031291095.1. Classification (GTDB taxonomy): domain Bacteria; phylum Pseudomonadota; class Gammaproteobacteria; order Legionellales; family Legionellaceae; genus Legionella. Next base: position 122,511 of record JARLJR010000148.1, on the reverse strand, counting down.
AAATTCTAATGAATACGATTGGTAATGACCATGATCCGCATGATGGCTCAGCGTTAACCCAGACTGAAACAATGACTAATTTTTATCTGGCGAATCACGGGACTGTCCTCTGTCGTAAAAGAAGTCTGTGCGATTACTTATTAGATCATGAACTTAAACTCGCAACAAGCAGGAGTTTAGATGCAACGGTTATTTTCACATTGGATGAATTGAGTAGTTTAAAACGCTGTAAAGTTAACTCATTTTTTTCTATTGAAACTAAAATAGAGGAAAGCCAAGCTCAAACAAATGAGAAACAAACAGTAACTGAATATTTCACAAGCTTTTGGGATTTCCTACAAAGAAAAGTATTTGCGAACAGCTCTCATGATGCTGAATTCCCAATCGGCTTTTTAAATCCCTTATTTGATTTAGTTGAGTGCTATATTCGTTTGAAAGGTGAAGGCAAAGAATTTAGCCTCTTTCAAAAAGAGGCGAGTAAATTTTTCGAGTACGTATATAATAGTGCCCTACTTAATGTTAACTCTTTATATGGACAGAGGGTTTTTTATAAGGGTCGAGAACATTATTTACTCGATGTCTTGATTGCAATTTTTGATGCGACTCAATTTAATCTGGAACAAGAAATATTAGCTATAACCAGATTATTATGTAGTATTGAGCCAGAATTAGAAACCAAGAATAGTGTGTTAAGAGCATTTTATCTTGACGAGCAAAAAAAACTGGTTTATACCCCAGAAAATGAAGTTGAAGCATACATTAACTGTTGCCGTTTGTTAGTATCCTTATTTGTAACTAAATTTGAATTAGGTTTTTTTATTTATAAAGGGCAAGAAATAGTTGCATGGGATCAAGAAAATGAGATTCCTTATGAGTTTTATGGTGTCTATACGAAATTACTAGAAGTATTTAATTCCGAGAAACCTAACTATATCGATGCATATTACAATGTTATTAAGAACGAAATTGCTTCTTTAGTAAGAGATAACGCTCATTGGGCACGGAAAATCAGAACAGCCACTTCTCGTGATTGGTTGAAAAAAGCTCATATTTCTTCTTTGTCAGAGATTGGCGGCCATTGGTATCCTCCAGAATTAATTATCCATCGGCTATTAAAATTCATTCAAACTGATACTACGTTTAAAAAGCAAATTACAGATTTTTTGGATGAGTTCGTGACTACATATGCTCAGGAGCAAGGTGACTTTAGAAAAGAGCTGCGCGTTAATATATTATGTTCACAATTTTTTTCTAAACTAAGCGAACAACAATGTCATACTGTAGTGACATTCATGACTTCAGGTGATGACGTATCGGCTGATGGAATCGAGTCTGATTTTTTAAATAATTGTATCGTACATATAAACAACCGTTTAGTGGAATTGGGTTATCATCAGCCTATTGAAAAATCCCCTGGCTTTTTCCCAGTGCAACCCCGCTATGAGATTGATCCATCTCTTGTTTTGGGAAGGAAACATCTAATCGAGGTGATTGAACAATACGCTACTAAATTGGAATTAGGCCATCTTGATGATGAAGTACAAGGAAAAATTCGACGCTTCTTATTTGATTTAAAGAACCCAATTTTAAGCTGTGCTGATAGGAATGAAAGTATAAAAGAATCTGAAACTAGGGTAGATCCTATAGGACAACCTAGTTGATCGCAATGAACGAGGACATTTGCTAATCGCTCACGAAGGTATGCCATCTTAAACATAGAGAGGCTCTCCTGAGGTATGTATGAACGCAATGTGTACAATGCCTTTTTCAGGAGGTCCTTCGTCGTAAACCCTTCAGGATGATGTTAGCTCTCAGATTTTTTATTTCGTATATTGCGCACAAAGTTTAAGAAAGTTTTCATACCTTTTTTTAGCAATCAGCCCATCTTGCATTGCCTTTATAATCGCGCAGTGAGGTGTATCTTTATGGGTGCAATTTCTAAATTTACATTGGGATAAAAATGGTTTGAATTCAGTATAGCCATACGCAATTTCTGCTGCATCAATATGCCATAAACTAAACTCCCTAACTCCCGGTGAATCAATTAAAGCACCACCACTTGGCAAATGATAATAGCGTGAATTGCTGGTGGTATGTCGCCCTAACTCAGAAACTTCTGAAATAGCTCCGGTCGCAATGTTTTGTTCATGGGGTAGAATCGTAGAAATTAACGACGATTTCCCAACACCGGATTGTCCTACAAAGACACTTACTTGATGATCCAATACCTTTTTTAATTGAGCCATACCATCAACATCATCTTGGCTTGTAAACAGTAGTGGGTAGCCTAGATGACGATAGTCTGCCATTAATTGCTCTTTATGTTCCGTACAAGGCAAATCGGTTTTATTTAAAAGGATGATAGCGGGTAATTTTAGCGTTTCTGCCATAACCAAATAGCTATCCAGAAGTGGCCAGGAAATTTCAGGTTTAGCAGCAATAACAACAATAAGTTGGGTAATATTGGCAGCAACCGGTTTTACAACGCCAGCACCTGTTGGTTTGGCAAGCACACTTTTTCTTGGGTAAAGGCTTAGTACTACACCTTGATTCGTCCCTTCGTTTTGCCATACTACGCGATCACCTGCAACTAATGTTTCAAGGTTGGGCCTAATGGAGCAGCGAGTATGTACGCCTTGAGCATCTTCAACCTCTACGTGCCGGCTGAAGCGAGTAATAACCAGACCATCCATTAAATTATCATGGTTTTCTTTATTCGCTTGATACGTTTGTTGAATTTTCTCAATACGTGCAGATTGTTGTTTGTTAATACGTCTTTTACTCATGATTGCAATCTATATTATAATTAGGATAGTTTTTTTTAATTTTGTGCATTATTGGATAATTAGGACAGAACTTATTACCATTATTGCAAATTTAAAACATAAAATTAACAAATATGTTTATTCAAACAGTATGAAGGTAAATTACATATAATGAAAGTCTACTTAGTTGGTGGGGCTGTTCGCGATCAATTGTTAAATCTACCTGTAAAAGAGCGGGATTGGGTAGTGGTTGGTGCTAGCCCTGATGAATTATTAAAAAAACGATTTCGACAGGTTGGAAAAGATTTTCCGGTATTTTTGCATCCTGAAACTAATGAAGAATATGCTTTAGCACGGACAGAGCGCAAAGCCGCCCCAGGCTATTATGGTTTTACCTGTGATTTCAGCGATACGGTTAGCCTGGAAGAAGATTTAGCGCGTCGTGATCTCACGATTAATGCCATGGCTATGGATGAACAAGGGCAATTAATTGATCCTTATCAAGGTCAGCAGGATTTACGCGATAAAGTATTACGGCATGTTTCCCCGGCGTTTGTTGAGGATCCTGTGCGTGTTTTACGTGTTGCACGCTTTGCAGCACGATTTCATCATTTAGGTTTTAAGGTCGCAGATGAAACACGCTCGTTGATGTATGCTATGGTGCGCAATGGTGAGTTAGCGCATTTAGTCGCAGAACGAGTTTGGCAGGAATGGCAACGGAGCTTGGAAGAGCGAAACCCGGAACAATTTATTAGTACTTTACGTGCTTGTGATGCATTGCGTATTATCCTCCCGGAACTACATGCTTTATTTGGTGTTCCGAATCCTTATCGCTATCATCATGAAGTGGATAGCGGTGTGCATACGCTCATGGTCTTACAAGCAGCGGTTGCTTTAACTACGGATCCGGTGATTCGTTTCGCGGCTTTAGTTCATGATTTAGGGAAAGCAACGTCACCGATGTCGAATTGGCCGAGCCATCATGGACATGAAGAGCGTGGGGTGCCGATTATTGATGCCTTATGTGCGCATTTGCGAATTCCAAATGAATATCGTACATTGGCAATGGCCGTTTCACGGTTTCATTTAACTATTCATCGCTTATCGGAGTTACGTGCAGCGACCATAGTAAAAGTTTTAGAGCAAGCGGATGCATTTCGACGTCCGAAGCTTTTTTATAATATGTTGATTGCCTGCCAGGCAGATGCCGAAGGATGTGGACGGAAGGTTGATTATCGACAAGCTAAGCTATGGAGTGGCTTATTAGCAGAATGTGCTAAGGTAAATGTACAAACTATAATAGCGCAGGGTTATACTGGTGAGGCAATTAAACATGCTTTACACCAACATCGAGTAGCCTGTGTTGACTTAATATTAAACTCCTGGAAAACAAATGAAAAACAATCATAATTTAATCTGGATTGACTTAGAAATGACCGGTTTAGACCCGGAAGCAAATCGCATTATTGAAATTGCTACAATCGTGACCGATCCCCATTTAAATATTATTGGTGAAGGTCCCGTTTTTGCAGTTTCTCAACCCAAGGCTGAATTGGACGCCATGGATTCATGGAATACCCGGCAGCATGGTCAATCTGGATTGGTGGCACGGGTTTTAGAAAGTACTGTCAATGAGAAACAAGCTGAGCAAGAGACAGTGAATTTTCTAAAACAATTTGTTGATAAAGGAAAATCACCGATGTGTGGTAACAGCGTATGCCAGGATCGACGTTTTTTATATAAATACATGCCTGAATTAGCCGCCTTTTTCCATTATCGTAATTTAGATGTAAGTACACTTAAGGAATTAGCGATTCGTTGGAAACCTGAATTATTAAATGGCATTAACAAGCAATCAAAACACTTAGCTTTAGATGATATTAAAGACTCAATTGCCGAATTGGTTTATTATCGGCAGCATTTTATAAATTTACCGGAAGTAGCGCCATGATAGAAAGAGAACGATTGGAATTGCCTAATGGAGCAGATAAATTATTGCTGCATTCCTGCTGCGCACCTTGTTCTGGTGAGGTAATGGAAGCTCTGATCAGTTCGGAAATTAATTTTTCAATATTTTTTTACAATCCTAATATTCATCCTGTTCAGGAATATGAAATCAGGAAAGAGGAAAATATAAAGTTTGCCGAAAAACATAATATACCTTTTATTGATGCGGATTATGATAAAGATAATTGGTTTGAGCGTGCCAAAGGCCTAGAATGGGAACCTGAACGTGGTAAACGTTGCTCAATGTGTTTTGATATGCGTTTTGAGCGTACGGCTTTATATGCTCATGAGCATGGTTTTCCTGTGATTAGTAGTTCTTTAGGTATTTCCCGATGGAAAGATATGAACCAAATTAATGATAGTGGTCTACGCGCTGCCGGTCACTACCCGGAACTGGTTTATTGGACCTATAATTGGCGGAGAAATGGTGGTTCAGCGCGCATGTATGAAATCGCAAAGCGTGAGCAATTTTATAAGCAAGAATATTGTGGTTGCGTCTATTCATTACGGGATACGAATGCTTGGCGTAGGCAAAAGGAGCGTAATCGAATTAAAATAGGGATTAATTACTATAATGCCGCCGAGGCAGAAAATAAAGAGGATTTATGAGTACACATTCACACGGTGATGGTCATGAGCATCATAGCCATTCTCATTCGCATGGTCCCGTTACCTATGACCGGGCTTTTTTAATTGCAATTACTGCGAATGGTCTATTTGTTATTTTGCAAATTGTGTTTGCTTACATATCAAACTCAACCAGTTTATTAGCGGATGCATTCCATAATTTAGGGGATGTATTAGGCTTGGTATTAGCGTGGGTTGCAACGAGTCTTATGAAACGAGCACCCACGATGAAGGCAACCTATGGGCTGAAAAAAATCTCTATTTTATCTGCCTTAGCCAATGGAATTTTGCTGGTATTCACCTGCGGTATTATTGCTACCGAGGCAATGTATAAATTGTTTTCTCCAACGGAAATTCAAGCGGTATCGGTTATGATCGTGGCGGGTATTGGCATCGTCATTAATTTTTCAACCGCACTTTTATTCATGCGAGGCTCAGATGATCTTAATATCAAGAGTGCTTATCTGCATTTATTTTACGATGCGTTAATTTCTGTTGGTGTAGTCGTATCTGCCGCCTTGATTTACTTTACCGGTTGGCTCTGGATTGATCCCGTAGTTGGTTTAGCGATTGCGGTTATTATTTTAAAAGGGACCTGGTCTTTATTTGTTAATAGTTTCCGACTAATTATTGATGGAGTGCCTGAGAATATTTCCTGGTCTGCAGTGAGTGAGTTTTTACTAGCAAAACCAGGGGTTGATGGCTTTCATGATTTGCATATATGGGCAATGAGTACGCAGGAAAATGCCATGTCTGTGCATTTATACATGCCTGAAATCGAATTAAGCGACGAATCACGGATGGAGTGGATTGAACAGTTAAGGCACGAATTTAGTATTCAGCATGTAACCATTCAGGTAGAAAAGACACAGTCTGTGTGCAATGACCATTGCCATAATCCTGGTTTTTTATAGATACAACTGATAAGCAAAGTAATTTTCTCATCCTATACTTAAAGTACTTCATAAAGTATAGGATGAAGAAAATATGGCATTAAAGGAAATTCGTAACGAATTTACTCCCGCATCAACTGCTCATGTAACGAGTAAAGCTCTTTTTTCTCATAATGTTTCTCGAGGTACTTTAAAGGGCTCAGGAAAAGCCTGGGTCAAAAAGGAAATGCCAGATCCTGCTGTGGCAAGAATAGAGGTTCTCGCACAAGAGTTCTTTCGATTAATTATTCCCCATCAAGGTGAAACGCGGCTTTTACAAAACAAAAGTACAGGTGTTCACTATATTCTTTCTGAAGAGGTTCAAGGGTATCGTGATTTGCCTTTAGGCGAAGCTCATAATTTTGCTAATGGACGTTATACCGGTTTGGGCCAAGCTCTTGTCGGAGCTATGTTTTTGCAAGAAATAGATCTGAAAAATGGAAATATTGGGCTTGATGCTCAGGGCCGGGTTGCGAAAATTGATGGGGACTGGTGTTTTGCGCAAGGACGCTATGGGGATGAGGGTTCATATAATATAACTCCAGAAGCAATCGCACAACTTCCTTACCCAAAAGATTTTTATGCCTTCAACTGGCTTGATCTCATTGCTCAAGATACCGCTCGTAGTACTAGTAATATTGTTGATCCGTCATTAAGTAGCTCGCCGCAATTTCGTGCGGAAGTGAACCAGGCATTATTGATGATTACTCTTTTGCCGAATAGTTTTATTGAACATTTTGTTGATGCCTACATGCCTTCAGGCGGAGAGCGTTACGTTGATTTAATTAAATCACGCCGAGGCCAGTTACTTGCTAGTGCTATGCAAAATACATCATTTGTCGATTATTTACATTCAGAAGCAGCGCTTGAAGATTATGATAATCTTATCGCACATATGAATTCGTTTCAGGCAAATGGAGAGGGTATGGTAATTCCTGTGCATGCTCAGGAATCTAATTGCAGAGAGGTTGCTGAACGATTTGCCATTATGCAGTATCAACGTAAACCAGCTAAAGAACATGAGCAAATATTGGAAAAAATTTTATCCCATAAAGTGAATGATCAAGATGTTCTTTTAAAAACGTATGTGGCGGATATGCGAAAAGAGTTGGTGAAATATAGTTCAAATCCGCAAAAATTAGCGGAAATTAAAGAAGACTTGAATGAGGTATTAGCCTCCGTAAGTTCGGCAGAGGTATTCGCTGTGAAGAGCGCTGCAAAGAATTTACGTGATAGTAGTCACTGGTATACACGAGGCGTAACTGCAAAAGCAGAACGGATTGAGACTGCGTTGTGTACGATACCGCTTCTTGACCGCGGAACTGTGATTACTGATGATGGACCGGCAAATAAAGTTCAGGAAGCACTCGCTTCCCATCGGCATTGGGCTAAAGGTGGAGATGTTTATAAAACGGGAGAGAAGATTGATATGGCGCATTCCGCTCAGACGTTTAAAGATTTGAAAGCACAATTTACTGAAGCGCGTGAATCCACGATTGATGAGGATAGCCCAATCCAAAACCCTCGAGTAAAATGACTAATTAAGAGCATTATTTAAGGATCGACTATGAGCAATGACAAATTACATGGGTTATACGGCAAAAGTGGAAAAACAAATCCAGATGAGGAGCAGATTAAAGCATTACGCACTAATCTACGAGCCTTAAAGGATGAGAATAATAATATAGTGAAGCAAATGTGGGATATTGCTTTTAAGCTGAACAATCATCAGATGACTGAGGCGCAACGTACCGAGCTAGGGGCTTTAAATGAGCAGCTAAACCAACAAATTATAGATGGAGACTACATCAATAGAATTGACGAACTAAAGCAACATATTATTGATTTAGAAACTGAATTATATGGGCATTCAGATTTAGCCGGTAATTCACCTTATTCTTTATAAATAAAAGCCTGGTTGCTTGCAACCAGGTTTTCCTCTTATTACAGCAATACATGATGTGTTGTTAACGCCAATCCCTTTTTATAACTATCACAAGCTTGATTTGCATCACCTAACTTTTCATGTAGTTTGCCCAGAGTCATATATGCCAAAGGTGATGGTTCGATTTCATTTGATTGTTCAAGATAATATTTCGCCTTACCCCATAGCTGACGATTAATACATAATTGCCCTAAACATAGATAAAGTTCAGCTGAGTGTGCATGTTTTTTTAATAGGCTTTCGGCAAAGGCAAGTTGACTATCATCACTGGGTAATGAGCCATAAAGTGTAACAAGTTGAGGATTAAATTCCTTACGCAGGTTGCGGCGTAATAATTCTTTTGCCTTGGCATGCTCATTGTTTTTGAGTAAGAAACGCACATACTCTGTAACAATATTGGGATCTGCTGCTAATGGTTTTGGCAATGACTTAAATAGCTCAGTTACTGCTTCAGGTTGGTTTTGCTTCGTTAGATCCATCAGCGCTTGCAAATAAGCATTATGCTGCAATGCTTCAAATTCTTGTGGCTCAAGCACATTATATCGTTTTAAACTAGGTAGTAAGGCAATCAGTTGAGGCCAATCGCGAACCTCTTGATACAGTTGCACGAGTAGTTTTAAAACATAAGGATGGCGTGGAGCAATATCATGCAAGTGTCTTAGCGTAGCCAACGCCTGTTCCCATTGATGATTTGCCAATTGCAATTGTGCTTGGGTAAGTTCAACGGCAATTTTTGCTTCGGGCATTGATTGTTGTGCTTCACGAAGAAAGTCATCACGTAATTGGCTATCACCCATCTTTTGCGCCGCACGAGCTGCGGTTAAGTAATTCAGGAGTGGGGTATCCGTGTTCGGTAGAGCTTGAATTAAATGATTCTTCGCTTTATCCCAATATCCTTCACTGTATTCGATTAATCCTTTACGTGTAATGGCTTGAGCTTTTTGTGCCAGGCGCTTAGAGTGCCAACGACTCATCGTCCTAGGCGCGCGAGTAACTTTGTGGCATAAACGGACAACTAAATAGACGATAAGAAATGCAAGAATTAAGCCTAAGCTCATCACCCACAAGGTGGTTTCAACGGTCCAATGATTTATGGCAATTAATACATAGCCAGGATCTTTATTGAGCTGCACCCCTAAAATGATGGCAGCGAGTAAGATGAAAAATGCAATAAAAAGACGCATCATTGTGAGGTTCCTCCCTGTCCTTCTTTATCGGCCGGCTTAGCGGCTGGTTCTTTGGAATCAATTAATTGATTTAATAAAGGTAAGGAGTTAACACCAACTTCCGGTCTTTTTTGTATTAACTGAATTTGCTGTAGTTCATTTAATTTCTTTATGAGTGCTGCAGTATTGGAGGCATTTTCATTAAAATTCTTTTTCAGGGTTTTTATTGCCTGATTTAGCACTAATTTATAGACCTCGGTATTATTATTGAGTACAGCCCATTGCGCTTCCTGCAAATCTAGGCGGACGTTTTCTTTGAGTATCGCTTCAAGAGCAGGGGATATTAGTGGTTTAATTTGCTCATCGTTACGACGAATGACCACCAGTTTACTTAAAACATCCATGCTATCTTGCCAGCGAAGACGCCAGACTGATGTTTTATTTGCTGGAGTCGTCGGTGTTTCTGCTGCTGTAGATGCTGGTTTCATATCACTTAAAGTTGAAGCAATACTTAAATCCGCAAGGCTATTTTGAGCTGCATCCAGTTGGCTTAGTGTTCCTGCAATGTCCATTTTAGGTGTGGCTTTTAATTCAGCAATGTCTTTAGCTATTGCTTGTCGGATCTCAAAAACTTTAGGGTCATTTAATTGCAGTAATAACTGATCCGACTGCTGCAATAAGCTGATGGTTGCATCAACGCTGTTATTCCAGTGCGCATTGACTTGTGCTAACTCCATATAATAACGGGCTTTGAGCAACAGCCAATTTTGATTTTGATAAAATCGCTGACTCATAGCCGCTTGCAATTGCTTGTTTAGCTCTCCAAATTGGCTTTGCAGGGTAGAGCGTGTTTCTTCAAGCATCTTGGCTTTGGCCTCAAGTTGCGCTTGGGTTTTATCTTCATTTTGCTCTAACTTATCTAATTGCCGGTTTATTTGATTGTTTTGATTGCTCTGATGGGCTAATTGCGCCTGTAATTGCTTATTGAGCGATAGCGTATACAGTGAGGAGGTAAGGGCGCTAATCGCAATTACCACAGCCCCAATGGTCATGGCTGATTTTGTAGGGCCTTGGTTTTTCATTGACGAATTATTGCGTTGCTCCATAGTCTGTTTTTGTTGTGGTTCGGATGATTTTTTTTGTTCTTCATTGCCATTGGTCATAAATTAATCCTTGATAACAGAGTCAAACAATGCATTCATTATCCCCTCGGGATGGCTACGAATAATATGTTTTATTCCCAATGAGGAGGCACTTTGAGCCAGGCGTTCACTAATAACCAGGCATGTTTTACTGCACAGCCAATGATGAGCATCTTCAGGAAATAGTTGAAAAAGATGGCACATAGACTGCTCACTAGTTAACAGTATAATATCCACTAAATCATCGCGCCATATTGATTTTATAAATTGATCATTTATTTTTGGCAGGACGCGTTGATAAACATTTAATGCAATTAATTCAGCACCTTGTTGCAACAAGCTTTCTTCGATAAGCGGTCTGCCGCCTTCCCCTTTAAATAAAAGAATTTTTTGTTTTTGTGGGTGTTTTAGGCTCGGCAATGCCAATAAATGCTCACTATCCGGTATTAAAGGGGTAGCATGTACTTGCACCGCAAATTGCTTAAGCAGAGCGGCGCTGCCGTTACCTATCGCAATGACCTTGACGGTTGATGGCCAATGAATTTGCGCTTGGTGTAGTTGCATAAAACAATGTTGAACGGCATTCGCACTAATGAAAATAGCCTGTTGTATGCTATTTAAATCGGGCAGTTGGCTCAGCCAATCAGTCGTTGCTTGAATTTCCAACGTGGGTAATTCGATAGCGATACCTTGTGCCGCCCGGATGCTCGCACTTAAAGGCTGAGCTTGTTCTTGGGGACGTGTGTTTAACACACGTAACCCATGGAGTGAACGATTCATTTAGGAATTGACGCCAGAAGTTCTGCTCCACCCTGAGCAAGTAGTTCTTGGGAACAACGTTTGGCTAATTGTGGTGCATCTTCCGGTGCTCCCGTTTGCTGATTGCTAAGGATTTGCGTACCATCCTCGTTTAATATTTTGGCACGCAACATCAATTGATTGGCGGTGATTGGTACACAAAAAACAGCTAAAGGCACATGGCAGTTGCCTCCTAATAACGCATTCACCTGACGTTCGGTGTGTACACAAATCGCGGAGATAGGATCATTGAGTCCGGCTACTAGGGTTTGGGTTTCCTGATCATCAGTTCGGCACTCAATAGCCAATGCTCCTTGTCCACAAGCAGGAAGCATAATATGTTCGGGAATTTGTTCGCGAATTGCGTCAGTAAATCCCATACGCTCAAGGCCTGCCGCTGCTAAGATTATGGCTTGATATTCGCCAGACGCTAATTTAGCAAGACGAGTATTGATATTTCCACGTAAAGGTTTGATGTATAAATCAGAGCGATACGCCAGTAATTGGGATTGACGTCTGAGACTTCCTGTTCCTACAATGGCTTGAGGGGGGAGGTCTTGCAAGCTACTATATTGCTTACTGACTAAGACATCAAAGGGATTATCTCGTTTACAAATGGCCACCAAGCTTAGGCCCTCAGGAAATTCTGCAGGCATGTCTTTTGATGAATGAACGGCGATATCTGCTCTTTTATCCAATAAAGCTTCTTCTAATTCTTTGACAAATAAACCCTTACCCCCTACAGCAAGTAGCTTATCTTTCAGGAATTTATCTCCTGAAGTGGTCATTGGCACAAGCTCAATCTTTAGCATGGGCCATTGTGCTAATAACAAATCGCGCACATGGTTGGCTTGCCATAAAGCAAGCGGACTTTGACGTGTTGCAATACGTAGCATCTTGATATTCATAGATTATTAGAGCGACTTATTAAATGATGCGCTATCATAGCATTTTATTTGCATGAGCGTGAGTTTGCTGTCAAGAAATGTAACCTGGATTAGGGCTTTGCCTTCATCCAGGTTATAAGCGGTTTATTTTTTATAACCAGCACGTAGGGCAAGTGCCATGAAAATATAAGTCCAACCACTAACGATCATGTCAATGGCAATGAACATCCCGATAACCCATAAACTACTCATCGGCCATTTGATGAGAATTAAAACACCTAAAATTAGTGAAGTAATACCAGCAAATAATATCCAACCCCAACCCTCAGTATTTCTTAAAGAGATGGACATTGAGATGCGAGTTACGCCAATAATAATAAGTAGCCAGGCTAGCATGGCAGTAATCACTGCGGAAGCAAGAATGGGGTCATATAACACAACACCGGCTGCAATGACGTATAAAAGCGCGATAAGAATTTGCCAAACTGCCCCTTTCCATTTTTTGTATTTGAAGGCATCTGCAAAATGCGATAAACCTGAAACGAGCAGCATGGCTGCAAAAAAGTACATGCTCACTAAGGTCAGCATAATGTCCATGCCTAAACCAATAGTACCAATAATTAGCAGTATTATCCCTAGTCCTAACAGCCACCCCCAATGACGTTGTAATGAATCGACCATTGGGATCTGCATCTTTTCTGTGTTATCCATATCAGTTCCTTTTGATTGTACTATTTTTAATATAGCTTATTTTTAGGTATCTGGGCTCGAAATGAATAATTATCCGGTAGGCTGGAAAAAAGGCTTACTTATCGGTATGATTTTTAAATTGTGTTTTCGAGGTGTACGGGTATGAAGTGGTCTGTGGTGATGTTATTGTCTTTTTTCTCATTTGCAGGGTATACGGATAGTGATACAGAGCGACAGGAAACGCAGTTAAGAATTCAACCCGTAGGTCAAGTTTCAGTGCAAGGACAACCCGGTTCTGAACATAAAACGGGGGCAGCGCCCGCCAAAAAAGAGTCTGGCGAAGAAACTTACGAGCAGTATTGCATTGTATGCCATAAAGATGGATTGGCGGGTGCTCCTAAGTTTCGCAATGAGCAAGATTGGAAACCTCGTTTAGCCGGTAGAACATTAGATGATTTAGTTGCTTCTTCAATAAAAGGTTTAAATGCGATGCCTACAAAAGGAACTTGTTTTAAGTGCAGTGAGGATGATCTGAAAGCTGCAATTTCTTATATGTTGCCAAGATCATGACAAAATTAAATTTCAGAAGAATTCAAACATTCAACGCAGCAGTTACTTTATTTGTATTGTTTGCGTCATTTTATTTTCAATATGTTGTGGGCTTGGTGCCTTGTCCTTTATGCATGATGCAACGCATTTGTATCTTTTGCTTATTGGTAGTTATGAGTCTAAGTTTTCGTACTCAAAAAAGAGCACATGCAATTAGCGGATGGATAGTCTTTTTTGCTGCCTTAGGTTTATTTTTTGCCGCCCGCCAGTTGTGGTTGCAATCATTGCCTGCGGGACATGTCCCTGCCTGTATGCCGGGTTTGGATATTATGATTCGCTATTTCCCATGGAAGACCGTGGCGCAAACCCTGTTATGGGGTTCAGGGGAATGTGCTGAAGTCACTTGGCGTTGGCTAGGTATTTCTATGGCTGGTTGGAGTGCCATGTATTTTATTTTTATGATTTTGATGGGAGTGTTTTTGTTTTGGAATACCCATCGTTCTCGTTTTGATATGATGTATAGGATGTAGGCCGTCGTAATACCGGGATTTGTGCCAGACTCGCCCGTATCGTCGAATACGGGCTACGAACGATATTACAAATATTCCTTAAATCTCTACCGTCTTATTAAACTCATCATTGGGCCCCGCAAGAACCTGAGTCTCATCAGTAGATTTTTTCCCATACAAGGAGTAGGGCGAAATATGTCCTTTAGAAAAACGGACCATCTGTTTTTTGAATGCTGCAATGCGGGTAGCCGATTCAGGCGTTTGCTCAAGAGTGGGGGATTGCATCAATTCCAATAATAATTCGCGGGGTTGATGACAGACAATCAACATATCGCATCCTGCATTAAGTGCACGCTCTGCTCTGGTTTTTAAATTGCCAATATCGGCACCCTTCATACTTAAGCAATCACTTAAGACCAATCCTTTAAATCCTAACTTGGTGCGCAGGATATCATGCAACCAGATCTTGGAAAAACCGGCGGGGTTATTTTTATCAATGGCCTCATAGGTTATATGTGCGGGCATAACCGCGGTTAATAAGCTTCTATTGATTAATTCACTAAAAGGTTTTAAATCATTGGCCTCTAACTCTTTTAGGGATGCAGAGGATGTCGGCATCGCAATATGTGAATCCGATACAATAGAACCATGACCAGGAAAATGTTTTCCAACCGCCGGCATGCCCGCATCGTTCATGCCTTGAATAAAGGCACCCGCCAAGTCCGCAACGGCATCTGGGGCTGTATGAAATGCTCTATCTAAACCGGCAATAACACGACTGTTGCCTTCTAGATCCAATATGGGGGCGAGGCTCAGATCAATATCATGGGCTAAAAGTTCCTGCGCCATGATTTTTCCATATTCTTGGGCATGAGCTAAACCCACCTCCTGATGAAGATCATAAACCTTGCCATAGGAGCGTGCCGCAGGAATGGAGCTAAAGCCTTGGCGTTGAAACCTTTGGACATTGCCTCCCTCATGGTCAACTGCGATAAAAAGAGCGGGATTAATACTTCTTATCCCACCAATCAATTGTGCGAGTTGTTCCGGATTAATAAAATTACGGGTAAACAAAATTACGGCACCTACATTAGGGTGCGCTAAAAGTTCCCGCTCTATATTAGATAGTTCAGTTCCCTCTATATCAACCATGAATTGCGATGGCATAATGATGCTCCTCGTTTAACGTAATGCACGTCATCCTGAGTGATGCGAAGGATCTCCTCAGGATGAAGTAGTTTTAAGGTCTCAGACCTGACTACCATTCAAATTAGCGCATGATTTTATCATAGAATGATGAGGGATTAATATTTCTGAGTATCCTTTACTGGTAATCTGAAGTCGAGTTAGCTATCATCGCTTTTTTTGAGTTATTTTTGACAAAATGAAAAGCTTTTCTTGCGAAGTGCTGTATCGGCATTCGGCCACCAAAGCCCGGGTTACCCGTGTTACCACTGCTCATGGTGAATTTATCACACCTGTATTTATGCCGGTTGGTACTCGTGCAGGGGTGAATAATATGATGCCTGTGGAGCTACAAGAAGCTCATAGCCAAATTATTTTAGGCGGTAATACCTATCATATGCTGTGTGCTCCAGGTATGGAGGTCATTGAAAAGGCTGGTGGAATGCATCCTTTTATGGGATGGCATGGTCCTATGTTAACGGATAGCGGCGGTTTTCAAGTTTTTAGTTTATCCAGAAATAAGGAAATTTGTACTATTGATGAAGAGGGTGCTCATTTTGTTTTGCCTGGTAAACAGGGAATAATCCACATGACCCCGGAAATGTCTTTAGAGACACAGAAGATTATTGGTGCAGATATTATTATGGCTTTTGACCAATGCACGCCAGATAGCTGTACTAAAGATGAAGTGAGTCATATTATGACGCGCACGCATCGTTGGTTAAAACAATCAATTCATTATCATCAGCAACACCCCGAATCACGTTATGGCTACCAGCAAGCTTTATTTGGCATTATTCAAGGGGGCACGTTTAAGGATTTACGGCGTGAAAGTGCTGATTTTGTTTCATCCATGAATACTGATGGACTTGCTATTGGGGGTGAGACCATTGGTTTTGACATGAACACCACGGTTGAAGTAATTCGTTGGGTACGCGATTATTTGCCTGAAAATAAACCGCGTTATACCATGGGGGTGGGCATGTCCCCCCAAGATCTTTTGGACGTAGTTGCAGAGGGAATCGATATGTTCGACTGTGTTGCGCCAACGCGTAATGCACGACATGGGGCTTTGTATTGCGGTAAGTTAGTGCAAGAAGGAAATTGGCTGCGTTTTGCCAGTGAGTATGAGAATGAACGTATTCAAATTAAGAAATCATGCTTTGCTGATGATATGTCACCGATTATGCCAGACTGTACATGTTATACCTGTCGTAATTATTCACGCTCTTATTTACACCACTTAATAAAACAGAAGTCTAATCTTTTCACTGCCCTGGCGACGATTCACAACATCCATGTGATGCATGATGTTTGTGATAAAATGCGCGAGTTGGTAATTAATTCACAGGAGAAATAATGGTAGTTATTAGTACATCTAAAGGTGACATTCATCTTCAGTTAGATACAGAAAATACGCCAGTTACCGCAGAGAACTTTTTAAGTTATGTGCGCAGCGGGTTTTACGATACCACAATTTTTCATCGCGTCATTCCTGGCTTTATGATTCAAGGCGGCGGACTTGATTCCAATATGGAACAAAAGCAAACGCAAAGCGCAATTAAAAATGAAGCAAAAAATGGCAAGCAAAACAAGCGTGGCACGATTGCGATGGCAAGAACGATGGACCCGCATTCTGCAACAGCTCAGTTTTTCATTAATGTCGCAGATAACGCGTTCTTAAATTACACTGCCGATTCAATGCAAGGTTTTGGCTATTGCGTATTTGGTGAAGTAGTTGAAGGTATGGACGTTGTCGATGCGATTGCTAAAGTAAAAACTGGGCAAAGCATGGGCCATGCCGATGTTCCAGTTGAAGAAGTAAGTATTCTTTCAGTTAAAGAAGTCGAGTAATTTTCTTCTTAATCGTTCACGGGGCACATTGATTTCGTCATTGCTGCGAGGAACGACGTGACGAAGCAACCCAGGGGTTCGAAGCACGGAACCATGGGTTGCTTCACTTTGTTCGCAATGACGGCCTTTTTTATTTTAAAGAGTATGAAATTTTGCATAGTCTGTGGACGCTAATGTCAAACCAAACTCTATTCACTTCTACGTTTCTTAATACTTTCCGAATAATCAAAAATGGGTATTTCTATATGGAAGAAAATAGCCAACAGACGCGCAATGAACATACTTATTAAGGTAATAATCACGCTGATGCTTTCTGCTACTTGAAAATAATCCAGAGTAATAAAGAGTAGTGCTCCACCTATAGCGATGACAGCATACAATTCTTTTCTTAGAACCAGAGGAATGTCATTGCATAAAATATCGCGTAGCATCCCACCACAAATACCGGTAATTACACCACTAATTACCGCAATACTTGGGGATAATCCATGATTTAATGCTTTCTGAGTACCAATGATAACAAAGGTCGATAAGCCAAGCGCATCAAGGATTAGAAAGAGTTTCATGATTTTTATCAGTGAATGGGCAATAAAAATAGTGAGAAATGCACATAAGGACGTGTATAATAGATACTCTGGATGAAGTACCCACGTTAATGGGTAGGTATTAAATAGCGAGTCTCTTACAGTGCCACCACCAAGTGCTGCAATGCATGCAATGAGCATGACACCAAAAAAATCCATTTTTTTGCGGCCAGCAGCCAATGCACCTGTAACCGCTTCGACACAAATGCCCATGATGAAAAGAAAATGTAACAACATACAACTCACTGCCTGCAAAAAGGCCAATGATAGCATTGTTGAGTCAATCGGCGGAAGAGATAAACGTACGAATTCTTCTCCAGAACCCACATTAAAAAGTATTTTTTATTTGGAGCGTATTCATGAAGATAGGTATGCCGTTTTTCCTAAATGAAATTGATACAGATACACGTAAAAAAATTCTCGAGCTTGATCACAAATTAAAGACTTTGCGTGTCGAGGTAGAGTTGAAATTAAATGAAGCAGAAGAAAGCCATTTGCCTCATCTAATGCGAGATATTGAGCAAGCACTCAAGGCAATAACACCAGTGGTTTCATTGGTTGTGGATGAATAGAACTTTGGTATGAACCAATAATATACAAAAATTTCAATGGGTACGTAAATCTCGTCACTGCGAGAAGCGTAGTGATGAAGCAACCCAGGAGTTCAAAGCATGCAACCCTGGGTTGCTTCACTTCGTTCGCAATGACGATGGTTTTTTCTTGTGGATGAACCTGGCTACCTCATTTAATTATAATGAATACTAAACACTGGCGACTCATCTTTAATGGATGCACTGGCGTATTGGTTTTTACCCAGACGATATCGTTGTGCCAAAATTTTAATATTGGTTAACACTATAGCCGCTAAGACAATAATAATTAGGCTGGGGGAGCTTGGCATTTGGGTTTTTCGTGCCAAATAATCGGAAAGCAGAGGCGGTACTCCTGCTGCCAGGCTTGCGGCAATTGAATAAACAATCGATAAAGCAGTACATCGTATTTGCAGCGGAAATAGCTCGGTGAGTAATACCGTAGCCACACTATAATAGCAAGCACAGGGAATCGAGATGAGCAGCTGCATTAAAATATAATAACCCGCACTCCCATAATTAATACCATGCATAAACGGATATGCAAGCACCAATAAGCCACTGCTGGCAAAAGTGAGCATTTTCAAACGGTCTTGTTTATCCGAGAGCCAACCAAAAATTGGGATCAGTATCGTTACTAGGGCTAGTGCCAAGGTATTTGACGTCATAATTAATGAACGGGAAAGATGTGCATATTGAATAGCGTGCAATGGAATATAGAGATAAAAAAAGAAGCCCGTGGTGACTGAAAGAAAACTGGAGAAAAATGCGTAATGGAACATAAAGGGATATTTTTTGACGTAGTTTAACGATTGCTTGTAAATATCTCGTGTCGTGGGTTTTGCACGATTCGCATAATAGACAATATATGCCAGACTTTCAGGCATCTTTGCGCGGATCGCAAAACCAATAAGCGTGGTTAGCAAGGCAAATAAAAAGGGAATGCGCCAGAGATAGTCTATTTCTGGATGAGCCTCAGCAAAATAACGCATGCCCTCAACTACGAGACATGCAAGTAAATAACCGGCTTTTACGCCAACAGAAGACCAACAGCCACGAAAACCGCGCTGCTGGTTGTCGCCACTTTCAACTAATAATGACGCTGAATTCAAAAACTCAGAACCTAAGGCCATGCTTTGGATAATGCGCAAGGTCAATAATAAGCCTGCTGCGGCAAGGCCAATATGTTGATATCCTGGAATAACACCGATTAGAGCAGTTGAAACCCCCATAATCAGGATTGATACCATAAGGACATTTTTACGCCCATATAAATCTGAAAATAAACCCAGGATAAATGCACCTAAGGGTTTGGCTAAATAAGCAATAAAGATTAAAGATAAAACAATGGTGAGGCTGCCTTTGTTATCGCCAATGAGGTAGCGAGACATTTCAGTCGCCATAAAATAACAAATAGACATGTCATAGGCTTCTACGACATTCCCCATAAGGCCGCCGAGTATCGATTTATTTTGGTGTTTCATAGTTCAACCTGTATAGGTAATATGGAGGATGATGAATGATCATAGGTATTTAAAAGAGGAATTAGGTTATTTGAACAATATTGCCCAATTTTATAAAAGTCTTCATGTTGATTCGCAAATAGTTCACGAGTATGTACACAGGATTTTCGGCTGGCTAGCGAATAGATAAGATATTCTTCGCCCATTTTTGCCGCAAGACTTAATCCTATTGGATAAGCATGTTTGATTTGCTTTAAGTAATATAGTTCATCGTAACGCGTATAGTCATATAAGTTTTGCCAATAATCCTGTACACATAACTCAAACCATTGATGCCTATAACTTTTATCATAACGCCAAAGCGGGCTATTAAATAAATTAAACTCCATCGCAGGTGTTGATGATAAGGTTAGTAGTTGATTATTTTTGTTGACACGAGCAAAGGCAATGTGATCAATTTCATGTATACCTAAAACGTCTCGGAATACAGAGGAGACTTTACTCCTAAATGCAAAAAGGACTTCCAGTAACTCTGGATGACGCGTTACTTCATTACGACAATTTTCCATAAAACCATTCTTATTTCAAGTTCCATGTGGCCGGCTAAAATGCTTCACTGAAGCTAAAGCCAGATCAATAATTCTTTTTGACTGCTCTTCATTGGCATTGATTAAACTTACGTCATTAATCAACTCCATCAAAAAATCCGAGACTTCTTGTTCCATAAGCGGGCTATTATATAGATTTGCTGCCTTGGTGAAAATATAGTGCAGCAATGTTTTACTAATTGATACTTTATTTTGCTCTAAACCGCGATCATCATGGGAGTCTCCAAATAATAACCAGCCTGGCGAAACATGAAGTTTCGTAGCGATTTCAACAAGCTTTAATGGTTCAGGTATGGCTTCGCCGCGAAGGTATTTTCGACAAATTTGTAACGAATAACCGGTTATTTCCGATAATTTATGAATGCAAACGCCAGATGTAGAACGTTGGGAATTAAAACCTGCAGCGATCATGGCATCACGTAAGCGGTATGCAAATTGTTTTGTTAAATCAACTTTTTCCATGGAGCGCGCAATAAACTTATTAGAGTGGAAACTGTGCTGAATTGTAGCAAAGGCCGAGGGAACCTGCAAATGTTAGCATCAAGTGGAAACTTTTAGTTTCGTTTCGAAATTAAGTGTTGACATTCGAAACTTAGTCGCTATAATGGCATCTGAAATTTACGGAAATATTTCAACAAAGTCCAAAAATACATGGAAAAACATGGCGCCCGATGGAACATAGTGTCATGAACAGTTCAACAAACAGGAAAGTGGTTTAACCATAGCGGTTAACCTCGCAAAACCAAGGCTTGAATGATGGGAATCATTCAGGCCTTTTTTTTATGTTCCTAAGGGAGTAGAAATTTATTGGGTTTCGCGTGTTAAATGTTCTCTTCTTAATCAATTCTTAAGCTTAGTTGTTTTATACTAGGACAATGCGAAAACTGAGCCTAGTTTTTATAATTAAAGCGAACTTTTTGAGATTAAAAATGAGCAGAGCAAAATTAGAACAAGCAATTTATTATATTGGAGACAATACCGAGTTGGCGACTGCAGGAAAGCTTCGAGAAAATGTAGTCAAACATGCCGGTAAGAATGTAAACCAAATACCACTAGTTGAGTTCAATCCAAAAGTTCCCAAGGAAATGCCAAGCGAATTAATTTTACTAGCTCATAGTGATGATTCACGGCAACACATTGGTGATAAAACACCAAAAGAATTAATCCAAGAGCTTGCGAAGCAATTTCAAGGAAAAGATAAGACACAACTTAAATCGTTAATATTAGTTTCTTGTGAGGGTGGCTTTGGTGAACATCCACTTGCCTTAGAGGTCGCTAAAGAATTGCATAAACAAGGTTTTACTCAAGCTATTGTTAAAGCAGCTACTCATCCTCAAGGAAGTAAGGTTGGTGGGGTTGTTTCGGTAACTACTCATGCTGGAATTTCAATCCTTCAGGGGAATGAGGATGGGAAGGTAAGCGCGGTAATGTACGGAAATCAAAAAACAGCTGATTACATACGCTGGAAAGAATTGGATCGTATGCGTGGCAGGGCAAAAAAGCCTCGTCAAGGCTGGACTGAGTCGTTAGAGAGGGAGATGGATAATCTAGCGGACAAGCACAGTAGTTTTCGTGGTTTTGACGAAAGGCATCCCGATTATTGTGTCATCAAGTTGGTTAGTGATATAGAGGATTTAGATGCTCCTTATAATTGTTATACTAAGGAGGGGGCTCAAGCTCAGTTAAGCCTTGATGTAGCAATTGCTTTAGATTCTTTGCGAGTAAAAAGGAATGCGTATAGGCGCCTTGAGGACAGCAAGACAGTTGCTTTTATCGATCGAGTTATTCAAAAAATATATGAAAATCCATCAATGACCAAAAATGAGATTTTGCAAATACTTGCGAATAAGGACATTGTAAAGAATGCCAAGCGAGAGATTGTTTCTGACATTCGGGAAACGCTTACTCAGCAAATTGATACAAAACGTATGGCGATGGATCCTTCCGCACGTCCTTCCAAAGCGAATACGATTGCATCAAAAATTGAAGCAGATGAAGACTATTTAGCTCGCATAATTCAAAAAGATGGTATTTTCGACAAAATATGGCGCAGTATCTTTGGCGCAGATGAATTTACTCAAGGTGTGCGTTTGCTTTTAAAACGTGTCAATGCTCAGACTCTTTTGGCGAAAGCAGATCGTGAAGACATAATAGGTCATATTGAAAGCCAAAAGGAAAAAGATGTTAAGAAACTTACGGTTACATCAGGTATCGATATAGGCTTCATTAATACGAAAAAAACAGTTAAGACTCCGCTTAACAATTTGTATGATGCGCTAAAAATCTATTACGATAAGCCTAATCCGACAGTAAGCGATTGGCAACTAGTAGAGGCTGCAAAGCTTGAGTATAATAAGAATCAGCCCAATGGGTATAAAAGTCAGGAATTAGAGCATTTAATTAAGCAACTTGACGCAAATAATCAAAAATTTAATGATATCGGCACAGGCTTAAAAGAGATAAAAGGCCAAGTAAATGCGGCTATTCAATCTTATTTAAATACGCATGATAAAGGTTTTGATACTGATGAACTGCACCGACCCAAAGTGGCGGTGATGAAGGTAATGCAAGCCTATGTAAGTGAGCCCACCGAGAAAAATTGGAATGCACTAGAAAAGGCAACTGCAGATAATCCTGGCTGGGATAAAGGATGGTTCTCTAAAGTTAGGTTCTTGATGTCTGAGGTACAGTTGGCTCGTAAAGAACAGGAAGATGAAACGGCGCGCCTTTCTTCTGGTTATCGGGTTTAGTGGTAACCGAATTTAATATGATAGTCTATATTTATGCGATTTGATTGCTGTTTGAGGAAGTCCTGGTTGCGAGCAACCAGGCTACTCTGATAGATATTACCTAGGTTTTTATACAATCATTCCTAACATGCGTACAATGTCGTGCTGAACTTCTGCCATGCGATTCGGAGTTATATCGTTTGGTTGGTGCCAGAATGTAAGCCCTTTACTATTGTAGTGTTTCTTCGATTCTTCTTTTGCTGCTGTGGCTTCTGGTTTTGGTGCACGTCCAGAATCAAGTGATTTGCTGCGTTGTCTTTTGTGTCCTTTTTCTTCAACCATAGATTCCGCTTTTCGTTTAGGAAGCTGTGCATCAGCAGAATTTCTTCGTGGTCTTGTAGTCTTTGCAGTATCATTTTCTAAGCTTTCATTACGTTGTTGTAATTCAGCTTGCGCCTTATATTGTTCTTCAAGAATTGTATAGGTCGCTTGCAAATGGGGGGATGGCTTTTTAACATCAGTGTTTTTTGTGGCAACAAATTGCGCCAGAATTTCTTCTTTTTTCTTAATATTGTCATAGCTATCATGAGTGACATTGATATCGGCACTCTTCACGTCTTTGTTTTCTCCCAGAGTTTCATTGAGAAACAATATGTCTTTTGACAATAAAAAGCTTGGTCTAAGCGCTTTAGGGTCATTATTTGCTTGCATGTGCTTTCTTAACTCTCTGAAGTTCCCAATAGGGTTTATATATGCTCGAAGTGCATTATAGGTGTCCCTGGAGCTATCTGATAAGTCTGCTAAATTTTTTAAATCGGTCTCTACTGCAGACAAACGCAACATAACTAAGGTGAATGCTTCATAATTTTGGTGTTGATTAAGAAGGGTGTTGGCAACCTCTACCCAGCGCTCGAAGGCATGTAATTGCGTAGCTCGTTTAGCATGTCCTGTAATATCAGCCTCAATGAACTTATCCATTACATTGTAGCACTGAAAATAGTTTTGCATATTGATACTGCCACGACTGATATCAGAAAATCCAACCGGGTTTGCTATGTCTGTTACTTCTAATTTTTGAAAAGCGTTTCTTAATTGAATATCCAGCAAGTCTGCATAGTCTTGTGACAGGCGAGTTTCAACTTGTTGGCAAAGATCGGTTTTTTCAGCGCTAGTTGCCAGGGCTCTTCGTACTTGTTTTTTAGAAATCTGTTTATCCCATTCTTGAGATGCGAGGGGAGTATCTACGAAGGAGTTATTATCTAGGTACCAATTTGAAAACGATTCTAACGTTGTGCTAGTACCTCTTAACCAATTTATAATACGATTTATTGGGCTAACTGCCATGATTATTATTCTTATAAGTTAGACAACAGACGATCACTATGTATTTTCTTTGTCAAAAAGTCAAATAGTTAATTGCAACAATACAGTAAATAATAGGTTGCTTTGCAACAAGCACTATTATATACTGCCTAGCTATGCTTTATGCAGGTCTTTTTATAGGCACGTAGCTCAGTGGTAGAGCACCACCTTGACATGGTGGTGGTCGGTGGTTCAATCCCACTCGTGCCTACCAATATAACAGAATTCTTTTAAGTTTATTAAGTGTAGAATATTTTACGCTTAGATTGTAGTTATTTTCAGATTATGTTAAGCCCTGCTCTGCAGGGTTTTTTTTTGAGATAACTGATCGACGGACATACGGATACTAATCATGCCAAACATTAAATTACCTGATGGAAGTGTAAAACATTTTGAAGCGCCTCTGACTGTTTATGATGTGGCACACAGTATTAGTCCAGGGTTGGCAAAAGCAGCTATAGCTGGTCGTGTCGATTCACGTTTGGTTGATACGTCCTATCTTCTTGAGAATGACTGCTCTTTAGTTATTATTACTGAAAAGCAAGACGATAGCTTAGAGGTTATTCGTCACTCTACAGCGCATTTATTAGCGCAGGCAGTAAAGAGCTTATTTCCAACGGCTCAAGTAACCATCGGTCCGGTGATTGAAGATGGCTTTTATTATGATTTCGCATTCCAAAGACCATTTACACCTGAAGATCTAGAGCAAATTGAAGCGAAAATGGTGGAGCTGGTTAAGGCCAATTATCCCGTTAGTCGCAGAGAGCTGCCACGTGATGAGGCCATTAGTTATTTTAAGAGTCTTGGTGAGGAATATAAGGCAAAGATTATTGCTGACATTCCTGCAGGTGAAGTGCTCTCCCTTTATAAACAAGGTGATTTTGAAGATTTATGCCGTGGTCCTCATGTGCCTTCGACCGGATTCCTAAAAGCATTTAAATTAATGAAGGTTGCTGGTGCCTACTGGCGTGGCGACTCTAATAATGAAATGCTACAACGTATCTATGGTACAGCTTGGTCAGATAAAAAATCTTTAGCAGATTATTTATTCCGTATCGAAGAAGCTGAAAAACGTGATCATCGTAAATTAGGTAAAAGCTTAGAGCTGTTCCATTTCCAAGATATCGCTCCTGGGATGGTTTTTTGGCATCCTAAAGGTTGGACTATTTATCAAGAGCTTGAGCGTTACATGCGTTCACGCTTAGCGGATTTTGGTTATCAAGAAATTAAGACCCCGCAATTGGTCGATCGCGTTCTCTGGGAAAAGTCAGGTCATTGGGCTAACTTTAGAGATGAAATGTTTGTTACGGAAACAGACAATCGTCATTATGCGGTAAAGCCAATGAATTGTCCTTGCCATGTGCAAGTGTATAACCAAGGCTTGAAAAGCTATAGAGATTTACCTTTAAGATTATCTGAATTTGGTAACTGCCACCGTTGTGAACCTTCAGGCTCATTACATGGCTTAATGCGGGTGCGTAATATGGTGCAAGATGATGCCCATATTTTCTGTACAGAAGATCAGATTCAATCTGAAGTAGATATGATGTTGCAATTAGTGCAGTCAGTCTATGCCGATTTTGGTTTCCATGAAATTAAATATCGCCTCGCATTACGACCTGAAAAACGGGTTGGTAGCGATGAGGTTTGGGATAAGGCTGAAGATGCTCTAAAACAGGCGATGAAAGACCGTAATATTGAATGGGTTGATGCTCCAGGAGAGGGTGCTTTTTATGGTCCAAAGATCGAATGCTCACTTTCTGACTGTTTAGGTCGAATCTGGCAGTGTGGAACTATTCAAGTTGACTTCTCCATGCCTGGCCGCCTAGAGGCTAGCTATATAGCTGAAGATGGCAGTAAGCAAACTCCGGTAATGGTGCATCGCGCAATTTTAGGATCTTTTGAGCGTTTTATGGGAATCCTCATTGAGCATTATGCAGGGAAATTGCCTTTATGGTTGTCTCCGGTGCAGGCCGTAGTTTTAACGATTAGTGAAAAACAAAACGCATATGCTGAAAAAGTAACCAAAATTTTACAAAAAAGAGGGGTTCGCACCAACTTTGACTTGAGAAATGAGAAAATTGGTTTTAAAATTCGCGAACATACTTTACAAAAAGTTCCTTATCTCTTGGTGATCGGGGACAAAGAAGTCGAGGCAAACCAAGTCGCTGTGCGTACCCGCGAAGGTGCGGACTTGGGAGTGATGACAATAGATACAATTTGTGATACCTTAATGCAAGAAATTGCCCATAAGGGATCAATATCCAATTAACAAGCTGGGGAGATTAAGCCATTAGTGCACCGACTAAGCGTGAAAGTGATCGCGCACGAATTAATGAACAGATCAATGTACCTGAGGTACGCTTAATTGATGTCGATGGTAATCAGGCAGGGATTGTCTCTACACGTGAAGCCCTGAGTGCTGCGGAAGCAGGCGGCTTGGATTTGGTGGAGATATCCCCAACAGCCAAACCTCCGGTATGCCGAATTATGGATTATGGAAAGTTTCTCTTTGAACTGAGCAAAAAACAAGCTGAGGCTAGAAAAAAGCAAAAGCAAATTCAGGTTAAAGAGCTGAAATTCCGTCCTACGACGGAAGATGGAGATTATCAGGTCAAGCTACGCAACCTGATCCGTTTCCTAAATCATGGTGATAAGGTCAAGGTTACACTACGTTTTCGTGGTCGTGAGATGGCGCACCAAGAACTTGGTATGAAGATTCTCGAGCGTATTCAACAGGATACTGCTGAATTTGCCGTTGTTGAACAACATGCAAAACGCGAAGGAAGACAATTACTGATGGTATTATCACCCAAAAAAACTAAGTAGCAGAACAAATGCGGAGTAATATGTTATGCCGAAGTTAAAATCACATCGTGGAGCGTCCAAACGCTTCATTAAGACAGCAAGTGGTCGAGTAAAACGCCGTGGCGCTTACAGAAACCATATTCTCACCAAGAAGTCTACAAAGCAAAAACGTCATTTACGCGTTGGTGCAAGTAGTTTGAAAGCATGCGATGCGCGTTTAGCAGAACGTATGTTGCACGGTAGTTAAGGGGAGAATAGAAAATGCCAAGAGTTAAACGTGGTGTGACTGCCAAAGCGCGTCATAAGAAAATAATGGCCCAAGCGAAAGGTTACTACGGTGCCCGTAGTCGTACCTATCGTGTTGCCAAACAAGCAGTGATTAAAGCGGGTCAGTATGCTTACCGTGATAGACGCCAGAAAAAACGTCAATTCCGTGCATTATGGATTACTCGTATTAACGCACAAGCTCGTGAATGTGGATTATCATACAGCCGTTTAATTGATGGTTTGAAAAAAGCATCAATTGATTTAGATAGAAAGGTTTTAGCTGATCTAGCGGTTCATGACAAAGTTGCATTTGCTGCTGTTGCTGAACAAGCAAAAGCTGCATTAGCAAAATAATTGTTTTAGCTTAACTGTCACGACAGTTAACTAGGACAACTATAATGTATTTCTTAAGGAGGCCTAGGCCTCCTTTTTACTTGTGGGTATAATTATGCAGGATATCACCGCCATACAAGAACAGGCTTCGGACGCAATTAATCATGCGCAAGATGTTGCAGCTTTAGAATTAATTCGCGTTGATTTTTTAGGCAAAAAAGGCCGACTAACTGAAATTCTAAAAGGATTAGCTCACTTATCCGCTGAAGAAAAGCCTAAAGTAGGACAATTAGTCAATCAGGTGAAACGTGAAATTACCGCGCTGATTGAAGCTAAAATGTACGAGCTCAAAGAAAAGCAATTATTAGAAAAGCTTACGGCAGAGCAAGTTGATGTTACCCTTCCGGGCCGTAATAAAGAGAGCGGTTCATTACATCCTGTAACCCAAGTAAAACATCGAATTAATGAATTTTTTAGTCGTTTAGGATTTGATATCGTTGATGGTCCTGAAATTGAGACTGAGTTTTACAATTTTGAAGCATTAAATATTCCTGGACATCACCCCGCACGTGCAATGCACGATACCTTTTACTTCGGGGATGGCCGTCTATTACGAACACATACGTCACCGGTACAAATTCGGACAATGGAGCAACGTAAGCCACCATTCCGTTTGATCGCCCCAGGGCGAGTTTACCGTTGTGACTCTGATTTAACGCATACGCCAATGTTCCATCAGGTAGAGGGCTTGCTCATCGATAAGCAGGCTACTTTGGCTGGGCTAAAAGGTCTATTGCAAGACTTTTTTGCTCATTTCTTTGGACGCGAACTCGCATTAAGATTCAGACCCTCTTATTTTCCGTTTACTGAGCCTTCTGCTGAAGTGGATATTGAATGTACCCAATGTGCTGGTAAAGGGTGTCGTTCATGTAAGTTCACTGGCTGGTTGGAAGTATTAGGCTGCGGTATGGTGCATCCAAATGTTTTAAGAGCCGTCAACATTTCGCCTGACGAATATCAAGGTTGGGCATTTGGTATGGGTATGGATCGATTAGCCATGTTGTATTATGGAATCGATGACTTGCGTATGATGTTTGAAAATGATTTTACTTTCTTAAGTCAATTTTAATTAGGTGGTAAGGACTATAAATGAAATTAAGTAAATTATGGTTACGTGAATGGGTTAATTTCTCATTAACAGAACAAGAATTAGCCGATCAATTAACAATGGCAGGCCTGGAAGTCGATGCAGTAAGCCCTGTAGCTGGAGAGTTTACCCACGTAATCGTTGCTGAAGTTCTTAGTACAAAGCCTCATCCTGATGCAGATAAATTAACTTTATGCGAAGTAAACATTAATACTGATGCGCCATTACAAATTGTATGTGGTGCATCCAATGTACGCGCGGGACTAAAAGTTGCATTGGCAATGATTGGTGCTGTCCTGCCTGGCGGCTTTAAAATTAAAGAATCAAAGTTACGTGGTCAGTTGTCTCAGGGGATGCTCTGTTCAGTTGCCGAACTCGGAATGGCAGAACAATCTGATGGCATTCTGGAGTTGGAACATGAAGCGCCCGTAGGTATGGATTTACGTGAATATTTAGCTTTAGATGATCATGTTTTTGATGTTGATTTAACTCCTAATCGAGCTGATTGCTTTAGCGTCTTAGGTATTGCTCGGGAAGTAGCGGTATTAAATAAATTACCTTTGCTTGAGAAACCGATCCCTGAAGTTACTCCCAGTATTGATGACGTTTTGTCAGTGACGTTGCAAAATCCTGAGGCCTGCGCACGTTATTGCGGTCGTATTATTCGTAATATTAGCCCTCATGCAAGCACACCTGTATGGATGGGAGAACGTTTGCGTCGTGCCGGTATTCGCTCCTTACACCCTGTTGTTGATATTATGAATTACGTTATGCTTGAACTTGGGCAACCAATGCATGCCTTTGATTTGAGTACTATTAACGGTGAAATTAATGTTCGCTTTAGTAATGAAAACGAACAATTGGAATTACTCGATGGGCAAGAGCTTAACTTCAACGGGAATGTGCTCGTTATTGCCGATCAGGAAAAACCTTTAGCAATGGCTGGGGTTATGGGCGGGGCGAACAGTGCCGTGCAAGAACAAACAACTGATGTTTTTCTTGAAAGTGCATTTTTTAATCCCATTACTATCGCCGGTGTTGCTCGAAAGTTTGGCTTGTTTAGTGATTCGTCACAGCGTTTTGAACGAGGCGTTGATCCCTATTTACAAAGAAGGGCTCTTGAGCGTGCTACCGAGCTTATTCTCTCGATTGTTGGCGGAAAAGCGGGGCCTGTAATTGAAGCGAGTAATGCTGCGCATATACCTGCTACAGTTAGTTTTTCTTTTGATACTGAGAAGGTGAAGCGATTGACGGGCCTTAATATTTCACGTGAAGAAATGAAAGGCTTGTTGCAGGGAATTGGTATCACTATTGTTAATGAACAGAGTAATTCGGTTCTTGATGTGACGGCCCCCTCACACCGGTTTGATATTCAGCAAGATGTTGATTTGGTAGAAGAAATTATTCGACTTTATGGTTATGATAATTTAAAAGCAGAGCCGATGCAGGCTTCCGTACAAGCAGGAACAACGTGTGCTAATGAAGAGATTGCGACGCGTGTGGCGCGTTGGTTTAGCAGTAATGGATATAATGAAACCATCAGTTACAGCTTTGTGGATCCACAGTTGCAAGAAGAGCTTTATCCACAATACCAAACCATGCAGTTGTTAAATCCCATTTCATCTGAATTATCGCAAATGCGGGTGGGAATGTGGCCTGGTTTAATTGCTTCAATGATTCACAATGTCCATCGCCAACAACAATCAGTAAAGTTTTTTGAAGTTGGGGTGGTCTTTGATATTAAGCAACAACAATTAGCCGAGCGCCCTTGTGTTGCAGGGCTGATGATGGGCTCCCTCGGAGATGCAAACTGGAGTGAAACAAGTCGCACCTTTGATTTTTTTGATCTAAAAGGTGATTTGCAATCCTTGTTTGCTGCATTAAAATTAAACCGAGTTGAGTTTATTGCGGCACCACATTCCGCATTGCACCCTGGCCAATCAGCTGAAATTCTGGTGAATGGCGTATTCGCTGGATGGATAGGTGCATTGCATCCACGCCTGATTGATGCTTTAGATTTACAAGACGATGTGTTTTTGTTTGAATTAAATCTAGATGCACTCATTGGACGTGGTGCGCCTCGTTATCGACCCATTTCAAAATATCCTCAGATTCGCAGAGATTTGTCGTTTTTAGTGGATAAGCAAATTAGTGTGATGCAGATTGAGTCGGCAATTAGAGCCGTTATCAAGGAAAACTGGTTAAAAGCCTTTGATGTATTTGATGTGTATACTGGCCAAGGTATTCCAGAAGGTAAGAAAAGTTTAGCGGTTGCAATGACGTTACAAGATGATAGTCGAACATTAGTTGATGCTGAGATCAATTCTCTAATCGGTGCTATAATCAAAGCGTTAGAAAATGAATTTTCAATCATATTGAGGGAATAATCGTGAATGCACTTAGCAAAGCAATAATGTCTGAAACCTTGTGTGATGAATTAAACATGTCCAAGACCGCAGCCAAAGAAATGGTCGAAAATTTTTTTGAAGTGTTAAGGCATGCTCTGGAACATGGAAATCATGTAAAGTTATCAGGTTTTGGTAATTTTACTCTAAGGGATAAGCCCCAAAGACCTGGTAGAAACCCTAAGACGGGTGAAGAAATACCTGTTGTTGCCCGCAGGGTAGTGACCTTTAAATCAGGTTTGAAGTTGAAAACCAAAATTGAAGAAATAGGAAAGTAATTCGTTGACTTATTATTCGAAACATGTGCTTTTATGCACGAACCAGAAGGCTGCAGGCAAACAATGCTGCGCTAACTCTGGTGGTGAAGAGTTT
The DNA here is from genome assembly GCA_031291095.1 of Legionella sp. GTDB lineage: Bacteria > Pseudomonadota > Gammaproteobacteria > Legionellales > Legionellaceae > Legionella. Next base: position 90,787 of record JARLJR010000148.1, on the reverse strand, counting down.
TTTACTTACATGAAATCACGCTTGTCGGAACTGGGAATGCATGGCCCAGGGAAAATTCGTGTGAGTAAATCAGGTTGTCTTGGACGTTGTGATTTAGGACCTTGTATTGTTATTTATCCTGAAGGTGTGTGGTATACCTATTCATCTTTTGCCGATATTGACACAATCATTGATTCACATTTGATTTCTGGGGGTATTGCCCAGGAATTAGCGATTGATCCTGAGCATGTATAAATCACTTTGTAAGTGCTCCCAGGGATTATTAAAACTGCCGTCATTGCGAACGCAGTGAAGCAACCCAGTACCGAGTTTTAACTAAGCTTCATTCTGGGGGGCGCTGCGGTTCGCAATTGACGAGATGTATGTGGACTTTGTGAATGCTTAATCGCGCCAATTAAGGAAAAAATCGTAGGCTGGGCTGTAAAGCTCAGCAGCGATACTTCGGTGTTGCTCCGTTTCTGGGCTTCACAGCCCAGCCTACATATGGGGTTAAAGATATTTTCTTTAAGCTGGCGTCATTATGTGAACGCATACATTATCTTAGTTCAGTAATTAAACAATAGTATTTTTGTTTCTTTAACTGAACAATATTTTTATAGTGGTTTTATCACGCAGAATTTGTTATATTTACGCGGATTTATTTATTTGTTTGTAAATTTTTATCCTTTTTACTTGTAGGATGTTTCTGTTTTGGTTAAAATCGCCCGTCCATGATAGAAGATTACTAATTTAGGCAGTTCGGAGTTCATTTAATGAAAACATTTAGTGCCAAAAGCCATGAAGTCAAACGTGACTGGTTCGTGGTTGATGCCAGCGATAAAGTTTTAGGTCGCTTAGCTACTGAGATTGCCCGTCGTTTACGCGGAAAACATAAAGCTGAGTATACCCCCCATGTTGATACTGGTGACTACATTATCGTCACAAATGCAGAAAAAGTTACTGTGACAGGTCGCAAATTTAAAGACAAAATGTATTACCGTCACACAGGTCATCCTGGTGGTATCAAATCAGATAGTTTTGAAAAATTACAGGCTAGAAATCCTGCTCGGATTATCGAATTAGCTGTAAAAGGTATGTTACCAAAAAATCCTTTGGGTCGTGAGATGTATCGTAAGCTAAAAGTATATGTTGGCAACGAGCATCCGCATACTGCACAACAACCCAAGCAACTTGATATTGAGGAATAAGTATTATGGCTGAAATGAAGCAATACTATGGCACTGGCCGTAGAAAAAGTTCAACAGCTCGCGTATTTTTGCGCCCTGGTAAAGGTGAGATCAAAGTTAATGGTCGCACTTTGAAAGAATATTTCTGCCGTGAAACTTCTTGCATGGTTGTGATGCAGCCACTAGAAACTGTTGATTTAGTTAACAAGTTTGACATCTACATTACTGTAGTTGGTGGCGGTGTTTCTGGTCAAGCTGGTGCAGTTCGTTTAGGTATCGCAAGAGCCTTAGTTGTTTATGATGAGCAAGGTTTAGCAGAAGATGCAGAGCCAAACCCAGATTCATTCCGTAGAAAGCTTCGCGCTCGCGGCTTGTTAACACGTGATTCACGCCGTGTTGAAAGAAAGAAAGTGGGTCTACACAAAGCACGTCGTGCTACTCAGTACTCCAAACGTTAATCGTTTATTGGACACAAAAAACCCCGCAACAGCGGGGTTTTTTATTGGCGTTTTATCGCCAAATTTAATCGCACGCGTTTATGGTGCATGCAAATTTCGTCATTGCGAGGAACGTAGTGACGAAGCAACCCAAGAGGTCGAAGCACAGAACCTTGGGTTGCTTCACTTCGTTCGCAATGACGAAAAAATAGCATACATCATGAACACGTACATTAAATCTGGTTGTAAGCAACCAGACTACAACGTAGTATCATTTTGAGGTGTTCTCATAATGAGTGAAGTTACCAATCCAAATCAAAAAACAGATGATTCTGTAAATGAAGGCAGACGCCGTTTTTTGCTAGGCACTACTTGTGTTTTAGGCGGTGTTGGCGCTTTATGTGCCTTGACTCCTCTCGTATCGTCTTGGTTGCCCAGTGCAAAAGCACAAGCTGATGGTGCTCCTATTCAGGTCGATTTAAGTAAAATGGAGCCTGGTGAGCAAGCGGTTGTTGAATGGCGTGGTAAGCCGGTATGGATTATTCGCCGCACTCAAGACATGCTCCAAAAGCTTAATGAAAACCCAACTCAATTAAGAGATCCTCAATCACTCACTGCCCAACAACCAGCTTATGCGCAAAATACACATCGTTCAATTAATCCTGAGTATTTAGTATTGATTGGCATATGTACCCACCTTGGCTGCTCGCCAAAATACAAACCGACACTTGGGGAGTTGGGCCCGGATTGGCCTGGTGGCTTCTTTTGTCCCTGTCATGGTTCTACGTTTGATCTTGCGGGGAGAGTTTTTAAAAATGTACCAGCACCTATAAATATGGAAGTGCCTCCTTATCATTTTATTGATAAGCACACTCTAGTAATTGGTGAGAACAGTAAAACGTAGCTCGTGTTGTCGGTGTTCACCTGAGATGCAATTAAAAAGAGCGTCATTGCGAACGCAGTGAAGCAACCCAGTGCGGCGATCGAACGAAGTATCGTCCTGGGTTGCCTCGCCATGACGAAATTTACATACTTCACGAATGGGTGTCGTAATACGGCTACAATGGTCATGACTTTAGAGAAAAATAAATGAAAAGATTATTTAAGTGGTTGGATGCACGTTTCCCATTGGCAAGCACTTGGAAACAATATTTCAGCGAATATTATGTACCCAAGAATTTAAATTTCTTCTACTTTTTTGGTTCAATCGCTCTGGTTGTCCTATTAAATCAGTTTATTACTGGTTTATGGCTTACAATGTTTTACACGCCTAACTCTGATCAGGCTTTTGCTTCGGTAGAATACATTATGCGTGACGTCAACTATGGCTGGTTGTTACGCTATATGCATTCTACGGGTGCTTCTGCGTTTTTTATTGTGATTTATTTGCATCTATTTCGTGGTCTGCTTTATGGCTCCTATCAACGACCACGAGAATTAGTGTGGCTCTTGGGTATGTTATTGTATGTTTTACTTTTAGCTGCCGCATTTTTAGGATACTTGTTGCCTTGGGGACAAATGTCCTATTGGGGGGCAGAGGTCATTACCTCCTTGGTTGGTGGTATTCCCTACATCGGGAACAGTCTCGAAATTTGGTTAAGGGGCGATTACTCCGTGACTAATGCAACACTACAACGTTTTTTTGCTTTGCATGTTATTGCCATACCATTACTTTTACTACTCCTGGCTTTCTTACATATCGTTGCTTTGCATCAGGTCGGATCAAATAATCCAGAAGGTATCGACATAAAAAATAACTTAGATTCGAATGGAAATCCTGTTGATGGCATTCCTTTCCATCCCTATTACATTGTTAAAGACTTGGTTGGGGTGCTGTTTTTTTTACTTCCCTTTTTTGCCGTGGTATTTTTTGCCCCAGAAATGGGGGGCTACTTTTTAGAACACAGTAATTTTGTTCCCGCTAACCCCATGGTGACTCCGGATCATATTGCCCCCATGTGGTATATGTCCCCATTTTATGCCATCTTGCGCGCTATTCCTGATAAACTTTTGGGGATCATTGGTATGGGCGCTGCTGTTGGCATATTGTTCTTTTTACCCTGGTTAGACCGTAGTCCTGTGCGCTCTATGCGTTATAAGGGGCGTTTTTCACGTATTATGTTATTTGTCGGAGTTACGGCATTTTTAATTTTGGGGTATTTAGGTACCATTCCGGTAAACTCTCCGCGGTTACTTATCGCACGCATTTGCGCCATACTTTATTTTTCCTACTTTATTTTTATGCCCTTTTATACGCGTTTGGAAGTTACACGCCCGGTTCCGCTTCGGATAGGGGGCTAATTATGCTAAAACAAAGCGTACTTCTAGCAGGGATCTTAGGATGCTTATGGACCCCAATATTGGGTGCCCAGCCCTTGGCTATTGATAATAAGCCTAGTTTGCAACGTGGAGCCAAGCTGTTTATGAATTATTGTTCAGGCTGCCATTCATTAAAATATTTGCGTTATAACCACATGGCAGAAGGCTTAGGTCTTGTTGGCTTTGATGGGCGTGTTGATGTGGATTTGCTTAAAAATAATCTTATTTTTACTGCGGCTACAGTAAATGATCCCATTCGCATCGCCTTGCCCCCAGAGGACGCGAAGCAATGGTTTGGTGTAGTGCCTCCAGATTTATCTTTAGTTGCGAGAGAAAAGGGGGCTGAGTGGTTATTTACCTACTTAAAAAGTTTTTATACAGATAATTCCAGGCCTTTTGGCGTAAACAATTTATTGGTACCTGGGATTGCTATGCCGAATATTTTAGAGCCCTTAATCGGTGAAATGACCTTGGAGCAAGGAACTCAGGAACATGCGGCACATTTGTCATTGGTTAAAGAGGGGGAGTTATCCTCAGCCCAACTTAATAATCTATTGCAGGATTTAGTTAGCTTTCTTGTTTATGTCGGTGAGCCTGCAAAAGCGGCTCGCCACCAACTAGGGTACTTTGTGTTGGCGTTTTTGATGGTGTTTTTATTGATTGCTCTAGGCTTAAAACACGTGTATTGGCAAAAAACATAATAGTTTAGATAACAAAGTAACCCAAAAGGTTAAAAATATGGTAAAATATTACGTTTGTACTGTAGGGTTGGGAGTTTGAGTAATAGCTCAGTATCTTCTTCGAGAATTATTACCCCCTAGGTGCCTTACCGTTTTTCATGAAATGATAGGAGTTGCTCATGGCAATTGTTGCAAAGCGCACTATAATGTCTTTATTTTCTGATATTGATGATGTGTACAGTCATCAGGTTCGTATCGTTTTGGCGGAGAAAGGAGTTAATGTCGAAATTCTACCTGCCAAGCAAAATGAACCCAGTGCTGATCTTTTAGCTCTAAACCCTTACGGAACTGTGCCAACTCTGATTGATAGAGAGCTTGTACTGTATGAACCACGCATTATTATGGAATATTTAGATGAGCGTTTTCCTCATCCACCACTATTGCCAGTATATCCGGTTGCGCGTGCAGAAACACGTAAAATGATGCATCGTATTGAGCATGATTGGTATTACTTAATGAATCAAATTTTAAGAGATACTAATGTAGATGCAGCAAGAGCAAACTTATTTGAAAGTTTAACTAGCTTAGATCCGGTTTTTGCTGACAAGCCTTATTTCTTAAGCGATGAGTTTTCATTGTTGGATTGTGCATTAGCTCCTCTATTATGGCGTTTGCCTCGTTTAGGCATTGATATTGGGCCTGAATATAAAGGATTAATTGCATACATGCAGCGCTTGTTTAAACGTGAGTCTTTTCAAGTTAGCTTAACTGATGCTGAGCGACAATTAAGAGCGGCATAAACATGACTATGACATCAAACAAACCTTATTTGATTCGTGCTTTTTACGATTGGATTGTAGATAACGGGTTAACACCTTATGTTTTGGTTAATACAACCTATGCGGGTGTACAGGTTCCTCACGAGCACATCGTTGAGGCACGGATTGTGTTAAATATATCTCCAGCAGCCACTCGTGGCTTACTATTAGAAAACGATCGCATTGTATTTACTGCACGTTTTTCAGGGAAAACAGAGCAAATTTTTGTTCCTCCTAGTGCCGTATTAGAGATCTATGCTAAAGAAAATGGCCGAGGGATTGCGTTTGAGCTTGAAGATGAGCCTCCGTCGTCTCCGCCTCCGGCAACCGCTGGTGCAGATGTCGCTGCGGCTATGGCTAAAAGTAAGCCGTCGTTAAAATTAGTTAAGTAGTGTAGGATTCGTCATCCTGAACGAAGTGAAGGATCTCCTGAATGAGACATCGGTGCTATGAATTGGTATTGTACTTCATTCAGGAGGTCCTTCGTCGTAAACTGCTTAGAATGACGTGTCATAACGTCCAGTTCAAACCAGGGCTAGCTAACAGCCCAATCGTTATCGGAGCAAACAGGTGATTAAACCAGAGAATGCCCTTTATCGTTGTGAACACATCCGAGCTTGCGAACAACAAGCCACGTCTTTATATCACCTAGATGAAAATGAATTAATGTCTCGAGCAGGGGCAGAGGCTTTTGCACACATTAAAAAACTTTATCCCCAGGTGAAACACCTCGCGGTATTTTGTGGTTCCGGCAATAATGCAGGTGATGGCTATGTGGTGGCTCGCTTGGCCCATGAAAACGGATTAACCGTAACGATTTATCAGGGCAAGGCTTTAGCTGATCTTCCGCATGCGGCGCAATATGCTGCATTAATGGCTATGGATGCTGGAGTCGAGTGCCAGCCTGTAGACGAGCCTATTGATAGTGAGGTTGAGCTCATTGTTGATGCGTTGTTAGGCATTGGTTTGCAAGGCCCGGTTCATGGATTAATCGCTTCGGCAATTAATCAGATTAATGACAGCGGCATACCGGTGGTGTCTTTAGATATTCCATCAGGGCTTAATGCTGATACTGGCTGTGTTGAGAATCTTTGTGTTAACGCTTCAGTTACTTTGACCTTTATCACGCTTAAAGCCGGACTGTATACCGCGGATGCACCTGATTATTGTGGGGATATTTACTGCTGCCCCATACAATTGGATGCTTGTGTTGCCAAACAGCAGCCTGCTGCCTGCTTGTTGGGACCTTCTAATGTAGGATTGCCCTTGGTTCCTCGTAAAAAAAATTCCCATAAAGGTGATTATGGGCATGTTTTGGTGGTTGGTGGTGGACTTGGCATGCCTGGAGCGATTAGCTTGGCTGCTAAGGCGGCCATGCGTACTGGCGCAGGTTGTGTCAGTATTGCAACCTTACCAGAGCATGCGAAAGGGGCTTTAGCCTTAATCCCGGAAGCGATGGTATGGGGCGTTAATTCCGCACAAGAGCTGCAACCTTTGCTGGCCCGAGCAAGTGTTTGCGTTATTGGCCCGGGTTTGGGCGATAGCGATTGGGCTGTTAACTTATTTTTAGCGGCGATTACCTCGCAATTGCCTATGGTTATTGATGCTTCAGCATTAAGACTCTTGGCAGAACATCCACAGTTGGATGATAATTGGATATTAACGCCACATCCCGGTGAAGCCGCTGCATTGCTTTCTTGCTCCACAGAGCAAGTACAAAAGAATCGCTACCAGGCTGCTGCAAACATTCAAAAGCAGTATGGAGGCGTGGTTATATTGAAAGGAGCTGGCTCAATAATCCAGGCCCCTGAACAAAAAACCTTTGTTTGCCCTAAAGGCAACCCTGCGATGGCGAGTGCGGGTATGGGGGATGTTTTAAGCGGCATTATTGCCGGCCTTTGTGCTCAAGGTATGTCTTTACCTGAGGCTGCTCGTTGTGGGGTATATGCCCATGCACTTGCAGGAGACAAAGTTGCTTATGCGCAAGGTGGTGCTGGGTTATTAGCGAGTGATTTGTTTGACGTTTTACCTTATGTATTAAATTACTGTGAATGAATTAAATAAAGTGGTTATTTTAGATTTACCTGATGAACAAGCCAGTGAGCAGTTTGCAACCCAATTGGCCTCTTGTCTTACTCTTCCCCTTATTATCACCTTGAATGGTGATTTAGGGGCAGGAAAAACAACAATTGTGCGAGCAATGTTACGCAGTTTAGGTGTGCAATCGGCAATTAAGAGCCCAACTTTTTCGCTTGTAGAAAGTTATCCTTATCAGAATGGAGCAATTCATCATTTTGATTTATATCGTATTCATCACGAAGAAGAATTAGAGTATTTAGGGTTTCGCGATTATTTTACGAAAGAGAGTATTTGCTGCATCGAATGGGCTGAAAAAGCAGGAAGGGCATTGCCTAAAGTAGATATTCGTTTTAATTTACGTATAAAAGGGGTTGGACGTGAGGTGCAAATTACTGCATCCAGTGACGCTGGCCAAAGAATTTTAGCTTGCCTCTCAGGGGAATTATGATCTTACGTTCATGGTCTTTATTGCTCGTGCTGTTTTTTAGCTCGGTAGGAGCCTTCGGTGGTCAACTCAAGGCAATTGCTTTAAAACAACAAAAGAATCAAACGTCCCTTTTTTTCACGCTTGATGGGCCGTTTATGCATAAGCTATTTGTCTTGTCTCAGCCTTATCGTGTGGTTATTGATTTAAAAGACACACAATTAGCAACCAATTTAAATCATCCAAGCTTAACGAACGCGGTTATTCACCATATGCGTACCGGGAATGCGGATTTCAGAACGTTAAGACTAGTTTTGGATGTAAGCCAAAAGGTACAGGTTCGTTCCGCTCCTTGGCAACCTCCTGGAGGAACCTATGGGGTGCGTGTTGATTTAATGTACACGAATGAGCCGGTTGCCGTGGCTGCAGTAGTCACACCTGTGCTTGCTTCTCCTGCACCCGTCGCAGGAAAAGCGCCAGTGAAACCGCTGGCAAAACCAATTCTAGCGCGCCAAGCTCCAGTTAAAGTAAGTACAGGTCCTGCAAAAGCATTGCGTGATGTAATTGTGGTGTTGGATGCAGGACACGGAGGTAAAGACTCAGGAGCACGAGGCCCGCATGCGTCTAAGGAAAAGGATGTGGTCTTAGCGATTACCCTTAAATTAAAGCGCCTTATTGATCAACAACCAGGAATGCATGCCGTACTCACGCGCTCCGGTGATTATTATGTGGGGCTTAGAGAGCGTTTGGACATTGCCCGCAAATATAATGGGGATATCTTTGTCGCGATCCATGCGGATGCGTTCCATAATCCACATTCTAATGGCGCCTCAGTATTTGCCTTATCTCAAAGAGGGGCCACCAGTGAGGCGGCACACTGGTTAGCAGAAAAAGAAAACTATTCTGAGTTGGGTGGGGTGAATCTAGGTGAGTTAGATGATCGAAATGGCGTAGTCCGTTCGGTATTAATCGACTTATCACAAACAGCAACCATTAATGCAGGCTTAGAGATGGGTAAACGCGTTTTAAATCAGCTAGGCGGTTTCGCTACATTGCATAATTCGCGTGTGGAGCAAGCTCGTTTTGTGGTGCTTAAGTCCCCGGATATTCCGTCAATTTTGGTGGAGACAGGATTCATTTCAAATCCCCGAGAAGAACGAAATCTGACGAGTCCTGCCTATCAATTGCGTCTAAGTCAGGCAATTTTTCAAGGAATAAAAGGCTATTTTTGGGAAAACCCACCTCATGGTTCGCGAATTGAGGCAATGCTTGCGAACAAGTTTCATTTAGTGCGTGCGGGGGAGACCTTGCCTGCAATTGCAGCACGTTATCGTGTGACAGTGAATGCATTGCAGACGGCTAACCATTTACGCGGAATAACACGTCTTAAGCCAGGCCAAAAACTAGTGATTCCAGCGGTATGGGCATGAGAATACACCAATTACCACCATTAATTGCAAACCAAATCGCTGCCGGTGAGGTCATTGAACGACCCGCATCTGTAGTTAAAGAATTACTGGAAAATTCTTTGGATGCGGGCTCTGATGCGATTACGATTGAGATTGGTTATGGTGGACTGAATCAAATCAAAATCAGTGATAATGGCCTAGGCATTGTTGCGGATGATTTACCCTTAGCGATTGCGGCTCATGCCACCAGTAAAATTAATACGCTAAATGACTTATACGCTATAGAGAGCATGGGTTTTCGCGGTGAGGCCTTAGCCAGTATTGCTTCGGTGGCCAAAGTAACGATTAGCTCCAAACCCGCGGCACAAGATAGCGCGATGGCACTGCGGGTACAAGGCACAGAAATGTCGATTACTCCTTGTGCACGTAATCAGGGAACAACCATTGATGTGGTTGATTTATTTTTTAATGCGCCTGTGCGTAAGCGATTTTTGAAAGGCGAAAAATTAGAATTTCAGGCTATTGAAACGGTGGTTAAACGTTTTGCCTTAAGTGCCCCAGGTATTGCTTTAACCTTAAAACATAATGGAAAACAGATTTTAGCTCTGCCTGCAGCAATCAATGAACAAACCCGGCTAACCCGAATGACGCGCATTATGGGCAGCACGTTTATGAAGAATGCAATTTATTTAGACGTGGAACGTGGCGCCATGCGGCTTTATGGATGGATTAGTGGTACAGGATTTCAGCGCAGTCAAAATGATCGTCAATGGGTTTATATTAACCAACGTATGGTCAAAGATAAGCTAATTAGCCATGCCATTAAGCAAGCTTATGATGATTTACTGTACCCAGGACGTTTCCCTGCGTGTGTGTTGTATTTTACTATTGAGCATGCCGAAGTGGATGTTAATGTGCATCCAACCAAGCACGAGGTGCGTTTTCAACAGCCACGTTTAGTTCATGATTTTTTTACCTCACAGCTAGCGACCGCGTTACGGTTGACTACGGTTGAGCCTGAACCGGAAAAAAATTATAAATCGAACCATGAGGTTGCTGCGCCATTTGCAAAAGAAATCTGTGAGCCCTATCCGCAATTGGAACTGTTAAGTAGAGAACGCGCGCGTCTAGAGACGGATGTATCTTGGGTTATTTTAAATAATCAGTACATTCTTAGTTTTGTTCAGCATAAGCCCTATCTCATTAATCTTTTAGCCTTGCATCAACATGCAGTGCAGGAACGTTTGGCGCAACAGACCTTACCTTGGGCGAGCCGCCCCTTATTGGTGCCTATTCGCTATACCTTACAGCAACAATTAGCACCTAAGATGACAGAACTATGTCAAAGCCTTGAGCAATTAGGTATTCGTTGTGAACTTACAGGTATACACGAAGTGCTGATTCGAACTATCCCTGTAAGTGTTCCCTACTTGGATTTACGTTTGTTTTTGGATGCCGTTGGTGCTTTAGATGAATGGGGTTTGGAGCAGCTCAGCGAATTAATGAGCCAGTCACAAGTTTTTGACCCACGATTATTAAGTCGTGAAGAAAAAATCGAATTGGATCAGGTATTTGTTCGGCTTCATGGAGGGGAAGATAAACGAGTAGGGCTCTTTAAAGCTTTAACAATTGAACATTGCCAGAGTTTGTTACATGTCTAAATTGATGTTTTGTTTAATGGGACCAACTGCTTCCGGGAAAACTGCATTGGCGATTGAATTAGTCAAGCAGTATCCTTTGGAAATTATTAGCGTTGATTCCGCCATGATTTATCGCGATATGGATATTGGTACGGCCAAGCCTAGCTCAGAAGAGTTACAGGCGGCGTCACATCATTTGCTCGATATTATCGACCCAACGGAAACCTATTCGGCAGCCCAGTTTTGTGCTGATGCCGTCTCTTTAGCGGATACAATTATCCAAAAAGGCAAGATTCCCTTATTGGTCGGTGGGACCATGATGTATTTTAATGCATTACAACAGGGCTTATCGACCTTACCCGAAGCGAATCCGGAACTGCGGCAGCAATTAGAAGCGCAGGCTGCTCAGTATGGTTGGGATGCCTTACATCAAAAATTAGCGCAAGTGGATCCTAAAGCGGCACTACGCATTCATGCGAATGATACGCAAAGGATTCAGCGTGCTTTAGAGGTTTATTATTTGACTGGGACTTGTTTATCTGATTTTTTAGCACAGCAACAAAAGGAAGAGTCTACTTATACCTTTGCCAATTTCATCCTTTTTCCAGAACACCGAGCCTGGTTGCATGAGCGTATCGCGTTGCGTTTTGAGCAGATGTTGGCGCAAGGTTTTGTTGACGAAGTACGCCGATTACAGCAGAAATGGAGTTTAACTACCAGTATGCCGTCCATGCGCTGTGTTGGCTATCGCCAAGTATTGGACTATTTGCACGGCAATGATGATTATTCTACGATGCGTGAAAAAGGCATAGCCGCTACTCGGCAGTTAGCGAAACGGCAATTAACTTGGTTACGGCATTGGGAGGAGGGAACGCGTTTTGATCCACAAAATACAGCTTTTGCTGATGAGGTTATAGCGAAAACTGGGGAAATATTAGATAATCGCTAAATGTTTTGTGGTGCATTGCACTTGATTCTTTGCCCCTGCGAGTCAATAAGTGGGTATTTTCTAATTGAGGAACACAATGTTAAAAGAAAAACTAGAACCAGCAAGTACGAAAAAAAATTATGTAGTACATCGTGATCAATTGCCTTTAAGCTGTCCTACAGATGATATGGTATTGTGGAATGCGCATCCAAAAGTTTATCTACCTATCGATAAAACCGGTGTAGAGGTTTGTCCTTACTGTGGTTCGCGATTTGTATTACAGAATGATTGATTCTATTTGTATTGTTCGATTATCTGCTTTAGGTGATGTCCTAATGGCGGTTCCGCTCGTCAGGACATTGCAAGCCAGTTTACCGCATGCCAAATTGACCTGGATTATATCCCGGCCTGCGTTTGATTTAGTCGAAGGCATGGATGGTGTTGAGTTTATCGTAATTGATAAGCCGCATCGTTTAGCGGATTATTGGCGTTTTAAAAAACAAATGAGTGGCCGAGTTTTTGATGTACTGTTGGCTCCACAGGCCAGTTTGCGCACTAATTTTCTGTATCCCTTTATTAAAGCGAAACGTAAGATTGGTTATGATGAGCATCGTGCTAATGATGGCCATGGTTGGTTCGTCAATGAGCGGGTTACTCCAGGTTTTGAGCATACTTTGGATGGTTTTTTAAAGTTTGCCGAGGCTTTGGGCATTAAGGAAAAAGTGATTCGTTGGGATTTACCAATTAGTCCTGCGGATTATGAATGGGCTGAGCAACACTTACCAAAAAATGGCCCTATTTTGGTGATTAACCCTGCCGCAAGCAAGCCCGAGCGCAGTTGGCCTGTGGCTCGTTATATTGCAGTGTTACGCCAGGCACAGGAAAAATGGCAGGCTCAGGTGGTTATAACGGGCGGCCCTGGTGATTTTGATAAACAATTGGCAGAGCAAATTCTTCAAGAGATTCCCGCAATTAATTTGGCTGGAAAAACGAAACCAAAGCAATTATTGGCATTGATTAGTAAAGCAACGGTTGTTCTTTGCCCAGATACGGGCCCATCGCATATGTCTACCGCGGTAAATACACCGGTTATTGCTTTGCATGCAGTAACTAATCCACTTATTTCCGGCCCCTATCTTTTTCAGCATTTGGTGGTAAATCGCTATCCTGAGGCTGCAGAAAAAATTTTAGGCAGCGCATCCATTGAGGATGTGTGGGGGCAGCATGTGCATGGCGAGGAAAGCATGCAGTTAATTTCGGTTGACGAGGTCATGGATAAGCTTTCTAAAGTATTATCTTAAGGACAAGCAGGATCAATTGTAGCCTTGATGCAGCATAGCGGAATCAAGGTTTTCTGACTTATAAAAATTCTTTTTGCGTAAAATTACCACCACAACCATTGATGATGCGATGCCTGTTGTGTATAATTTTTCCACATTGAAGCCAATACAACTAATTTTCTAATCTAAAATAAGGTGTGTAAACCATGAGAATCACCATCAAACTTGATCCTAATAAAATAAGAATTTACCTAACAGGTAACACCGATTCAGTAGACGCGTTGGTAACCTACCTAAGTAGCCAAGATTATAAAGATGTTCATGCCGTTTTAGCAGATCAACCTAATGGTGCTGCCGGCTATTCTCTAAAAACTTACTCTATGGCTTACAGTAAGAGTAACCATAATCTATTGGTTGAAGGATGGTTTCCTATTCAAAAACATTTTACCGATAGCTCATTTTCTACCGATATCAACAATCTAATCAAGCATCTTAACTTGCCTGTTGCTGAGGGGTTTATCTTCCCGAATGCAACCTTATCTTCATTAAGATCTCGAAAGTATGTCACTGTATTTGATAGAGATGACGTCTCGCTCGGGGATAGTCAAACATTGATACAGCAGTTTGAACTGATGATTCAATCTATTAGAATACAAGCGCATCTTGAAGAAAAAATTCCAAGCGAGGTAGTCCCTAGTGCTGCACCGATGAAATCTGCTATCCATGCAAAAGGGTTAACTATATTTGGCTTATTGAATATGCCCTCTGCCCCGGTTTCTGAGCCATTTTCGGCGGATAGCGCATCAATCAGTCAACCAAGCACAAGCACTCAACGAGGTTGATCGTCGGTTGTGAAGCCTTGCTTGCACTGCGTGCATCAAGGCTACTTTTCTTAGACATTAGGTTGCCGAGGTGAGTTTAACTCAGTGCTTGAGTCACCTCTAGGTGAAGTCGGTTCTGTCGCAAAAACCGAGAAAATACTGGCTTTCCCTTCTTTGCGTGGCGTTATTACATTCCCATTGCGTCGATGCTGTAATCCCGAGAATTCCTCAGTCATCAAGAGTTCACTTAATTGCTGTATCGCCGCAGAAGAATCAAGCGGTGCTATTTTATTGTCGTTATGGGTAGGCGTTATCGAGCTTATTTGTTGCAATTGTAAACTCTCTTCGATTGCCCCATAGAGTTCCATTCGGAATGACTCATCGTGGGCGACGATATTAAACATGGCCGAAGCTAATGATTGCTTATCAAGTTGTTGCTCAATCCAGGAAGAGCCTTGCGTCGCTTTTTTTCCATTAGTCTGCATTAACGGTGCAGTGATTGCTTGGATTGCCGATGCGAGTGTATGGACATACCAGGTTTGTAGATTAATCAGTTTCTCATTGCAGAGATCTTTGTCTTCTGATTGTAAATTAATCACTCCAATGGCATTTAAATTTTCCAATGTTAAATGATGCTTTGCTTCTATAAGAATAATCGGATTGATAAAACGCAATACAATAAACACCATAAGAGTACGCATCATAGAATCATGACTGCCCATATCATTTCGATTCACTAAATCATGGTAGGCACATTTTATGATTTCTCGCATTAGAGGAGGAAAGTTTTGCGGATTAAGTATTTGCTTCACCACGGAGGCAAATGCTTTTTGCAAGGTATCAATATCTCCTTGCTTTGCAGCAAAACTCTCTGGTCTAAAAAGTAGCGATGAGCGTTGCTTAATGTTAATTTTATCTAGTGGTTGTTTTAGCGTAAAGACAGTATTCCAAATGGATTTTTTATAGTCATTAAAGTTGGGGTGCGCTAAATAATGCTGGAGTAAGGTATAAATAAGTTGATTGCCACGACACCAACTTTGTTGATGTTCTAGCTTGAGCAATTCAGTAAACACAAAAATTAATTGGGTTTCATCTAGATTTTCAAATAATGTTTTAGTGATGTCTAGATGGTTTTTGTTGCTTGCAGCATTAAGGGCTGGAATTCCCCAGGAATATTCTCGCGTTGCTAACGCGATTACGAATTGAGAGGCCTTTTCTCTATCACTGTCAAATAACTCATCAAAATAAATTTCCAGATTGTTTTCCGTTAAAACTTGCTGCGCACGCGGAGATTTGGCATTTGAGGATGATGCCACAGCAGTATTAAGCGAAGGTACTTTGTAAAAACTCAGGTTTCTTGAGCGTTGCTGCTCATATTCGCCTCTTAATTGAGCGCTGCTGGATGAGTTTGGCTTTTCTTCTTTTGGTGATGAGCTTAATGCAGATATTTGCGGAATTGACGATTCCGTGTTGGAGCGACGGCGGCCATGTTGTGTCTCTTTGGGCGCTTTAGCTTTTAGCTCGGATGAGCTTGATGAACTTGCTTCATAATTGATCTGAAGATTAAGCACATCCATTAATTTTTGTTGTACATGGGCAACAACATCAGCGAAGGAAAATTCCACACCTTTGCTTTCCTTTATTTGCTTATATGTTTTTTCACTGGGCTTAAAAAGCTTTTCAAAATCGACTTTTGAGTCCAATTTGCTAAGGAGGGCAACTAATTCTTTTTTTACTTGGGCGTACGTGGTTTTAAGCGATTCTTCTGATGAGCTTTTAGCCTTGATATTAGGGTTTACAGCTTTAAGCTCGTTGGTTACTAACGTTACATCAACAAGCTTTTTAAGTTCTTCCAGACGTTTAAGTTCAGGTTTATCGTTTTGTTTTGCTGCATCAGTCGCAGTTTTTATAATAGCAACTAGGAGTTGATATTTTTCATGGATATTTAGGTGCATTAAGTATCTCTGTGTATCAAGGGTAAAAGGTTACATTATACACCAATAAGGTTAAAAAAAGAACTTGGTGTGAATTGTTCACTGCCTTTAAAAATAAAAGATATTTTTTTTCATCATCTAGTTAAAACATAGTTGATTTATCGAAAGATTTTATGCGATTCTAATCTCCCACCCCCACGCTTTATTTACCCATTTTATTTAAGGAAGAATGTATGGCTAAAGTTCTTTGTGTTCTTTATGATGATCCAGTTACGGGCTATCCTACCTCTTATGCGCGTGATGACTTACCGACGGTAGCGCATTATCCTGATGGCCAAAGTTTGCCAACACCACAGCATTTGGATTTTAAGCCAGGAGTCTTATTAGGTTCTGTCTCTGGGGGATTGGGCTTGCAACAATTTCTTGAAGCGCAAGGACACCAGTTTGTGGTCACCTCGGATAAAGATGGTCCTGACTCCGTTTTTGAACGGGAGTTAGTTGATGCAGATGTGGTGATTTCGCAGCCATTTTGGCCCGCTTATTTGACGGCTGAGCGTATAGCCAAAGCGAAGAAACTTAAATTAGCGATTACTGCCGGTATTGGTTCCGATCATGTGGATTTACAAGCCGCAATAGAACATAACATCACCGTTGCTGAAGTAACCTATTCCAATAGCATCAGTGTGGCAGAGCATGTGGTGATGATGGTTTTATCCTTGGTCCGTAATTATATCCCCTCTTATCAATGGGTAATAAAACAGGGATGGAATATTGCTGACTGTGTAGCCCGCTCTTATGATCTTGAGGGAATGACGGTGGGAACTGTGGCTGGCGGACGCATTGCGGTTGCGGTAATGAAGCGTTTGAAGCCCTTTGATGTTAAATTACATTATACGGATCGCCATCGCTTGCCAGAACATGTTGAAAAGGAATTGGGACTTGTTTTCCATGAAAATGTTCAGTCCTTGGTGAAGGTATGCGATGTCGTTTCAATTCATTGTCCGTTGACACCTGATACGGAAAATATGTTTGATGAGCAATTGATTAGCCAAATGAAACGTGGTGCTTATTTGATTAATACGGCGCGTGGTAAAATTTGTAATCGTGATGCAATAGTGAGAGCGTGTGAAAGCGGGCAGCTTGCTGGTTATGCTGGCGATGTTTGGTTCCCGCAACCCGCACCTAAAGATCACCCTTGGCGAACCATGCCGCATCATGGCATGACACCGCATATTTCCGGTACTAGCCTTTCGGCTCAGGCTCGCTATGCTGCTGGAACGCGTGAAATATTGGAGTGTTGGTTAGCTGAGCGGCCTATTCGTGATGTGTATTTGATTGTCGATAAGGGACAGCTTGCAGGGACCGGTGCCCACTCGTATACCCCGGGAAATGTTACAGGAGGCTCTGAGGAGGCTGTTCGTTTTAAGGATAAGAATTAATTCCATACGGCGCTTTAAAAGCAAATGTACACGCTAAATCTCGTTAATTGCGAGGAACATAGTGACGAAGCAACCCAAGGGTTCGAAGCACGGAACCCTGGGCTGCTGCCCAGCAATGACGAGCATTTTTTTATTTATTGTAATCAATAGTATATAAAGTGCGAACAATCATTATTGTTGCGCTAACGCATCTACTGCTTCCTGATATAAGATATCAACTAATTGGCTCGCGCTCATGCTGCGAATTAAATTAACTCCTTGCCCCGCCCATAGGGATAAAAATTCTGCCTTGCCCAATTCCGCTGCTTTTTTTCTGATATCGCGTGTAAACGCATTTTGTGCCGGGAAGGGTAAAATGGGTGAATGCTCCATTTCCAGCATAAAACGGTTTGGTATTCCACGGGCCCAGCGGCCGGAAAACGCGCGGGTGAGTTGTGTTCCTTTGTCTGGGGCATGGTTCAATGCTGCTCGATAGGGTGCAGAAGTTCCTGCTTCATCACATAAAAGAAACGCAGTCCCCATTTGTGCGGCTTGGGCACCTAAGGTTAGGGCAGCAACAATACCGCGGCCGTCCATGATGCCGCCGCTAGCAATAACAGGGACATGCAGGGTTTGCGCTAAGAGGCGGGTTAGGGCAAATGTCCCGATTAGCGAATCATGTTGCTCTGGAGTAAATGTACCACGATGCCCGCCTGCCTCTGCACCTTGAGCAACTACTGCATCCACTCCATATTCTTGGAGGACTAATCCTTCCTCCACGGTGGTTGCTGTACCCATGGTAAAGATTTTTTGCTGGCGGCATTCTTGCAATAGCTCTTTTTTTATGAGGCCAAAAGTATAGCTTAATGCTGCAGGACGACATCGTAATACACTGGTGAATTGTTCCTCAAAATTTTCGGTAAAGGGCGCTTGCAATGAAGGTGAAATAAGGCCTAGCTCCTGCCGGTAACCTTGGGTGGCGTTGCCGGCGGCCTCAATCGCTTCTTGAGCTAATGTAGGCGTACTTGCAGGCGCAAAGAGATTAACGCCAAAGGGGCGCTGGGTAAGTCTTTGTGTCTCTTTGATTGTTTGTTCAATGCCTTGGGGAGATAAATAAGCTAACCCTAGGGAGCCTAAGCCTCCGGCATTAGACACTGCAGCAACTAATGCCGGAGTTGTTGGGCCCCCGCCCATAGGGGCTTGGATAAGGGGCCATTTTATGTCTAATTGCGCACAGAATGAGTTGTGGAGTCGGGCATTGGGCATAATGGGTCATCCTTTTCATAAACATTTAGTTTGTTTTCCTTCGAACCAATAACTCATTAAAAAAACAATTAATACGTTGTTCTAACCAACATTTGGAGTGGTGTTTATTTTTGCCCGTAATAAAACCTACATGACCACCATGTTGGCTTAATTCCAGTATTACATTTTCGGATAACTCTTGAACTCCAGGAATTGTCGTTGGTGTCATAAATGGATCATCTAAGGCGTGAATAATTAAGGTGGGTACGGCAATGCCACTGAGGTATTGTCGAGAACTCGCCTTTTGATAATAGTCTTCTACACTAGGAAATCCATGTAAGGGGGCGGTGATTTGTTGATCAAAATCATAGAGCGTTTTTAAGCCAAGTAAGCGCTCCGCCGATATAGGTAGTTGGCAGTTTACAATGTCCAGTTTTTGTAAAAATACCGCGCGTAAGCGCTGCAATAAGTTTGCTTGATATACCCGAGCAAACCCCTTATTAATATGATTCACTACATCATGTAATTGAAATGGGACTGAAACCGCAACGGCCGCATCAATGAACGCTTCTGAACCTGACTCACCAAGCCATTTCAGCAGAACATTACCTCCTAGAGATATTCCAACCGCTGCTTTTTGGGTTTTAGGTTCCCTGGTTTTTAACAGCTCAAGGACATAGGATAAATCTGCGGTATCACCGCCATGATAGGTGCGAGGCAGGCGATTGGGCTCGCCACTCGCTCCCCGAAAATGCATGAGCATCCCCCGATAACCGGATTTATTAAATGCGGCCAGTAGACCCGCTACATAGGCAGAGTTAACACTGCCCCCTAAACCATAAAGTAAAACTACCAGTGGGGCTTCGGAACTGAGTCCATTAATTGCCCAAGCAAGATCAATAAAATCTCCGTCGGGTAATTCAATGCGCTCGTGGAAATCAATCGGCGCCTGTACACGATTAGTGAGCGTACGATACAATGTTTGGCCATGCTTATTGGTTAGCCACCATGCGGGTTTGAATTCACTATGAATAATCACGATACAACATCCCAAAAGTTATTCTTATCTATTTAGTATAAATTTAAAACAACAAGAAATAAAATCCGCTGTGGCTCACATGAGAGCTATTCAGAGTTAAACTTACAATCCATCAATGAGATAGCCTTGGTTTTATTTATCCACTTATGACCCAGCCAAATGCATAAAAACAAGGGAATACAGATATATGAGATAAGTAAACCATACCAATCAATAGGATTTGCTATGAGTGCTGAGTAGTTTTGTCCACCAATGACTATCGTGCATAAAACAAAAGCACAGATAGGGCCGAAAGGATAGGCTTTGGCGACATAAGGCAGTTTGGACAGGTCTTTTCCCTGACTTACATAGGCTTTGCGAAAACGATAATGGCTAACGGCAATACCCATCCAGGCAATAAATCCGGAAAGACTGGTGGCATTGAGTAACCAAAAATAAACCGTATCATTACCAAATACTGAGGATAAAAAGGCTAAAATGGTCACGCTACTGGTTAAGGCTAAAGCATAAATTGGTATTCCACGATGATTTACCGTGGAAAAAACTCGTGGCATGTGACCTTCTTTCGCCAGATACCACATCATTCTGCTGCTTATATACATGCCGGTATTGGCGGTGGATATAATGGCAATTAAGATGACTGCATTAACGATACTTGCTGCAAAGGTTTCATGATATTGCTTGAGCACTAAGGTAAAGGGGCTGGTTATTACATCCTCATTAGCAAGCTGCGGTGCATTATAGGGTAATAACAGGCTAATAATGAAAATGGATAAGATATAAAATATTAAAATTCGCCAGAAGACCATCTTAATGGCTTTGGGGATATTTTTGCGTGGGTTACTGCTTTCTCCGGCGGCTATCCCAATGAGCTCTGTGCCTTGAAACGAAAATCCAGCAACTACGAAGGCCCCGATTATTCCGCTCCACCCTCCGTGGAAAGGGCCATCACCAACGTGCCAGTTGTGAAACCCTCCAGTTTGTTCACCAGCGACTCCGGTAACTAAAAGAAAACCGGTGATAATAAAGAGGACTACCACCGTAATTTTGATAAATGATAACCAGTACTCTACCTCTCCAAAGGTTTTAGTTGAGATGGCATTAAAGCCAATGATTAAAACGGAAAATATAGAGCACCAAATGAAAGGGGAGCTGTCAGGAAACCAATAACGCATAATCAAGGCGGCTGCTGAAATTTCAGAAGCGATATAAATGGCATAGCTATACCAATAGTTCCATCCTAAAGCATAACCTAATGAGGGGTCACAAAACTCCGAGGCATAAACATAAAAGGACCCCGTTGTCGGCATCAGCGCGGCCATTTCGCCCAAGCCAGTCATTAAAAAATAAACCATAATGGCCATGGTACTGTAGGCAAGCAAGGTGCCTCCTGGGCCTGCTAAGGCTAAGGCATTACCGCTGGCTAAAAAAATCCCGGTACCAATTGAGCCCCCTAAGGTGATCATGACTAAAACACGAGCGCTAAACTGTCGTTGTAGGGTGGGTTCTTTGGCTAATTCCTGCATTATCAATCCTTGTATCTTGAGAGTAAAAAGACCTCTCATCATTTTTAGGGTTAACAGACCCTAGTCATTAAGAAACTCACACAACAGGCGCTGGAAATGATGTGTTCCTTGTTCTTTTGTGGGGGAGAAACGTCCAGTGTCATAAAAGCGAGAGCGAACACCTTTTTGTACTGATTCAACCACGGCTTCATCTTCACGCTCGACTTTATCCAGATCTCCTCCTGCTCCTTTGCCTAATTTCGCTTCATCCAAAACATAGGTCAAAAATGAAACTTTGGTTAGCTCCGGCCCCAGGGGTTTGACTACGTTAACCGAGCATCCCCATGGGTAGAAATTGAGCATGGTATTGGGGAATATCCAATAGTAATAGGCGGCTACTTGTTTGCCATAGTCAGGTGAGTCTTTAGGTAAATCAAAGCACTCTTCTCCTGGGCTGGCTAAGGCCAGTTGCAAATTACAATAGGGATACAATTCAGTGGTGTAGGTTGTGCAATCAATCACTTTTCTTAATGAATGGTGTACGAAGGGAATATGTAAAGCTTCAAGATAATTTTCGCAATATAAAGCCCAATGTGCTTTGACCAGGTAATCTCGGGAACGATTACTATCTAGGCGCATTTTTTCCATAGGTAACCAATAAAGACGTTCTTGTATTTCCCTAAATACCTCATGGAACGGTATTTTTGGGGTTAATGAGGCGAAAAGAAAAGGAGATAATTCACCAAAAGGGATTTGCGGTAAATTGTCTTTTGCGGATGGAAAATTGCAGGTTTTTTCAAATTCAGGCATATGCAAAAATTTACCGCGCAAACTAAATCGACGGCCATGGTAGGAGCATTTAATTTTCTCGGCAGTACAGGGGGCGTCAATGAGGATATTTCCGCGGTGAGTGCAGACATTGCTTAGGCAGTGGGTAGTATCGTCATGGTCACGCACAAATAACAAGGGTTCATCCAAAAGCCCAGGGAGCAAGGTGAAGGGCACTAATTTAGCATCTAATTGTAAGTCTTCAGTACTCAAACAAAATTGCCAGGTCGTGGTGAATATTTTTTCTTTGGTCTGCTCGTACCAGTCTACAGATGTGTAGAACTGGGCTGGCAGAGTGGATGCTTTTTCAATGTCCGGATCAACGTACAATCTATTCATTACAAAAATCCCTTAATTAATACTGTATCCAATTTTTTTCGGGTATCCTTTCACCAGAAATTGTCTCATAAGATTTAAAAATATCACCATCTTGGGACAATAAAATGGCGATGGGGCGAGTTGCTTCGAAATGAGCAAATATGATCATCATCATCACGGTAATGGGAACGGAAAGAAACATTCCCAAAACACCCCAGATGGTACCCCAAACCGTTAATGAGAGTAAAATAGCTAAGGGGCTTAAGTTCAATGAGTTACCAAGAAAACGCGGTTCAATTATGTTACCGACAAGAAATTGTATTGACCCAAGACCAATAATGATTTCTAGAAAATGGAGCCAGTCAGCAAATTGCACTATGGCTAGGGTGGCTGGGAAAAAAATGGCAATAATTGCGCCAATATTGGGAATAAAATTGAGAAAGAAAATGAGGAGAGCCCAAAATTCAGCAAAATCGACCCCCACCCATTTCATAATGAACCAACTTGCCATCGCCGTAGCAATACTTAGAAGTGATTTTAAGCCTAAGTAAATTTGGGTGTCGTTAACAATATGGGTCAAAATATTATTGACTAATTGTTGATTTTCTAGTGAGGGGACTAGAGCATCGATTTTTCTGAGGAAGTAGTGTTGCTCCACAAATAAAAAGGCAACATATAAGGCAATGAGGACGGTGGAGCTGGCGAGCGTGGTAAAAACACCAGAGATTTTTAGAAGCATAGTTTGAATGTTAATGGTTTTTATAATGTTATTAACATTAGTTAATACTTCAATGTGATATCGCTTATCAATGCCATCAATGATGGACAATAAATGATCTTGGTAACGTCCGGAAGCATAAACAACGTTGCTGACATTATTTGAAATAATATTCACGAAGATACTGATAAAAATTGCAGTAACGCCAAAGGCTAAAACCATACTCAACCAGTTAGGGAGTAAAACACCAATTGTGGGAGTGCGCTGGATAATACTACTGATGGTATTTAGGATGTGCCAAATAAAGATGGCCAAAACAACGGGTATTAAGATGCTGCTGCCAACGATAAGAAAATAACCGACTATCCATACGATAACTAAGCTGGCTGCAAATCCAATAACGCGCCCCATTGTTTTATCTCTTTTAAAGTGAATTCACGTTAATATACCTACTTTTTTTGAGCTGTGCTATTCCTATCTGCAGCGGTGGGACTAGCTTAGGAGAAAACCTTCTCTCTTCCTCACTGCCATTAAGTTAAGGAAATTTATAAATAGAATCTTTAAGTTAATGGTAGTGAGGGTAGAGGGATGAATGGCTCCCTAATTCCCGCCAAAAATTCGATAAGAAGTGCCTGGGAGCGATTTTGCTTCATACATTGCTGCATCTGCTTGTAATAAGACCGATTCACTGCTGATATAACGATTATTATGACAGTTAACGATGCCTATACTGAGTGTAATAGGGAGCTCGTTTCCAGATAAATTAAATGGTATGTCCATCAAGGCTGCAATTTTTTGTGCGACAACTTCACTTTGATGAGGATCGGATAGGTTTTCAAGCAGGATTGCAAATTCATCCCCTCCAAAACGAGCTACAACGTCATAGGAGCGCAGAGATTGTTTTAGACGCGAGCTTACTTCTTTTAGTAATTTATCCCCCGCAATGTGCCCATATGTGTCATTAACTTGTTTGAATTTATCAAGATCAAGCAAGAGTACACTAATGATGCCTCCAAGTTGTCGCATTTTTGTGAGCGCAATTTCCAGGCGATTTTCAAAGAGCATGCGATTGGCAAGTCCTGTCAACATATCGAAATTGGCTCGGATAATGAGCACATCTTCGAATTGTTTTCTTAATACGGCATATTGGATTGCACGTTTAATCAACTCTGCATCCAATTGATCTTTAAATAAATAATCTTGAGCACCTTGCTTGATGGCTTCAAGTGCTAAGCGCTCATCTTTATAACCGGTTAAAAAAATAATAGGCAGTTTGGGTGACATATTCTGAATGCTATGTAATCCATTAAACCCGCGAGAATCAGGTAGGGTACGATCCAATAATGCGACATCAAACTCTTGCTCAGAGACAATCTTTAGCGCTTCGCTAATTGTTGAAGCTCTTTCCAATAAATGAGCTTGAGGCATGGCCTGCTGTAATACCTTACTAATAATCATTGCATCACCGACAGAGTCTTCAATGAGCAAGATTTTTAGCGGGTTAGAGGCAGATGAATCGTGCATCATTTTTTCCTATGTTATTTAACATATCCGTAAGTCGTAAGTGTCATTACTGCGAGGACATTAAAGTATTTTACCTGCTATTATAATACTAGTCCTCTTATTCAGGCATGTAAAATGTTATCATGTTTTGGAAGAGTGAGAGTAAAGTTGCTGCCAAATCCTAGCTTTGATGTCACTGATAACGAGCCATTATGATGTTCGGCAATTTTTTTGCAAATCGATAGACCAAGCCCACTTCCTTTAATTGATTCCCATGCATGTAGGCGCCGAAATGGTTCAAAAATTTCTTTAATAAATTGCTCATCAATTCCCAATCCATTGTCTTGGACGGTGATTTTCCAATAGGGATCTGCATCTTCTACGCCAATATGAATAACAGGGATATTACCTGGCGGTTGATATTTAATGGCGTTGGTAATCAGGTTTTGCAGTACGCGCATAATCTGCATGGGGTTACCATAAAGCAGAGGTATGGGAGCATGGGTTATTTGGGCCTTTTGTTCTTCGATTAATGCCTTGATGTTTTCTAATGCGCTTTTTAAGATACTTTCTCCATCAAAGGAGGCACTTTTAGAGTCTTCCTGAACGCGGGAATAGGCAAGTAAATCATTAATCACGGCGCGCATACGAAGGCCGGCATCAGTCATAATTTTTAAATATTCTTTACCCTCCTCGTCAAGTTTACCTTGTTTTTCAGTTAATAATAGTTCGCCGAAGTTATTGATCATACGTATTGGTTCTTGTAAGTCATGGGAAGCCACATAAGCAAATCGCTCTAATTCAGCATTTGAACTTTCCAAGGCTTGTAATAGTTTTTTATTTGCCGCCTCTGCTTTTTTACGAGCGGAAATGTTTTGCACTAGTGAAACAAAGTATTTGGGGGAACCATCATTATCCCAAACTAAAGAGACACTCAATAATCCCCAGACAAGATGACCATCTTTGTGAATATACCTTTTTTCCATTTGATAGCTGTCAATTTGTTTATTGAGCATTAAGAGCACATTTTCCAAATCAGTTTCTAAATCGTCAGGATGTGTTAGGGTTTGAAAATCACTTTGTAGTAATTCTTCCTCACTATAACCGAGCATGGTACACATTGATTGATTCACGTTTAACCATTTTCCGGTAGGAGATATTAAGGCCATCCCGGTAGAGGCATGTTGCATGGCTGAACGGAATATTTCTTCACTGGCCTTGGTTGCATCTTCTTCGGCTTTACGTTCAGTGATGTCTCGCGCAATGGTGGTAAGGCAGGCAGGCTCTCCCATTGCATTTCGGTGTAAGGTTACCGACTGTAAGACAGGGATCTCTCGGCCACTACGGTGTAATAAAGCCAATTCCCCAGTCCAAAATCCTTTTTCAAAGGCTGTGGGTATGACTTCGTTAATTATTTTTTGTATGGCCCACGGAGGGTGCATGTCGGAAATTTTCATCGGTGACATATCATAATCTTCGGGTAAACCAACCATTCGTTTAGCACTTCGGTTATGATATAATAAATTTCCTTGTAAATTGGCAATTCCTACGAAATCGGAGGATTCTTCGATTAGAGTAATTAGTCTTGAATGTTCTTCTTCCATTTTGCGGCTTTCAGTCACATCCCGAGTTATATTAACAAATCCGGCTAATCTTTGTTTCTCGTTATATATAGGTTCCATTAAGATATGCGCCCAAAAAGGGCTGCCATCTCGACGTATTCGTATTGCCTCTCCTTCAAATTTTCCTTGTTTTTGGGCAATAGTTATTATATTTAAGGGGACGCCTCTAGCGGCATCCTCACGGGGATAAAACAGGGAGAAATGTCTACCCACTATTTCTTTTTCTGAATATCCATAAACTCGTTGTGCCCCAATATTCCAACTTTTTACATGTCCTAAAGGCGTTAGGGTGAAAATCGCATTGTCTTTGATGCTGTCTAGAATCATTTTATAGCGCTGTTCGTTATCAAAGAGTGATTTACTTTTTTCGTGTGATTTAAGGATTAAATACATACATACTGCCATTAGAACGGTTATCAGTAAGCAAAAGGTAAAAATAAGCAATATAACATGGAAGGCAGCAGAAGGTTCCCCTATCCAACGGTGTAGGGTAATTAATGCAAAACTCATCACAATAATCAGGCATAAGAAGATAAACCACATCCATGCGTTGAGTTTTTTATAATTTATCTCGGTCATCATTTTCCAAGGATTCATAAGAAATTATTTTTATACATTGAGGGTAATTTTCTCCAAAAAATCCGCTGATTATGGACGTCAAATATGGAGAGGCTCCTCTTTTAATCTTAGCAGAGTATTAACTATGCATTTTAAACAAAATATGGTCTATATTTACTTATGTAAACCACGGATATGGAGTTCCAAATGAAGAAGAATAATTTAGCAGTAAAATGTAGTAGTTTAAATCATCTTGTTATTGCCTTATTTTTATTTGCTAGTCCATTGGCGGGAGCTTATGCCGCGTGTTGCGCAGGCCATGGTGGAGTAGCTTCGTGCAATAAAACAACAGGGGTGCAGATGTGTAAAGATGGCACTGCCTCTCCAACCTGTACTTGTCCTAAGTCGAAAAGCACGAAGGCTGTGACACCTAAAACGACGACTACTGCTCCAGCAACTACAACAAAAAATAAAGCAACGAAAACAGTTCCTGCAACCACTAAGAGCACAACCAAGTCTACAACTACCACAACCACAAAACCAAAAAGTAGCTGGTGGGGTGGTAAATCAAAAACAACAACAACCCCTGCAACTACAAAGGGAACTTCAACTTCAGGTAGCACTAAAGGCTGTTGTTCTAATCATGGTGGTATTGCCCAGTGTGATAAATCTACTGGCCACCAATTATGTAAAGATGGTACTCAATCACCATCCTGTACTTGTCATTAAACACGGCATACTTGGGGTACTCGCGCATCTGTATTCTGTGAAACTCCTGACTCTACAAGACAATTAGAGTTGGGAGTCATATCATCTAGAGTACGAGCCGACCGTGAATCGAGCGGACAGTATTCAGTGTTTCCACACGTAGGCATTCGTCTCATCATGTGTGCATGGGACAGTGTTTGAGATGCCTGCTGAGTTTCCTTAGCCTCTTCAGCCAAATGGTTGAGGGGTTGATTTTTGAATCGATAAACATTTAATAAGATAAGGCAGGCTTGTGACATCATCAGAACAACGCCTACCGCCGGGGGAATCGTGATCCCTGCGGTAATAAATAATAGTCCAGAAGCACCGACCATACCAAAATTGTAGGCAAAACTCCCAATCATGTTTTGATTAATATTCGCAACAGTTTGTTTGGAAATAGCAAACAATGAGGCAATTGCCATTAATGCACCGGGATGAATTACTGCATCCGCGGCTTCCTGGGTTACCTGATCTCCAGAGCCAATGGCACCACTAAAATCACTTGCAGCCATAGCTTCCGCATCATTTGCAGCGTCGCCAAACATGGCTACTATATGCCCTCCATTCCTTAACTCATTGATATAAACAGTCTTTTGATTGGAAACACACTCGGCATATACATGGTCAAGATTGATGCCAAGCTCTTTCGCATAGCGAAGAGCCGTTTCTCTGGCTGCCCCAGTGCATAGATGAATTTCTTTACCCATGTTTTTTAAGGCATTGATCGTACGAATCGCATCATCGCGCAGAGGGTCTGTCATTACCATATAGCCAATGATGGTTTTGTCACGTGCAACCAGGACTAAATCATCTCCGCTGTCTAACTCAGGTAATGTAACATCTTCAGGGATAGTTATTCCTTGCTTATGCATTAAGGAGCGGCTGCCGATAATGTAGCTAGTTCTATTTATTTCCCCAATGATTCCTGAGTGGTGTTTTCTATTGAAGTCAGTTACGTCTAATTCATCTGAATTATCGTCTTTCGTATATGCATAAATTGCTTTACCTGTAGGATGGGCGGATGTTTTTTCTAGAGCTGCGCAAATTTTACGGAGATGCGATTCAGATATTTCTTGTTCATTGAGTGCTTTTATCTGTTTGACTACTGGGATCCCTGTAGTTAGGGTACCATTCAAATCAAAAATAACAGTATCTACGTGTTCTGCATTTTGTAGCACTTTGGTGCTTTTAAATTGCACCCCATTTTCCGCTGCTTTATGCATTCCCGAA
The DNA here is from genome assembly GCA_031291095.1 of Legionella sp. Classification (GTDB taxonomy): domain Bacteria; phylum Pseudomonadota; class Gammaproteobacteria; order Legionellales; family Legionellaceae; genus Legionella. The sequence goes on along the minus strand of JARLJR010000148.1, from coordinate 62,118 downwards.
GTCACGGCAAGGGGAATAATTAAGCCTAATGTACAAGGGCAAGCACTTACCAAAATCGATGCCACACATTGAATTGCAGATGCCACTGAGAAAAATAGACCAATGGCAGTTCCGGCTGTTAATGCGAATAAGAGTACCAAGGGAATGAAGTATTCCAAAAGCTGTACTGCTTGTAGCTCGATGGGGGATTTATCTAAAGCTGCCTTGGCAATTTGGGCATCGAGGCGGGAAAGATAGGAGTTTTGATAGTTTCTGCTAACGCGAATTCTTAACGCCGCCGCATTTTCTGCAAGGCGCATCCCCGCAAGCACTTTAGCCTCGGGCTTGAAATAGCGAGGAAGAATCGCCCCGGTCGTAATGGTATTATAAATAGTGCTTTCTGCAAGGCATGTCCCATCTAAAGGAATAGTTTCTCCTGGGTTAACCAGGATGATATCACCGGGTTGAATCTGGGTTAGTAGGACATCTTCTTCACTATCCGTAGCTTCATCGTCAATGTCTCCGTTAATTTTTCGAACTATTTTAGATGCTCGATCTTGGAATTTAGTCGTACCTATTCGTGCTTTAATACTGTCTTCGATGCCAAGACCAATATGTCTAAAACCATAGATAAGCAGGGCAGCATCGAACATCATAGGCAGCCAAGGGGCATATAATGATGCAAGAGAAATAACCAGGATCAAACTCGTACTTAGTGCAAAGAGACTGTCCATGGTTAGGGCGCGACTTGCTCGCCATTTTTTCCATGCATCAACATAGGAGTTTGCACCTAATGCTAAAGTTAACATAGTGCTTAGTCCCGCAAGTGGCAGCATCACAGCAAGCGACATGGATGCGCCGCTCAAACAAGCAATTAATACAATAACGCCCGCACCACATCCGAGAAATCCCTTAAACCAATGTGAAGAAAAATATTTTTTTGCTTGGCTAATGAATAGAGCGCTGAGTTGGGGGTATGGGGGCTCTGGAGTTGCGCCATCTTCTACGGTTGGAGGAGTCTCTGGTTGATGTTCTGGGCTCGGAAGTATTATTTGGGGATGCTCTACTTCGGGTGTGTAGTCATAGTCTTTACAGGTAAACGATAGTTCTTCGATGTATTTTCTTATTTTTTGCCAGCTTGCTTGTTTTAATTGTTCTTCTAGCAGCTCGCGTTCTTCGCCTGTTTGAGCTTGGCTTAATTGTTGTATTTCTTCAGAAGAATCCGAAATAACCATTGTGGTTCTTTTCGGGTCTTTAAATTGAGATAGATCGGCATCAAACGCTTCAAGAGTGATGGATTCTGAAGCGAGATTGTGGGTTACGACGCGTTGAATGCTGCCACTACAACCACCACAAGTCATTCCGGAAACATAAAAAGTTAAAGTCTTAGACATATTTACCCGCTAAATTTTGATTTCTATTTCATCTTTTAGTTTATTTATGAGTCAGTAGCTAAAATTGACTTAAAAACAGGATGTTACAATTTGAATGAAATCATATCACATATGACATTTTTTGCACCTTTTTTTTGCAGAATTGTTAATTTATATTTACAGCGGGGCTTAAACAGGTTGTTCCCTCTCAATTTAATGGTTTTAATTAAATCAACTGATCATTAATGAGTCAAAAAATAATACCAGACGTTCCTTGGAGAGATAAAAAATTGGATGACAGCATTACTGCTTATCGCTATGCTTGAATCACTTTTTAGAAACAGCGGAACATTAAATTTTGAGTTCTTTATCATCGAGAAAAGAAAGTTGGCTAGCAATTATTTTTGCGGTTTATTGTACTTATTATTTAATTGTTTCCTTAGCGGCTGCGTGGGGATTTACTACCGACGATGCCTATATTACTTGGCTTTATGCGCGTCAGTTGGTTGATGGTGAGGGGATTAGTTGGCCTGCGGTTTTGCCTCGTGTTGAAGGATATTCAAATTTTCTTTGGCTTTTAATGGCCTCTTTAAGTTTTAAGCTGCATTGGCCTGTCGTTTTGATCATGAAATGGATTTCTGTTTTTAGTCTAGGTTTGGGACTGTTTTTTTTATATCGTTTGAGCCGACTTTTTTTAAGCCCTTTATTGGCAATGCTCCCTGTGTTCATTTTTAGTCATTATACTGGGGTGGTTTGGTGGACTGTTAGTGGATTAGAAAGTACTTTTTTCTGTGCTTTATCACTATTATTAATATGGCAATGTGCAGTGGCTTTGGGATTTTCTCCTGTGGTAGAGCCGTCAACAGGGGATAGCCGATTATCTACACGAGCTTGGACGATTGCTAATATTAGCTTGCTATTACTTGGGTTAACCCGATTTGAAGGAATCATTTGGGGTGTCCCTGTTGTTTTATTTATTTTTTGTCAGTGGAAATCAAAACGTATAAGCACGATGCTGCCGAGCAAAAAAACAGGCTATTTGTGGGGAATCATTACGCTTGTGTGTTTGGTGCTTCCTTATACAATGTATTTCATTTGGCGTGTGCGTTATTTCGGGCATTGGATTCCAAACAGTTACCAGTGTAAAGCGTTTCTGGCTGGGCAGAGTGGGGTGGTTGATCTCGATTATGTCCACGTCATTATTCCTTTAATTGTGTGCTCCTTGCCCTATTTGTTAGCGCCTAGAGATTGCCGCCATATCCTGCTGTGGGTGCCTTCGGTACTCTATGGAGTGATGTTATGGGGGGCGGATCCGGTTTTAGCACATATGCTCCGTTTATTTTTAGCTCCTTTCGCTCTGTTTTCTTTGCTGGCGGTTTTGGGCGTATCCGAGTTTTTACACTATTTTAATTTAGCAAAAGAAGATTTAAAGTTGCTCGTTTGCGTTGTATTTATTCTCATAACGTTTTTATTAATCCCTAGGAATAATTTGATTTCGCTACATGCTTTGGCCACCGATTATCAAAGTCGAAATCAAAGCCGGTTATTGATTGCCAGATTATTGAATGAGCAGGCAGCAAAGGGGGATACTATTTTATTAGGGGATTGCGGGGTAATTCCTTTTAATGCGCGCTCTGATTTACGTTTTATTGATAGTCAGTGTTTGAATAATGCGGAGTTAACACAACCGCCTTATAATCGTAACTTTGCCTTATATGCCTCCTATCTTCGCGAGCAGGTAAAACCCGATTGGGTTATTATCAGTAAGCCTGTTTTAGAGGCTCGCGGTGATTTCTTAATAAACCAACTCCAAGGCACCGATTTTTTAACTCATTATCAGTTTATCGCTCGATTTGAGTCAGGGCTTGTTGTACATAATGCGAAAGGACATTCACAAAAGACGATTGATAATGTTTATTTGGTGTATAAACGAGCGGGGTAGCCTGACGGTTACGTGATAAAAACTGTGGGCCCAAAGGCCCACATGATTAGATTATTGATTTGAATTTGTTGCTGAGCCCGAACCTGTGAAGTTTCCGCTAGGTTGAGTTGAGCGAGTATTTTGCAAAAGCATAATGCTGTTTGTAAGTAAAATACGCTCTTGTATTTGGCGATCCAAGTACATTTGATAATTAAGCTCAGCCAATAAGGTTGCAATTTCTTTTTCGACTGTTGCTGGAGAAGCCGTATTAATTTGATTGATCCATTGATTATTCTGGCTCATATCGGAATTAAATAATCTCCAGGTTGCCATTTTAAATTCACTCAACGCCTGGCTTGCTGGTGCTTGTCCAGTAGTACTTTGGTTTTGTGGTAGTCTTTTTGACATAATGAAATATAAGTTACTTAGCCCTACAGAGTATTGCGCTGCATAGGTGCGTAGTGAAGTAAAATAATTATTGAGCGTTGTTTGCGCTTGTATTTGTTGAAGTGTAGGCTGCTGAGAACCGCTTGAGGCGGTTGCTGTACTATATAAGGTATCATAGGACTTAAGATTAGGTAGTTGTAATGGCGTTACAGAGCCCGAAACATAGCGAATAAAATTTGCAGCCTGTTGCGCTTGATTTTGTGCACTTAAGCCTTGATTTTGAGGATTAGCTTGATTTGAGCTTGTATTGCTCGATGTGCTTTGGTTTGAATACAAAAGTGGCGCAGTTAGATTATTGCTGTTTAACTGACTTAAAAACTGTTGGTTATATTGGTATGTAAAATACTGATAAGTCGAGGGGATGGGCCCAATGATGTTTGCAGTAACTACGCTTCCAGGTACTAGATTACCATTGGCATTCGAGGAACATCCGACCCAAGCAGAGCCATCGTAGTTCATACAATAGCTGTTATCTGGTGTACCGAGTATATTTAATATTCCTTGATTCACAGGGTCTTGTTGAAATGTCTGTTGATCAATATTATTGGTAACGGAGACCTTACCCTGTTGTTGAGATGAGGGATTGCTGAAAGTTTGTGCATTGAAGGTGTTATTGGCCCAAGCATTTATAGATGAGGCGCCAGGTACTTCTCCTGGAACGATTTGTGCCAAGGCAGTACTGAATGCGTTAACGGGGAGTGCACCTAAAAAGGTATTAAACATGTAGGTTTGTACCACTTGGGTTGCAGTAGCATTAAGTAAGGTTTGACTTACCGTGCTGTTGTTCTTGGTAGGCGATTGTGTGATGTTATATCCTAAATAGCCCCCAAGGTTTACTAAGTACTGCACTAAATTTTGTGTGTTGGCCGCTGTTTGCTGGGTGCTATACTGGGAAATATCATCTGCTACAGCGGGCAGAGCTGTCCAGCAAAACAAATTAATCACAGCGAATTTTGATAGTCGTTTCATCATTCATCCCCTTCAAGTGCGCGCAAAACGAGTTTAAGTCGATATTGACAAAAAACTCGCGATAATAAGCGTAAACGTTCAAATACAATGTTTCTCTTAAGAAAAACTCCTGCAGGATCATGGCTTCCAGTACTCGTTTCTTCCGCATGTATTAGGACACGTGAAGCACTTCCCGGATGAACTGTATCGATTGCTTGTAACAAACGTAGTCCTCTTCCTGATTTAATATTTCCTACGATACGAATGAACTTTTCCTCTTCAGACAGGAGTCCTAAATCGATTTTTTCAATATCATCAAGCTCCTTACCCAGCTGCTCCATAGCCGCTTCAAATTCGGGGTTTCCATCGAGGGTCCAGTCCTCAACACTTTCCATAAAAGTAATAACGCGGTAGATCATCGGGTCAACATATTCAAACCAATATTGGGAGGATGCTTCATGGCTAAGATCGGGCATGATTTACTCTTTTTTTACGGTGTCAGATTAATGGACGAATTCATTACTTACTACTATAGTATATTATGAAGGGTAAAAGATAGATTTCTAATTTAAAGAAGTAAAAAATATGAAGAAGCAATCAGAATCGAGAATTGTAAAGCTTATTGGCAGTATTCTAAATGTTCGCGCATGGTTTGATTGGGAACGGGTGAGATCTTTTACTCTATACCTATCTAATGGATTTAAACGATTGTTTGTACCACAACAGAATAAGGAAGTTGAGTCCTTTGATGAGGCTGCAACCAAATTAAATCTTAGTGATGCAAGCTTAATGACAAAGCAAAATGCTTTGTTTCGTTTAAGTATCGTCATGTTAATCGCTGCAGGCCTGATTTTGGGCTATGCGGGTTATCAACTTTTTTATGGTTCATTTAAGGCGGTTTTTGTGAGCTTAATAGTCACTTTAATCGCATTGGCATTGGCTTTTCGCTACCATTTCTGGTATTACCAAATTAAAAGTCGTAAATTGGGTTGTACCTTTGACGAATGGTTTAGGCAAGGATTATTAGGGGAGAAAAAATGAACGATTTTCTTACAAAAACCATACTCCTCTTGCTGTTTCCTGCTTTGGCATTAGCGGATAATTCGCTGACTTTTGCACCGCCGGCCAGTGACTATTCAATTGTATTTTTGGGTAACTTATTTGGTATCGTGGATGGAGTTTTAAGCGGTACAGGCAGCCAAATAATGGGGAGTATGTTTGGGGTGTTTAACTCCGCCGTTTTAGCCTTAGGCGGTATGATTATCATGTACACCTTACTCGTTTCGACGATGAATACCGCTCATGAAGGACAAATGTTAGGGCAAAAATGGTCTTCCATTTGGATTCCAGTACGTTCTACAGTAGGTTTATCCTTATTAATCCCTAAAGCATCTGGTTATTGCTTGATGCAAATTTTTGTTATGTGGATTGTGATACAAGGTGTTGGGGCCGCAGATAAAGTATGGAATGCGGCCTTAAGTTATTTGAACAGGGGTGGGGTCATTATTCAAGCCCAGCAAATAAACCCTGCTTCAGCGCTCGTTAATGGTTCTGCTGGAATGTCAGGTATTGCTTCAGGCGCGATGAACATTCTTGCAGGTCAAGTGTGCATGCTGGGTTTGCAAACACAATTACAAAATCAGCGGCAAAATTATTTAAATCAGAAGGCGAAAAATTCAGGACCTTGCTCTGGTACTCCTTCCGGGGCTATGGCTACGTTTTGTAATACCTCTGTTCCTGATTTTCTTGGTTCGGTAAATGCAGTGACTACGCAAAATAGTAACCCAACCGCAAGTTATTGGACTGTGGCAATGCCTAATTTTGATACCGGTTCTCCCTATAATTTCTTAAATGGTATTTGCGGTCAGATTCGCTGGAATAATATTAGTACACTTACCACAACTACGAATACCACCGCTAAAACTGATAATGCCGTGGTATCTGCTCTAAAGACTACCTTTGGTATTAAACCTGCAAGTGGTACCGTATCTAATACCAACAATGTGGGAGGAAATTCGAGCCTTTTGAGTTCCAGTCAGTCAGTGGTGGGTCAAACAACGAACATAGGCGGTGTTTCACTTACCGCTGATGAGTTGCAAACCGCACAGATGTCACGGGCAATTGCCATCCAACAAATGTTTGTAGATTTATCTAATGTAACACAAACTATAATCGGTAATGCTCCTGGATTTGCGGCACCTGGTTCGAATAATTCAAGCAGCTCTACGCCATTTATTGCTAATCTGGCAAATCAGCAGTTTGGGGTACCTTACACGCAAAACTCGACTGTATGTTCATCATATGGTCAAACTTGCTTGATTTGGGGGCCTGCGGCAGGCAGCGCTGGTGGCGGCACATTGTTTAATGGAACAGAGTTTATTAATGCGATAAATGATTACAACGGCATTATGATGCCAACGCTCAACCTGTTAACTCAAATGAACGATAGTACTAATGCAAGTAATGCACGTTCATTCATTGCCCAAGCATCCACCCAAGGCTGGATTATGGCAGGAGCTTACTTCTTTAATCTAGTGCAAATTCAGGGTAGTGCGACCCAAAGCGCGAGTATGACGGATAGTAATACAGGTTTGGATCAAAGCTCTTTTGATGCAACCCAGATTACCTCGTCTTTTGGTGATAATGGCAGTTGTAGTGGAGGTTCTTTCTCAACATTATGTACTTGGTTTGGTGGAAATCGTACACCTATAGCAATGGTGCAATCATTAATTGATGGTTCTGGTATTTCATCTCCTACCTCTACCTCTGCAAGCAGCCTTGTACCTAAACCTAATATGACAGCAAATCCTAATAGACCTGCCGTTGCTAGTTTACAATCATCGACAGTCTATGGATTTATCAATAACTCAGTCATGATGCAAACACCAGGACAACCAGGTTTACAACCTTTGACCTTTGCGAATACCATTAACTTCCATATTGATACGTCATTATATACATTACAACAACAAAGCTTCTCATGCGGTAAGGTTCAGATCTTGTTCTTCTCCTTCTGTCTAGGACAATTGTTGGGTAACTTGTTCTATAATGTCATCTTCCTCTTCATCTATAACACGTTGATGCAGGTTTTTGGACAAATTATTAACCAAGTAATCATGTCATTCCTGATGATCCCTCTTAGTGGTATGGCTGATATCTTTAAACAAGGGGTGCAAGTTCTGTCTGCTCCAGGAGTTAACCCTGTTGTGGCCTTAGCAAATATGGGTGTGCAATACATTAACTTCTCTGGTAACTTATGGATTATGTTATTGGATATGGCGGTTACCAGTGCGCTAATCCCTGTATTTGGTATCTTCATCTTTGCGTTGATTTCCTTGTCTCTACCACTTTTACTCGCTTGGGTAGGGGTTATGACATCCATAGGATTTACAACGGCATATTATATTCCTATATTGCCCTATATGATCTTTACCTTCGGCGCAATGTCATGGCTGATCTCCGTGATCGAAGCGATGGTGGCCGCACCAATTGTGGCTTTAGGGGTTACTCACCCTGAAGGACATGATGCTTTTGGTAAAGGTGAGGCGGCAATTATGATCTTGATCAACGTCTTCTTAAGACCTTCGATGATGATTATCGGATATATTGCTGGTATTGCCTTGTCTTATGTAGGCGTATGGATTCTTAACTCCGGATATGATACGGCTATTGCCTTTATTCAACAGCAAAATACGAATAAGAGTGGTTTAGGCACGGCGATTTCTACCTTAGGTGGCGGTGTCTCTGATATGGCTTCAGGTACTGGAGGTTATTCGGATTGGGCTGGTGTTTATGCCTTCTTCTTCTCGATTTTGACCTATACTTCGATGTATTTAGTGTTAATACAAAAATCCTTTACATTAATATCCTACTTACCTGATAAGGTATTACGCTGGATTGGTGGTAACCCTGAAAGTTTAGGACAAGAGTCAGCACAATGGGCTGGTGATGTTCAAAAACAACAAGAAGGTGCTGCTAAAGAAACCCGGGATGCTCAAGGTCAAATTGACAAGCAACTTGGTGGTGTGGGTATGAAAGGACTTAATAAAGCTAAAGGCGCCTTAAGCGGCGGTGGCGGCGGCGGTAACGTTGAGGCTACTGGTGATAAAAAAGGTGCTGGCGGTAAAGGTCTAGGCGGCAAACTCAAAGGTCTTGGTGGTGAGGGCGGTTAACAAGAATAGGGTTATTTACGTAATTAAGGTCTGTTTACATGCCGGTGATAAAGCCGGGTGTATCCAGACCTTAGTATTTTTATGAGTTGAGGATTAGTGTGATTGTAACGGATGAACTAAATTACAATGATGCGAGTACAATCTGCAAAGGATTCATCGCATATAACAAGGATTTTTCATCATCACGGCCCACCGTGATGGTAGCCCATGATTGGGGCGGTCGGGGCAATGAGGCGTGCAACAAGGCGATACAGCTTGCTAAGCTGGGTTATGTTGGTTTTGCCCTTGATATGTATGGACAGGCTCAAGTGGCTTTTGACAAGGTTGAAAAACGAGCCTTAATGACCCCCTTTATGAACGATCGGCAAATGCTGATTAAGCGTATTCAATCAGCCTTTAATTTACTCACGGAATTACCCCAAGTGGATAAAAACAATATTGCCGCTATAGGTTATTGTTTTGGCGGTTTATGTGTCTTGGATTTGGCGCGCTTTGGTGTTGATGTTAAAGGTGTGGTTAGTTTTCATGGCGTGCTTAAAGCTCCGGAAGAAGAGCTATTTGCCCCAATTAAAGCCAAAATCTTGATTTTACATGGTTATGATGATCCTTTAGTTAAGCCTGAGCAGGTAAATCAATTTGCGATTGAAATGAGTGCCCGTAAAGCAGATTGGCAAATCCATATTTATGGTAATACGGCTCATTCCTTTACTAATCCGTTGGCTAATGATGATGAGATGGGGTTGCATTATAATGAGCAGGCGGATCGGCGTTCTTGGCAGGCAACCGAGGTGTTTTTGAAAGAGGTTTTTTCGGGGTCGGGTTGTCTGTGAATACGTGTCACCCTATTCGTCTAAGTTTGTCTGGATAAATAATATTCTCGAATTACCGCAGTCAAGCCGCGGTAATTCGGTTTAAGTCTAATTGAACGCCTGTTGCTCACATTGAGCGAGCTAACACACAAAGGTAATTATATTTAAAAAAATTACGAAAGCAGTTTAATCACGTGTTCTCGTAACAGTTCATTTTTCCTTTGCTCTGATAGCTGTAGTTCGGTAAATAGATCGGAAGAAAAACGAACCCAATCCTTAATATCCATCTGCGTTGTTTGCCCGAGATCCGAGCTATAAATAACTCGAGGAATGTTCTGCAACACGGTACTCAAATCTTCTTTATCCTGATGTCCTAAAAGATAAGTCAATACCGTTTGCTCAATCCAGACAAATTCATTTTGAGTTAACTCCTTTAAGGCTGGCGCTTTTAAATTAACCAATGGATGTGCAGGCTGATTTAAGATTAATGCCGGTACTTTATAGCGAATACAAGCATCCACTAAGCAGTAAACTTCTTCTTTGGATGCATGTCCTGTAGTTAAAACAATCGGATAGTCATTTGCCATTTTTAAAATATCAATCACATTCTTACCTAATTGCTGCTTGCTATTAAACAGTGTTTCACCGCGTTGGCTGTATGAGCTTAAATGTGGATGGCTTAATTGGCGCGAAAGTTTTGAGGGGTAGTTGCGACCTGTAATTGTAGGAAAATGTACTAATAGTTTTGAAGGATTAAGCGGTTGATATTCATTCAGCGCCTGCATAATGACGCGATAATTAATTCCTCCTGCGAGCTGATTTAATATTAACGAAGGAAAAACCGGTAATCCTTGTTGCTGTGCTAAGGTGGCTTGAATGCTGGTTGCACCAAGATGGCTGGTTAAAAACACGGCTCCACGCAAGGATTGATACATTTCTCCTGCTTGCAATGCATTCCAGCGACGGGTATAGAGATCAGGACTGGCATGGTAATGAATATCAATAAATTGATAATCAGCGAATTGGTTCATTTCTTTTTAGCACCCAGCCAGGGTTGATCATAGCGATAATCAATTCGCGCTTGTTCCAATGAGGAGCCCTCTTGAATTGCCTGCGCAATATTGAGTTCAGTGAATTTTACTTTTTCTGCTTTCTCAATGACCTCAGCCATTAATTGTTTCGGGATGACTAAAACTCCATTATCATCCGCAAAAATGATATCACCTGGATTAATCGTAACCTCATTAATGACCAAGGGGCATTGTTCGGCTACTTTATGAATACGATTTTTTCCGGAACGCATGTAGGTTCCAGCACAAAAAAGTGGGTAGTTGGCTTCGCGAATAAAGTCTACATCACGAACGGCACCATTGACGACCGTGCCTGCTATATTCATATGCAGCGCCATTTTAGTAAGAATGGCTCCCCAGGCGGTACAATCAATGTGCCCATTATTATCAATGACAATAACGGAGTGCTCTGGTACTGAATCGATGTAATTTGCCGCATTCTTAAATTCAGTGTTTTTTTGCTCATTAGCAGCATAGCGTACGGTATAGGCTGGACCTGCCATCTTCATGCCTGGTGCTAATGCTTTTATGTGTAACAAGGCACCTTCAACCTGACAGGCATCCAATGCATCCGAAATTTCAGTGGTATTGAAGGTAAATAATCTTTCCAGATAGGCATCCATAGAGTTCTCTTCACTTAGAATTGAGGTGTGGTGCTTGTTTTGGGAGAGGCGTAAGCATTGGTCGATAATTGCATTGGCCATATCGGTGGTGCTTGACTTACCCCCCACATCATAGGTCACAAATCGTTTTTTATTGATAATGACGCGTACTGACTCACTAATCAGTCTGGCTTGTTCTTCATAACCGAATTGCTTAAGGAGCATGCTTATTGTTAAGAACATGGCGGTTGGATTTGCTGTCTGGGGATGCATCTGAGGCCCACTGCCGTGAACTGGTTCAAAATAACATTGTTTTTTCCCAATATTGGCGCTGGGCGCAAATCCTAAACCACCCATAACCCCAGCTCCGACATCCGATAAAATATCGCCAAACATATTTTCTGCAACAATGACACCAAACTCTTCGGGACGGCGAATAAGCCACAAGCCAACTGCATCAACATTGAGGATGTCGGCATGAATCTGTGGGTGTTTTTGAGCTACAGACTCAAAAATTTCGCGGGCAAAATGGCCACTTAGACGTAAAACATTGGGTTTATCGGCAAAGGTGACGCGTTGCATTTGCTGCTGTTCTGCATAGTGGAACGCAAATTCAAATAGACGTGTTAAGCCTGCGGTTGATTGCAAGCGCAGTGCACAACTTAATTCCTCGGCGGGAATTTGTTGCCAGTTTTTTTTCTTGGCGAGTAATCCAAGTATTGCCTCTGGAGCTGGGGCATAATCAAAGCCAGCATAGAGGCCTTCGGTATTTTCGCGGATGATGCAAAAATTAAATGGTTTTTCGCTGGATTGAATTGAAAAGCAAGGGCGTACATTGGCGTATAAATCTAAATTTTGTCTCAGTAAAATAATCGGTGAGATGTAGTTAAGGTCGCGCTCGCGCAACTCCAAAGCTAGCTCTTGTTGTGCTTCTCGTTGGGGTTTGCTGGTGATTGCTCCTAATAAGACGGTATCGCACTCATGGATCAGGCTCCACGTTCTTTCTGGAATCGGTGTACCTTCTTTTTGCCAACAGGACCATCCGATATCGCCCATATGTAAGCTAATGGGAAGAGCGAGCGCAGTAAATATGGGGAGCGCTGCCTCAGTAACCTCAATGCCAATGCCATCGCCGGGTAGTACGGCGATTTTAAGCCTTTTATTGAGATCCACTTAAAACCTCCCAAATGATTTTTTGACAATAGGCTGGGTTATCTTGCAGCACTCGCATACTGGAATGAGGCACAATCACTAATTGGCTGTTTTGAGCAGCAATCGTATTTTTACTATTGACCAGATTGGAGTATTCGCCGATCAAATGTAAATGTGGAACTTGGTTGTTTTGTAAAATAGCCCTTGAGTCTGTTTGTAATACCCGGTTCAAACCAAAAATTAGCCGTTTATAGGCTTGATTGCGGTTAAGGTTGGTACTTGATAGGGGGGGCATGGGATTAGGGTAAAAAACAGGCTCATAGAGCGCATGGAGCGCTTCGTCAAGCTTATTTTCCTGGCATAAATGAACGACCAGGCCTAGTTTATGGTTTAAGGAACTGTCCGCAAAACTTGGGGTTGAAAATAAGATGATTGGTTTATTCAGGGGTTGAAACAATGAAAAACATTGCTGAATGATGACACCACCAAAAGCAAATCCAAAAAAGGCATCATACTCATTGATGCAGGTTGCTAATTTTTTTTCCCAAAGTTGATAGTAAGCGACATTGGGAAGTTCTTCCATAATGGACAGGGAGTCCAAGTAATCAATGGCATAGTCCTCATTGAGGAATGTCAGCGTGTTGGCAATCGATGCCATATCTTCAGCGTGGGCGGAAACAGGCCCCATGACTAATATTTTCTTTTTTTGCATGCAGATGTACCTCTAGGACAATTTATTTTTTTCTTTATATGCTTTGAGATCCGCGGTGGAGAGATCGGTAATCCCTCGAATAAATTCATCCATCTCAATTGCTTCATGCCCTATTTTTAGCACATCTCGTACGTAATTGGCAGCATCCAAGACATCTTGTAAGTTATATTTTTTAACGTCAATTGCATGGAGGTATGCCGTAAAAAACTCAGTTCTCAAATTACCTATGCCTTTCCCCATTCCCGCAAGGGACGCATCAATAAAACGAACGCCTGAATTAAGGGCGGCCAGCGCATTAGCTTGGGCTAAACCGATATTATCATGAGCATGGAAACCAAAAGGAATCGAAATATCCCTCAGATAGCGGTCGTAGATTTCTTTGGTACGAGAGGGCAATAAGCTCCCATTGGAATCGGCAAAATAAATAATATCCGGCTGATGGCTGCTGGCTAAGCCTACTACTTCGTCTAATTCGGCATTCGTGTAGTAGGAAATATGAATGAAATTAACCGAGACCATCAAGCCTAGGTCCTGGGCCATTTTTATTAAGGGGAGGGCAACAGGGAGTTCCCCTCGAGCAATACAGATTCTTAATAAAGCGACGCCACAGCTTTTGAGCTCTCGTAGATCATCCTGGGTTACATTGTGTGGATGAGCCATGACTGCCATTTTTGCATTTTTAATCAAGTCACGACAAAAAAGTAAATAATCTTTGTGGCACCATCCTGCTCGCCCTAAGTCTGCAATAAAATGCAAGGAGCCATTGCGATAGCCAATTTCAATGTATTCAATGCCTGAATGGTCGAGAAGGGGCAGAAAACCTTCTAATTCATTGTCCTTAAAATGGAAATTTGTTCTATGTCCACCATCTCTTAATGACGCATCCAACAGTTGTATGGAATCGTTCATAAAATACCTTTTGTCTTGAGTAATGGATACAGCACCGCGATAATTACAGCAACAATCAACGCCCTAATATAAAATGCTGTGCGTTTATTAAAGTATAGCGAACATAAATAGGCAAAGGGGTGCCGATAAATAAAATGGCGCATTATTTTTCGGGTTACCAAATTGGCTGGTCCATACATAGGAAGCTCATGAATGCGTATACTGGGGATTTCATTGGCTTCAATAATAACCCCGCCAGGGTATTTTATTGGTTTATTTATGTCTTCACATTGTATATCAATACCGACCAATTTGAGGTTGAGTGTATTGGCAACACGAATCATGAGCTTGCGATTTTCTTTGCCTATTTTTTTACTTATATTCTCGTAGGTGCCCCCACGAGAGGCATTGCTGGTGTAGCCTAAGCCAACCTTCTCCCCGACTCTAGGAATATGGTCTTCTTTTAGACCTTGCTCTTTAAGGCAAGTATAAGCCTCTGCATCCAAGTTAATAGGCCCTAAAAACTCATTCATTCGGTTGCGTTCTTTATTACTTAGCTCAATTAAGTCACTAATATTATGGATCCCATCGCCAATAACAAAGGATGGATGGCGTAGTACCACGCCAATTACTTTTTGATTAAATACTAAGACCCTATAGGATTGTAAATTAGCATGGAATTCTTCCACAATGATTTGTTCATAGGTGGAAAAGGCTTGGGTTAGTACGGTTCTTAATTCATCTAGGCTTTGGATATTGCATAAAACGCCTCTTCCTTGTCGCTCATTTAGCGGTTTTACAACCAAAGGGAATCTTAGCTGATCTGTCTGCTCGGTAAAGGCATCATTTTCCAGCTCTTCTTTATCCACTAAAACCGCTTTAGGAACAGGGATTTCTGCTTCTTCTAATAAGCGGTTTGCAACATATTTATGTCTGCCGATACGGGTGCTGCTGGAATAATTTATCGGGGGTTCGGCACCACAAAAAAAATAACGGTGTTTATGCAGGCGAAGCTCAAAACCATCTAACTCTTCAATAGGTTTTACTGGTAAAAATAAGGCTTGAGCACTTTTATAATAACGTAAGGCGTTCCCGTTTATAGCTGTACCCCTCTAATTTAATTATTGCTGATAATCTTTTGCTCCAGCAATAATCAGTTTGTAGACGCGTTCGCTAATTATTCCTTGCTCGAATTTATTTTTGGCATCCCAAGTCATGAGTTGCCCTTTTTGTCGTACCAATTTACGTGTTGCCGCGGTGACATCATTGGGATCACTTTCTAGTAAAATATCCCGCACTTCTTCATCAAATACTAGATATTCGCGTAATGCAACCCGTTTTTCATCTACAGTAGGGACCAGCTTTTGCCAAATACACAGTCTAATGGTTTCCAGAATATCAATGGTTCGTCCCAAGCGCTCTTCCCCTGCGAATGAGGTTACGAGACGGCGCATGGTTTCTGCAACCCCTGAGGTATGCAAGGTGGTATACACCGGGTGTCCAGTCAGCGCTGCTTCAAGTGCTGCACTAATGGTTTCCGCGTCACGACACTCCCCAACCATGATAAGACGTGGTTTCCGCCGCAAAGCGTTTCTCACTCCATCCGCAAAACTAGGCAAATGGCGAGGAATTTCAGACTGACTCACAACGGACGAAATCGTTTCAATTTCATCATAAACGAATTCAATAGGTGATTCATAAGTTAAGACTTTACGATGTGAATCTTCTTTTTCAATTAAATCGCGAATAATCGAAGCCAAAAGTGTTGATTTACCCGAACCAGTTGCCCCGGTGATAAAAACAATTCCTTCCTGAGGCGCAATGGCATCAAGCACGATGTCAGGAAGATTCATCGTTTCTAGCTTAGGAGGGGTGGTAGGAATAGTCCTAAGAGTAATTTGAATGGCATCATGCCCTTCAACGAGACAGGCAGTACCATTGACCCTATAACGATAGCGTACGCCACGATTCGGACGGAATTCATAGTGCGTATCAATATCCTTTCCTGAAAGCAGCTGAGTGGTCGCGTTAGGTCCATAAATAGCATTAATTAAATCGCCAAGCTCCGTATTGGATAAGCGGCGATTTGTAATGCGGAGCAATTTTCCATAAACCTCAGCATAGATAGGCTCACCCGTTTGAATGGTGATATCTGATGCGTTTAGTCGCTCCGTATGCTCCAGCATTTTATCCATGAATAATGGTGTAAAACGTGTTGGCTCATCAGGCATTAAATGGTCTGTAGTCATAATTAAATTGTCAGTTCGTCGTTGGTGTAATAACAGGCTGCCAAGATTTGTCTGTTATGATAATTTTAGACTGACTTGCCAATTTTTCCATATTCTTAAATTGTTCCAAGGCATTTTCATCTTTGGCTACCGCTGCTCGCCATTCATTACTATTGATATTTAATGCCGGCAATGCCGTAATACGTAAGACGCGATCATCAATACGAATTTCAGAAGCATCCCCAGTAACCCCTAAATCGGTATGGGATACATAAGGGGGAGAAACCATATTCATTGCTAATAGTTTGCGATAGAGAATCATGCCGCCAAAATCCTCTTTGATACGGGCAATGTTTTCTTCAAGAATAGTATTGGCTTGCTCAATACCATTTTTCCAGCCTTTAGCAACATACATACACCAAATTTTCTTTTCTATCCTAGTCTTTGGTAGCAAGGTATAGTTTGGATATTCTGGTTTAACATAGTCCAACCACAAATATTGACGCCAAGTTGGAGGTGTTGTCACAAAGTGGGCTTGTTTCGCTACTTTATAAGTGCGATCTGCGACACGAATATTTTGTGCATCAGCTAGATTTAATGTATTTCGTCCTTCTAATAACACTGGTGGGAGAATGTTGTGCTCTAGAGTCAGCGAATTAAAATCATAAATTGTATCTAAGGTACGTGTTTGTTTGACCAATTGCTCATCAATAGCTTTGGCTCGCCATGCCAAGCCTGACTGAGCACCAAGACTGAGCGCTGTTTCTTTAAGAGCCATTTGGCGGAATTTGCCAGACTGTTTTCTGGTTCTTTCCTTGACTGTCGTATTGGCCATAGCTTGCAAACCAGCTAATGAACCGGTATCACCTACATAAGCTGATCTGTAACATGAGGCTACCAATAAGGCAGACACAAGAACAGTGAGACTAAGAGTAAATTTTGGCATAACGTAATTCAACAACCTGACTGTTAGGGTAAACGTGAATAAAAGCTTTTATTCCAGCCTGATAATCTATATCACGCAGGATTTCAGCTAAGCTTTGATCTTTAACGGTAAGACTAATAAGTACGGGGATCGCGGGAGATTTCCCTAGGATACGTACTCTATAATGCGCGGCCTTAGCGATGCGCTCGGTCAATTCTTCAATTGGACCTGACCAATCTACGCTGGCACGGGCTTGTAGATTATAGGCATTAGGTATCGTTAACGTATTATCTTTGTGTGGTGGCACGACTACTTTTTCTATACGAGCCATTTCATGCATCGAATCGCTAACAGAAACCGCTGCTTCCGCCAGTTTAATTGTGGCATCATCACTGGGGTTATTTACGGGGGGTTTTTTAAAAAAGACTCCCGTAGATTTACAACTGGCAAGCAGGATTGAAGCAATTAACAGCGTGACAAGCTTGTTGTTCATTCAAATTCTTTCGGTCTAGATAATATTGGAATGATTGAAACAGGAGCTACGCTCCTTGTCAAGTCATAACGTCAATTCTGGAATAGAATCGCCGAAAATCTTTGTTAAATCAAATTGCTTTTAACTAGGTCAGGTGGGGTTTATTCAGAAAAAAAGCATTTCGTCTGAGCTTTTGGCGATGGTTGTTTTTAAGCATGTTTGGTTCATATTTTGATGCGTCATCCCGAACGAAGTGAGGGATCTCCTGCATCTGGCTCAGTGCCTGCATCGGAGGTCCCTCACTACGTTCGGGATGACGTCGTAATAATGAGGGTGAGGGTAAGCCAGAGATTTATAATTTTTCAAATAAACCATAAACTACCTGCCCCGCCTTTTTGAGCTTAACCATTCGCCAGGATTCTTCATCCAATTCGATTGCGGTTGGTGACTCCAAATAAATTAAACCTCCGGGAACTAAAATATTATTCTGAGTCAGTTCCTGGATGCATTGAGGAAGGTAGTTTTGTGCAAAAGGAGGGTCGAGGAAAATAATATCAAATTGCTCTTTGCAGGATTGCAGATAAGCCCGGGCATCCATCTTTAAGAGCTTTAAAATCGGGCTATTAAATGAGGTAATTATTTTGTGCAAATTCGCATGAGCCAGGGGGGATTGCTCGACAAAGACGACTTGAGCCGCACCACGGGAAAAGGCTTCTAAGCCCAAAGCGCCGCTGCCGGCAAAAGCGTCGAGGCAGCGCGCGCCTCTAATATTGTGCATTAACCAATTAAATACGGTTTCGCGCACTCGGTCAGGGGTGGGTCTTAGACCTTCAATATCGGGGAAATGTAATTTTTTCCCACGATATTGGCCTCCTATAATACGAATTTCCTGTTTCAAGATTGCCCCACAGTAACGAGAAGTAATTTATCTGGGTTTAACTGCTGTTGGAATGCCTGTTTTATTTCGTCTTTGGTTACGGCCTTGATTCGGGCGACGTAAGTATCCAAATAATTATCTGGCAAATGGTAAAAGGTCATACGCAACAATAAGGTTGCAATGCTGCGATTGCTTGCTAACGAGAGTGGAAAACTGCCGGTAAGATATTGTTTTGCCGCATTCAGTTCTTGCTCGTTGGGGCCATTGCTGACGTAGGTATGTAATTCCTTTTGAATGATATCCAGAGCCAGCTTCGCTTGCTGATTACGAGTTGATAAGCTGATGAGAAATGGCCCTTCTCCTGGCATGGGCGAAAATTGACTCTCAATACCATAAGTTAATCCTCGTTTTTCTCTTACTTCAACAGCCAGCCGTGAAACTAAGGATCCACCACCTAAAATATAGTTACCTACCATAAGGGGGAAATAACGGGGATTCTTATGATCAATCCCTATTTGACCAAGACGAATCATGGTTTGCGATGAGGGGAAGGGGGTATTCACATGCTCGGCTTGAGGTAATTGCGCCGCTTGGACAACAGGCTGAGCTGGGATACCTTTAGGTAAGTTCCCGGTAAACTGCTCCGCTAACTGGTGAGCCCTTTCACTACTAATGTCGCCCACCATGACGAGCACCCCATTCTGTGCCACAAAATAACGGTGATAAAAGTCAGTTACTTGTTTTTTAGTGATGGCATTTATTGATTTTTTGGTGCCATTCACTGCATGTGCGTAGGGATGTTGCTGATATAAAGCCTTGAAAAACGTACGATCCGCGACGTCTTCTGGTGATTCATGGCTTTGTTCAATAGTCATTAGTAATTGTTTTTTTTCTCGGGCAAATGCCTCATCTGGAAAATCAGGCTGATTAATAATTTGGGCAAATGTTTTACTTGATTGAGCTAAAGCATCCTTACTGACCAGCGAGCGCAGGTTTAAAATGACCATATCCCTGCTGTTTTCCACACTGAATTGTGCCCCAGTATCCGCCAATGCCTCGGCAATCGCGGTTGCATCTTGGCCTGCACTACCTTGATTTAACAGATGGCCGGTTAAGGAGCTTAAACCATAGTGTTCTTGATCATAGGAGGAACCCGCTGCAAATGCGAGACTTACATCCAGCATAGGCACTTCTTTTGCTGGATAAAAAACTACACGTACGCCATTCGCTGTTTGCCATTTTTCAGTTTTAAAACTTGTCGCTTTTGCCTGCCCGCATAGGCCGATGGTTAACGCCATAAGGCACATACTTAAAATTTTCATGATTTCACCTTAGCGGTTGTTTGCGGCTCTAATTTGGCGACGGTCATGTTATTGTCTTGAAAATAATGTTGAGCCGTTTGTTGAATTTGTTCTGCAGTTACCGCGTTAATTGCTTGCGTATATTCATTGGCCTTGTTCCAACCAAGCCCTACGGTTTCTAGCAGGCCAAGTTCCATTGCCTGGCTAAAAATCGAATCCTTTTCATAGGTTTTTTGGGCAATGATTTGATTTTTAATGCGTTGTAATTCCTTGTCACTGACGCGATTTTTTTTCAAATCATCTAATTGTTCCACTAAGCCTTTTTCCAAAACATGAACGTTTTGGTTTTGGCTGGGGGCGCCATAAACGATAAATTGAGTTTGATAGCGAGTATAAAGATTGTAGTAGGTACTGGCTCCCGTAGCGATATGTTGACCACGGATGAGATTTTTGGCAAAGCGAGCTCCTTCTCCGGCATCCATAATACCGGCAATAATTTCCAGAGCATAAGGCTCATATGCCGCTTTTGCTGTCTTTACTCCAGGTACTGAATAACCAATCATTACCAGCGGTAGTTTTGCCGTGCTTTGTACTTGAATTGCTTTTTTACCTAGTGCAGGCGGTTCCTGTTGTGGCTTGCGTGATGGAATTTTTCGTTGTGGAAGAGCTGCAAAATACTGTTGAGCTAAAGCGCGCACTTGCTCCGCATTCACATCGCCTACCACCACGAGGGTTGCGTTATTTGGTGCATAATAACGCTTATACCATTTTCTTATATCATCAACACGCATTTGTTTTAGATCGCTCATCCAGCCAATAACCGGATGATTGTATGGTGCTGCTAAATGTGCGGTTGCTAAAAAGCGTTCAAAGGCTAGTGCCTGGGGGTTATCGTCAGTTCGTAAACGACGCTCCTCCTGGATTACCTTAATTTCTTTGGCAAATTCATCGGCACTAAGCAGTAAATTATTCATGCGATCGGCTTCTAGTTCAAAGCTGGTTGCTAAGCGTGAGGCATCAGTTTTTTCAAAAAAAGCGGTATAATCATTGTTGGTAAACGCATTCGATTGGCCGCCAATTTCGGCGATTGTCTTAGAAAAGATCCCTAAAGGGTATTTTTCTGTGCCTTTAAACATCATGTGTTCAATGGCATGGGAGACGCCCGTAATACCACCAGGTTCGTCTGCTGAGCCTACGTTATACCAAATCATGGATACCGCAATAGGAGCTCGATGATCTTCTTTAACCAATATTTTTAATCCATTATTCAAGGTATACTCTTGAACTTGGCTGAAGGTTTGGCAAGATAGTACCATAAGTAAGGTGATTAATATTTTGCGCACAAATTAACCTCTAAGCAAAAAGATGATAGAATTCCACATTTTTTAGGATTTGTATACTAATATGATTAAATGGTTTAAACGAGGCCAAAGTGAAGCTCCGCCCGAGAGCAATGAACAGCAGGGGATCGAAGAGTCTATTTCTGAGGTGGCACCATGTCCTGCAGAACCTGAACCAGAAGTGACCAAAGAAGGTATTTTTGCTCGTTTTCGCAAAAGCTTAAGTAAGACTCGTCACCAATTGGGTGATGGTATTGGACGGCTTCTCTTAGGTAAAAAAGAAATCAGCCAAGAGCTGTTAGATGAGTTAGAAACCGTACTCATCACGGCGGATCTTGGAATTAATACGACGCAAAAGGTATTAAAACAAATCGCCGATGGCTTGGAGCGTAAGCAATTAGCAAATGGTGAGGCGGTTTATGATGCACTTAAAGAGCATTTACAATCCATTTTAACCCAAAACAACACCCCTTTAACTTTGGAGACAGAAGATCATTTGCCTTTTGTTATCTTAATGGTTGGCGTAAATGGGGCTGGAAAAACAACTACGATTGGTAAATTAGCGAAACAGTTTCAACAACAAGGCAAAAAAGTCATGTTGGCTGCAGGCGATACCTTTAGAGCCGCAGCAGTAGAGCAATTACAAGTCTGGGGTGAGCGAAACGATATCCCCGTTATTGCGCAACATACTGGTGCAGATAGCGCTTCAGTGGTTTTTGATGCGTTGCAAGCAGCAAAAGCGCGTAAGATCGATGTACTCATTGCTGATACCGCTGGACGTTTGCATACCCAGGGCAATCTGATGGATGAGTTGAAAAAAGTAAAACGAGTCTTGCAAAAGCTTTGTCCCGAAGCACCTCATGAAACAATGTTGATCTTAGATGCAAGCATAGGGCAGAATGCATTAGTACAAGCACGGCAATTCCATGAAGCAGTAAAATTAACGGGCATTACGATGACTAAATTGGATGGAACTGCCAAAGGTGGAATATTGTTTGCTATTGCGAGTGAACTAGAAATACCCTTTCGTTATATAGGGATTGGTGAAGGGATAGAGGACTTACGTCCCTTTGATGCTGAACAATTTGTTGGTGCATTGTTTCATGATCACATTTGAGCAGGTGAGTAAACGCTATCCTGGTGGCTATGAGGCCTTAAGCAATGTTAATTTTTCGTTACAAAAGGGCGAGATGGCGTTCCTTACCGGGCACTCGGGAGCAGGTAAAAGTACTTTATTGAAGCTAATCGCGCTTTTAGAATGGCCTACATCTGGGCAATTAACGGTGAATGGCGTACGTTTAAATCATTTGAAGCGTCGTGATGTAGCGGCGCATCGCAGCCAATTAGGAATTACCTTTCAATCGCCGTATTTACTGAATGATCGCAGCATCTTTGATAACGTTGCCTTACCCTTACAAATCCAGGGCACTCCTTATCCCATGATTGCAAAACGAGTTCATGCTGCTTTAGACATGGTCGGTTTATTAAGCAAGGAAAAAATGCTTCCCCCTCATTTATCCGGAGGAGAGCAACAACGGGTTGGTATCGCGCGCGCCGTAGTACATAAACCTGCTTTATTATTGGCCGATGAGCCAACTGGAAATTTAGATCCCAAGCTGTCTACGGAAATTATGTCTTTATTTGAGCAATTTAATCAGGTTGGCGTGAGTGTATTGATTGCGACCCATGATTTGCCTTTAATTGCGCGAATGAAACACCGAATTGTCATGCTTAAAGGAGGCCGGGTGTGTTAAAGAAATTACAACAGTTTTTTTCCTATCATGCTCAGGCAGCCGCTCAAAGTTTGAATTATCTATGCAGCAAACCGGTGGCCACCTTAATGACTTCAGTGGTGATTGCAATTGCATTGGCATTGCCGGCTCTTTTTTGGGTGTGTACTGATAATATAAATAAACTGACCAGCGATTGGAAACGTGGTGGCCCTATTTCTATTTATCTAAAACCTAAATTGACGGAAGCAGAACAACAACAACTTGTTCAGAGGGTTCGTGATACGGAGGGAGTAGGGCAGGTTTCATTAAAATCATCTGCAGAAGGGCTTGCGGAATTAACAAAGCAAGAGGGGATGCAGGATATCATGCATTATCTTCCTGAAAATCCATTGCCTGCAGTAGTAACTGTACAGCCAGCCGTATCGGTTGATTCTCCCGTTAAGTTGGACCAGCTTGCCCAAGAATTGCAAACCTTGGCAGGTGTTGAGCAAACTAAGGTGGATATGGAGTGGATTAGTCGACTCGATGCGCTGATACGATTTGCTTCTCATTTTGCAGATGGCTTATTAGTTTTGCTTGCTTTAGCGGTAGTGCTGATCATCGGTACGACATTGCGCTTAGCGCTACACAGTCGTCAGGAAGAGATTCAAGTTTTAAAGTTAATTGGTGCTAAAGATCCCTTTATTCTCCGGCCTTTTCTGTACTCAGGGGTTTGGTATGCGGTTATTGGGGCTGTTTTCGCTGCTTTTTTAGTTAATATTTTTATTTTAAGTTTAGCAAGAGCCGTTAATCACTTAGCATTTGTCTATCAAATGCACTATTCGGTTGATCTTCTTTCAATGCGCCAAATCTTGCTACTCATTATATTTGCTATTATACTAGGTTGGTTAGGGGCCTGCTTGTCTGTAAAAAGGCAATTGGCTTCTATAGAACCTCAATTGTAGTTTTATTCCAAGAGGAAGGCATATGAGTCAACAATTGCAACTTGCTGCTATGAATTTACCCATAGGCAGTCTTGATGCGTACATTCATAGAGTTAATCAAATTCCTATGTTAACTTTGGAGGAAGAGCTTGCCTATGCCGAGCGTTTTCATTCTGAAGGGGATCTTGAGGCTGCTAGACACTTAGTTCTAGCTCATTTACGCTATGTTGTTCGAGTTGCTCGAGGTTATTTAGGTTATGGTTTGCCCTTAAATGATTTAATTCAAGAAGGCAACGTTGGGTTAATGAAAGCCGTAAAACGATTTGACCCCAAAATGGGCGTGCGCTTAGTTTCTTTCGCTGTCCATTGGATTAAAGCGGAAATCCATGAATTTGTATTGCGTAATTGGCGTATTGTTAAGGTTGCGACTACTAAAGCACAGCGCAAGCTATTTTTTAATCTTCGTCAGATGAAGAATCGCTTAGGTTGGTTTACTATGGAAGAAGTTGCTGCTGTAGCAAGAGATCTGGGTGTAAGTACTAAGGATGTTTTGCTGATGGAGCAACGCTTGAATGCGATGGATTCTCCATATGAGGCTTCTGATTCGGATGATGGTGACGAGTTCTATGCGCCAGAGCGCTATTTATTTAATGCAGATGATGATCCTGCTTTGGCATTAGAAAAAGAAGACACCGGGGATCGAGGACGCGAGAAATTAATGCTCGCACTGGAACAGCTTGATGAACGCAGCCAAGACATTTTACAACAACGCTGGCTAGCGGATGACAAATTGACACTGCATGATTTGGCA
The DNA here is from genome assembly GCA_031291095.1 of Legionella sp. Classification (GTDB taxonomy): domain Bacteria; phylum Pseudomonadota; class Gammaproteobacteria; order Legionellales; family Legionellaceae; genus Legionella. Next base: position 37,435 of record JARLJR010000148.1, on the reverse strand, counting down.
GCAAAATATGGCGTATCTGCTGAACGTGTACGGCAGCTTGAAAAAAATGCGATGAAGAAGTTACGCCAGTATATTGAGGCGTGATCTGATAGTTTGTTTTTTAATAATTTATTCAGTGTAGCCTGGTTGCAAGCAATCAGGCTTTTTAAATTTAATTCGGGTGGCAGCGCTCATTCCCCTACTCTAAAAAATCCCGCACCAAACTCTCCACCCGCTCATCCATCAATACACTAACATGATTCGCATCCGTCAAAATTCGCAAATCCGCATTCGGGTACTGTCTGCAAAAGCGAATAGATTCCTTTGTGCTCACGGTTTTGTCTAAGTCTCCATGAATGCATAAAAAGGGAATATTCGGGGATTGAGAAATAAAATGATTTAATTGCACCCGATTTAAACCAACTTTCGCCTGCTCTTCAAGGAGATGGCGTAGTTGAATATACCCATGCCCACTAAGCCTTAATTTTTTCGCGACGTTAGTTAATGGACCACGCATGTGAGTGGGAGAGGCAATTAATATGGCACGCTCCGGTTTATGAAGTAATCGCCATTCAGGAAGTTGCCCGGATAAATTTAACGTATTCAGCAGCATGGAACCGCCAAAAGAATGCCCAATTGCTCCATAGAAAGGACCATACTGGTTTAAGGTTTCTTTAATTACGTGGACTGCATCCATCCATGGCAATTGTAGCCCTTTGGCTTCACCATGAGCCGGGAAATCAATAGCATAGACTTCGTATCCCTGTTGCTGCAAGGTGTCGATAATCCGCATCATATAAGCAGCACGAGATATCCAGCCGTGAGTAATAAGAATTTTTTTATCTTTAGTTACTTTGGTGGGGGTAAAACGATGTAATACGTGATGACGGGGATATTCCTTATGAATTACTTCAGTCCGTCTTTTCTCCATAATTTCACAGGCTAATTTTGCAAAATTTCGATATTCCTTTTCTAGAGGAAAATGGATTGGTGTAATGAAAACCTGATAGCAGAATTTAGCATGTAATAAATCCCTAACGTATGTTAATGATGAAGTTAACATGATACTAATTCCTTTCATTTTCTTTTAGTGTAGACCAATTTTTTTATTGGTTCACAATGCGTTTAATATCAAATGGCTATATCCTAAAAATTCCCTTATTTGTACTGGTGAGAACCCCTGTATTTTTTATGCACTACCCAGGTTAAATTACTGGACATTTAATTAGATTCACCTAGACTATCGTTACCGTTTATTTCAGGGATAGCACATGCATACTTCAAACTATATTTATCATCAGGATGAACTGGAACTTCAAGGCTTTTTGGCTTATGACTCTTCTAAAGAAGGGACTCGGCCTGCCGTAATTGTAGCTCATGATTGGTCCGGACGTAATGAGTTTGCTTGCCAAAAAGCAACGATGCTTGCTGAGATGGGGTATCTTGGTTTTGCACTGGATATGTTTGGTGATGCTCAGGTTGGCACGACAACTGAAGAAAAATCAGCATTAATACAACCCTTGGTTTCTAACCAAGCATTGCTTCGCCGACGTTTAGATGTTGCTTTAAATACGGTTCTCTCCATTCCTGAAGTAGATAAGGAGCGTGTTGCGATCATTGGTTTTTGTTTTGGCGGCATGTGTGCTTTAGAGTTAGCACGTTCTGGGGCTGATATCAAAGGCGCGGTTAGTTTCCATGGTTTGTTGAATAAGCCTGGAACTATGAAGGCAGATGCGATTAAAGCAAAGGTTTTAGCTTTGCATGGTTATGAAGATCCTATGGCAAATCCCGAGCAGGCTAATGCGTTTTGCCAAGAAATGACCGCAGCAAAAGTTGATTGGCAGCTGCATATGTATGGTCAGGTACAACATGCATTTACCAACCCTAATGCTCATGATATCCAGTTAGGTTTAATTTATAATTCTGCTGCTGCGAAACGTTCATGGCAGGCAATGACTAATTTTTTACAAGAAATTTTTATGTAACTGATGGCAGGTTATCCTACATCGGAATACATGATTCTGAGCGCAGTGAAGGCTCTCCTGAATAGAGGCATAAGTGAGATGAAGGTTATTGGACCACATTCAGAGCTCTTTCGTTGTACGCTCTTGAGAGTGATATACCATCGGAGATGAACCAACAAGAGTCAATGCGATCAAATTACCATCTACAAGGAGGATAAAAATACAAAGAATTACCCTGAAGTAGGTATCCCAGGGATTTAAAAAAAAATTTATATCTTAGAGTGTCGCTTGTCAGGCAATAAAGAATTATAATCCCTCAAATTAGCTCCGCTTCTGTGTTTTTTTCATAAGCCTTTTACTATTGACGCTAAATATAATATATTTAAAGTATGGGGTTTTCTATGCTTTTTTATAAGCAAAAGTCAATGAAGTTGTGGAAATGGTGCCTTTAGTAGGAGCAAGCCAACTTGAGTTTTTCATCCGGTGATAACACTATGCAGTTGCATCATTTTTTTGAGCGATCAGTCGATAGCTTTTCGAGCAATATTGCCTTAATTTGCGATAATGCTTTTATTTCATACCAAGAATTAGAATGTCGTGCTAACCAGTTGGCCCATTATCTTGTTGAGAACAATGTATCAAAAGACAGTATTGTCGCCATTCTTTTGGAGCGCTCTGTTGAATGTTATATTGCAATTCTTGCCACTCTAAAAGCAGGTGCGGCTTACGTTCCCATTGAAGTGGATTACCCTGAGGAACGAATTAATTATATTTTTTCTGATCTGCCATTTACTGCAGTATTAACCTCCTCAACTCAATTAGCTCAAAAAAAATTAGCATGGCCAAAGGCCTTTGTTCTTGATGAACTCAGTGACGAACTGTCGCAACAGCCCACCAAAAGATTGATTTCAGCTCCAAATGAACAGGGCGCAGATGATTTATGCTATGTCATTTACACTTCGGGTTCGACTGGTAAGCCTAAAGGAGTAGAAATTCCACAAAGCAGTATTTGTCATTATGTAAGAGAAGCAAGTGCTCTTTATGCGATAACGAGCAATGATCGTGTTTATCAAGGTTTCTCTTTAGCTTTTGATGCTTCATTGGAAGAGCTGTGGATGGCTTTTGCCAATGGTGCTGCTTTAGTTGCTTGTACTGCAAAAGAGGTCCGTTCAGGCCTTGGTTTAATTTCCTTCTTAAATCAACATCAAGTCAGTGTACTGTCTACAGTGCCGACACTATTGTCTACCTTAGAAGGGCAGTTACCTGATTTACGGATACTCATTTTAGGTGGCGAAACCTGTCCTGCCAGCTTGGTTAAAAACTGGAGCCGCAAAGGGCTTAGAATTATTAATACCTACGGTCCTACTGAAGCGACCGTTATTGCAACTTATGCTGAATGTCATCCAGAAAAGGAAATTACCATAGGCAAACCACTTCCTGGTTATGGCGTTTTGATTGTTGATGAGCATTTAAACGAAGTAAGTGATGGTGATGAGGGCGAGTTATGTATTAGTGGCTTGGCTCTGGCTCGTGGATATGTGAATCGTCCAGAAAGTACCGCGGAAAAATTTGTAATTAATCCAGCAAATCAACAGCGTCTGTATCGTACTGGTGATTTAGCGTCTAAAACAGAACATGGCAATATACGCTTTGCCGGACGGATTGATGATCAGGTGAAGTTACGCGGTTTTCGTATTGAGCTCAATGAAATTGAAGCCGTAATGATGCAACACCCCGGTGTTAGGCAAGCGGTAGTTTCTTTACAAACCCTGGATCAACCAACTTTAGTTGCTTATGTTTTGCTCGAAAAAAATGCAAAATTTAATGCCAGTGAACTCAAGTCGTATTTAAAAACTAATTTACCGGATTATATGATTCCAGCGATTACAGAAGTTCTGGAATCTTTTCCTGTCTTATCGAGTGGCAAAGTAAACCGCAAGGCCTTACCTAAACCAACCCAAGCGAAGGCAGAGACTGTATATACAGCGCCGAAATCAGAGTTGGGCAAAGAAATTGCCCATGTTTGGGAGAAGGTGCTGGATTATCCTAAAATTTCTGTGGATGCCGATTTTTTTTATGATCTCGGCGGACATTCCCTGCTGGCTGCAAAAGCGATATCGAGTTTACGTAGGATTCCTGCATTACGAAATATATCTATCTTGGATTTATATAAAAATCCCACGATTGGCCAGCTAGAGCAAAAATTCAATAATGTGGACCCAGCCCCGCAAGCAGAAGCCCCGCGTAAGCCTAAATACCGTGCTCCGCAATGGAAATATTATCTATGTGGCGTAGGGCAATTTTTCGGTTGTTTATTGCAATATGCAGTGGGCACCTTTCAATTGTTGGCTGTGGTTTTATGCTACAGTTGGGTGACTTCGGAATATTCAATTATTTCCCGTGAATCACAGTTAGCATTTTTAGCCTTATTTTTATCATTACCCATTATTTCGTTAATGATTACCGTCGCTATGAAGTGGATTTTATTAGGCAGAGTGAAGCCGGGCGAATATCCGCTTTGGGGCTGGTTCTATTACCGTTGGTGGTTGGTACAGAAATTACAAAAGAACTTATTTTTAGCTAAGTACTTAGTGGGTTCGCCATTAGCTAGAATTTATTATTGCCTCTTAGGTGCAAAAATAGGTAAAAATTGCCATATAGGCTCCATGCAGATTGCTGCTCATGATCTATTAGTCGTTGGCGATAATACATCAATTAATACGGATAGCCGGCTTTATGGATATATTGTTGAAGATGGTTGGCTGAAAATAGGGACTATTACTATTGGCAATAATTGCTATATTGGTGCCCGGTCTGTTATTGGTTTAAATAGTGTGGTTGAAGATAATGCGGTATTGGATGATATGTCCATGTTACCTGAGCAAAGTTATATGCCTCAAGGCGCTTATTTTTCGGGTTCTCCTGCGGTTCCAGGAATGCTTCCTGCTGATCACATTACCAGGAAAAAAGTAGAAGTTGAAGAATCAACAATGCTGGAAAATACAATGTTTAGTATTTTGCACTATTTAGGCATTGTCTTTGTTATGGTCATGTTCTATTTATGTCTGATTCCTGCGCTTTCCTTTATTAGTTATTATTATGATCAGGGCAGTTATTTTACAACGATTTTCTTTGCCATTCCTTTGGGCTCAATGGTTTTCTTAAGTTTGTATTATCTGTGTGTCATTGTCTGCAAAAAAATCATTATGGACAAGGTAAAACCTGGCCAGTATTCATTGAAGAGCTTTTATTATCTTCGTCATTGGATCATCGTAAAAATGCTGGATAGCGATGAAATATCCGTGATGGCTGATACCCTTTATTTGCCCGCATTTTTGCGGCTTCTAGGCGCTAAACTTGGGAAAAGCGTAGAGATGGGAGAGACCCCTCACATTATTCCTGACTTAGTGACGATTGAAGAAGGTGGTTTTACGGCAAGTTCAGTAGCTCTGGCTTGGCCCCATGTTTATCAGGGGGCAATTAATTTTGCTCCAGTTTCTGTTGGTCGCCGTGGTTTTGTAGGGAATGTGAGTTTACTTTCTGCGGGTAAAGAACTGGGAGAGCGTGCGTTGCTTGGATGTCTGTCAATAGCGCCTCCAGGAGACAAGGCTACAGAGGTTAATTCTGCATGGTTAGGTTCTCCAGCAGTTTATCTGCCAAAACGTGAGATATTTGTTGGTTTTTCTGATAAAGAAACGTTCTATCCATCGAAAAAATTGTATTGCACGCGTTTGCTAATTGAGTTTTTACGGATTATTTTACCTACGTCTTTTTCCTTAATCGTTCTGTTTAACATGCTTTATATTCTGGACTACATGTTAACAAACTATTCTTGGGGTGTTACTGCGCTTGTATTGCCCGTTTCTGAACTATTCCTTACTGTATGTATGGTTGGGATTTTAGTCGGCTTAAAATGGGTTCTTTTGGGCAAATTAAAGCCCTTAACCAAACCTATTTGGGATCCCTTTATTTGGAAAAATGATGTAATTGAATATTCTTATAACTATTACACTAATCCTCATTTAACGAATAAGGTTTTAGGTACCCCATTTGCACTTTGGATTCATCGTTGTTTAGGTACTAAGGCCGGAAAACGTGTATTTACAGATAGCGCTGAGTTTTCTGAATTTGATTTAATCACCATTGGTGATGATGTGTGCATTAATGCGGAAACTATAATCCAAACACATCTTTATGAAGATCGCATATTTAAGGTATCGAATGTAACGATTAATTCAGGTTGCAACATAGGTACTGGTTCAATCGTCCTCTACAACACGGTAATGGAAGATAATTCTACTTTGGGAAGTCTCTCTTTATTAATGAAAGGTGAGTGCTTGCCAGAAAATACCCAATGGGCTGGTATTCCTGCACAATCAATCTTGGTTGGGATTGGCTATCAACAGGCACCTCAAGTTGCTACGGTTAGTGAAGTGGCTCAAGGGGCAGTCCCTGAGTTATTGTAGGGCACTGAAGCGTAGTGAATTCATTTTGTTTTAAAGGAAATCCTGGTTGCGAGCAACCAGGCTACTCCGGTTAAAATTACAAGCAATAATTATCGATTAAACGAATATCACCAATGCGTACAGCAGCAAAACGGCGATTTTCGTATTCTTGAATGTATTCAACGGTTATATTCTTCGCCGTCATCTCAGCTTGAATTTGTTCGCAGGTCTTGTCTTTTTGCTGAAATAGTTGGGCAAAAACCTCAGCTAAAGCTTTTTCTTCCTTGTTTAAACGATTATTACGGGAACTATAGGCTAAACCACTGGACTCACGAATAATGGGGCAGGGGATAATGTCCACCTTCATAAAAAAGGCCTTAACCATTTCACGAATAAGTAAATATTGTTGGTAATCCTTTTCACCAAAATAAGCTTTATGAGGCTTAACCAGATTCAGCAATTTCATAACCACAGTTAATACACCGTTAAAATGACCTGGACGATGCGCTCCTTCCATAAGCTGGCAAAGCTGATGCTCGTGAATTTGATAATTGTACTGATCAGGATACATTGCCTTTTCCGTAGGCAAAATACAAAAATCGACTCCTGATTCCTCCATAATACGTATATCTACTTCTAAAGTTCGAGGATAATGTTTGTAGTCATCTGCTTGGTTAAATTGGGTGGGGTTAACAAATAAAGTGGTAGCAGTGTAGTGATTTTCTTTTTGGCTCGCTAAAAATAAAGAAGCATGGCCGGCATGTAAATTACCCATAGTGGGCGCAAAGCCAATAGTCTGCTCTGCAGAAAGCTGTTTTCGAAAGTTTATCCATTCTTGAAGATCCTGAAAAATTTGCATGAATTACTCCTACATGTTGCGCGTAAGTATTTATGTAATAGTGTCAAGCATTGTTTTTACACATATGAGTGTAGGCTGGGCTGAAAAGCCCAGCATCGGGAGTAGCAGGAACAATGTTTGCTGGGCTTTTCAGCATAGCCTACGCCTTGTTCTCCAATGACTCCTTAAGTTGACGCCATTAAATAGGTTCAAGGTATGTAAATTCCACTACTTAAAACGTATGCTCAGGTGTTGGGAAACTCACTTGATGTACCTGACCTGCGTAAGCATTAATTGCTTCAAGCAGCACGTCTTTGCCTTGAACGTAGCGTTTAACAAATTTAAAGTTAAGACTGGTTTGCAGGCCTAACATATCATGCCAAACCAGGACTTGTCCGTCAGTAGCTGCACCTGCACCAATACCAATAGTGGGGATGCTCAATGCCTCGGTGATGCGCTTAGCGACCTGTTGCGGCACACATTCAATGACGAGGGCAAAACAGCCCGCTTGTTCTAATTCAAGCGCTTGCTGCAGCAGGATGTCTGCTTGCTCCTGGCTTTTTCCCTGAACCTTAAAGCCACCTAATTGGTGAATCGATTGAGGTGTTAGGCCGATATGACCAATCACTGGAACACCGGCAGTCACGAGATGGTTAATGGTTTTACAGGTATCTGCATCACCACCTTCAATTTTTACCGCATGCGCTCCTGCACGTAAAAGGCGAGTTACATTTTCAACCGTGTGAGCCAGCGAAATTTTATGACTTAAAAAGGGTAGGTCGGTAATTAAAAATTGCTGTTTTAGACCGCGAGCTACTGCTTCAGTATGCAGAACCATCATGTCCATGGTTGCCATGATAGTCGTATCATACCCGTGTACTGCCATTGCAACTGAATCACCAACAAGAACACAGTCAATATCAGATTCAGCAATAGTGCAGGCAGAAGGATAATCATAGCAAGTGAGCATGGCAATTTTTTGCTGCTCTTGTTTTTTGCGTTTAAAATCATGGATTTTCATGCTGCACTCCCTAGCAGGCGAAGTTGTGCATGACTAATAAAACTAAAATATAATTCAGGTACCTGTCGCATGGATCAAGTCCTCCATAAATTGAAATGATAAGGGGTCGCTGCCGTGTTGTAAGTGTTCGATAAAAGCGCCAATGTAAAGACGGTACGCCATCCTGAGGAGTTTAGGACGAAGGATCTCCTGAACGGAGCACTACACTCGACTAGAGCATGTATGCCTCATTCAGGAGATCCTTCACTGTGTTCGGGATGACGTCCCCACATTTCCGCGAATACTTACTTGGGGTCAACGCGCCATGAGGCTGATAATTCTATTATTTTAAGCAATTATCAGCCTCAGATATCATAGTTCAAATTCAGGTAATTGAGAAGGCGTTTCATCCTTGGTTTTCTTGATTGGGGCCTTTAACAAGAATAATAACGGTAAGGCACATAATACGAGCCACATCATAAAGCGAAAATCCTGCAAATAAGCCATCAGAGTGGCTTGGCGTGTGACTTCTGCATTAAGAGAAACTAGACCGTTAAGTGAATTTAAGGAATAAATACCAGACTGGCTTGCTTGCTGTAAATTCATATTAAAAGGGGTTATGAAATTAGCATAGGCAGCATGATTTATTTGCGTGCTTTGGGCTAATTTGGTCATGACAATGGAAATCCCAATGCTGCTGCCGATATTTCGTAATAGACTAAATAACGCGGTACCATCATTGCGATATTGAGTGGGTAAGGTAGCAAAAGACAGGGTAGAAAGGGGCACAAAAATAAAACCTAAGCCAAGTCCCTGAATGACACCGCTTAAGACAATGTCATGGCCACTAATATTGGCATTGAATAAGGTCATCATCCATAAGGAGTAACAGGTAAGAACTAGACCGAGAAAAATTTGGTAGCGCGTATCTACTTTCCCAGAGAGTTTTCCTACAATCATCATCGCAGTCATAGTTCCTAGTCCACGCGGTGCTAAGAGTAGCCCTACATCAATTACTGGATAATTTAATAAGCCTTGCATGTAAGGTGGCATTAGCGCCATGGTCGCCAAAAGAATAATGCCGATAATGAAGATAAATACTAGTCCCACACTGAAGTTACGGTCTTTAAACATCGCCGGTTCAATAAATGGGCTGCGTGAGGTAAGAATATGGGCTACAAACAAGTACAAACAGATAAGCGCAATAAGTCCTTCAATGATAATTTCATCGCTATTAAGCCAGTCCAGAGATTCACCGCGATCCAAGAATAACTGTAATGCACCAATAGCAATACTTAAAAACGCAAAACCCATCAAATCAAAATGTTTGCCAAGTTTCAGTTTATTTTCTTGCAGGTACATGGTTAAGCCTAACCAAGCAAAGATGCCAAAAGGTAAATTAATGTAAAATACCCAACGCCAATTGTAGTATTCAGTTAGCCAACCACCTAAAGAGGGGCCAAGAATTGGACCAACCATGACCCCCATGCCCCACATCGCCATAGCTGAGCCATGTTTTTCAGGGGGATAGGTATCCAGTAAAACCGATTGAGATAACGGCACTAAACTTGCGCCAAAAATTCCTTGCAGAAGACGGAATAAAATAATTTGCGGAAGTGTTTGTGCTGCGCCACATAACATGGAGGCAACAGTGAAACCAATCACTGACCAAATGAAAATACGCCGACGACCGAAATGATCCCCTAAAAAACCAGTTAGTGGAGTGAAGATTGCTGCGGCAACAATATAGGAGGTCAATACCCAGGAAATCTGTTCTTGAGTAGCTCCCATACCTCCTTGCATGTGAGGCAAAGCCACATTAGCAATGGTAGTATCTAGTGACTGCATTACGGTAGCAAGCATTATTGATAACGTAATGAATAGCCTGTTTGTGGTGTTCGGGTTTGGCTTATTTTCTAGCATGATTATTTAAGCGCATAGCGTTTATGCTCTGTATCAATTTCTACCCAGGAGCTTAAACCAGAGCGTAGTTGAGGGCTGTTTGTACTTTGCTCTAATTGAATCCGCACTGCAACTCGCTGCGCGATCTTAACCCAGTTGCCCGTAGCATTTTGCGCGGGGATGATTGAAAACTCAGAGCCAGTTGCAGGGCTAATGCTTTGGACTACGCCGCTCCATTTCTGTCCGGGGTAGATATCTACCGATGCAGTTACCTTTTGTCCTGGACGTATGTAAGTTAATTCTTTTTCCGTAAAATTAGCTTCAATCCATGGATGCTCATGTGCTACCAAAGACATGGCAATCGCTCCTTGAGTGACATATTGTCCTTTCTTTGGTGGGATATTGATGGTTCCTGAAACAGGGGCTTTTACTTCGGTGTGTTCTAAATCAAGTTGCGCTTGTTCCAACTCGGCTTTGGCCACCAGATACGTCGGATGTTGCTCTACTGGGGCATTAACGCTGCCCGCAAGTGATTCTGCTAGGCTTTGCAGGCTATGCTTTGTCGTTACAATTTGCTGAGCTGCAACTTCAGCTCCTTCACTGGCCTCATCAAGGCTGGATTGAGAGGCAAAATGCTTTTCTGCAAGGTCTAACTGGCGCCGCTTATTACGTAAAGAGAAATTATATTTGGTGCGCGCCAAAGCGATTTCTGCTTTCTTTTCAAGATAATTGGCTTTGAGTGCTTTTATATCGATACTTACTTGGGCCAATTTCGATTCTGCTTTAGTTAGGGCAACTTTATAGGGGCGTTGATCAATGCGGTAAAGCAGCTGTCCTTTTTTCACCGTTTGGTTTTCCTGGACAAACACTTCTTGGATGGCTCCTGAAACTTGGGGGCTAAGCGGGATCAGGTCGGCCTTGATGTAGGCGTTGTCTGTTGAAACATAACGACCTCCGAAAAGATATAAAACCATTCCTGAAACAAGTACAGCAGCAGGCACCACGACTAATAGAATAAAGCGCTTAGACCAGAGTGTTGCCTGGGTTTCTCCGGGGATAGCGGATTCTTTTTGTTCGTTATGCATTTTCATCATCTTTGATTCTGAGTTATCATTTATGTTCGTTATAATAACAGGTTTTTTATGCAAATCACGGAAAAATTAGCTGTCCCAGGCGAGCATCTTTTAACTTTACGCGGCGTGGTTGGTCAATTGGAAGCTGTTTTGACGGTTCCAGAGCAAAGTGTTTCTAATCACATTGCTTTTTTAGGGCACCCTCATTCGTTGCAAGGGGGTACCATGACCAATAAAGTGGTCACCACTTTGGCGCGTACATTCAAGGACTTAGGTATCCCCTCATTGCGTTTTAATTTTCGCGGTGTTGGTCAGTCTGAGGGTGTTTATGATGCGGGGATTGGTGAAAGTGAGGATATGATTTTTTTGGTTCAGGCCTGGAAAAAAGAGCAGCCTAAGGCTCAGTTTATTTTTGCCGGCTTTTCTTTTGGCTCTTATGTGACTTATCGAGTTGCAGCGCAATGTGCACATCAGCTATTGATTAGTGTTGCACCTGCGGTACATCATTATGATTATAAAGAGTTTAGTTCTGCACCTTATCCTTGGTTAATTATTCAAGGCGAAGAGGATGAAGTGGTACCACCTGATATGGTCTTTGATTTTGCTGCTCAAGCCCAACCAGAAATACCCGTGATTCGTTTTGCGGAAACAACCCATTTTTTCCATGGCAAGTTAATTGAGCTTAAAAATAAACTCACTGAGTATCTTAGTACACAGGTAAAGCTCGTATGACGTTGACGGCCCACTATGACGCCGCGATTGAGCGTGGTGAGATTAATGATGATCCTTTGCAACGAGATATTTTGGCGCATATGGAGCGGCTTGCACAGGATTTAGAAAAGGCAAAGACATCCTGGTTTTCGTGGATGCGTAAACCTCATATCCCGGGCTTGTATATTTATGGGCCTGTAGGTGCGGGTAAAACTTATCTGGTTGATCTTTTTTATGATCATATTGCGGAAAGCCAAAAAGCGCGATTTCATTTTCATCATTTCATGCAACAAGTTGATGCTCAGTTACGACGTTTACAGGGACAAAAAGATCCTTTGCGACACATTGCGAAAAACTTATCTAAATCAGTCCGAGTGTTATGCTTTGATGAGTTTCTGGTGCACGATGTAGCTTACGCCATGATTTTAGCGGAACTTTTACAGGCGTTAATCTCGCAAGGGGTCATCTTAGTTATTTCATCGAATACCATGCCAGATGATTTGTATAAAAACGGGGTGCATCGTAAGCGATTTTTGCCTGCGATTACCGCAATTAATAAAAATTGTCAGGTTTTAAATCTCAATGAGTTAAGAGATTATCGAGTAGGGCGTGAACCATTAGTTGATGCTTATTTGTTTCCTTTAAGTCAGCAAACTCAACAGAAGATGGAACAGCAATTCGTAAGTTTGGCCGCACCCACCCAAGGACCTGGGACGATTTTGATCCAAAATCGAGATATTCCTTATTTGGAACGGGGTGATAAATCCATTTGGTTTGACTTTAATGTATTGTGCAATTTGCCTCGCAGTCAGTTGGACTATTTAGAACTAGCCGATAAGTTTGACTCTATTTTTATCAGCGATGTGCCGGAGTTAACGGAGAATCATACTTTACAAGCAATCATGTTTATTCACTTTATTGATGTAATGTATGATCGCGGGGTTAATATTATTATAACCGCCGCAGTTCCCGTTGAGCAGTTGTATCTAAAGGGCGAATTGTTGGATATGTTTAAACGCACGCGTAGTCGGCTGATGGAAATGCAATCGGTTGATTATTTAAGTCGCCATCCTAAGCGAGAAGTACAGCAGATGGGATAGCGTGCACAATGAGTTTGAGTAGGGTCGGCCCATGTGTATAGCACAGGGACATGGTTTACAGATGTACGAAGACATGGTTTACACCATGGCCCCAACCTACAATTTCTCTTGCTGTTTTGCATAAACCATATGATGGTTAAATCCTAGTCTTTCCATAACTGGGCTTCGATATATTTTGATCTCATAGCCTTTTTCTTCGAGAAAAGCTGCTATATGCTCAACGCGATGCTCAATATCATGAACCTCTATTGCTAACTGTTTTATAGTAGAAAACTGATGAGGGAAAATACTTTTAATGACCTCAAATTCAGCCCCCTCAACATCTACTTTTAAAAAATCGATATGATCAATATTATTTTTTTCAATAAAACGTCCTAGGGATTCAAGTCTGCATTGAACTTTGTGCGATGTCGTTCTCTTTTTGTAATTCTTTTTAATAAGATAATTCCGCAGAAAAGGCAGATATTTTAATAGATAATATAATTTACGATCCCGTCGACTCGAAAGTTTCAACAACGTATCATAATTCAATTGGGGTTGAAAATTTGAAATAATTTTATCTTCAGGCCGATAAGTTGCAGTGGCTGTTGCCGCGCCAAAAAGGGTAAATTCAACCGTGCATTCTTCGGCAACATTACCAATCCCCATATTATAGACCTGCACTTTCTCCCCAAAAGGCGCTAAATTATTGCGCAAGCACTCAAATGTAGCTGGAATCGGTTCGAAGCTGTAGATTTTTGCTTGTTCATCACACTGATATAAAGCATATAAAGAAAAAATACCTATGTTAGCGCCTATATCAAAGATCACTGAATTTGGTTCTAAGGTTAGAAAATCTCGTAAATAAGCATCCAACCCATATATTTCTCTAATTAGGATAGAAACTTCAAGCTCGTTTATATAGTACAACTCGCCAATCGCGAATTCCTTTTTGTTAATCATTTTTTACTCTAAATTAGGGTCGACTATATCGGATATATCTGTCGGTCTTTGGGTCATACCAACTAAAATTAAGCGTTCACCAGTATGAGCTGTTTTTCCATGCAGGCAAGAATAATTATCAACAATCATTACATCACCTTTTTGCCATGGAGTCATTACTTGCTGCTCCAGCATCAATTTATCAATTGAATCGATTTCATGTTTTGAAAAATGCTCGTCATTGCCAAAACGAGCCATCAACGGTGATAAGCTAGGCAGCTGCATAATATAACGGGCAATAGGATTTTCAACTTTCAAACGAATAAAGCCAGTGTTCGTGTTAAAATAACGATTAAGATTATGGCATTGATTAAACCACACCACGTTATCTGATATCGGATGCCGACGATAAGGGGGCATTATTTTTTTAGTGATTAAGCCATTTCCTATAGTCCACTGATGTTGGTAAATTGTACCGGTGAGCATCTCATCAACGACACTTTTTTCTTGTGTATCAAACTGTTCCATCCAGGTTCTGCAATTAATCCCGCCACCTATTTTGCGGATTAATTTCAGTTTCATTCCCTCGCCATAAAAATAGCGACGATACATAACTCCATGAAGCTCCAATTTATTCTTTAGGGCTTCAGGAAGAGAAATCCATAATTTATTACCATCAATTAAGGGGGTACATCCGCCGGTTTCAGAAGGTTGTGCGCAATTAAAATAGATATGACTTGGCGTATCGTAGTCATAAGCTTTTTCATTATGCATAGGAATTTTTTTTTGAGTGTAATTGATGGAGGTATAGACTCCTGTTTGAATTTTTGTGCGTGGAACGGTGCAAAAATCATAATTATAAACAGTGCCCAAAGCACAAGCATTAATTACCTTCAAAAACGCATCGGGAGAGTTGATTTGAAAATTACGCAATAATACGGCGCCATACTCCAATAATTGCCCTTGAAATAATGCATTTTCCTCATTCAGAAATTGCACCAGATGCTCAGCACTCAATAGTTGTTGGTCTTGTGGTTGTATAATTAAGGGAAGCTTTTCTTGATTAACAAAGCTGAAAGAAACCTTAACTTTTCCCATAAAATCACCTTATTGATGAACGATTACGATAAAATTATCACTATGGTTTTTGAGCAATAACAATGACCCCTTCTCGGCCATCAAAAGCAACTTTTTCTGATAAATCTTTACGTGGATATAATTTAGCTTCTTTTATTACAAACCCCACACGCATTAATTCTCGACTTAATACCTTGTCATCTATAAAGTGTAGCGTATCTGCAGCAGCATAACGGGCGATTTTGCCGCTAACAAGTTCTTTTATTCCGGTAAAATAACCTGGCCATTGCTGATGTTCTCGAATACGTTGTTCATAAATAGGGATAAGATCTTTATAGATAGCACGATAGGGTGAGGAAGATAAAATAAATAATGGAGCACCAGGTTTGAGCCAACGATAAATTTTCATAAACCCTACTAGTAAATCCTCAATAGCTAGATAGCCGAGCATATGTGAAATATAACAGCCAGCAATACTTTCATTGGCCAAATTAATCTCTTTGGGAAACTCACCTGGCAATAAAGTTAAACGTGAGCGACATTCTTCAGGCGTATTATTGTATAAAATATCGAGATGTCGTTGATCCAAATCATTAGCAATTAGTGTCGCTCCAGCTTTTAAGGCTTCAATTGCGACAAAACCATAAGCAGCTCCCAGTTCTAAAACGGGATCTTTTTGTGAGGCTGCATAGTGAATAAATTGTTTCGCATACTCATCAATATATGTTGAAGAAGGCCCTTTTTTATTTAACGTTTTTACAAGGTAACTGTTAGGATAACGATAGGGTTTTAAATCATCGTGCATGCAAGAACCTATTGATATGTATGATTTAAATGGTGAGTTAAAAAAATATTATTGTCAAATGAACGGGGTTTAGATGATAATTATTTTCATATATTTTACATAAGGAAAATCCGTTGTCCTCCATGAATAAAAATACTGAATGTTATCAGAAACACGCTTTGGAGATGCATTTTCCTGTAACGTATAATTCTGAATTAGGTACATTAGAACTTTCTTTAGGCTCAAAACACTATTTTTTTTTTCGTGCCGTCACCCCGTTAAATAGCTATACCAATGCCTTTGTTTCCAAAAATAAATATGCCACTAATTCTCTTCTGGAAAAAGCCGGTATCCCTGTACCTAACACTACCGTAATTTACCAGGATCAATTTCAAAATGGAGAACTTGAAGAGATCATTTCCGAGCTGTCATTTCCGTTGGTTGCAAAACCAGTTACGGGGGGGCTTGGAGAGGATGTGCTCTGCAATATACAGAATCTAGCTCAGCTGGAGGAGCATTTGCGCGAACAGCTTGTGAAGTATGAATCTTTATTGATTCAAGAATATCTTGGCAATTTACAATCTTATCGCGTATTGGTATTAAAAAATAAAGTGATTGGCGTTGTCTTACGCCATCCAGCTCATGTGCTTGGTGATGGCAAACATAATTTGCAAGAACTTGTCGAGATAACTAATAAGCAACGCCAAAAAATAAATGATACTCTGGGGCCGATTTGCATCGATACAGAGTTTAATATTCGCCTAAAAGAATTAAATATTGATCTAAATTACATTCCACCAAAGGGGGAGTGGGTCACCGTAGCTTATACCTCGAATGCGACTCGTGGCGGAACCTATATTTCTTTGGGGAAAAAGATTTGCAAAGAAAACAAGCGGCTTTTTGTCCGAGCAGCCAAAGTATTAGGGCTGGAGTTAGTTGGCTTTGATGTACAGTGCGCGGATATTAATGTGCCACTTGAACGTTCCGCTGGAGCGATTATTGAGGCGAACCACGGACCAAGTGTTCGCATTCACGAGCAAGCAATGGATGGAATTCCCACCCCGGTTTGTAAAAAAATATTACGTACTCTAATTTATAAGCATCCTTTAGCCTATCTGTATAATGTATATCTTAATACGCATATCGCATTTTATCTAAAAATTGGATTTATCCTGGTGTTGGGTTATGGACTTTATGAATTGATATCGTGAACCTGTAATGGGCAATGGCTCGATGAATTATTTTCTTAAATGAGAATGATTCTCGATATCATTTGTGTTAGAATGTATATAATATTTTAACGTCTTTTGATTATTCCATGACCAGAATAACTGAATTAGCTCAAGGTGACCGTGTTCGATTAGTGAGCTATGGTGCTACTGATGTGCAATATAGACGCAGGCTCCTGTCTTTAGGGGTTACTTGTGGGGCCGAATTTAGTGTCATCCGAATGGCGCCTTTGGGCTGTCCCATCCAAATTGAAGTACGAGGCACCGCATTGACTTTGCGCAAGGAAGAGGCAAGCCAATTGATTTTGGAGCGTATATGACCCACGTTTTACTGGTAGGCAATCCTAATTGTGGCAAAACCACCTTATTTAATGCATTAACTGGTGATAATCAGCGTATCGGAAATTGGCCTGGGGTTACCGTCGAAAAGAAAACAGGGTCTTTTTCTTTAGGAAAACAATTAATTAACATTACTGATTTACCAGGAGTTTATTCCTTAGTGGCTAACTCCGGTGGTGTGAGTCAGGATGAACAAATCGCCGCACAATCAGTTGCGACCATGCAGGCAGATTGCATTATTAATGTAGTTGACGCATGCCATTTAGAGCGTCATTTGTATTTAACCAGTCAGATTTTAGAGCTGGGAAAACCAGTCATTGTTGCTTTAAATATGATCGACATTGCTGAACAGCGAGGCATCTCCATTGATGTGAACGCTTTAGCACAGCAGCTAGGCTGTCCAGTAATTGCTATTCAGGCGCATAAAAAAGTAGGATTGGCCGCCCTGGAACAGGCTTTGCTCAAGTTGCCGCAGGTCATTTTACCTTGGGCCCTTCCTTTAACATCCTCAGTACAACAAGGCTTAATGGAGATAGAAAAGGCCTTAATCGCTGAAGGTTATAGCCAAGCGCTCGCGTACTATTTTTCACGAAGAATTGCTGAGGGTGATGTGATCTTGGTTAATGAGCGAGTAACCGAGGCCTTATCTGCATTGAACAATAATGATTTAGGTCTGGATGTTTTATTGGCAGACGCTCGTTATCAGAAAATTCACGAATTAGTTACCGCCGTGCAAAGAAAACGTAGTGACGCGAGCGAAAATTTTACTGCCAAGCTGGATCGTATTGTATTGCATCGTTTTTGGGCATTGCCAATCTTCTTTGGCATGATGTACTTAATGTTTTTATTTGCAATCAATATTGGCGGGGCATTCCAAGACTTTTTCGATCTCAGTACAGATACCATTTTTGTGCAAGGAGTGGCTTGGCTAATGCAACAAGTTCATGCACCGAACTGGCTCATTGCCATTTTGGCAAATGGAGTTGGGAAAGGGATTAATACCACCTTAACCTTTATTCCAGTGATTGCTGCCATGTTTTTCTTTTTATCCTTGTTAGAAACCTCAGGATACATGGCTCGAGCCGCTTTTGTTGTCGATAAAGTCATGCGTGTATTAGGATTGCCGGGTAAGTCGTTCGTACCTATGATTGTGGGATTTGGTTGTAATGTTCCAGCGATTATGGCGGCACGTACTCTAGATTCTGAACGCGATCGACTACTGACGGTTATGATGAGTCCGTTTATGTCATGCAGTGCACGTTTAGCCATTTATGCTGTATTTGTAGCCGCTTTTTTCCCTTCTGGCGGTCAAAATATCGTATTTTCTTTGTATTTGGTTGGGATTTTAATGGCGATTCTCACTGGATTTATTTTACGTAAATCCATGCTTAAGGGACATTCTTCGCCACTGATTTTAGAATTACCAGCATATCATAAGCCGTCGATGCGTCGTTTGTTCAAAGAAACTGCCATGCGGCTGCGTTTTTTTGTTCTTCGTGCAGGTAAATTAATTATTCCCATCTGTGTGATCTTAGGCGCTTTAAATGCAATTACCTTAGGCGGTGGTATTAATACTGCTGAGGCAAATAGCGAATCCTTATTATCCATAATGGGGCAATGGCTTACTCCTTTATTTACCCCGATGGGAATTCACCCAGACAATTGGCCAGCGACCGTGGGCTTATTAACGGGAATGTTAGCCAAGGAAGTTGTGGTTGGTACGCTAAACTCTCTTTATGCGCAAGCAGGGCACTTAGGTGAAATTGCTGCAGCACATTTTGATTTTTGGGGCGGTATTAAGGCTGCTTTATGGTCTGTGCCGCAAAATTTATCGCAACTAGGTAGCGCTTTTGCAAACCCTGTATTAGCGAGTGCTGCAGATAATCCTGTATCACAGTCAGTCTATGGCATTATGGCACAGCGTTTTGATGGACAGATTGGTGCCTATGCTTATCTGTTATTTGTTCTCCTATACATTCCATGTGTTTCTACCATGGCAGTTATTCGTCAGGAAGCAAATAAAAAATTTATGTGGATGTCGGTTATTTGGTCCTTTGTTGTCGCTTATTTGGCCGCGGTTGGGTTTTATCAGGGAGCCAAATTTATGGAACATTCACCACACGCGCTCTACTGGCTTTTGGGATCCGTACTGACGTTGGTCTTGATTCCTATTCTATGGCATTTCAATAAACGCATGATGGGAGGACGAAATGTTATTGCAAATACGTGATTATATTTGTCGCCAGGGCGTGGTTAGCACACAACAGTTAACTCGTGAATTTCATCTAGATTTACCTGCTTTACAGCCTATGTTGGATCTTTGGGTTAAAAAAGGGGTGATTCGTAAATGCCAGGAAAAAGCGAATTGTCAGAGCGCCTGTTTTAAATGCCGCATCAACGCACTCGAATATTATCAATATCAGGCGTAAACAATACGTCATCCTGAGGCGTTACGACGAAGGACCTCCTGAATGTGGCATTGTGCTTACATTCAGGAGATCCCTCACTTTGTTCGGGATGACGTGCGATGTCGAAAGGACGTGTCGATGCCGAAATGACGTGCTTTGCCGCCTAATTACTGTTTTTATTATTTTTTTACACCTTTTTTACCACTATGTAATTCAACTTTGATGCTCATTCTTGAAATTTAGGCTAATATATAATCATAAACAGAAGCATTACATTGGATACTAATACATGGCCAATGAACCAGACGAAAGCAATATTGATCCTTTAGCAAATATGCCCGAAGAGCGCAGCATTGATTTGCGCAAATTGGAAATGGAGGCCGATCTCAATGATCCCGTAGCCTTAGTTGAGCGGGTTTATCAGATTTGGTGGCACTGGGCTGATTTCCATCTTTATATTATTTCTCCTACTATTCCGCCAGTATCTCCGCCTGTAGTGATTAAACCGGAACTTATCCCTGGGACTCAGGAGTATGAGTTTGTTTATGACATTCATGACTACGGTTCGAAACTCTCTACCTCGAAAGGCGAAGACATGATTAACTCAGGCATGTCCATGTGTAAGTTATTCTATACTATAGAAAAAATGATTTACATTCTGGTCGAGCGATTGAAGTCCGGAGGCGTTAGTACTGAAGTAGAAGTGCAAGTTGCTTTTGGTGGGCACTTGTTATCACAAAGAAAAGCCTTTGAATCAGTTATTAACCTGAATTATAACGTAGTCGTTACCAATTTTGACCCAGGAGCTTGGGGCGAGCGTTATCTGCAGATTGTAAAACAAAATGCCGAAAAATATGGTTATCCTCCAGAGGCACCACGGTCAACCTTTAGACAACCTCATAAATCTCCTGGTATGAAGATTTAAGTGGTTGTTAATTATCCTCCATTTTAAGAGGGTACGTCATCCCGAACACAGTGAGGGATCTCCTGGATGAGCCATAAGTATTATGCAAAAGTATAATGCTACATCCAGAAGATCCTTCATCGTTACCTCTTCAGGATGACGTGCCCGCCTAATTTCGATTAAATTTTAATCATTTAAACCGTTATATCTCCACACACTATGACTTAATCTTGCGTGATAAAAACAGAGTGCTATACTTCGCATTCGCGCGTCCTTTTATAACTTTTCAAATTAAGGAAGAAACTAACAGTGAACAAGAAAAGACCCGTTAATCTTGATTTGGGTAGTTTAAAATTTCCCCCTATGGCAATCGCATCGATATTGCATAGGATTTCAGGGGTGGTTTTATTCCTATTATTGCCAATAATGTTGTTTATTTTTGGTCAGTCAGTGCAATCAGTAGAGACTTTTGCACAGATGAAGGCATTATTAACACATCCGTGCTATAAGTTGATCTTATGGGCCTTTGGGGCTGCATTGATTTATCACGTGCTCGCAGGTATCCGCCATATGATTATGGATTTGGGATTTGGCGAGCATCTTAGTGCTGGTCGGCGTACGGCTGTTTTAGTAATAGTTTTTGCCGTTATTTTGTCAATTTTACTAGGATTCTGGATATGGTAACTAATGTCACCAGCTTAACAGGCAATGGGTTAAAAGATTGGTTAGTTCAACGTGTTACAGCAGTATATTTCGCTGCGTATGTGTTTTTCCTTTTTGGATTTTTATTGTTGCATCCGGGATTGAGTTATGAACAATGGCATAGCTTATTTACTAATCCAGTGGTGCAAATTGCAACTGCTTTAGCATTGTTTGCGTTAACGTTGCATGCCTGGATAGGTATCTGGACAGTAACTACTGATTATATGAAATGTACTGTTTTACGTTTATCAGTACAGATGTTGGTTCTTTTATGGCTCCTTAGTCAATTGATTTGGGGCTTCTTGATCCTTTGGGGGCGGTAAGCATGGCTATTGCACGGAATACATTTGATGCAGTAATTATTGGTGCTGGCGGTGCTGGAATGCGCGCTGCACTACAGATGGCAAACTCGGGTTTAAAAGTTGCACTTTTATCTAAAGTATTTCCAACGCGTTCACATACAGTTTCAGCTCAGGGTGGTATTACTTGCGCTTTAGGAAACTCGCATGAGGATGATTGGCGTTGGCATATGTATGATACTGTAAAAGGAGCTGATTACATCGGTGACCAAGACAGTATTGAGTATTTATGTAAAACAGGCCCAGAAGCTGTTTATGAATTAGAACATATGGGTTTACCGTTTTCGCGTATGGACAATGGTAAAATTTACCAACGTCAGTTTGGCGGACAGTCCAAGAATTTTGGTGGTGAGCAGGCTGCTCGTACCTGTGCTGCTGCAGACCGTACAGGACATGCCTTACTTCACACTTTATATCAACAAAATTTAAAAGCGAAAACACACGTTTTTAGTGAGTGGTATGCTTTGGATTTTGTTAAAAATGCAGAAGGCCGTATCTCTGGTGTTACGGCAATGAGCATCGAAACTGGGGAAGTGGTATTTTTCCAATCACGAGTATGTATTTTAGCTACTGGCGGTGCGGGTCGTATTTATCAATCGACTACGAATGCCTTCATTAATACAGGCGATGGCTTTGGTATGGCATTAAGAGCCGGCATTCCAGTGCAAGATATGGAAATGTGGCAGTTCCATCCTACAGGAATCGCTGGTGCCGGTACCTTAGTTACTGAAGGGTGTCGTGGAGAGGGTGGATACCTTATTAATAAAGATGGCGAGCGTTTTATGGAACGTTATGCGCCTAGAGCTAAAGATTTGGCATCACGTGACGTGGTTGCTCGTTCTATGTCTTTGGAAATGCGCGCAGGTAAAGGTTTTGATCCAGGCGGCGTTGATTACGTTAAGTTGAAGTTGGATCATTTAGGTGCGGATTTAATTATGTCGCGCTTACCTGGAATTCGCGAATTATCAATGAAATTTGCTGGTGTTGATCCAATCGTTGAGCCAATTCCTGTGGTACCCACATGCCATTACAGTATGGGGGGGATACCGACTAACATGTATGGCCAAGTTATTAATAAAACTAATGGTCAAGAACATATAGTAGAAGGCTTGTATGCGGTAGGTGAGTGTGCTTGCGTGTCTGTCCATGGCGCTAACCGTTTGGGTGGAAACTCTTTATTAGACTTAGTTGTGTTTGGTCGTGCTGCTGGAATTCATGTTGAAGAATTATGGCAATCCAATCAATTACCCGATATGGCCTACATCAGTGACGAAGATGTTGCTGCATCTTTGGTACGTTATAACCGTTGGAATGAATCTAAAGATGGTGAGAGCATCGCGGTTATTCGCGCTGACATGCAACGTGTAATGCAAGAAGACTTTGGCGTATTCCGTACGGGTGAAGTTATGGAGTCAGGCCTAAAACGTTTAGAAGCATTACGTGAGCGTTTGAAGCATGCAAAATTGGAAGATAAAAGTCAGGTCTTTAATACGGAACGTATTAGTGCTTTAGAGTTAGATAACTTAATGGCCACAGCTTATGCGACCGCACATTCGGCAATTGTCCGAACCGAAAGCCGTGGGGCACACAGTCGTGAAGACTATCCACAGCGTGATGATGCCAATTGGATTAAACACATACTGTATTTTGAGGAAGGTGAAGTAATCGATTTTCGTCCGGTTAATGTATCACCTAAACATATTGCGCCTTTTGAGCCGAAAGAACGCGTTTACTAAAGAGGATATATCAGAATGTCAGATAATAGAAATTTGACTTTATCAATTTATCGCTATAATCCTGATGTGGATGCTAAGCCTTATATGCAAGATTATCAGTTGACAATACCGGCTAAAAGCGATCCGATGTTGTTGACTTTGCTTGAGCGGTTGAAAGACGAGCAGGATCCTTCCATCAGCTACAGAAGATCATGCCGTGAAGGGGTGTGTGGTTCTGATGGTATGAACATTAATGGCACGAATGGTCTAGCCTGCATTACTCACGTTTCTCAGTTAAATACGGATAAAATTGTTATTCGTCCTTTACCTGGTTTTCCAGTGATTCGGGATTTAGCGGTTGATATGTCTCAGTTTTATCAACAATACGAGCGTATTGAACCTTATTTACAAAATGACCAGGTAGCTCCAGCTCAAGAGCGTTTGCAATCTCCGGAAGAGCGAGCGCAACTTGATGGATTATATGAATGTATTTTGTGTGCATGCTGCACCAGTTCATGTCCTTCCTTCTGGTGGAATCCAGAGAAATTTGTAGGCCCTGCAGGATTATTACAGGCACGCCGTTTTTTAGCAGACAGTCGCGATACCGCAACGGATCATCGTTTGGAGAAATTACAGGATCCATTCAGTGTGTTCCGTTGCCGTACCATTATGAATTGTACGAATGTTTGCCCGAAGGGACTCAACCCAACTAAAGCGATTGCAGAAATTCGCACGCAAATGTTGAGACAGGAAACCTAATCGCAGTAATGATTCAGTTTAATTACCCCTTCGATAACGAAGGGGTGGAGTCGTTACATAAACCTTTAGCTACACCCTTTGGAGAACGATAATGAGCAGTTCCAATCTGCAAAATGAATGGGCTTCTTCCTACTTGTCTGGTGGAAGTATGGCTTACGTTGATAGTCTTTATGAAGATTATCTTGCTGACCCTGATTCGGTTTCTGCCGATTGGCGAGCAGTATTTAGCGCCTTACCTAAGGTTAATGGTTCTAATCAAGAGCTATCTCATCGTGATATTCGCGAATACTTTTTGCAGAATGCGGACAAGAAGGCTGCTCATGTTGTTCAATCTGGAGATAGCCATCAATATGAAGTGGCAAGTTTAATTAACGATTTCAGAGCATTAGGACATCTTGCGGCAAACCTCGATCCATTAGAAATGACAGAGCGTCCAGCAGTTCCTAATTTAGATTTGAATTTCCATAATTTGACCAACGTAGATAAAAACCGCAAGTTTTTTGCAGGCACTTCCTTTAATGGCCCAGAAATGCCTTTAAATGAAATCTATGACGCTTTACGTGAAACCTATTGCGGCAGCATTGGTATTGAATACATGCACATTTCTGATACTGCAGAAACTGCATGGTTACAAACAAAAATGGAGTCAGTACGTGGCCGCGCTACTTTTGACGCCGCCAAAAAAATGGAAATTTTAACGGACTTAATTGCTGCTGACGGTTTAGAGCGTTACTTAGGTACTCGTTATGTGGGGCAAAAGCGCTTTTCATTAGAGGGTGGTGACTCCTTAATCCCAATGATGAAAGAAATCATTAATTGTGCAGGCAAGGATAATGTAAAAGAATTAATCATTGGTATGGCGCATCGAGGACGTTTGAACGTACTAGTTAACGTCTTAGGTAAAGAACCAAGCGTACTCTTCCAAGAATTTGAAGGTAAAATTAAATACGAGCGTACTGGGGATGTGAAATACCATCTTGGCTATTCCTCTGATATTAAAACGGCTTCAGGCTCTGTATTGCATTTAGCCTTAGCCTTTAACCCGTCTCATTTAGAAATTATTGGTCCAGTAGTCGAAGGTTCTGTGCGCGCACGTTTAAATCGCCGTAATGACTTGGAAAAGAAAGACTCCGTGGTACCTGTAGTAATTCATGGGGATGCTGCTTTTGCCGGCCAAGGTGTGGTGATGGAAACCTTTAACTTTTCTCAGGCCCGGGGTTACTCAACCGGGGGCACGGTCCACATCGTCATCAATAACCAGATTGGTTTTACAACCAGCAATCCTTTAGATGCTCGCTCTACTCTTTATTGTACTGACGTTGCTAAGATGGTTCAGGCGCCAGTCATCCATGTTAATGGTGATGATCCTGAAGCGGTAGTGTTCGCAACACAAATTGCTTTTGATTTCCGAATGAAATTTAATCGCGATGTGGTTATTGATCTCGTCTGTTACCGTCGGCATGGCCATAATGAGGCCGATGAGCCAGCAGTAACGCAGCCAGCAATGTATAAGAAAATTAAATCCATGCGTCCATTGCGTGAGCTTTATGCAGAAAAATTAATTCAGCAAGGTTTGTTAACTGCCAAAGATGCAGAACAGCTAATGGATGCTTATCGTGATGGTTTAGATCAAGGTAAGCCCGTAGTTAACTTGGTTCATGGCGATTATGAAGGTAAATACGCGATGGACTGGAGTCCTTTCATCAATGGAAAGTGGACTGATAAAGCAGATACCACCATTACTAAAGGGGACTTACAAAAACTTACGAAGCAATTAAATGATTTGCCTAAAGGTTTTTCTTTACATCCCGTAGTGCAACGCTTATTAAATGAGCGTGACAAGATGACCGCTGGTGAATTACCCATGAACTGGGGTTATGCAGAGACTCTGGCCTATGCAAGTCTAATACAAGAAGGTTATGGTGTTCGTTTGTCAGGCCAGGATTGCGGTCGAGGAACCTTTGCACATCGCCATGCAGTATTGCATGATATTGAAACGGGTGACTCATTTACTCCTTTAGAGCACATTTCCAATGGACATGGTCGTGGTTTTTCCGTCATTGATTCCGTGTTATCTGAAGAAGCGGTATTGGCATTTGAATACGGTTTCGCTTGTTCGGAGCCTAACTACTTAGTACTTTGGGAAGCCCAGTTTGGTGACTTTGCTAATGGTGCGCAAGTAGTTATTGACCAATTTATTAGCTCTGGTGAGCAAAAATGGGGTCGTTTGTGTGGTTTAGTGATGTTGTTACCTCATGGTTACGAAGGCCAGGGACCTGAACATTCATCGGCACGCCTGGAACGTTTCATGCAACTGTGCGCGCAGCATAATATACAGGTTTGTACGCCAACCACACCGGCGCAGATCTTCCATTTATTAAGAAGACAAATCATTCGTGATTTCCGCAAACCACTGATTGTGATGACTCCAAAGAGTTTATTACGTCATAAGTTAGCTGTTTCACCTCTAGAAGACCTATTTAAGGGCAAATTCCATACGATTATTCCGGAAATTGATGCCTTAGATGCACAAAAAGTAACGAAAGTGGTGCTCTGTGGTGGAAAGGTTTATTATGACTTATTGCAAATGCGTCGTGATAAAAACTTGGATCATGTTGCCATTGTACGAATTGAGCAAATGTATCCATTCCCTAAAAAAGCGCTTATTGCAGAGATTAATAAGTATCCAAATGCTAAGGATGTAGTCTGGTGTCAGGAAGAACCGCAAAACCAAGGTGTCTGGTTCTCTTCTCAGCATAATATGAAAGATTGTTTACGCCCTGAGCAATCATTGCAGTATGCAGGACGAGAATTTGCTGCGGCACCCGCAGTAGGTAGTCCCGCCTTGCATGCACAACAACAATTGGCATTAGTTGAACAAGCGTTGTTGGGATAAATTTTAGGCTATTGCTGTCTGGCGTTTGCTCCAGACAGTGCTCTCTTAAATGAATTTAATAAAAGAAGAAGGTATAACCATGTCTATCGAAGTCAAAGTACCTGTACTGCCTGAGTCGGTTGCTGATGCAACTGTAGCTGCTTGGCATAAAAAAGTAGGTGATAAAGTTACTCGTGATGAAAATCTATTGGATCTGGAAACAGATAAAGTAGTTCTTGAGGTGCCAGCTCCTGCTGACGGCGTGCTCAGTGAAATTCTTTTCCAAACTGGAGACACTGTAACTTCGGGCCAACTCCTGGCAAAAATCACTGCAGGTGCTGCAACTCCTGTGGCTGCTGAGACTAGTTCTAAGCCAAGTGAAGAAAAAGCTGCTGCAAGCAGCGCTGAGGTTAGTGCTCATGAAGATAAATCAACTAGCCCAGTCGTACGTCGTATGATGGCCGAGCATGATTTACAACCAGGCCAAATTCCAGGTAGTGGTAAAGACGGTCGTATTACCAAAGACGATGTTCTTTCTTATATTGAAACTAATCGTGGTAAAGCAGCTCCTGCTGCAAGCAAACCAGTACCAGCTCCAGTGGCTGCAATGGGAGCACGTGAAGAGCGCCGTGTACCTATGACTCGTTTAAGAGCCAAAATTGCTGAACGATTACTTGAAGCACAACATAATGCAGCCATGTTAACTACCTTTAACGAAGTTAACTTGAAAGCGGTAATGGATATGCGCGCTCAATATAAAGACGGTTTTGAGAAGAAGCATGGTGTTAAACTAGGTTTTATGTCTTTCTTCACTAAAGCAGTTGTTGAGTCATTAAAGCGTTTTCCAGCAGTGAATGCGTCTATTGATGGCCAAGATGTGGTTTATCATGGTTTCTACGATATTGGTATTGCTGTATCTACTGAACGTGGATTAGTAGTCCCCGTGATTCGTGATGCGGATCAAATGAGCATGGCTGAAATTGAAATGGCAATTAACGATGCTGCCAGCCGCGCTAGACAAGGTAAATTGTCTATGGAAGAAATGCAGGGTGGTACCTTTACTATTACTAATGGTGGGGTTTTCGGTTCATTATTGGCAACGCCAATTATTAACCCACCACAAACAGGTATTCTTGGTATGCATAAAATCGAAGACCGACCTGTAGTAGAGAAAGGCGAGATTGTTATTCGTCCAATGATGTATGTCGCTTTATCTTATGACCACCGTTTAATTGATGGAAAAGATTCCGTACAGTTCTTAGTGAGTGTTAAAGAGTTATTGGAAGATCCAGCTCGTCTTTTACTTAATGTTTAATAATCACAATTAACAGCAAGCCCGTGTTTGCGGGTTTTGCTTTTTTATAAAGGTAATTGCAATGAATTTACATGAATACCAAGCCAAACAATTATTTGCTAGCTATAACTTACCTGTACCAAATGGCCAAGTAGCTTACACGGTTGAAGATGCACTGCAAGTTGCTTCTCAATTATCAACGAAACGTTGGGTTGTTAAAGCACAAGTACATGCTGGGGGGCGCGGAAAAGCGGGTGGTGTTAAATTAGTTTCTGACCGCGATGAATTAGCTGCAGCAGTTAAGGCATTACTTGGAATTCGCCTGGTAACTTATCAAACAGATGCGCATGGACAACCTGTTAATGCAGTCTTGGTTGAAGAAACATGTGACATTGATCGTGAATTATACCTTGGTGCTGTTGTTGATAGAGCAACACGTCGTGTAGTCATTATGGCGTCTACTGAAGGTGGCGTTGAAATTGAAAAAGTAGCCGAAGAAACTCCTGAGAAAATCTTCAAAGTGGTTGTAGACCCATTAGTAGGTGTTATGCCATTTCAATGTCGTGAAGCAGGATTTAAATTAGGTCTGAAAGATGACCAAATCAAACAATTTACTCAGTTGATGATGGGCTTGGGTAAAATGTTTGTTGAGTGTGACTTAAGTTTATTAGAAATTAACCCATTAGTTGTTACTAAAACAGGACAATTATTGTGTTTGGATGGAAAAATAAATATTGATGGTAATGCGTTATATCGTCAACCTAAATTGAAAGGTATGCGCGATACATCACAAGAAGATGAGCGTGAAAACCGCGCTAGCGATTGGGAATTAAATTACATTCCTCTTGATGGTTCAATTGGTTGTATGGTTAATGGCGCAGGCTTAGCAATGGCTACTATGGACGTGATTAAGCTTCATGGTGGTGAGCCAGCAAATTTCCTGGATGTGGGTGGCGGTGCAACAAAAGAACGTGTTAGTGAAGCACTAAAAATTATTTTATCTGACGATAAAGTTAAAGGTATTTTGGTGAATATTTTCGGTGGTATCGTTCGTTGCGACCTCATTGCTGATGGTATTTTGGCTGCGGTGAAAGAAGTCGATGTTAAGATCCCTGTAGTCGTTCGATTGGAAGGGAATAACGCTCAATTAGGCGCTGATATTTTAAATAAGAGTGACTTAAACGTAATTGCTGCAACCAGTTTAACTGATGCTGCGAAGAAAATTGTGGCAGCTGTTGCTTAATTAATTGATTGCTATAGAGCGATTGCCTGCTGCATTAATCTGCAGGCTTAAACTAAATTTCGAGGTCAACAATGAGTGTATTAGTTAATAAAGAAACCAAAGTACTGTGTCAGGGATTTACTGGCAAGCAAGGAACTTACCATTCAGAACAAGCAATTGAATATGGAACACGTATGGTTGGCGGGGTAACCCCTGGCAAAGGTGGCCAAACGCATTTAGGCTTACCTGTATTTAATACGATGCGTGATGCGGTGGAAGCAACCAATGCAGATGCAACGGTTATTTATGTTCCAGCACCATTTTGCAAAGACTCCATCATTGAAGCAGCTGATGCAGGAATTAAATTAATTGTTTGTATTACTGAAGGTGTTCCTGTTCTTGATATGTTGGATGTTAAAGTTTACTTAGAGAACAATACCCAAGCCCGTTTAATTGGACCAAACTGCCCAGGAATTATCACTCCAGGCGAATGTAAAATTGGAATTATGCCAGGTTCAATTCATTTACCAGGTAAAGTAGGTATTGTTTCGCGTTCAGGTACTTTAACTTATGAAGCAGTAAAACAAACTACTGATAAAGGTTTTGGACAAAGTACTTGTATCGGTATCGGTGGTGATCCAATACCAGGAACTAACTTTATTGATGCATTGGCTTTATTTGAAAAAGATCCGCAAACTGAAGCGATTATTATGGTTGGTGAAATTGGTGGTTCTGCAGAAGAAGAAGCTGCTGAATACATTAAATCTCATATAAGCAAGCCTGTCGTATCGTACATTGCTGGTGTTACTGCGCCTGCGGGTAAGCGTATGGGCCATGCTGGTGCGATTATTTCTGGTGGTAAAGGTACTGCTGCTGAGAAATACGCTGCTTTAGAAGCTGCTGGTGTAAGAACAGTACGTTCTCCTGCTGATTTAGGCGATGCTATTGCAGAAGTAACTGGCTGGTAAGAGAGCTTGTCGGGAGAAGCGAGGGTAAATAATTTACACTCGCTTCTCTCTCTGACATTAAGACGTCATCCCGAACGTTTGAGGGAGATCCCTCAAACGTTCGGGATGACGTTTCCTTTTATCAGGCTACAATTTTTAATATGGATGTAACACCATGACAAATTTTCGAAGTATTGCTGACATAAGACGTGATTATGGTGAATTAAAGCTGCAAGACCAGAATATCCCTGATGATCCGATTGAACAGTTTCACTTATGGTTCGCCGATGTTTTAAAAAATGAAACAAATGATCCTACCGCAATGGTACTTGCTACCATAGATAGCAATGGCCACCCTGACTCCAGAGTTGTTTTATTAAAAGGTTTGGAGGATGGAAATTACGTTTTTTACACTAACTATCAAAGCAGTAAGGCAATGCAGCTGCAACATCATCCTTATGCGGCACTTAATTTTTATTGGCCACAAATGGCGAGACAAGTTCGCATACGAGGACACGTACAGAAAGTAAGCCAGGAGCAATCCGATGCTTATTTTTCATCAAGACCGGTGAAAAGCCAATTTAGCGCGATTGCATCCCCGCAAAGTCATGAAATTTCCAGTAGGGAAATGTTGGAAAAAGCATTAAATGACTTAATTCAGCAATATGGACAGGAACCTGTATTGCGGCCCGAATATTGGGGCGGCTATATGGTTATCCCTGATGAGATTGAGTTTTGGCAAGGAAGAGACAATCGTTTGCATGATCGAATTCATTATTACCGGCAAGAAGGACGCTGGCTGCACCACCGTCTGGCACCTTAACGGCAAAATTTGCCGGCAATGTATTTTGCTTATCAATTCTTGGACACAGTATTATAGCCTGGTTGCTTGCGGCTAGGGGTTCTTTTGTAGTGAACTGAATTAGAAAAGTGTAGGCTGGGCTGCCAAGCCCAGAAAATATTGTTTGTGACACCTCCAATGCAAGGCTTGGCAGCCCAGCCTGCATTAAGCAGTACAACCGAAGGTGTAGCCAGAGTTATATTCTCGTCAAAAATAAAAAAATAGATGTTATTCAATGACTTTAAAAATAAATTTCACAAAATAAAAAAGTTGGCCTGGTAATTGCATCTATATATATAGAAATCATAAAACTGAATTAAGTCCCTAGTTTTTGAAGAAATTGTCAAAAATGAGTAAAGGTTTCTAATTTAGCTGTTAGTAGTATTTTAAAGTCGTAAAATTGCTTTAAGTGCAGAAATTATCAACATGAGAAGATAATGAATTGCACATAGCTTTAATTATAATACAACTTGGAGTATCACAGTTGAGCTTGGGAAAATACATACAGGATACATAAATTGAGGGTGCAATCATGAACGACATTACTGCCTTACTACCACATATTAAATTACGTTTTAACATTGATCATCCAAGCCATGAAGAGAGCTATGCCTTAGGATATGAGTGTGCGTTAGCTTATGCGGCAGAAGAAGATAATCCTTTTCCAAAAGGATCTAAAGAAGCCGAGCATTGGTTAGAGGGGTGGTGGGATGCGTTATCTGGTGATGAGCCTTTATTTGACATCAGCGCATATGCGCAAGAAGAGACTTCATTAGAGCCAGAAATTGCTGCAAACGATCAGCAATATTGCCAAAAGCATAGTTTCTTATCACTGGTAATTGAAATTAGTGGAGCAATAGCCGCTTCTGCTTTTGTTGGTTATCAATTGTTTGAGTTAGTAGCCTAAAGCTATAGTAGGGCTACTTACTCAGTAGGGTGCTGTTCATCAGCGGTAGACTTGGTTATAATTTGCCTTTTACCGGATCAAATCACTCTGATGAATGCACTCGACAACGCCATAAAAGAAGCGCTTATTTCTGCTGGATCTTCAAAAGAAGCAAATAAAGCCTATCTAGAATTTATTAAAGCCAACTTTATTATTCCCGTAGAGAAACATATTGAGGATGAAGAGCCCCGGGTTTTATTTTTCCAGGAGGGGAATGAGCTATTTCTTCCTGTATTCACTGAGATGACTTATCTTGATGCATGGGCTGCCGAAATTGCCACAGAAATTAATTTACTTAAATTATCAGGGGTTGATTTACTCAAAGGGCTTGGAGAGCAGGTTACCGTGTGTTTAAACATAGGCAGTGACGTTTATAAAGAATTTAATCCTTCTGAAACCGCGAGAATGCGTTCTATGGTATTAAAGTTTTTTAAAAATTAGGGGGAGCTTTATTTTTGCTCTCTTTTCTGCAGTCAGTAACGTAGATCTTTTACCATGAGATGACGTGCTTATGTTTGATTTTAAATTATATAGCAAGAGTTGAAATAAACAACGAACACGCGATTAAATGTATCATGAGATAGTACAATCTTATTTCATATCTAAAACTGTTTAAACCCCTCTTTATATAAATCCTGGAAAGTTCTGCCTAACCCAATTTTCCGCGCCATACAATATGGCGCAAAAGACGATTGACATAACATGATTAATTGATGTTTTATACGATTTATTCGAGGGCTGATTTCTTGATAGTTAATGTTCTTAAAAAGCAGAAAAAGATCAATTACTTAGGATTCTTTCAGCAATGTTTTATGAAATTTAGATGAGACTGCTGCATGGTCTGATTGACATTCTTATATCTAATGATTAGAATTCGGGCAAGATCTCCCTTAACTTTACACTGGGGGAATTTTCTTAGTTTAGGTATTTTTTGGAGAAAAGAATGGATTTGTCAATTTGGTATCAAACAGTACGTATGAGTAGTAAACTGAGAAAGTTAATAACATCAAATAGTTCACTAGTATCTCAATCTTATATCGTTGTTGAATAGTTGCCGCAAATCTTAGATTGGGGGCGACAACGTTAAGTTTTAGTGGGGTGTTTGGGAGTAAATATTTTGGATCGAATTGCAAATTATCAGTCATCATGTGCCAATTTCAGTTATTATTTAAAATATCATTTACCTAATGAAAAAAGTAATAAGATAATTGTTGCATATGAAAAAAAATATCATGCAATTATTAACGAACTTCGCCCTTCACTTATAAACGATTTTGATGTGATAGGATTTTATGAAATATCCGAGCATCAATCACAGATAGTTGATGGTTACTCTGAAGCTGACAGAGTTTTATTTTTTTACGACCATTTTACACGGCAAAACTTGCAGCCAGGATTTTCTAAAGAAATGCAGCCTTATTCACAGCATTTCTCGAAAGATCCTTTAAAAGTCATTTTCATAAATGATATGTATGAGCAATTTCTAGATATTTATTCTGTAAATCCACAGCGTATTAAATCGTTAAATAAGAGTTTAATTAGCCTGGCTGAAAAATCAAAAATATTGACTATCACCGATAATATTGGAACGAACGTAACTGTCGATCTTGCAAAGGCCAATCCGTGGACAAGTATTGATGGCACTACTTACGGTGAAATAATACCGGGAGAAATCGCCTCATATTCGCCCGGTATTAACGGGGTCTTATATTTTACAGGTTCATTTCTTTCTATGATTCCTATTGGATTAAAATATGGAGTAATAGAAGATCCTATACAATTTGTTTTTAAAAACAGTAAAGTAGAGTCATTTTCAAGCTCAAATATTGAATTAAGCAATGATTTAAATTATTTTTTTGAGTATTCAGAAGATCATCTTCAAATTCATGAAATTGGAATAGGTACTAATGAAGGAATAAAAAAACTGTTTGGAAAAAATGCCAGTTTTGAAGAAAAACATTCCGGGATACATTTTGGGTTAGGCGGGAAAGCAGATAACACATTCCATCTGGATATGATGATGAGTCACAGTATATTTAAGTTTGATGATCAATTGGTTTATGATGGAGCTTATCAACTCTAGTTCTACTCTTTTCAGCATATAAATAATATTTGCTTGGATGATTGTTTGTAACATAAATTTATTTCGTGTTTCAACGTATATTATAACATATGGCATTGTTCTGATTTTTGGAAGAGATCAGTTTTTTCTTAATAGTCAATTAGTGTTGACATGATGTAAAAATAACGATTTCAAATAATTGGTTATTTAATCTCAAATGATCTTCTTATGATTTGCAGTAGTATGTTTTTATGTATTTTAATTTGTAATTAAGAGGGTAAATATGACTTTACGAAAGGTCAACTATGGAAAGCCTTATGTAGTGTGGTTTTTAGGCGCTTTTTTCTTTTTTATCGATTATGTTCTTCGTGTTTCTACTAGCGTTCTGACCCCGGTTCTTATGGAGAAATTTCAAGCGACTGCATTTGCAATAGGTGGATTCTCTGCGTGTTTTTATTATGCTTATATTAGTATGCAAATACCTGTTGGTATCTTGGTCGACCGTTTTAGCCCTAAATGGCTGCTTATTATGGCCTCAGTAATTTGCGCGGTAAGTGCACTTATTTTTGCAGAGATGAATAATTTATATATCGGTTTTTTTAGCCGATTTCTTACGGGTTTTGGTGCTTCATTTGCATTTGTTGGTACATTGAAATTAATTTCACTTTGGTTTAAGCCCGAGCGTTTCGCTTTCCTCGCCGGATTAACCCAGGCATTTGGAATGTTGGGGGCGATGGTCGGCCAAGGCCCCATGGCTGCTGTTTATCATTCTTTTGGTTGGCGTGCTAGTATGTATGGTTTCTTCGTTTTATTTTTACTCATTTCACTGCTGATGATTATATTTATTAACAATAAATATAATCAAATTGCCCTCAAAAATTCTAATGTACAGCATGAAGTGAACACTTGGCAATCCATCAAATTAATTTTATCTAATTCACAATCTTGGTTGAACTGCTTATTTATTGGCCTTTTATATGCCCCGAGCGCCTGCTTCGGCGAGCAATGGGGAGCTAGCTTTCTCAGTAGATGCCAAGGCATATCGATTGAAGCGGCTGGGCATGAAGTAGGGATGATGTTTATAGGTCTGGCGATAGGCTGCCCGATTTTAGGATGGGTTTCCGATCGAATGCAGAATCGTTTGATAGTCATGCGTGTAAGTGCTATAGCATGCTTTATCTTTTTAACAATCGTTATTTATGGTGGCTCTTTGTCTATGCATGAGTTACTTAGTCCCACAGTTTATACTGGCATTCTTTTTTTATACGGATTTTTTAATAGCGGTATCGTTGTCTCCTATGCATTAGCCTCTGAAATAAACCCACGGCAACTTACAGGCATGGCTTTAGGAGTGACGAATATGGCCTCTGTAATGATTGGGGCAGCTATGATACCCATCGTAGGGTTTATACTTGATAAATTGAGAGCAGATACCCTGTTTAATAATTTACATGCTCTTGGGGTACAAGAGTATCAAATAGCTTTTGCCACTCTGCTGGTTGGATTGCTTATCTGCTTTTTCATTACGTTTTTTATAAAGGAAACATATTGTAAACCTCAATACCTACTTGATGGCAGCGTTCACAGCTAGGCATTTAATTTATTATGAACAATTTGGTGTTAAGCGAAATCATTAACGTAGAGGAGGAACGCTTATTTTTTCATTGGAATGAAACGCAGCATAATTTCAATATTACTCGTTGTATTCACCAAATGTTTGAAGATATCGTTCAAAAAATTCCTCATGGAATTGCTTTAATATATCAAAATGAGAAATTAACTTTTGATGAGTTGAATAAACGTGCTAATAGGTTTGCTCATTTTTTGCTAACCAAAGGAGTAGGGCCTGGATGTTATGTAGGCGTTTGTACATATAGAAACCTTGATCTTATAGTAACTTTACTCGCAATTTTAAAGACAGGCGCGGCCTATTTGACATTGGATCCAAGATCTCCTATCAAGCATTTGCAGTATCAATTAAATGATAGTGGCGCGATGCTTCTTGTGACTACATCATTTCTTCAGAATAAATTAAATAGCTATCGGAACGTAATTGTTAATTATAACGTTAATTATTTTTTAAATTTTCCAGACGTAAATATTGAAAGCGCGGCTAAGGTACAAGATATTGTCGATATTTTTTATACTAGCGGAACAACAAGCCACCCCAAGGCAGTTTGCAGCTCACATTTGAATCGATTAAATCGTTTTTTTTGGATGTGGGAACATTATCCGTTTACAAAAGATGAAACTGGGTGTCAAAAAACCTCTCTAGTTTTTGTTGATTCTTCTTGGGAAATTTGGGGCTGCTTATTACAGGGAGTTAAACTGGTTATCATTCCAGAAGAGTTAATTTTAGATCCTGGAAAATTCATTGATAGTCTGGCTCAGCATAATGTAACTCGCCTTGTTGTTGTACCCTCTTTTCTTGAGATGTTATTGAAGAATTGTTATCAAGAAATTAATAAATTGACTGGATTGAAAATTTGCTCGATTAGTGGAGAAAAGCTTACTTCCGCTTTGGCAAATAAAGTAACGTCTCTTTTACCAAATTGCATTTTCTTAAATTTATATGGCCAAACGGAAGGAGGAGGAGACAGTCTTTTCTACCAGGTGCCTTCAAAGATCCACTTGGGAAGCATAATTCCCATTGGCAGACCAATAGCTAATATGAAAGCGTATGTTTTAAATAAGACATTATCTTTAGCTAAAATCTTGGAGGTTGGAGAATTAGCTATAGCTGGTTATGGATTGGCTGAAAATTATCTTAATAATCCAACCCGGACAGCAACTCAATTTATGCTAAATACTTTTTGCAAAGAACCTGGATATGAAAGGCTGTATCTTACAGGAGACTTGGTAAGATGGTTATCAGATGGCAGCCTTGAATACATAGGTCGCAAGGACAATCAAATAAAATTAAGAGGCTACCGAATAGAGCCTGGTGAGATAGAGCATGCTATATCATCTTATGATGGTATTCAGCAAAGCGTGGTATTGGCGAGAGAGAAACAGGCCAGCGAGAGTACGTATAAATAT
>JARLJR010000147.1 GCA_031291095.1 Legionella sp. | reverse complement strand
CACTTTGTCATCCTCTACGTCATCCTGAGGAGTTAACGACGAAGGATCTCCTGAATAAGGCACTGGACTAATTTATAGAGTTTGTACCACATTTCGGAGATGCCTCACTGCGTTCGGGATGACGTGTGTGTAGCGATAGAGCGGCTGCACTTTGTCATCCTCTACGTCATCCTGAGGAGTTAACGACGAAGTACCTCCTGAATAAGGCACTGGACTAATTTATAGAGTTTGTGCCACATTTCGGAGATGCCTCACTGCGTTCGGGATGACGTGTGTGTAGCGATATAGAGCGGCTGCACTTTGTCATCCTCTACGTCATCCTGAGGAGTTAACGACGAAGGATCTCCTGAATAAGGCACTGGACTAATTTATAGAGTTTGTACCACATTCAGGAGCTTCCCTCACTGCGTTCGGGATGACGTAGTCTGTATTACGTCTTTCTTCTAAACCACATCAACAACGTAAAAGATAAAAATACCACACAAAAGATAAACGCGGGCATTTCACTCCATCTAATCCAAGGAGTTATGCCTTCAGCTGGATAAATGCTACCTTGCAAAATTCCAGCACTAAAGGGAGGGAGCATTTCGGTTATATCACCATTAGCATTAATTACCGAAGACAGCCCGTCATTATTCACTACGACCTGATAGCGGCCTGTGAGAATGGACAAAATCTGGGCCATTTGCAACTGTTGATAGCTGGCAAAGGAATGTCCAAACCATCCATTATCACTAATTGAAACAATCCATTGCGCCTCTGGCATTTGCATTCTCAGAAGATAAGGATACGCAATTTCATAGCAAATAAGGCTAGCTATCGGATGATTCGCCACCTTAATTAATGACTGATGAATTTTTCCTGGAACTAGATTAGCATCCGGTAAATTAAACCAACGATTTATGGCTTGTAAGGGCTTGGGAATATATTCGCCAAAAGGCACCAGCTGTCTTTTTAACACTTTTCCTTTTCCGGCTCCCAGCGTAATAACCGAATTATAGTAATTAGCTTCACTGTCATTCGTGGGCTGTAATATGCCTAACATAAGGGCACTATTTGATTTTATGGCCTTGTCATGGAGTTTATGTAAATACTTATCTAAATAACTAGCGGGCAAGGGTAGTGCTGATTCGGGCAAAATAATTAATTGCTTACCCAATAGCTTATTAATTGCTTGCTCATAATATTTTAACAAATTCCAAAACAGTGTTTCATCCCATTTGTCGCGCATGGATAAGTTTGCCTGGACTCCGCCAATGGTAATAGGGTCTTTTTGCATCTGAGTCCAGCTTACATTTTTGAATGCGAAAGGGCTAAGCATTAGGAGGATAAAAACAATCACATAGGCATTGCGTTTGTTGGAGCGCTCTTCCTGCACAGTCAGCACTAAAAATGTTGAAAAGAAGGCACATACCAAGCTTAAGCCATAAATTCCTAAAAGCGGGATTAGGTATTTAATTGGCGTATCAATAAGTACGGTACCTACAAATAACCAAGGAAAACCACTAAATAAAGTTGCTCTCAGGTATTCACCGACGCACCATAAAACGGCAAAGAGAACAACGGATAATAATTTACTGTGCTTAAATTCTAGAATTTTGAATGAATAAGCAACCAATGCAGGGAAGAGTGACAGATACATAATAAAAATTAAGGTCACCAATCCTGAAAGGAAATAATTTAATTGGCCATAGTCATGAATGCTGACAATAACCCAAGAAACACCAAGACCAAAATAACCGATTCCATAAAAAAAGCCATGATAAAAGCTTTGTTTTCTAGAGCAATTTTTTAAACTGGCATATAAAAAAGCCAAACTTAAAATAGTTAATCCAGGCATATGAAAGGGAGCAAAGCCCAATGCCGCTACAAGCCCGAGAATGAGCATCAATAAATATTTAATATAGCCAATACGTATGGAAGTACTTAGTGGAATGGAATTGGCTAAAGCAGTTTGCTTCATATGCTGTCATAAAATTGGAAAATCATAAGATAAAGGAGTACTGTTTTAAGGTCAAGAAATTTGAAAAAGCTATTTTGAATATAGATTAACCCAGCTCACTTTGCAATTAGCGAGTTTTTGTGTACGATTATCCCCGACTTACAATGGAGAGGGATTTATATGTACAATGTCATGATTACGGGTGCAGGGAAAATTGGTAGTTTAATTGCCTGTTTATTAACGGAAAGCGGCTCTTATCAAGTCCATTTAGTCGATGTTGATTTTAATGGGTCTGATGTAAAGCGATTACTCAGTGCTTTACCCAAAGTAAAAACAGTAGCTTTAGATGTTACTGATGAACAAGCCACAACAGCCTATATGGAAAAAAATAATATTGTGGCGGTTATTTCAAGCTTACCTTATTTTTTAAACACACATGTTGCCTCAGCAGCTAAAGCAGCTGGAGCCAATTATTTTGACTTAACTGAAGATACATCGGTTACTGATGCAGTAAAAGCAATTGCTAAAAATGCTGAAACCGCCTTTGTTCCTCAGTGTGGACTAGCCCCAGGATTTATTAGTATCGCGGCAAATAGCTTAATGCAAGAATTTGAAGAGTGTCACCATGTTAAAATGCGTGTAGGTGCATTGCCACAAAATGCAAACAATGCATTGCATTACTCACTAACCTGGTCAACTGACGGGGTAATCAACGAGTATGGTAATCTTTGCTATGGTATTAAATATGGCAAGGAAGTTACTTTATCTCCTCTAGAAGGTTTAGAAGCGATTCAAATTGATGGCTGTGAGTATGAAGCATTTAATACTTCAGGCGGTCTAGGTAGTTTGGCTGAGCTGTATACCGGCAAAGTTCATACTATGAACTACAAAACAATGCGCTATCCTGGTCATTGCCAAAAAATGAAGTTCTTAATGAATGATTTGCGCTTAAATGAAGATAGAGCAACCTTAAAGCGTATTTTAGAAAACGCCATTCCTAAGACTTATCAAGATCTGGTTATCGTTTATGTTACTGTTGAAGGTATGAAACGTGGTGAGCTGACTGAAAAGAACTACGTGAAGAAAATATATCCACAAATCATTGCAGGATTAGAATGGTCTGCAATTCAAGTAAGCACTGCCTCTGGTGTTTGTGCTGTAGTTGACCTGGTATTAGGACAAGCTAATGAATACAAAGGCTTAGTCTATCAAGAAAACTTCCAATTATCGGCAGTATTGGAAAACCGTTTTGGTCGTTATTACGCTTAAAGCAATAATCTAGCCCGTATTCGTCTAATACGGGCTACAAGTTAAGTCAGTCCCGTTTTATCCTATACAAAAGAGCTTTCAAGGAGTTATACATGGAATTATTAAGGCAATTACATATTCAAGATACCAATGCAGGGGCTTTTAGTGGCCAGGGCTGGCACAGCAATGTTCATGCGGATACCTTTGCCTCTTTTTGTCCAACAAACAATGAGAAGCTTGCTGAAGTAGCTCCTTGCACTATGGATGATTATGAACAGGTTATGGCCCGTGCGCAAAGTGCTGCTCAAGTATGGAGAATGGTTCCTGCACCAAAACGTGGAGAAATCATCAGACAAATCGGTCAAATTCTACGTGAGAAAAAAGATTTACTTGGAAGCTTGGTTTCTTTAGAAATGGGTAAATCCAAGCAAGAAGGGGATGGTGAAGTTCAGGAAATGATTGATATTGCTGATTTTGCTGTTGGTCAATCGCGTATGCTGTATGGTAACTCCATGCATTCTGAGCGTCCAAATCATAGAATGTATGAACAATGGCATCCTTATGGGATTGTTGGTGTTATTTCTGCCTTTAATTTTCCGGTAGCTGTTTGGGCTTGGAATGCATTTTTATCAGCAATATGCGGAAATGTGACTTTATGGAAACCTTCTGAAAAGACTCCGCTTTGTGCGATCGCAGTTCAACATCTATGTAATCAAGTTTTAAAAGCAAATAACTGCCCAGAAATTTTTAGTTTAATTATTCCACAAGGTCATGCAGTAATCGATGCAATGGTTAATGATAAGCGTATTCCATTGATTTCTTTTACAGGCTCAACCGCAGTAGGAAAACTAGTCGCTGCAAAAGTTGCTTCCCGATTAGGTAAGACTATTTTAGAGTTAGGTGGTAATAATGCCATCATTCTAGATGAGTCAGCTGATTTACATTTAGCGGTTCCTGCAATTGTTTTTGGTGCAGTGGGAACAGCAGGTCAACGATGTACTACAACACGACGTTTATTTGTTCATGAGTCTCAGTACGATTTTATTATTGAGAAACTGCGTTCTGCCTATGAGCAAATAACAATCGGTGATCCTTTAGACACGCATAATTTAATGGGACCTTTAATTGATAAGCACGCAGTAGAACAATTTAAAAAGACTGTTATGCGTGTTAAAGAAGCTGGCGGCAAGATTGTTTTTGGCGGTGAGGCTTTGAATCAATCTGGTTCTTTTGTACAACCAACTTTAGTATGTAATGTAAAAAATGATTGGGATATTGTGCAAGAAGAGACTTTTGCGCCTATCTTATATGTGATGTCGTATCGTTCTTTAGATGAAGTGATTGAGATGCATAATAATGTTCCTCAAGGCTTGTCTTCTGCGTTGTTCACAGAAAACTTAAAGCATGCAGAGCGTTTTTTAAGTGCTTGGGGTAGTGATTGTGGAATTGCAAACATCAATATTGGTACTTCCGG
Organism: Legionella sp.; assembly: GCA_031291095.1. Classification (GTDB taxonomy): domain Bacteria; phylum Pseudomonadota; class Gammaproteobacteria; order Legionellales; family Legionellaceae; genus Legionella. The sequence goes on along the minus strand of JARLJR010000147.1, from coordinate 51,152 downwards.
AGCTGAGATTGGCGGTGCCTTTGGTGGTGAAAAAGATACGGGTGGTGGACGTGAATCGGGTTCAGATTCCTGGAAGGCATACATGCGTCGCCAAACCAACACCATTAACTGGGGTAATGAGTTGCCATTAGCTCAGGGTATTAAATTTAATCTATCTTAGGGACAGGCCCTATATTGGCCCTGCAGCTGCAGGGCCTTAAGTGTGGATGATATTCACTAAATTAATGAGGGAAAAATAATGCAGGAACCATTTTTCATAAAAAAAGTCGCGGTTCTCGGTGCAGGGGTTATGGGCGCACAGATTGCTGCACATTGCGTCAATGCTGGAATAGAAACTCTACTCTATGATTTGCCTTCTAAAGATGCTAATGCCAATGCATTAATTGATAAGGCAATTGCCAATTTAACTAAGTTAAAACCAGCACCTCTTGCTACAGCACAAACAGGCGCATTGTTACAAGCTCGAAATTACGAGCAAAATTTAGCTGAGCTGGCTGAGTGTGATTTAATTATTGAAGCAATTGCAGAACGTTTGGATTGGAAAGAAGACTTATACAAACGTATTTCACCTCATTTAACAAATCGCTCCATTTTAGTCAGTAATACTTCTGGACTCAGTATTAATACTCTGAGCTCCGTATTACCCGAAGCACACCGAAAAAATTTTTGTGGCGTTCACTTTTTTAATCCACCACGTTATATGCATCTTGCAGAACTTATTCCAACAAGTACAACGGACGCAAAATTAGTGGACCATTTAGAGGCTTGGCTAACCAGCTATTTAGGCAAAGGTGTGGTTCGCGCTAAAGATACTCCTAATTTTATTGCAAACCGGGTGGGCGTATTTTCTCTATTAACTACATTGCATCATGCTTCGGCTATGAATATGGGATTAGATGAAGTTGATGCATTAACTGGACCATTATTAGGTCGACCAAAATCTGCAACCTTCCGAACTATGGATGTAGTTGGTTTAGACACCATGGAACATGTGGTTCGCACCATGCAAGAGCAATTAAAAGATGATCCGTGGCACCATAGTTTTAAATTACCTGAGTGGCTATCTGGGTTGATCAAAGATGGACATTTGGGACAAAAGTCAGGTCAGGGCATTTATCGCAAAAATGGTAAAGCCATCGAAGTGTATGACATCCACTTAGCAAGCTACCGACCATCAAAATCAGAGGTAAGCGATGAGCTTAAAACAATTATGGGGAATGCAGATCCTGTTGCCCGCATGCAAGGTTTGATGACCTCAGACAATAAACAAGCTAAGTTCTTAGCGGCTTGTTTTAGAGATCTATTCCACTATTGTGCTTATCATTTAGAAGCGATTGCTGATAATGCGAGAGACGTAGACTTAGCGATTCGCTGGGGCTTTGGTTGGATGCAAGGGCCATTTGAAACTTGGCAATTATCAGATTTAACCAAAACAACGCAGTTTATTAGTGAAGCAATTAAAGAAAAAGCAACTCTAAGTACTGCCCAATTACCTGGGTGGCTTTTTGAGATTGATGCATTTTATAAGCAAGAGGGTGCCTATTCGCCACAGAAAAATAACTATCAACCGCGAAGCGAATTACCTGTTTACAAGCGTCAGTTTTTCCCTGATCGAGTAATCAAAGAACCAGCACATCCAACACCAGTTCTTTATGAAAATGATGGGGTACGTTTATGGCACTTACAAGATGACGTCGCTGTTCTTAGTTTCAAAAGCAAAGCGAATACTTTAGGACAGGCTGTTTTGGATGGCTTGGAAGCATCCTTGGATGTCGCTGAAAAGCAATGTCGCGGACTTATTATTTATCAACATGATGCTGCAAACTTTAGTTCTGGAGCTGATTTACGTCATGTTATGAAATTGATCCAGGATAATAAGATGCAGGCGCTTGATGACATGATTGCTCAATTTCAAGCAGGAGCGATGCGTTTAAAATACAGCTCGATTCCAACCATTGCTGCATTAAGAGGACGTGCTTTAGGTGGCGGCTGTGAATTTATGATGCATTGTGATGCGGTTGTTGCTGCTTTTGAATCATACCCTGGTTTAGTTGAAGCTGGAGTAGGGGTAATTCCAGCTGGTGGTGGATGTAAAGAAATGGCGATGCGTGCTGCGAGTATTCCTCATGCCGATTTAATGACCGTCATTCAAAGTTACTTCCAACAAATTGCTATGGCACAAGTAGCTGGTTCTGCTGCTGAAGCAAAACAAATGGGTTATTTACGTAGCACAGATACATTTGTAATGCATGCAGATGAGGTTCTTTATGCTGCACTAAGCAAAATTAAATTGATGCATGCGGAAAATTATCTCCCACCGTTACCAAGACAATTTAAAGTAGCAGGAATTGAAGGACTAGCTAGATTACAAACAGGTTTAGTGAACTGGCTAGAAGGCGGGTTTATTTCGCAACATGATTATTTCTTATCTACCGAATTAGCAAAAGTACTTTGTGGTGGTAATCTCAATCAAGGTGCATTGGTTGATGAAGCTTGGATGTTGAAATTAGAACGCGATGCATTTGTTACTTTAGCATCAACGCCAGCAACTCAGGCTCGTATCAGTCATTTGTTAGAGACTGGAAAACCATTACGTAATTAAGTGCAACTTATCTTTTCTCTCGGCTTGGTCGAGAGAGAAGAAAGCATAAGGAAGATTAACAGATGACTAATGTATACATAGTTGATGTATTAAGAACTCCGGTAGGAAAAGCACCTCGTGGTGTATTTAAACATACGCTACCAGATGATTTATTGGCACATACAATAAGAACCCTAATGAGTCGCCATCAAGATATTGATTGGGAAGAAATTGGTGATGTTGTTGTTGGTTGTGCGATGCCGGAAGCAGAACAAGGTATGAACGTAGCACGTATCGCTTCTCTGCTTGCGGGTATGCCGCAGTCTGTCCCGGCAATGACGATTAACCGTTTTTGTTCTTCAGGAGTACAAAGTATTGCCACTGCTGCAGCATCGATTCGTAGTGGTGAAATGCAATTAGCTCTTGCTGGTGGCGTTGAAAGCATGTCTATGGTGCCTTTAGGCGGCAATAAATACACTGCAAATCCAGCTTTTTTTGATAATGAACATGTTGCCATTGCTTACGGGATGGGAATAACTGCAGAAAATGTGGCTAAGCAGTGGGAAATTACCCGCGAACAGCAAGATGAGTTTGCTGCTGAAAGCCATAAAAAGGCAATTTCTGCTCAAATGCGTGGTGATTTCAAAGCAGAAATTACGCCGGTAGAAATTACAATAAGACAGCCGAACTTAGCAGATTCAACAACAAATATTAAGAAGAAGCTGATTACTGATGATGAAGGGCCAAGAGCAGATACCTCTTATGACGTTATTTCTAAATTAAGACCTGTTTTTGCATTAAAAGGCTCAGTTACTGCCGGTAATAGTTCACAGACCAGTGATGGAGCCGGTATTGCTTTGTTAGCGAGTGAAGAGGCGGTTCGTAAATATAATTTAAAACCAATGGGACGATTATTAAGTTATGCTGTAGAAGGTGTTCCCCCCGCAATTATGGGAATTGGACCTATAAAAGCGATTCCTGTTGCTTTAAAACGCGCTGGACTAACTTTAGATCAAATCGATTGGATTGAATTAAACGAAGCCTTTGCAGCTCAAGCGTTAGCAGTTATTAAGGATTTGGGCTTACCACGTGAGAAAGTAAATCCTTTAGGCGGTGCCATTGCATTAGGACATCCTTTAGGAGCAACCGGTGCAGTTAGAACTGCAACCTTATTGCACGGTTTACAGCGAACCAAGGGTAAATACGGTATGGTTACGATGTGTATTGGTACAGGTATGGGAGCCGCTGCAATATTTGAGGCCTTATAAATCGATTGTACACCAATGTAGCCTGGATGGAGTGGGATCTGTGCTTGAATCTGATCCCACTCTACTGATGGCGGTTGCGCCTCTAAACGCTTCATAAATTACCTACATACTTCAATGCCAGGTGCTATTATTTGGTTCTATTTGTTTCTTTTTGAAAAGTAATTTGTTGATGGCAACAAAATGGTTTATTATTGCGCGAAATGATGAGCTATTGAGGAAATTGATGTATATTACTGAACAGGAGCTTAACGATCTAATACTCTCTGGGCGAAATTCGCTAATGATTAAAAATGTGGGTGATGAGCGAGAGTGGGGCAGGGTTTTTTTTGGTGCTACCCAGTCTGTATACAAGAAACTTTGTGATAAAAAGTATGATTATTTTTCATTTGTTGATATCAAGACAATGGAACAATCGGAATTTTTTGTAATCAACTTAGGGCGACTGACGGTTGAAAGTGTTAGCCGAGCATTTGCAAATGCCTATTTTGAAGAAGATAGTTTGGAAAATGGTCAAAAATTCCTAAATAACTTTTACCGAGGGCTTTACATACAACCTAAAAATGAATCTGTTTCAGATTTTGAGGTAGATAACCCTAGCTTTAGGCCTTATTAATGAATATGGGCCTTATGGCCCATTTCATATTTGCACACAGATTAATTCTTATCGCGGAATATAATACGAGCTTTAGATAGGTCGTAGGGAGTTAGTTCCACTTTAACTTTATCACCAGTTAAAATTCTAATGTAGTTTTTGCGCATGCGACCAGAAATGTGAGCAGTGACAATATGCCCATTTTCTAATTCAACACGAAACATGGTATTGGGCAGGGTATCTATAACTGTGCCAGCCATTTCTATATGATCTTCTTTTGCCATAGGTCTCTCAAATGATTACCAAATCGATTAATTAATGTTTTCAAAACGAAAACATAACTCTCCGGCAAGTATACTGCTAAAATGAAGAAAATGGCAATTATGCAATGCTGAAATTTATACTATAGGTATAAATTGTAAATTAATTGTACTGATGTGCGTTGTTTTGCAATCCAATGCTTCACGAAGCGTGGTGTTTTAAATTATCCAAGTTGTATTGTTTTAACCTAATGTTTCGGCTACCATTGCTTCTTTCGTCAAGCGAGTCTGTGATTTTATGACTCCTCCATGGAATGGGAATAGCCAATACTTTATAAAACAATTGGAGCATTAAGTGAACCGTATTTTGCTATTTATTCTAATCAGTCTTGCTGGTGTTGCTAATGCCGGGCAATTTGGGCTTAAAGCAAAACCTACTTGCCCAGTGCCTAGAAAACTCATGAACGTAGATGACTTTCGAATAGTTTCCTCGGGGGCCACTTCGGTAATCGAAGATGAAAATGGTCGTGAGTGGAATGTATACATCTACGGTAAAAACATCACGATAAATAAAGAAATCATTAAAGAAGTAATTTCTAATCCATCAAATGAACTACCTAGACAGGCAAAAGAAGTATTCGGTGCTTGGTTATGTGTTTATGAAGGTAAAGCTAAAGATGTAACATTTGAAGGCAGTTCAAGCTATATGACGCCATAAGATAGAATGTGATAGGCGTCTTATTGGTATAGCCTGGTTGCTTGCAACCAGGTTTCCGTTAGGTTAATACATTTCGCAATCACAAACGTTCACGAAAAAGAAGTCTGCCACATTCCCTGCATACTCGGATATTCCAACGCATTCTTCAATAAGCGCATAAAATCAACACGACTAATAATTTCTGCACCCAAGGTTTGTAAATGAGGGGAGGGAAGTTGGCAATCAATAAAATCAAACTCCCATTGTTTCATTGTTTGGCATAAATAGTAAAATGCAACTTTTGATGCATCAGTGACCTTATGAAACATGGATTCACCAAAAAAAGCGCGGCCCAGACTAATTCCATATAATCCACCCACTAATTTATCGTCAAGCCATACTTCAAATGAATGAGCATATCCCATTGCATGTATTTGTGTGTATGCCTCGATCATGTCGTTAACAATCCAGGTATTTTCCACACGCTCTGAACTGGTAGCACAGGCACGTATCACGTCATGAAAGGCAGTATCAATGGTGATCCTAAATGGTTTTTTTAGTGATTTTTGTAAACTATAGGACACTTTAAAGGCTGAAGGGCGTACAATAAGTCTTGGATTCGGTGACCACCAAAGAATAGGTGAACCGGGCCCATACCAAGGAAAAACGCCCTGTGAGTAGGCTTGTAATATACGTTTGGGGTTCAAGTCGCCGCCGATAAGTAATAGTCCCTGTTTATCGCTGGTTTCAGGATCTGGGAATACAAACTCTTCGTTAGGGTCTATTAACATGTGTACAAGTTTCTCCATGAAGCTTACAAAACCCGTGATTTGGAAGTATATTGAATATATTCTACAATTACTATAAATAAGCAAGGGGAAAATCAATTGCAATTGGATTATCTTTACAGTTTAGGAAATATTTTAATTCTTCTTAGCCTGAGCTGCAGAAAAGTTCTTTTGATCCGTATTATCTTTGCTTTATCAGATGGTTCATTTCTATTGTATGGAATATTAGCCCACATCCCGCCAATGGCTTATTGGGCAATTGCCTCGCTACTTATTAATTTCGTGCAAATTGGTTTTTTGATACGGGATATGATGCCCAAATATTTAAGTGATGAATTGCAAGCGATAAAAAAAATATTTTTTGACAGTATGCAAACCAGCGATTTCTTACGCTTAATTAAATTAAGCCATCGAGGAACAGCCAGTAATGAAATTGTGCTAGAAAAGGATAAGCCAGTAAAAGCCTTAATGCTCATTACCAATGGGCAAGTTTATATTGATATTCACGATTCAATCTTGGAGCTAGGGCCTTATCATTTTATTGGAGAAATGAGTTATTTTAGTGATGGGAACGCAAGTACGACAATCCATGCACGTGAACCGATTGAATATATTTATTGGAATTACAGCGACTTACGACGCCTACAAGTCAAAACCCCTCCCTTATTTATGAAAATGATTGAGGCTATGGGGAAAGACATTATGTTGAAAATGTTGAATCGCAATAAAGAAACAGCCAGATCAACACCATCGAATCAATAGGTTAAGCACATTTCAGAATGGAATTGTCGTTAAATTAATGGACAAAAAAATCAATCCGTTTAAAATTTGTCATTTTGACGACTCAAGGGTATCAACATGCCGTCTAAAACATTAAGTCAACTGATGAGTGATTTATCTACATTAAACGATAAGTATCAAGCAGATTTTGAACCAGAATACAGTAATGCTAAAGCAATTTTGAAATCAATGGGAACTGCTTTAAAAGATTCATCTGATGTGTTTAAAAAAGTGGCCGATCTTTATAGCCAATATGTTGTATTTCAAACTAAGGTACAGGGTCAATCAAATGAAGAACCAAAAAGATGTTTAGCTATTACCCACTTTAATCAACAGATCTTTTCTGAGCTTCCTACGATTGATAAAACGATTAAAACAGTGGAGCGAAAATTAAAAAAAATGATTTGTGATTTAAACAAGAGCATTGAAATACTGCGGCCGCTTGTTGATGAATTCAATACATGTTTATCTCAAATAAATGATCAGCGCCCTAAAGGCTTTTTTAAATCAAATGAGGCTGTCCAACTTAAAAAAACGTTGAAAGGGTTTCAAGAAGAGTATCCCGGAAAAAAAGGATTGCTGTGGTTGTGGGATCAACAAAATGAGATTATCGCTGGATTTAAAAAAGTCCAGGAAATGAGAATGAAAATTCATAAAAGTAGCATAGGGCTTCATGGCTTTGTTGAGAAAAAAGTAAATTCAAGCACTTTTTTTAAAGCTCAAGGCTCTGTTCCTCATTCACCCGAAGCTCATCCTTATGATGATTCACTATTCGAAATCGCTCCTGAAGCTGAAGAAAGAATTTATGAATATGAGAGTAAAGTAATAAACACTCTAGGCGTTAATAATTGTTGAGGCAGGTTTTTTAATAATGTAGCCTGGTTGCTTGCAACCAGGATCTCCTTAAATGGCAACTAAATCAGATTGCAGCAGGCAGACCCCGATTGCGAGCGACCAGTTTTTTTCTTCCCTATAGTAAGGGGGGAAGCGTTTCGTTTATTCGAGTTCTAAATCCAGATACTGCTCTGCATCAAGTGCTGCCATACAGCCAAAACCCGCAGAAGTAATGGCCTGACGATAAACATGATCAGCAACATCACCACAAGCAAAGACCCCATGTACCGAAGTACTGGTTGCCATACCCTCAAGCCCTGATTTAATGCTAATATAACCATCTTTCATATTGAGTTGATCTTTGAATAACTCAGTATTGGGCGTATGACCTATGGCAATGAACACGCCATCAACATCGAGTTGCTCTGTTGAATCATCACGAACATGACGAATTTTTGCACCAGTAACTTTCTTCCCATCGCCAACCACTTCATCTAAGGCACTGTTCCAAATAATTCTGATGTTACCATTTCGCGCTTTTTCAAATAATTTATCCTGAAGAATTTTTTCAGCGCGCAAACTGTCACGTCGGTGAATCAGGGTGACATGAGAGGCTAAATTAGACAAATACAAAGCCTCTTCAACGGCAGTATTTCCACCACCGATAACACAAACTGCTTTGTTACGGAAAAAGAAACCATCACAGGTTGCACAGGCCGAAACCCCACGACCTTGATATGCTGACTCGGATTCTAAACCTAAGTAACGTGCAGAGGCTCCTGTGGCAATGATTAATGCATCACAGGTATAGGTTTCGCTATCGCCACGCAGGGTGAATGGCTTCTTGGATAAATCAGCGCTGACGATATGATCATAAATAATTTTTGTATCAAAACGCTCAGCATGTTTTTGCATGCGATCCATTAATGCAGGGCCTTGTAGACCTTCAATATCTCCTGGCCAGTTGTCCACTTCTGTAGTTGTGGTTAATTGTCCACCAGGTTGCATGCCGGTAATTAATACTGGATTTAGATTTGCTCTTGCGGCATAGACTGCAGCAGTGTAACCTGCAGGCCCTGAACCCAAGATGATTAAGCGGTGGTGATTACTATCGCTCATCGATTCTGCCTTCCTTAATATTTTGATATTTTGTGTTAAGATGGCGAACATTATGACATAAACAAACCTTTGAATATACCTATGGCAAAACAACAATCGGGAAGAAAGGCTGGCTCCCTAAAAAAAACCATGCCAAGTTTCATCATCAAACGTCTTAGTGAGGGCAGTTTTATATTGTCTTTAACTGGAGCTTTATTTGTTCTTTTATCGTTAATGACCTATCAATTCACTGATCCAGGTTGGTCGCATGTATCACGTGCTGGAAAAGCAGTTGCTAATTCTGGCGGACAGGTGGGCGCGTATATTGCCGATGCCCTCTATTTTGTTTTTGGATATTTCGCTTATTTATTACCGATTGTTTTTGTTTATATTGCTTGGGCAATATTGCAAGATTTACGCGCATTAAAAGTACTTGATCTTCGAGTTTTATCTTTGCGTCTAGGTGGGTTTTTGCTGATGGTCGTTGGGGGCAGTGGTATATTAAGTTTTCAAACGCATTGGAATCGCCTGGATCCTATGCATGGTCCAGGAGGGCTTATTGGTCAAGCCGTGGGTAAAGCATGGTTTCACATGTTGAATTTACATGGCGCAGTACTCGTTTTATTAGCGATGTTTTTGGTGGGAACTACCTGGCTTACTGGAATATCCTGGTTACAGGCAGTTGAACTAATTGGCTTTTACACCTTATCTTTAATCAATAAGGCTTATGCTGCGGTGAAAAAGGCGATTAGTGCAAGTAGCACATGGATTGCGGAGTATAAAGCACGCAGATCAGCAGCAGAGGATAGGCCCGCTCAAGAAAAAGCAGCACCTAAGTTATTTAATTCCAAACCTGAGCCAGAAAAGGAAAAAGCTGCTCCAGTATTAATGGCTAATGTAGAGAAACCCGTTGTTCCAAGACCAGAGCCTGTAAGACCAGAAATAATCAAGCCTGAACTGATTAAATCAGAGCCTGCTCGAGCAGAGATAGTAAAACCCGCTCCAGTGGTTATTGCTGCACCTCCACGTGAATTAAAAGAAATTCGCGCTCCTAAACTTCATAATCCAGGCACCTTACCTGGTTTAGATTTGCTGGATAAAGGTGCTCCAGGAAAGCCGATGGGAGGTTATACCCATCAAGAATTAGAAAGTGTTTCTCGGGAGCTTGAACAACATCTATTAGATTTTGGTGTGCAAGCTGATGTGGTTGCTGTGCATCCAGGTCCCGTAGTTACACGCTATGAATTGCAATTGGCTGCAGGTGTTAAAGTGAGTAAGTTAACGGCCTTATCTAAAGACTTAGCACGTTCTTTATCAGTAATTTCGGTACGTGTGGTCGAAGTGATTCCGGGTAAAACAGTTGTTGGTTTAGAGTTGCCGAATAACACACGTGAAATGGTTCGTTTGTCGGATGTATTGTCTGCTGATGTGTACCAACAAGCACATTCTCCAATCACCTTGGCCTTAGGGGTCGATATTGCAGGGCATCCTGTCGTTGTTGATTTGGCGAAAATGCCACACTTGTTGGTTGCCGGAACGACTGGTTCGGGTAAGTCAGTAGGGATCAATGCCATGATTTTGAGTATCCTATTTAAGGCTACTCCAGAGCAAGTTCGCTTAATTATGGTGGATCCGAAAATGTTAGAACTGTCAGTCTATGACGGTATTCCTCATTTATTAACACCTGTAGTAACCGACATGAAAGAGGCGGCGAGTGCCTTACGTTGGTGTGTTGAGGAAATGGAGCGTCGTTACCGATTAATGGCCTCTCTTGGCGTAAGAAATCTTGCAGGCTTTAATACAAAAGTTGTTGAAGCGATTGCTAGTGGTGAGCCCTTAACGAACCCATTATGGAAGCCAGTAGATTCAATGGATGAAACAGCCCCGTTGTTAGAAGCTTTACCTCATATCGTCATTGTAATTGACGAGCTTGCTGACATGATGATGGTTGTGGGTAAAAAGGTCGAGCAATTAATTGCGCGTATTGCCCAAAAAGCACGTGCTGCGGGAATCCATATGATTTTAGCAACACAGCGCCCATCAGTGGATGTTTTAACAGGGTTAATTAAATCAAATATTCCAACACGAATGTCATTCCAGGTTTCTTCAAAAATTGATTCTCGTACTATACTGGATCAGCAAGGTGCGGAACAATTATTAGGACATGGAGATATGCTGTACTTAGCTCCAGGAAGTGGGGCTCCATTACGTGTTCATGGCGCTTTTGTTGATGATAAAGAAGTGCATCGTATTGCCGATGACTGGCGTGCTCGTGGTGAGCCTGATTATATTGAAGACATTACTCGATTGGGTGTAGATGGGGATGAAGGTGGCGGCAGTGCTGATGGCGATAGCCAAGCTGAAGATGATGACCCACTTTATGATCAAGCAGTAGAGTTCGTCATTCAAACACGTAAAGCCAGTATTTCTGCAGTACAACGACGATTGAAAGTGGGTTACAACCGTGCCGCACGCATGGTTGAAGAAATGGAACGTACAGGAATTGTTGGCCCCCTAGATGGTGGCTATCGTGATGTCTTAGTGAACTCAGTAACAGAGGATTGATCATGAAAAAAATACTGCTTGCAGTTCTTATGAGTTTTTCTGCCGGTGCATTTTGTGAAGCGGCTGATCAAGTATTACAAACTAAATTAAATGCGATTCGCTCAATGACCGCAAGTTTTAAACAGGTCGTTAAAGCGAAAGAGCGTGTAGTTTCTCGCTCTTCTGGAACAATGGCGCTGCAAAGACCCGGACGTTTCCGCTGGCAAACTAAAGAGCCTATGGAACAATTGATGATCGCTGATGGTCAACGTATCTGGATTTATGATACGGATCTTGAGCAGGTTACAGTGAAAAAACAAGAAAAAGGTTTAGGTGGAACTGCCGCTTTATTTTTAAGTGGTTATGACGATACGGTAACCAGAGATTTTACCGTGGTTCAGAGTGGTTCAGGGGATAATCCTGTTTTCGATCTGAAATCCAAATCACCCAAAGCAAATTTTCAACGTATGAAGCTGGTATTTAATAAAAATATGCTAACTGAACTGGTATTGTATGATCAGCTAGGACAAGTGACTACAGTACAGTTGGCAAAAACTAAATTAAACCCTCAGTTGGCTGCTCCATTGTTTCAATTTAAGGCACCAAAAGGGGTTGATGTGGTACAGCAATGACTGAGTCAAAGAAGCAACCCTCCCTACCATTGGCCGAATTATTACGGCCGAAACATATTGATGACGTAATCGGTCAGCAGCATTTGTTGGGGGAGGGAAAGCCTTTACGACTTAGTTTCCTAGGCGGTAAGCTCCACTCCATGATTTTATGGGGGCCTCCAGGGGTTGGTAAAACGACCCTGGCGCGAATTACCGCGGAGGCTTTTGACTGTGAGTGGATCGCACTTTCAGCTGTTTTTTCTGGCGTTAAAGACATTCGGGCCGCAATGGAGCAAGCCCAAGAGAATTTAACTCAGGGTAAACATACCATCCTGTTTATTGATGAAATCCATCGTTTTAATAAATCCCAACAAGATGCATTACTTCCTTATACTGAATCGGGCTTGGTTACGTTTATTGGAGCCACAACGGAAAACCCTTCTTTTGAAGTAAACTCTGCTTTGTTGTCACGGGCACAGGTTTATGTATTAAAGTCATTAACTAATGAAGAATTAAAACAATTATTTGAAAAAGCACATCAGACGGTTCTTGCTGAAATTCCATTCGATGAAGCCGCAATCGCAATTATTATTGATTATGTGGATGGGGATGCCAGAAGATTACTAAATTGCATGGAGCAGTTGCAAACCGCTTGTGCCGCAGCGAAGGTCACTGAGGTGACTAAAGATTTTGTGATTAATTCCTTAGCCCAACATATGCGGCGATTTGATAAAGGTGGTGAGAATTTTTACGATCAAATTTCCGCCTTACATAAATCGGTTCGGGGCTCCAATCCTGATGCTGCACTTTACTGGTTTTGTCGTATGTTAGACGGCGGAGTTGATCCCTTATATCTGTCTCGACGTATTATTAGAATGGCGTGGGAAGATATTGGCTTGGCCGATCCCCGAGCTATGCAAATTGTTAATGATGCCGCAGAAACCTACGAGCGATTAGGCTCCCCAGAAGGAGAGTTGGCCTTAGGACAAGCGGTGATTTATCTGGCAATAGCCGCTAAAAGTAATGCAGGTTACAATGCGTTTAACGAAGCCATGGCCTTTGTAAAAAAAGACAAGTCGCGAGAGGTACCCATTCATCTACGCAACGCCCCAACGCGTCTAATGAAACAATTAGGATATGGCCATGAATATCGCTATGCCCATAATGAGCCTCATGCTTATGCTGCAGGCGAACGTTATTTACCCGAGGGAATGAAAGAGCCTAATTGGTACCAACCCGTACCACGAGGTTTAGAAATTAAAATTGCCGAGAAAATGGCATTTTTAAGAAAACTTGATGCAGAATATAAATCGAAGTAGTCCTTACTAGGGATCCAAATGTAGTCTGGTTGTTTGCAAACAGGCTATCGTGGATTCGTTAATACTCCTTTTCAGTCCGATTATTAAGCCCAGTATGCTGTTGAAGCAGCAGTATCATCTCCCAGGGCAAATCGATATCCCCAAAAATACACACAAAAACAACACACAACTTAATATTTGCTTAATTTGCGACATCTATAATCATAATTACTGAGGTTCATTATGCTGGACTAAAATGATAAAGATAATCGAACGAGCCACTGCTTTACTAAAAAAAGTAACTTCTTGGTATGAAAAACGTAATACAGAGCAAGCGGTGAAAACGCTTTACAGCAAACAAAAATACCTTGCTGGATTCTTTAATGGCTTTAATACTTTTTTAGATCATTTTACCAAATACGGAGCCGTAATAACTCTTGCCTTGTCTGTTGCCTCCTTTTTAGGCTTTTCTATGACGCCAGTAGGCTGGATAACAGTTGGAGCCGCGATGCTGATAGGCGGAATGGTTCTAGCTGGACACAGCATATACAGTTATCTTGATAAATCTAAAAAACTGATGGAGTCTGTTGAGACCAGAGATGCGCATGAACGTCAAATTAAAGACCTTGCAAAAGAAATTGAGCTCCAATATGCTCAACACGATGCATTAGAAAAAGAACTGGAAACACTTCGTCAGTCAGCGGAAAACCTGGGTATTTCCATCGACTTAGAAACTACAAGTGCTCCACCGTTTAAGGCCAAAATAAAGCCTATTGAGAGTGAGAGCGCCCAAAATGGAGAAAAAGAAAATCAATTTATTCAGGCTTTAAAAAATGTAGCTATTTATGTAGCAACACCTTTTATTGTCCTAGCCCAACCGTTTATCAAGTTGGCCCAACTGCTACGGCCCCAATTGAAAGAACTGATGGATGCAACCTCTCCCATACAAAAAAGATTCAAAGAATTTGCTGCTGTTTTAACCTTTGTAACCACCGCATTTACTGGGCTTTTTACGTGGATGTCCTCCTTACTCGGTGGAGGAATTACACAATTGAGTTTCCTGCAGACATTGACTTCATTGACTGCCTCTTTAACTCCAGTTGGTCTAGGACTAATTTGCGCTACTATCTTATTAACTTCAGCAAGTCTACTTTTAAATAAAATATTCTTTAAAGACCCTCATGAGCAATTAACTAAAGAGCTAGAAGAAAAAAGAGAGGTTCATATTGACAGTTTAAATCAAAACCATCTGTTATTGTCTCAAATTGAATCTAAAAATGGATATTTAAAAGAAAAAGTTAAATTATTAACATTGAAAATAGATTTAGTACAAAATGCATTAAAAGATAAGGAGCACAATAAGCGGCGCGTAATTGACGCGGATGAATCAAAAGAACTATTAGAGCATTCCACTACCGCCAACGATCCCTCAAGCACATCAGAAACAAGCCTTAAGCAAAAGCTGACCGATAATATTCACTCTCTTCAAAGGTACATCCAATGGTATCAAGAGCAATTAATTAAATTGGAGCGAAAAGAGACTTTAGAGAAATCTGATGAGTATATTTCTTCAGAAGAAGATAACTCCCTGGAGCTAACAAGCCAAGCCTCCCTCCCATTGCCTAGAGCCGCAATTAATAGTGAGGGACGTGCAAAAAGTCCTCTTCAAAGGCTTAGTATGTTTAAGAATGATGGAGTGGTATCAGATAATGCTGAATCTCTTACTCCTAAAAAAATTTCTCCGGTCTAAGAGTTATCGATGGACGGGCTCATGTGCATTTTTCACCTGATACATTCCGATAACTATCGTTAAACCGGTGATAACTTCATATAAAAATAATAATCTCAATAGGATAACGACGGCATAAAAAATACTCCGTTTCGAAGAAAAAAATTGACTGGATTTAAAAAGCATGTATTATTCTTTTTTAAGAAATATTCAATCCGAAACGAATTGAATATTTCTTAAATGCAATAGTAAATTAGATAAATAAATAGGGTCTAATGGGATTAGAGTAGATGAAAAAAATAATAATTGTCGGAAATCAATTTGCTGAGTTTGCTAATAACCAAACTATATTCACCTATGATCAGTTTCAATATATGCTTGAAACGGAACCGTCAGATAGTCAAAATAAATACCACATATATATAGGGCAAGGTCTAAGCGACTTAAAGATTGCTTCAACTCATAAGATACTTAAGTCTTCTGTTTTAGCCGATCGGTTTTCATTTATTGGTTCTATGCAACGCAATAAACGTGCGGTTAGTTATTTTGATCCCAACAAATTCATAATCTCAGAACCAGAAAAAATGTCTGAATATTTATTTAAGTGTTATTTAATGCTGGATGACTCCGATGATATAACAGAGCAGCATATACAAGGAACAGTTCTTCTGGAGGCTGTCCAGCAAATGGTTAAATCTATTTCAACTAAATTTTTTATTTCTTCTTTAAAGAATGAGAAAAAAAGTTTTGTTCTTAATCAAGTAAATTCCACTTTTATGGAATATGTTTTTCCGTTAGATGTAGAGTTTATTTTCAAACTAGAACAGTTCCGTTATGGTTTGGATGACAACTTCAATGCTGCGGGAATGATTCAAGTGAAACAAAACAAAAAAATTATGATGTCCGTGGATATTGATTTTAGCATTATGGAAAAGAATACACTTTTAAATATCGAGAGTCATATGGCTGTTCTGGCAGTCAATGACATAATAAATGGCCCAAATTTACGCCTAGTAGAACAGTTTGCTGCTTAAGAATCAAATAAATATAAAGAGATAGATATGGATAAAGAGCTTTTATTAACAGATTTAGCTACATTACTGATGATTGATAAGAATTTGCTAGTGGATTCTATTTATTTAAATGATGAGCTATATTGGGATTCACTTTCTCTTATTTCTACGGTCGCCGCAATCTTTCAACGTTATGGTGTAACTGTTCAAGGTGTAGAACTAATGCTCTGTGAGACCATAGGTGATATTTTTTCATTAATCGAAAAGAGAGCTCAAGCTGCCTGTGCTTAATAACTTATCTGGTTTAATTATTCAGGCGCAATACTAGGGCACGTAGGTGGTGGGGCAACACGCCCTATAATAACCATTCGCACTAATATTCATTTAAATTTTCTAAACGAGCGACTTTAAGCCCACTATATATTGGGCTTAAAGAGAGGATTCGGCTTATAGAGTCTAATAACTGGAGCCGCATAAAGTAGCTCAGCCACCAGTGGTTGAGGATTTTCCAGGGTATTGTTAATGTTCGTAGCTATCAATTGATAATGTTTTTTATCACGTCCTGGCCTTAGGTAGCGGACCAATGTATCTCCATTGATTAATTCAACGATACAGACTTGATTTATAGCCGTGGCAATATCCTCACCAAAAATTTTGATGCCGGCAACATAATCTCCACACGTGTATTGAGGTGATAGAGAGTCATCATTAATTTTTGTGTATAGTGCATCAGGATATAAGCTTTGAAAAACTAAAATTTCTTTTAGTATAAGCTCACTTTCATTTGGGGCTCGATCGATATTAAGTTGAGGTAAGATGTATGGTTCTTGACCCTTTCCATAGAGTAACCATTCACTAGAACAGATGACATTTTCTTCTGCAACCCGTTTGATTACTCGTTCTGCTCCATCAATAGGCAATCCACCAAAACGCGCTAATTCCCAGCCTTTATACGTGTTGAGATTGAATTCCTTTGAATTACATAGGTCTTTTCTACTTAGATTAGAAAGATTGCGAATTTTCCGTAATCGTTCTCCTCTGGCTTCAGCGGAAGCATTTTCGTCAGTAACAATGACTTTCTTAATGTATTTTTTATGAGTCATGTGTGGATTATTGGTCAATAAGGCAACTTAGTAATTGTGACTAGTTTACATTAAATTTAAATAAATACTACGTTTCGAAGAAAAATTGACAAGATATAAAAATACAAACATTCTTTATATTCATTTATTTAGTTACTTAAATAGTAAGCACAGAAATTCATCGCAAATTTTAATATTTCAAGAGCTATAAAAACTTAGATTATATTTATTTCTCCATGCCTTGCTCAATTAATTACCACACAGTATTTAAAATTAATTCTATGATTTTAAAAGAATTTTGCTTTCCATTTAAAATTTGTTACAGTCTTTAGATTCGTATAATCATAATGTCTAATATGTATTATTCAAATTACCAAACTTGTGCAGTAAGGCCTCAGATTCCTATATCTGAATGGGATATTTTGTCGAGCCTTCCGACTGCTTTAGTTATTATTAATTCCCAAGGCCGGATTGTTTGGTTGAATCCGCCTGCAGAGGCGATGTTGGGTTACGGTTTATTTGGATCTTTATGGCTGGATGTTTTATTACGTGCTTTTGCTCCACGAGCAGATGATGGGCATGAGGTTTCCTTGGCTGATGGGCGACGTGTGCATGCTGATCTTGCTACCTTAGATAGCTTGCCTGGTATTTTAATTAGCTTGACTGATGTAACCACAACACGTGATTATGAGAAAGCAAAAGAAAATGATGAGCGTTTGGTTTCTATTGGTACGATGACTGCACAATTAGCGCATCAGATTAGAACACCTTTAGCTTCTGCGATGTTATTTACCGATCATTTACATAGCCTCACTGGTATTGATGATCGAACACAAAATTGGCTTCAGAGGCTGAAGGAGTGCCATAGTAGTATCGAGCAACAGATTCAGGATTTACTGCTATTTGCTCGGGGGACCACTATAGAGCCTACACGAATGGACATGAACTATTGGTGTTCGCAGTTAACCCAGAGAGCACAACCTTATGTTGCATCACATTCGGTATTGTTTGAGGTAAATAACCAGTTAATTTCCCAGGATGGGAAGATTCATGGCGAGTCATTAATTGGGGCCGTTTTAAATTTAGTAATTAACGCAATACAATCTGGGGCAACAGAGGTTTACTTAACCCTTGCATCAATGGATAATTTGGGTATTCATATATCAGTTGAAGACAATGGGAAAGGAATGTCGGAGGAAGTGAAAAGTCATGCTTTTTCACCTTTTTATACGACAAAGGCCCAGGGAACTGGTTTAGGTTTAGCTGTGGTTTTTGCAGTAGTCAAGGCTCATGGAGGAACCGTGAGTTTAGAATCTATGGAAGGGGTTGGTACGCAGGTTAATTTGTATTTGCCATAATCTTAAAATTTATTTTTTAAGATGATGCGTAAGCCTTAAGATAAAATCAGGGTCTGTTTACATAACAGGCTGTAGCTTGGAAAAAGGGATTTTTATTATGAGTCATGTTCTAATTGTTGAAGATGATCCAGTCTTAAGAGAAGCCTTAGCTGAAACAATGACCATTGCAGGACATACCTATATTACAGCTAAGGATGGTAAAGAAGCACTTGTGCTACTTGAATTGCATAATCCAGCAGTCGTACTGACTGACATACGTATGGATGGTTTGGATGGGAATCAATTATTAAATGAAATTCAACGAAAACGTCCTGGTTTGCCTGTTATTTTGATGACGGCCTATGGTTCAGTACAAGATGCTGTGGATGCGATGCGCAGGGGGGCTGTCGATTATTTACAAAAGCCTTTCAGCGCCCAAGTTCTCATTGAAAAAATTAATCAGTTCATTAAAGTTGAGCAGGATGACGACGACACTGGCGAGCCTATAGCTCAGGATCCAAAAAGCCAAGCTTTATTATCTATGGCATTAAAAGTCGCTCAATCTGACGTAGGGGTCATGATTAGTGGTGAAAGCGGAACGGGAAAGGAGGTTTTAGCTCACTTCATCCACGATCATTCTACACGCAAGAAAAAACCGTTTATTGCTATAAACTGCGCGGCGATTCCAGAGCAAATGCTCGAAGCCACTTTATTTGGCTATGAGAAGGGATCATTTACAGGGGCATATAAATCAACCCCAGGTAAATTTGAACAGGCTCAAGGCGGGACTTTGCTTCTTGATGAAGTAAGTGAAATGCCTTTAAGCCTGCAAGCAAAATTATTGCGAGTTCTGCAAGAAAAGGAAGTCGAGCGCATTGGCTCGAACAAAACGATTAGTTTAGATGTACGAATTCTTGCGACAACAAATAGACAATTAAAGGATGAAGTTCAAGCGGGTCGTTTTCGCGAGGACTTGTTTTATCGCCTGAATGTATTTCCATTACAGTGGCACCCTTTAAGAGAACGGAAAAATGATATTATTCCTTTGGCCAATTACTTAATTCGCAAGCACTGTCATCATAAGCAGCCAATTGTACCCGTAATTAGCCCTACAGCACAAAAATCTATGCTTGCATATTCCTGGCCTGGAAATACCCGTGAATTAGATAATGTCATTCAACGAGCCTTAGTATTACAAACTCAAGGCATTATTGAAGTAGAACACTTACAACTTTCATCTATCGTAATACAAGAAACGGAGGTTGTGGCGGCGAGCAGTAAAAATTTGCAAGTGCATGAATTTGAACTAATTGTTAAAACTTTAATGGAAAATAATGGGAATCGACAAAAAGTTGCTACATTATTAGGAGTTAGTGAGAGAACTTTACGTTATAAGCTAGCAAAAATGCGCGAAGAAGGGTATGTTGTATAGCATTGATGTTAGTATGTTAATGAAAACATAGGTTTGCGTTCAAAGTATGTTAAACCTGATTTTTCAGTGAACTAAGCTGAATAGTTACCATGTTTTTTTAGGCGGAGCTAAACAGCGAGCGTTAGGGACTAAATGCGTTCGAGGTTTAAGTTTTATAGATATAATAAGTACGTTATGTAGAGGAAGACGAAGGAATGAATGACATTAATACCGTTGGCCTGTTTGATCAAATGCAATCAATGGCAGCAAAGGCTGAAGGCGCAATAGTCGATAGGGAAGCAAATCAATCCTCATTCAATGCAATTTTTCAGAATGCTTTAAATCAAGTGAGTGATTTAAGTAATAATGCAGATACTTTAAAAAGCCGTTTTGAACTTGGCGATCCCAATGTAAGTATTGGCGAAGTAATGATCGCAACTCAAAAATCAAATCTTGGACTTGAGGCTGCTTTACGAGTCAGAAATAAATTTTTACAAGCATATCAAGACATTATGGGCATGCCAGTATAGACAAATCATAACTCCCAAGTTATTTTACAGGGTAGATTTTACAGGAGTTTAGTATGGCATTGGCTGATAATGCTTCAATGGTGGCAGCAAAATTTGCAAGCTTATCTATACCGCGACAAATTGGCTTATTAATTGGCCTGGCTGCGAGTGTTGCTATAGGTTTGGCAGTAGTTTTATGGTCTCGTGATCCTAATTATGTTCCTTTATATACTCAAATGAATGCCCGAGACACAGCTGAAGTCGTATCGGCTCTTGAGCGCAATGGTATTGAGTTCAAAATTGATAACAATAACAGTACCATTTTGATTCCCTCAGAAAAATTACAAGGTACGCGTCTTAAGTTAGCTGCTGAAGGCTTGCCACGTGATCCGGTTGGCTCTGAGGAATTATTTACCAGCGGTAATGCGTTCAATAGTAGCCAGTTCATGGAGGTTGCGCGTTATAAGCAAGCGCTGGAAGCGGAATTGGCTCGAACTATTAGTAAGTTTAATGACATTAAATCAGCTCGAGTACACTTAGCTATTCCGCGTGAGTCTGCGTTTGTACGAGATACACAGCAGCCTAGTGCATCAGTTTTTATTGATGTCTATTCAGGACTTGAGCTCAAAAAACAAACCATTGCGGCAATCGTGAATTTAGTCGCATCCAGCATTCCTAATTTAGCAGCAAGCCGTGTTACTGTTGTTGATCAGGATGGTCAATTACTGAATGAGGGTGGTGGACAGAGCTTATTTACTGATACCGAACGTTTCCTGGATTACAGGCAGAATCTTGAGCGTCAATATGCGCAAAAAATTCAAGACATTTTGACACCATTACTAGGTTATGGCCGTGTCCGTGCTAAAGTATCTGCGGACGTCGATTTTACCAGCTACGAACAAACTCAAGAATTGTTCAATCCAGAACAATCTTCCGTGCGTAGTGAACAAACAATGCAAGAGAAACGTAATACGAATAGTGATGCGCAAGGAGTTCCTGGTTCATTATCTAATACGCCGCAGTCTAACCCGGCGCTTACTGGTAAGAATCCGAATGCTCCAGCGAATGCACAAGGACAGCAATCATCAGAGACGACTCAAAATACGGATGTACGTACCCAAAGTACCAAGAATTTTGAGTTGGATAAAACTATTAGTCACACCAGAAATCAGCCTGGTTCAATTAAGCGCTTGTCTGTAGCTGTATTAGTAGATAATCCTGCAATAATGGATGACAAAACTAAGAAGATGACGAAGAAAGCCTTGACTGCCAAGGAGATCGATCAAATCAAGCTGTTGGTAGCTGATGCGATTGGTTTAAATGCTAAACGTGGTGATAGCTTGAATGTAATCAATAGTGATTTTGTGAAACCAGATCCTATTGCACCTATTCCTGAAGAGCGTTTTTGGCAAAAAGAAATCTTCTGGTCCATAGTTAAGCAGGTTGTTGGTGCGTTGTTCATTCTGTCAATAATCTTTGGAGTTTTAAGGCCGATGCTTAAAACCTTGGCAAGCAATAAAGGAGTAGGCGGGGATTTGCCTTATCTTGAAGAGCAGCCAGAGACTCAAGGAGAATTGGCTTTTGATGAAGGAATTAATGTGGGTGATGCACATGATTATGAGTCACAATTAAATTTATTACGCCAAGTTGTTGATAAAGAACCCAAGCGTGTTGCGCAGGTAGTTAAAACTTGGGTTGATCGAGGATAAGCGATGGATGGAATAGAGCGTGCGGCTATACTGCTTCTCAGTATGGGAGAGAAAAATGCAGCGGAGGTTTTGAGGCATTTAGAACCACGACAGGTGCAGAAAGTTGGAGTGGCAATGGCTGCGCTAAATAATGTCAGCAAGACAAAAATGCAAAATGTTTTGGCTGATTTTACTAGCGCCATTGGCGACCAGACGAGTTTGGCTGTTGATACAGAGCATTATTTAAGAACCATACTTATAGAGGCTCTGGGACTGGAAAAGGCAACGCCATTTATCGACCGTATTTTAGTGTCAGATAAAGACAGTGGCCTTAATCGCTTGAAATGGTTGGATGGACGGTTAATTGCTGATGTTATTCGAAATGAACACCCGCAAATTATTGCAACCATTTTAATTCATCTGGATAGTGAGCAGGCTGCAGAGGTAGTTAGTTACTTTAGTATGGAAAAACGCTCAGAAGTTTTATTACGTATGTGTAATATTGATACGGTAAAACCAGAAGCTATTAGTGAGCTTGGACAGGTAATTGAAAAGCAACTTAGCGGTCAAAAGGTGAGTAAATCAGCGTCCATTGGTGGAATCAAAAGCGTAGCGGATGTTATTAACTATTTTGATGGCTCGATGGAAGAAGAGGTACTGGATAAAATTAAGGAATGGGATTCGGATTTAAGTGAAAAAATTCGCGATAAAATGTTTGTATTTGAGAATTTGGTCGATATGGACGACCGCAGCGTGCAAACTTTGTTACGTGATGTATCCCAAGAGCTGTTGAAGTTAGCTTTAAAAGGTACAACCGAAATAACCAAAGAGAAAATATATGCCAATATGTCCAAACGTGCAGCTGACCTGTTGCGTGAAGACATTGAGCTTCAAGGTCCGGTTAAGGTCGTGGATGTAGAACGAGCACAACGAGATATTCTCACAATCGCCAAGAGCTTAGCAGAAGAAGGGAAGATTGCATTAGGCTCTAAGGGCGGAGATGAAATGATTTAATTTGAAAAAGCGTAGGCTGGTCTATAAAGCCTGGCAAACACAGTTTGTGCTACTCCCAATGCTGGGCTTTGCAGTCCAGCCTACATAAAGCCCGGCATAGAGGTTTTATTCTCAACGAAGTTTGAGTAGTTAAGTTGACGCTATTAAGCGTTCACAAGGTTTGTAAATTTCGTCATCGCGAACGCAGTGACGACCGCGTTAGGGACTAAGGGTTTTTACATGGCAAATAAATTTGAGCCTTATCATACAAAACAAACTAATGATAATGATTTTAGTGTCTGGGACTATCAATCAACACAAAAAAAAGAAGAGGAAGTTCCTGAGGTTGATGAACGAGAAGTCTTTCGTGCTGAATGTGAGCGTTTAAAGCAGGAGGCAATACAAAAAGGCTATGAGCAAGGATTACAACAAGCTCAAGTAGAAATAGATAAAAAAAAGGAAGAACTTATCCGTTGGCTTGATTTAGTTAAAAATCCAGTAAAACTTTTAGATGAACATGTTATCCAGGAAACATTACAAACGATTCTCTGGCTCAGCCAACATTGTATTGCTGTTGAGTTATCCGTAAATCCAGAAAAACTGCGGGATTTACTTAATGAAATTAAAACCGAATTACCAAATTTAAACAATCATCGCATGCTGGCTATGCATCCATCCGATGTTGCATGGCTGAAGGCTGAAATCGAAGAAAACGAGCTCCCCGGATTACATGAAATCCTGGCTGCAGATCCTACATTAAATCGCGGTGATTTTTATTTAAAAGGTGAGCATAGCGAATTAGATGGCCGTATTCATACCCGTTTCGCTACTCTTTTTTCCAAGTACATTACGAAAGACAATTTGATGCCAATGAAGGTTCAGGATTAAGTTATGGAACAGTATGAATCCCGCCTTGGGAAAATAATGTCTGATGTCCGTACTCAAGATCATTCTGGTTTATTGCATTGCGGTCGAATAAGTCGCGCTGTTGGCCTCACTTTAGAAGCAAAGGGCTTTAACCAGCCAGTAGGGGCCCGTTGTTTTATTAATGTCAATGAATCCCATTCAATTGAAGCAGAAGTCGTCGGTTTTGGCCAAGATCGCGCCTATTTAATGTCAATTGGTGCCATTCAGGGACTTGCTCCGGGCATGATTATTGCTCCTACTGGTCGTGTTGCACGAATTGAGGTTGGTTGGCCTTTATTAGGGCGTATTGTCAATGGCTCAGGAGCACTGATCGATGAAGGAGCTCCTATTGAGCTAACGGAAACCTACCCATTAGAGTCTGCAATAATTAATCCGCTCAAAAGAGCGGCTATAGATACCTATATGGACGTTGGAATTCGAGCAATTAATGGGTTACTCACGGTTGGGCGTGGCCAGCGAATTGGTCTTTTTGCAGGAAGTGGTGTTGGTAAATCAGTATTATTAGGTATGATGACGCGGTTTACAAAAGCCGATGTGGTTGTCGTTGGTTTAATTGGCGAACGAGGCCGTGAGGTTAAAGAATTTATTGAGTGCAGTCTAGGCGAAGAGGGCTTAAAACGAGCGGTGGTTGTCGCCGCTCCTGCGGATGAAAGCCCATTAAGAAGACTGCATGGAGCGAAAGTTGCCACCAGCATTGCTGAGTATTTTCGCGACCAGGGAAAACATGTGCTTTTGTTGATGGATTCTTTGACACGTTTCGCTCAGGCACAGCGTGAAATTGCTTTATCCATCGGTGAGGCACCAGCTACTAAAGGCTATCCTCCTTCGGTATTTACCAAACTCCCTAAACTAGTTGAGCGTGCAGGAAATGGCGAGCCAGGAAGCGGGTCAATTACTGCATTTTATACAGTTTTAACGGAAGGTGATGACTTACAAGATCCAATTGCCGATGCTGCGCGGGCTATTTTGGATGGACATATTGTTTTAAGCCGTTCTTTAGCAGAGGAAGGGCAATATCCTGCCATTGATCTAGAAGCATCAATTAGTCGTGTGATGCAAACTGTGGTTTCTGAAGAGCAAATGAAAAATATGCTGCAGTTGAAAAAGTATTTGTCTCTTTATGAGAAAAATAAAGATTTTATTTTGTTGGGGGCTTATGTAAAAGGTTCAGACCCTAACTTAGATAAGGCAATTTTAGCTCGAGATAAAATCAGAAAGTATATGGAGCAGGGAATGAATGAACAGGTTAATTATGAGGAAAGTGCCCGTTTATTATCCGAGTTGGCCAAGTCATTTATGGGCCGTTGATCTTTCTACTATTCAGCTCATTTTGGCTCTGTCTAGCGAAACGTCAACACCCCCTTCGAGTAGGAGTTAATTCATGAATCAGCGATTGGACCGCTTGACGCAATTATGGGTAATAAAAAAGGGCTTAACGAATACTGCATACCAACAGCTTCTACATGCGCAAGAGCAGTTTAGTAAAAATAAAGAAAAGCATGACCAATTAGTTGGTTATCGGCAAGATTATTTGCAACAATTAGAAACAATGGGTGAACAAGGTGCCTATGTGAGGCGTTTGCGTAATCGTATTGATTTTATCAGCCATCTCGATATGGCTTTAGTGCAATTAAATGGCCATTTAGCTCAACTTGCCAAGGTAAGACGAAGTGCAGAATTAACGTACAAACAAGCTAAAATTTCTGAAGAGGGTGTTAATTTATTAATAGAACGTGTTAAAAAAACTCAAAAATCTAAATTGAACCTCCAAGAACAAAAAGAAAATGATGAGTATGCACAAAAGCAGTGGTATAGTAGAGAACTTAACGACGAGTGATTAAGCGGATACGGTGAATAAGATTATTAAAAAAATTTGGATGACCCTTGCCATCCTCATTATTCTTATGGCTGTTTTGTCCAGCGTGTTTCGTTCGTTAACTCCTTGGGCAAAACAATATAAAGGTGAGGTTGAACAGCATCTATCAGTCCTTTTAGGCCAGCCCGTGACTATTCAAACTATGGAGACAGGATGGTATTGGTTTCAACCCGTACTTAAGTTAAAACAAGTCACATTAGGCAGTGACTCAAAAAAATCATTTCATTTAAATAAATTACTTGTAGGAATTAATGTTTTTAGATCTATATGGAACTGGCAGATCCAGCCCGGTGTTCTTTATATTGATGACATGCATCTGACGCTAAGAGAAAATGGCGATCATTGGACTATTGATGGCATTAGTACGGATACGCTTAATAGTGAGGACATGACTCCTGAAAAAACCAAACAGATTTTAGTTTGGCTATCCCAACAAGAACGTTTAATCATTAAACGTGTTTCCATGTATTTTCATTTTAGCGATGGTGGCTTGATTCCTGTTGATGGCCTGAATGTATCTGTATCGAATAATGGCGGCCATTATAAATTAAAGGGGAGTGCCAGACTGGAGCAGACTAATAGCACTGATTTTCAGTTACTGGGGGATGGCTATTTTGATCCTGATAATTTTGATGAAATTGAAGGTAAGTTTTATTTTTCTGCGCAAAATATTATGCCCGCTCAATGGCAAAGTTTATTCCCCAATGCAACGGAACATTTAGAAGGCGGGAAAGGTGGCTTGCAGGTTTGGATGGATGTGCATAAAGGAGCGGTTGCGTCGGTACAAGCTCAAGTAAAACTAGAGCATTTGGCCTGGCGTTTGCTCAATAAAGAAAAAAGCCAGTTAGTTCAATCCCTTTTTGCAAACCTGTTTTGGAAACCAGACAATCAGGGTTGGCAATTACATGGTGATCACATCCAGTTGCGTGTTGGTGGTTTAAATTGGCCTGAGAATCAGCTTTTAGTCAAATACAATCATGAACAACAAACGTATCAGTTTTTTATTAAGAACATCATTATTGAGTCATTACTTTCAGATGCGATAAATTGGCCTAAAAGTATTCAAAATCTGTTGCAGATAAAACCTCAAGGTATTCTGCATGATACCCAGGTTTTGGTGAGGCTCGCAGATCCTTCCTTCCGTATCCCACTGATTCCTCAATTATCCTCGGCTAGTGCTGCTCAGGAGCCTGTCAAAACATGGGCGCAAGGAAATGAAATTACCTATGTTCTGACGCGTTTTGCTGAATTGGGATGGAATAGCAACCTGAAAAAGAAAATACCTGAAGTAAGAAATCTTTCTGGCGTGGTCAATTGGCAGCCAGAGGAAGGGCGCTTGGAGCTGGACTCTGAGAATACACGGGTTGCTGTACACGGTTATCCTACACAGAATCTGACTTTACTTAATGGCGCTATCGATTGGAAAGAGTTAAGCGACGGTTTGCGGGTTAGTATTGATCGGTTTGTTTTAAGCACGCCGCAACTTACTTTAAGTGCTCAAGGTGCTGTCGATCAAGTAACGCGGAATTCCGTTGGTGCTATTCGTTTGAATGCAGAGTTTTCAGGTAAAAATATTGAGCAATTGGCTCCTTTTCTCCCTAAAAAGCATATGAAAGCCAAACTGTATACTTGGCTAACACGTGATCTGAAGCATATTGCTGAGATTAGCGGAACCGTCAGTTTAAATGGAATGGCCCAAGATTTTCCTTTTGATGATCATAATGGTGAGTTTACTATTACAAGTCATGCAAGTGGTGGAGAGCTCTACATTAATCCTAAATGGAAAATAATCAAAGACATCGAAGGGGATATTCGATTAACTAATCGTAATTTAAATATTGATATTGTGAGTGCAGATTTTCAAGGTGTTCCTGTCAATCAAATGAATTTGCGTATCGATAATATAGGTAATAATAAAGAAAACCTGATTATTACAGGAAGCATCAATGCACCCGTGCAAAAAATGGTGAATTATGTGATGTCTTCTCCTTTAAAAAGTAAATTATCCCTACTAAAACAATTAGCAATAGATGGCTTTGCTCAGTTGAATCTCAATCTACAAGTTCCTTTATACCCAGAAAACGACAAAGTCTTAGCTAAAGGGGATTTAAACTTTAAAGACAATACCATTACAGTGAAGTATGAGTTCGTGAAGTTTATGTTAAAGGGTGTAACTGGTGAATTGTTCTTCACTGATGATGGGGTAAGTGATAGTTCATTAGTTGCCAACTCATTGGGGCATCCACTTAACATTAAGATTCAGTCAGTAAAAACGCCAAAACCTGCTACCTCGATTGCTGTAGAAGGCTCTTGGACTGTTGATTCATTGAAAACTCGCCATAATGCGCCAATTCTTGCCTTATTAAATGGATCTTTTCCTGTTAAAGCCATTTTGAAATTGGCAAATAAGCCTTCTGAAGCAGATACAATTAAGTTAACTTCTTCATTGCAAGGTTTAGCCGTTAATTTACCCGCGCCACTTGGTAAAGCGCATGAAGATATACTTCCTTTAGAAGTACGAGTGAATTTAAATCCGGATAAATCAATACGTTTAAAATCTAATTATGATGCGCGTGTCAGCACGGATTTATTATTTAAGACGACTAATGGCGCTTTAGATTTGGATTCAGGCCAGTTACGTTTAGGTAGCGCAAATGCGATTAGCCAAAAGCTGCCAGGATTTGCGGTGGTTGGCTCATTAAAAGGATTTGATCTAGATGAATGGAAGAATGTATATAATCGATATGCTACAACTCAGAACACAGGTTCTTCGTTACTTAATAAACTAAGGATTATTAATGTTACTCTGGATAAGTTTAGTATTTTGAAACAGCAATTTGATGCATTGACAGTTAAAGCAAAATTATTGCCCAATAAAGATTGGTCTTTTAGCTTAAACCAAAAAAATATTGCAGCAGATTTATTGTATCGTGGGTCAACCAATGAGTTGAGTGGCCATGTTCAACGGTTACATTTCGAGAAGTTTGATACAAAAAACATTAAGTCGAGCGAGTCTTCGCCAAAAATGCATCCGGACCAAATTCCAAATCTTAATTTGCGAGTTGACAACTTATCGGTAGGGACAGTGCTCATTGGTGATGTGACTTTAAAAAGTCAGTCAAACGCGAAGCGCTGGTTATTGAATTATTGCCGTATTGATTCCCCTGTATATCAATTTAATATTGATGGTGCATGGACACAGACAAAAAAAGCCGATCAGTCGGCGTTCCATTTAAAACTCGAGATGAGTAATTTAGCTAAAAGCCTTGAGCGTTGGGGAGTTAATCCTTCGGTCCGTGCCAAAAAAGGCTATGTAGAATTTAAAGGCGGCTGGAACAGTGATTTAGCCGGTTTTTCATTAGCGAAACTCAATGGGGATATGTTTTTACAGCTTAAGAATGGCAGAATCACTGATTTGAGCAAATCAACTGAAGGAAAATTGGATCTAGGTAAATTACTGAGTATTTTAAGCTTGCAAACCATACCACGACGATTGCAACTTGATTTCAGCGACCTAGCGCACCAAGGATATAGCTTTGATATCTTCCAGGGGAACTTTTCGATTCATAAGGGAAGAATGACGACCCAAGACAGTTACATTGAGGGGCCGGTTGCTTATGCAAGTATGAAGGGTGATTTAGATTTAGTAAGACAAACTTATGATATGAATTTAAAAATATCCCCACACATCACTGCCAGTTTACCTATTGTGGCAACGATTGCAGGAGGCCCCGTTGCTGGTGTTGCTACCTGGGTTGCAACGAAAATTATTAATCAAGGCATGCAAAAAATTTCAGCCTACAGCTACAAGATTTCCGGCCCATGGAAACAACCGGTAGTACAACAATTGACGATTGTTAAGAAGAAGAATAACCCCATCCAAACAGGGCAAGGGCCCATGAAAGATCAGCCTAATCTAGATTAACAGTTATTTTAATTATTGTAGCCTGGTTGCTTGCAGCCAGGCGTTTTTTTTCTATTAAAAAACATAATATTTTTATCAAGATAGTAGAATTATCAGTCTCTCCTGGACTAAACTTAACTATGGAAAGAGCGAATTTTCCACAAGGTGTCGAGATATTGCCTAATCAACCAAGCTGTAACCTGTAGCAGTAACTTTATCGATTCAGGCTACACATAAAAATGAAGGTTTTAAATGATTCACTTTGTTTTGGGCCGATATTGGAATATTTGTTTATTAAAAGAAAGCCCTGAAAATACACCTTATTCAATTATTAGAGCATTTTTGAGTGGTATTGTATTAGCCATCATCATGGTAATTGAATGGAACTATTCTTATTACAACTCCTCGGGAGATCTCGGGTGGTTGTTGATCATTGCTACTTGTTTGCTTTTTTCCTATGTCGTTTATACCTATGCCGTATTATTTTTAAAAGGATTTACTCCCAGATTAGTACAAACAGTAACAGCATTATTTTATACTAGTATCATTATTCACATTCTAGTGGCGCCATTGGTGTTTTTTGCTCCGTATTTATCACACATACACGTAAAAAACCCAGCACTCTTGTTTTTGGGTGTTCTTTATTTATTTATGAGTATTGGATTATCTGTATGGCAATTTGTGATTACTGCACATATTTATAAATATGCGCTGGGCACTACATCCATACAATCAGTGATCGCCGCTTTTGGTTTAATTGCTGTTAATATTTTAACTGTTTCTTCACTACAATGAGAGAATTATGCATTTACATATTTTAGGGATAAGTGGGACCTTCATGAGCGCTCTTGCGCTACTAGCACGCGACTCAGGCTATACTGTCACTGGAAGTGATGCCAATTGCTATCCCCCAATTAGTGATTTGCTAACCGCCAAAGGCATCACTTGGACTGAGGGATATGAGGATGCTAGTCTGGCATTAAAAGCGGATGTAGTTATTGTTGGTAATGCGATTAAACGGGGTATGCCTGTTCTTGAAGCGGTCATTGAAGCAGGAAAAAATTATACCTCTGGGCCGCAGTGGTTTGCAGAAAATATTTTATCGAAATATCAGGTTATAGCGGTTGCAGGAACTCATGGTAAAACGACTACAACGTCTATGGTTTCTTGGATATTGGATCAAGCGGGATTAAATCCTGGATTTTTAATTGGCGGTGTTTCCTCTGATTTCAAAACCAGTGCGAGACTAGGCAGCGGGAAATGGTTTGTTATTGAGGCGGATGAATATGATAGTGCCTTTTTTGATAAAAGACCTAAATTTATGCATTATCGTCCACGCATTGCTATTTTAAATAATCTTGAATTCGATCATGCGGACATTTATCCTGATTTAGCAGCAATCCAGCTGCAATTCCATTATTTATTGCGGACTATTCCTGCCAATGGTGTTGCAATTAAACCGCGTGATGATAAGGCACTAAATGAAGTTTTGGTACGAGGCAGTTACTCACGTGTCGAGGAACTGGCTTTACATGGTGATGCGGAATGGAGCGCTCAACTAATTGAGGAAAATGGTAGTTCGTTCAAAGTACTGCGTCGTGGTGAAGAAGTAGCTGAAATCAATTGGTCCTTAATAGGGCGCTTTAATGTTGAAAATGCATTAGCTGCTCTTGCTGCAAGTGCCAATGCGGGAGTAGATCCCAAAGTAGCAGCAGAGGCTTTAGAACGTTTTACGCCAGTAAAACGCCGACTGGAAGTAAAATCGAATAAGTATGGGATAACTGTTTATGATGATTTTGCGCATCATCCTACGGCAATTACCCGCACAATTGATGCTTTAAAACGAAGTAACCGACATCATCGCATTTTTGCTGTTCTTGAGTTTGCTTCATATACCATGCGCACTGGTGTACACGCAGCGGAAATGGCGCAAGCTTTAGCACCTGTCCAGGGTGCCTATGTATTAGAACCACATGATTTTGACCTTACTGAAACTATTGGTAATTGGACTTGTCCTTATCGTGTTTGTAAAAATACTGAGGAAATCGTCAAGGAAATTGCAGGTAATGTTCAAGAGGGCGATGCTATTTTAGTAATGAGTAATCGTGGATTTAATGGCATTCATCAACAATTAATCAATTCTATTGACGCACGTTATTCTAGTATTCATTGCTAAAGATTAAGAGCAAAAACTATGTCCTGCGGCTTGTTCAATGGGCATAGTTTTGCGCTTGTCCCCCCTTAACGCTCAATGCGTTCCCACGAAAAAAATGCGAATGATTCTTTTTCTGTTCAATTAGTCAAATTAATAGTTGCAATATTTCAGTTTGGTTGTTATAAAAAAAGAGTGCCCTTAGAGATTAATGACACGTAGGTATACTTACTATGCTCTTAAGCAATTTTAGGGGATAGATATATCAAGCTAAGAATATTCAGCATAGACTTTAGCTGTTAGAGAAAAAATCCTTAGGATTAGGGTATTAGCAAAAGGAGATTGTATGACATTAAAAACAGTAGGGTATGAATTTCTAAGAATTAATATTCAGAATTTAAAGAGAGAATATTCTAATTATTTAGCACGTTATACAATCGGGATGAATGAAGAGGAAAAGGAGGATGCAAGGAAAAATGGATTTGAAATAACAGACAATCCACTTTTTATTTTGCTGGCTCGAGTTAATAAGCATGTTTGTCAATGCCAGACAGATCGAGTAAGTGACTGTGCAGTCTTTCCTAAGTTGGCGGATGAGGTACGCGGTTTTATTAATGGGACCCCCCAAGAGATAAAAAGAGCAACGCTTTATTTATTGGGCGGATTAATTCATCGTTTTTTGAGAATCGAAACCGAATATAACGATTATAATAAATCCAGACTTAATCTTTATTCATGGTTTAGCAGCAGAAATCTTTGGAATCTCAATGATTGTCGCTTATATAATGCCGTAAAGAGTGCATTAGCACTTAGTGAAGCCAATAAACTAGATGACTATACCATAATTAATGCCTTGGAGGTATTTCAAGAAAATATGGATATGGAGGTTGAGGTCGAGGAACTAGTTGGCAAAGAGAAAAAGTTGGTAAAAAAGAAGCGATATGAAACATATGAGCATTTTAATACGGTCGATCCTAATTTCAAAAGCAACTTAGAGAAAATGATTTCCCTTTATAAAGAGCGCGGGAAATCTATGGTTCGAAATTTTGCAGCAATTGATTTTTTTCAGTCATTAATGGAAAAGCTTGATCAGGAAAATCAGCCCGTTGAGCGAGAAATAAAAGAATGGTGTGCAAGTTTAGCTAAAACCCACAAAAACTTTTGTGCGCTAAATAGAGAGATAATCGTTCAACATCTTAATCAATATTACCAATCAAAACCCGAAAAAGGGATTGAGAAAGAACACATTCAGTACTTGCTTGAGGGGATATTGAATAATCCGAGCATCATTGCAACTGGTGATTATAATATATTTTTAAAAGAATTAGTGACCTCTAATACTGATCCCAGCCGTAGTATTTGTTGCGGGGCTTACATTTTATTAATGAAGCAAGGAAATATAGATAAAAAGTTAGCCACACAAATGACTGATGCATTTGGTTTTAGTGAGAAACTCACAATTGATATTCAGGTCGCCTGTCTCAAGGCTTTTAAAGCTTATGCGGATGCTGTGGCAGAGTCAAGTGAAGTGCTTGCTTCTGAAGGTGAAGCAAAATTAGACTACAAATTTTTTGGCGCATCAAAGACAATGATAAATCAGACCACGCAATTAATCGTCCTGTTGGGAGAGGAAACGGCTCATTCTCTGGTTATGTAAGGTGGCCTGTTGCTTGCAACTGTCTCTTACAGGGTAGGCAAGCAACCAGGTTACTTATTAAACCGTAAACTGCATTAAACCATCTTTATAACCAACACGTATGGTATCTCCAGACCGAAACTTCCCAGACAATATTGACTGTGCGAGTGGATTTTCAAGTTGCTGTTGAATTGTACGTTTTAAAGGACGTGCCCCATACACCGGATCAAACCCCGCCTCTGCCAAATGAGCAAGAGCTTCTGAACTAACATCAAGATGCATTTCCTGTTGGCTCAAACGCTTACGTAAATGTTCAATTTGAATGTCAGCAATTTTGGCGATCTGTGCTTTGGCCAAAGAATGGAACACTACAGTATCATCAATACGGTTGATGAACTCCGGGCGGAAATGCTGGCCTACAAGCTCCATAACGGCATTTTTTACCTCTTCATAACTGTATTTACTCCCCATTTCCTGAATGACATGAGAGCCTAAATTTGAGGTCATAACAATAATCGTATTGCGAAAATCAACAGTGCGGCCTTGTCCATCTGTGAGACGACCATCATCCATTACCTGCAAGAGAATATTAAATACATCCGTATGCGCTTTTTCTACCTCATCAAGTAAAATGACCGAGTAAGGTCGACGTCTTACTGCCTCTGTTAAATAACCACCTTCCTCATAACCAACATAGCCTGGAGGGGCGCCAATTAAACGCGCAACAGAGTGTTTCTCCATGAATTCTGACATGTCAATACGAATCATGGCTTCTTCGGTATCAAAGAGGTAAGCTGCTAATGCTTTACATAATTCTGTTTTACCTACACCTGTTGGTCCTAAAAATAAGAAGGAACCTATAGGACGATTGGGATCGGCTAATCCTGCACGAGAACGACGAATCGCATTAGATACGGCATTAATTGCTTCCTCTTGTCCGATGAGACGCTCATGCAATACTTCTTCCATTTTTAAGAGTTTCTCTCGTTCGCCTTCCAGCATTTTAGAAACAGGGATTCCTGTCCATTTCGAAACCACCTCGGCAATTTCATCTTCGGTGACTTTATTACGGACTAATTTAGTTTCATGTTCTTCTGCCGAGGAAACTTGAGTGAGGCGTTTTTCTAATTCAGGAATGCGCCCATATTGCAACTCAGACATACGACTCAAATCACCGGCACGTCGAGCCATTTCCATCTCTTGTTTGGCGTTTTCTAGAGCCTCTTTAATTTGAGTAGCCCCTTGCATGGTTGCTTTTTCAGCTTTCCAAATTTCTTCGAGGTCAGAGTAATTTTGTTCAAGCTCATCAATGGTATTTTGTAAGTCATCCAATCGTTTTTTCGAGGCCTCATCATGTTCTTTTTTTAGTGCTTCGCGCTCAATTTTTAATTGAATAAGACGACGCTCTAATTTATCCATGCTTTCAGGTTTTGAATCAATTTCCATACGGATAAGACTTCCTGCTTCATCGATGAGGTCTATCGCTTTATCCGGTAATTGCCGATCGGTGATATAACGGTGGGATAAAGTAGCTGCGCCAACGATTGCAGGATCTGTAATTTCCACGCCATGATGTACCTCATAGCGTTCTTTTAAACCGCGTAAAATAGCAATAGTATCTTCAACAGTAGGCTCATTAACGAGAACTTTTTGGAAACGACGCTCTAAAGCTGCATCCTTCTCAATATATTGGCGATACTCGTCTAGGGTGGTGGCGCCGATACAATGTAATTCACCGCGAGCTAAAGCCGGTTTTAACATATTTCCAGCATCCATTGCCCCTTCAGCTTTACCTGCACCTACCATGGTATGAATTTCATCGATAAAGAGGATAATTTGGCCTTCTTGCTTCGCCAAATCATTAAGTACGGCCTTAAGGCGCTCTTCAAATTCTCCACGAAATTTCGCACCAGCGATTAACGCCCCCATGTCCAATGAAAGCAGGCGTTTATTCTTTAAGCCCTCAGGGACTTCACCATTGATGATGCGTTGAGCTAGGCCTTCGACAATGGCTGTTTTACCGACTCCAGGCTCGCCAATTAAAACCGGGTTATTTTTCGTACGTCGTTGCAATACTTGAATGGTTCGGCGAATTTCATCATCACGCCCAATAACCGGGTCTAATTTACCTTGCTCGGCACGCGCAGTTAAATCCATTGTATATTTTTCTAGTGCTTGGCGTTGTTCTTCCGCGTTAGCATCGTTTACCGTTTCGCCCCCACGAAGCTCATTAATAGCATTTTCAATGGCTTTGGGGTCGCCGCCTGCTTGTTTTAATAGACGAGCTAGAGAACTATTTTCTTCATTGATAGCAGCTAAGACAAATAACTCACTAGAGATAAAATTATCTTTCTTTTGCTGAGCTATTTTGTCAGTAAGGTTCAAGAGGCGATTTAATGAATTGGAGATATGAACATCACCACCAACTCCAGACACTTTAGGAAGCTTATCTAATGCTTGATCTAACAGGGTTCTTAAGAGTGAAATATTTACCCCTGCTTTACTAAGCAATGGTCGGCAACTCCCGCCTTGTTGATCCAAGAGTGCTTTCATCAAATGTTCAGGCTCAATGAAGTTATTATCTCCACCTAAGGCTAAAGATTGAGCATCAGCCAAAGCCATTTGGAATTTTGAGGTTAATTTGTCCATTCGCATATTTATTCACCTTATCTTATGGGTGTTATTTCTATCTTATCTACCGTAGAATGAGGTTTAATTTAATTATTTCAAGTGATTAATATGACTACAGAAATTTCTTCTAACTCTAATTCTAATCCTGATTCGCAAGCTTTGCTTAATCAGATTATTATAGACTACATAAAAGAACAAAAACGTAAACGCCGATGGCGCTGGTTTATGCGGGTGGTGTACTTATTAATAGTCCTTTTTATTGCGTATCAATTCATGTCTAGTGGTAATGAGGAATCCGGTTCTAATACAAAACCGCACGTTGGATTAATTGATCTGAATGGTGAAATATTTGATGCGAAGTCAGCTAATGCTGATGATTTTGCCAAGGGAATGGAATCAGCATATAAAAACTCGGGATTAAAGTCGTTAATTATTCGAATTAATAGCCCTGGTGGTAGTCCAGTACAGGCAGAGTACATGTACAATGCCATTAAATACTATCGAGCGAAGCATCCTGACGTTAAAATTTACGCGGTATGTGTTGATTTGTGTGCTTCTGCAGCCTATTACGTAGCTGCTGCTGCGGATGATATTTATGCTAGTCCGGCAAGCATGGTGGGTTCAATCGGAGTTATCTATAGCGGTTTTGGTTTTGTGGATGTCATGAATAAAGTAGGGGTTAGCCGCAGACTGCAAACTTCGGGAGTAAATAAAGGATTTTTAGACCCATTCTCTCCAGAAACTGATGTGCAAAAGCAAAAATTACAAGTAATGCTTGATACCGTGCATGAGCAATTTATTAATCGTGTAAAAGAAGGGCGTGGAAGTCGCTTGCATATTGATAATGATACTTTTTCAGGGCTTATGTGGACTGGTGAGCAAGCTTATCCTTTAGGTTTGATTGATGGTTTTGCTAGCAGTGGTCAATTGGCCCGTGATGTTATTAAGGTTGATTCATTAATTGATTACACGCATAAGCAAAATATTTTTGACCGTGTGACTAAAAACTTAGGTACAGCAATGGCTGATGAGTTGCCATCTAGTTTGGGTATCAAAACTGGAATTAGGTAGACTCCCTTAATTTTACTTAGCCCGATTACGACTTTGTCTAATATGGGCTAAGAACTGAGGACAGCATAATCGTAGACATTCACGGATACAATAAAAATCAGTCATTGTGAGCGTAATGGAGCACCCCTCAGGGGGAGCCGTTGCACTTAGGTGAATTGCTAACAGCTTTTATTCATCTTAATGCATGCACTCCATCACGAAAGCATTTACTCAGTGCAGCTCTGGTCATAAAGCCAAAAAAATGACCATTAGTTTACCGGTATGGGTTTTTTTGTTATAATCTGTCCTTTTATAAAACTAAGGACGTGATTCATGACTCCGGGCATCGACTCCATTGTGCGTGTACTGACCTCATATTGGCAGGAATCTGCACAAAACCCTTTTGCTCTACCTAACGAAAAAGAACGAGCTCAAAATATCCATCATTTCATCATTTCCTGTACTTCAGATGAGGGGTTTCTTCAAAAACTAGCGAACCCAAAATTTTTAAGGCTAATGGAATTATATGATCTTTATAAAGCAACTTATGCATTTAACACTATAGGGCAACAAGCTACTTACGAAGAGATGGTTAAAATTATTAAAGATCGAATGAATTTACATTACCAGCCGCTCTCTATTTTTGAGCAAATACATACTCAAGTGAGAACCTTAAGTATGCAGGATGAAAATATAAATGAGGTTGGGCTTTATATAGAGTTTTTAGAAAAACTTAAAAGTCCCACTAATGATGACGAGTTTTTTGCGATGATTAATAATCAATTATTGTCAGTCTGGGAGCTACAGTTACTCCAACGATTGAATCTTTTCATTGAAAGAGGGGTTGATCAATCGATATGCGAACTGTTTCTCCAATTAGTCGACAGCAAAATATCTCCAGAACCAGTGAATTCGTCTACGGTCAATGATTCCGTAGGGGCTCAGGTAACCCCTAATTCCAGTATATTGAATCAACTCAAATTTTATATCGAGGCTCAATTACAAAAAGAAGTACCTGAGCATCAATTTGAAGTTCTTTTTGATCTGGCCGCAATTTTTTCTGAACTTCAGGATGATGCTGCCTTAATTAATTTTCTAAAAGCAAAGGCCCGCGACGATGAGCGTTTAGTTCTCGGGAGTATTTCTGTCGAGGGACGATCTCCTGAGCTTGATGAGTTTAAAAGCCTGGTGTTTTCTACGAAGATACCAGGGATTCCGGCAGTTAAAGAGGCAACCACGGAACAACTTTTGTCTATAAGCGATTTGCGCTCCCCGGTAGAAATGAAAAAAGAGGTGGATTTACGTAAAGGAATGGAAAGAGATATATTACCAAGAACCGAAGCGGCGCCTCCCAGTGAAGCAAGAAAAAAGATACCTTTAATTTATCTTTTCAGACAGCATTTAAAAGAGGCGCTTTCGGTTAAGATAAAGTTAGAAGGTATCGTCGAAGACAATCAATTTTTAGATTTATTATCAAAGAACGAATTTAAACTTAACCTTTTGGAGTTAATGGAGCTGGATGCATTGATTCAAATACACAAGGCACTTTTACGCGAGGAGCAGGTTAAGAGTTTTTTCATAAATTTGGATTCTGCTATGGATGCTGTAATAGCCTTGAATGCAGAAACTCAGTCAGCATCCAATAGTGAACAGGAGTTTGAAGATCCTTATGACGATTTTTGGCAAGAGGAAGAGGATGATGAGGTTGAGGTTGAAGATGAGGATACCGAAACTTTTTCTTGCAGTCCTTAGGTATGGACTCATAGACATTCCTTCAATCAATTGATCGAGTTACTCGCGTTATGGAACAACAAATTAATGCCGGATTAACTTAGGCTAAGCTATTACTTTTGAAGTTTGTTCTCAAACTATAACCACTTATTAACAAGGCTGAGCTTCCCTTGATAGACGATCGAATTACCGCGGCTTGGCCGCGGTATTCATAAGTTCGGGGTGAATAGCAAGATAAATCTCGGTACTGCGCTTAAGTCGCGGTAATTCGCGAGAATTATAGTGCGCTAATTAAGCATGCTTTAATATCAAGACACAGCGTACCAACCACCCATTTTTTCTTTGATTTTAGCAATAATTAAAGAAGAGACTTCCGAAGTATTTAAGCCCCCTATAGTAAAGGAACCATCAGAATTACCAATAAATTTAAAAGACATCGTCTTATCTTCTTGATTTTCCCCTAAACTTGACATAACTACGGTTAACCCTTGTATAAAATACTTGGGAAAATAATCAGTATAATATTTTATAGAAGGCATATTAATCAGTTCGGCAAGCTGCTTGGACCCATTAAGTTGAACCCATTCGGCTATTTTTTGCAGATCATTAGCTGGATTTTTTAGATTAAATTCTTGACTCCACATCGGTGAATCAGCGATGCCGAGAGAAAAATAACTTTTACTGCCAAAAGAGGTGCTCCAGCTTCCATTGTAAGCATCAAGTTGGACGTAGTTATTGATATGCGTGGAAAAAACACTGCTATTAGACAGATAGTCAAACGAGCCTTGTATCGTTAAGCCAATACCTGTCCATTCAGAAATCGGCGCGGTAAAATCCAAAAATAATTCCATGCCGTAGAAAGCTTTCTGGAGCAATTGATCATACTCTGTTTTTTCTTTTAAATTTTTGTATTCCTCACTCATGGTACGTAGCGCTTTTATGACCAGATCTACTAAGGAGTTTTTTCCTAGTCCATTGCTATAAATTTTCCAGGTTCCACTTGTTAGCTCATTGGGTTGCTCTTGTAATTCAAAATCTAAACTTTGTTTATTTAACTCATAGTTTATTTTCATTAATGGGTGAGCATTTTTCTCTAAATCCGTAGATATTAATAAATTAACATGGACGTTTCCCTTGGCGATTAACATCAATGTTTTGAACAGATAATAGCTCAAGCTGGCCGCTTTTTTAGTATTTTTCTGCTCAAATACTTTATCAAGCGGTATAGCCTGCAAATCCAGGCTCATTTCTCTTCGATTAGCATTAACAATATTTAAGAATTTTAAATCAAAAGAACCTAAAGAACGTGTCCATTCACTACCATTTTTTGTGAGTACTTTGAATTGTACTTCGGGTCCTTGTACTAAAACTTGAGTAATTTCAGAAAATGATGGCCATGAGCTCGTAGCTAAAGGATCCAAAATTTGTCCATTATTTAGAGTCATTTCTGCTTGAAGACTTTCGGCTTCAATTTTGACCGTCTGAATTAAATTTTGTTGGGGAAAAATATTGGCTACATCGAATTCAAGAGTGGCAGCTGAAACGGTATTGGAAATTAATTGAACACTAAACAGGAACAGAAAAGAAATTAAACGCATTATAGGACCTCAAAAATTTATGATGTTTTCTTCAAAACATTGTCATAAAAGGGTCAAATATGATACATATTACTTTTTTACGAGTCAATTCTTTATATAAACCATTATTTCTCATACACTAGGATAGGAAAATTGAGCTTTCTCAAGAAATGGATGAGTGTAGCCTGACTTTTTGGATTGATTGTGAATACCTTTAATTACTTAAACGGCATAAAGAAAAATGAAAACGGTACAGAAACTCAAAAAACTAGAGAAAGCAAAAGCACAGAAACTCCTAAATATTGGGGAGCTTCTAACGAAAGCAAAGTTTGAGAGTTTATTGCCCGATGAGATAGATTGGGTAGTTAAAAGAATCGATAGTCAATCACTTACGCACACCACAACTTTAGATACAGAGCTTTTCATATTAGGTATTTCTCAAGCAAAGAAGTATAGAAAACTATTAGAGAAATTTCTTTATTATCCTGAAGATCCTATTATTTCTTGCACGGTATTAAAGAGTTTGTGTCGCTACTGGGACTTAACAACAGATTATTTAGATGATCTCAAAACCTTTATTAAGGGAGTTGAATGGGACGATATTGGTGATGTGAGATTAATGGCCATAACCATGGCTGAAGAATATTTAAAAACAAATTTTGATCGAGAATTGCTGAAGTTATTGATTCGCACCTTTGAGAGTATTGAAAATATAGAAATTCAATATAGAGTCTATCAGGCTATATTAGTAGCGATAGGAAAAGAAGCTGAGAACCTAGGATATAGGAAAATTGTAAAGCTTTTAGAAGAGGAGAAGCTTGATCTACCTCTATTGCAAGAGGCTAAAAGATTAATCGGTAATGTTTAAATTATTCGCCGTAAGAAATATTTGTCACCGTTAAATTACGTTCGCCATCAATAACCCGTAAGGTTATCCTATCTCCAACTCGAGCCTTCAATAATGTTTTCGCTAAGGGGGAAATCCAGCTTATTTTTCCTACGTTAATATCTGCTTCATCCAGCCCTACAATTTGGACAGTATGAGATTCACCATCTTCATTAGTGTATTGGACTGTAGCACCAAAAAATACTTGAGGAAGACCTACTTGAAGTTTCGGGTCGACAATTACAGCGCTTTCTAATTGTTTCGTTAAATAGCGAATGCGTCTGTCAATTTCACGTAAGCGCTTTTTTCCATAAATGTAATCACCATTTTCCGAGCGGTCACCATTACTCGCAGCCCAACTTACTACGCTCACAATTTTAGGTCGTTCATTACTAACTAAATCCCGTAATTCAGTTTGCAACATTGAAAAACCAATAGGGGTCATATAATTTTTGAGACGAGGTGGCTCATTGTTTTTTTTAGTGAAAGGTTTGCTCACCACAAACTCCTATTATGGTAGTCGTTATGACAGATCGCATCATTATATCATTCTTTATGGCTGCGAACTGGATTTAGGATATTATTTCGCTTTGTACGCCGTCATTGCGAATGTAGTGAACCCAGGGTTCTGTGCTTCGATCTCATTGCTCTGATTCGGCTGCAATTTAAGGAAAACCTGGTTGCGAGCAACCAGGCTTGTTGAATGTTGCGCCCGCATTATATTATTTCTACATTATCGTAAAAAATACGGTATTTTTCTTTTGGTCATTTTTATATAATTTTTCATCACTATTAAATTTTAAAGGATTTATAAAATGGCTTTTATTCGTATTTGTACTGGAAAACTTAAAAATAAAAAAGATCAAAACGAATTTGATGATCTTAAAAGGGTTTTGGAGATATCACAGGGTGGGCTTAGAGGGCTTTTGATAAAAGCAATAATACCTAGATTATACAGGACCGATCCCCAGTTTGCGCTTTTAAATTGTATGTACGAAATGACTTTAGCAAATGTAGAGGTCATTGAGCAAGCAGCATTACCGATGGCTATTGATTTGTATGAGTATACGTTAAGGTTATTTCAATCTAAAAAAGAGCATATGAAAAAACAACGTCGTGCTTTAGATGAGGGGGATTCAGTTGATCCTTTTGATGATGTTTTTAAAAAATTGGAACGTGCTAAATTGGTATCTCTCTCTCTTTCCGAGCAAGATGGTGCTGAATCAATTGAATCGTCTTATAAACGTTTTTGCAGTGTTGATAATGATGAAATTATTGAGCTATTACGAAGAGAACATAATATTTTAGATCAGGAGCTTCTTGATGGTTTTATTGCTTGCCGTAATAAATATGGTGAGCTCTTGCTTTTGGCCAGTGAAGCTGAAAAAAACTACCACCAGCTAATTGAAAAAACAGAACCAAATGAAGTAAAAATCTTTGCTAAAAGATGGGAGCAAATCCATAAGTTAATTACAGTAGATATGATGGAAATATATCGCCAGGATGTGAAGAATAAGGAAAGAAAAACTAAAAAGAATGCTTTATCCCTGTTTTCTTTTTTTGTTATGGATAGCGAGGTCGCCTCGCTTAATCAGCAGCTGGATCAACTATTCGATTATAATTTTCTCCGGTCGCAAGAAATGGTGATTGCTACTTCCTCTTCCCCTGATTCACCTGCCGAGCCAGAAGCTAGGCCATCAAATTTTAGATCATAGCAATGTAGTGAGAGGCAAAGGTAATTTGATTATTTGCCGTTTAAGAAAAACCTGGCTGCTTGCAACCAGGTTTTATTTTAAGAAGATTTTCATTTCTACTGCTTTTCTTCAAAAGTAGTAATTTGCCATTTTTGAGATGAATCTTTATTTTTAGGGACAGGCTCAACCACGATGGTTTGTTTCAATGGGGGTTGAAATGGTCCAGATGCGGTTGCCCATTGATAAGTAATTTGAAACGTCCAGGCCTTCGGTGTTTGCTTTATCTTTTTAACTGCATAAGTCGTAATCCACGGGCTGGAAGTTCCTGAAACCCAATAAGGCCAGCTATTCTTATATTTATTTTTTAAAGATTCAGAAAATAACATAAACTGGACTGCACCATTCCGGTTTTTATTAGCCTCGGCAAACAAATGCGCAACCGCTTCCGGATTTTTCGGAGCTAAAGCCTTTTCTAACATCGAAATTCGAGCGGTATTTGATTCAGAAGGAGAGACATTGTCTGTATTAGCATATACTGCAACAGAAAATAAAATCATAAAACAACTTGGGATTGTAAACGATTTTAACGTGCTCATATGGCTCCTCATATAGTGAAGTGAAATGTAACAGCTCCAATTAATCATAGTAAAATATAATCACTTTAACCTCCTGTAAGCAAGCTCTAAATCTAATGGCGCTTACTTAAGTTTTTATTGCTAAATAATTTTTACGAATTACCGCGGTCTTTCATACGCCACATAATACTTTAGTTAAGTAATTTTTAAGTAAGTGATCTTGCTCCTACTAGAGTAAAAAAGTTCATTGCTCTGATTTGGTTCATCGTGATAGTATTTTGCGCGCCATAAGCACATGACAACTAATAGCTAGTTCGAAGTCCACAGAAATAACATGGAACATAATATGAATCCGAAATATTTATCCGATAAAGATTTAACAAATGCCTTATGGCACGCCATTGGTGACCGACTTGAGCAGAGAGCCATTATTTTGCTGACATCGGACCTAAGTACTGGCCTGG
Organism: Legionella sp.; assembly: GCA_031291095.1. GTDB lineage: Bacteria > Pseudomonadota > Gammaproteobacteria > Legionellales > Legionellaceae > Legionella. The sequence continues at coordinate 6,936 of JARLJR010000147.1, read as the reverse complement.
ATTTAACTTTTCGTGATGAGCAAGGTAAATCATTCCTGATGTATGCCTTAGAGATGGGATGTCACAAAGTAGCTCATACTTTGCTGCAGACCGCTCGTCGCGAGGATGCGTTGACATGGCTTAATGTGGATAATCAGGGTAAAAATATTTACCACTATGCGGCCAAATACAACGAGATAGAGTTGTTAGATGAATTAAATGAGTTTATTCAAAGTGCCGCTCAAGCAGAGAAGCTGACCTGGCGGTCTGTGGATTATCTAGGAAATAGCCCCTTTCATGTGGCTAGCCAATGCATGCAGCTTGATACGATTAAATGGTTTATAGCGCATACTGAAGACCCTATGCAAATAACTCAAATGGTATGTCAGGCAAATCATGAACGAATAACACCACTGCATCTTGCAATGGTAACCCACGTTGAATTAGACAAACCCGAAACAGTCGCATTTCTCATGCAACATGGTGCTCATGTTTTGTTGAGGGAATATATGGCTATTCTCTTAAATTGGTCCGATCAATCTCAGTTTTCTTTATGGGCTTACTTGAGAAAAATAAAACAAGATGTGCTTGGTGAAGAAACAGCCGCTTATTATTTATTAAAACAAGTAAAAAGCTATCTTGAGAAAAAGGGATTTAATGAAATTAAAGAGGAAAGACGAGCATCATTTTTAGTACAGGCATCAAGTTTGCCGCATGAGTTATTAGAGAAAACAAGTTGGCCCCTACGTTTCTCACCTAATGTTGCTACGGTTCGAGATCATTATTACTCTAATCAAGCAATGATGACCGATGAAATTATAGCTTATGAGCAAGCAGTTAAGTATGATGAGGATGATATTGAGCAATTAAAACAAGATTTAAATAATCTCTCTAATTCTTTTTTATTTTCCAGAGATGATTTAATTGTCTGTCTCATGTTAGCCAGTTATCCTTTGGCATGTATTCCTGCTTTTCTGTTTTTGAGGCGCGATCCCCTGGTTTTGTCTTCTATTCTTAGTCAAATAGGCCTAGCAGCATGGCTTCCTGCTGCATGGACTTTCATTGGGTTGATTCCGATAGGAGAATTGGTATCAAGGATTGCACCTGATCCTCAAAAAATAATGTTTATTCACCCAGATGAATGGCAGCCACTAATCGATGAAAAAGCTAAGCCTATATTGAAATCATTGCAAAAATTAGCTTTAGAAGACCCCGCACATCTTCCCATTTCTTTGGAAGAGATGGATAAATTTAAAGCCGATGTAGAGTTCTTTGATCAAAGAAAATTATCTGTCAGTCAAGTTAAGCAAAGTGTTACGGAGCTCACTGATAAATTAACGCGATTAGGACAATGTGTGCATGCTAGAAGGTTATCTTTTACTTTCTACGGTCAAAAGTTATCGGCTCGCCCCAACTCTGATACTGACAATGAGGAAGCAAAACCAAGTGTTCCTTTATAACTTTTCTGGCGCTAGAGGGAGCGACAACTCGTTATATTGGGCTCTTGTATCTGTGATAGAAGACCGTAATCTGATTTGGTTGTCGTTTAAGGAAAACCTGGTTGCGAGCAACCAGGCTACATCATTTTAAGGTAAGTGTTTGTATGTTTTATCTTAAAGTAGGAGAGATTGTTTGTAATAATGCTTTAAAGACTTTAGGTGTTCCTGCCACCACATCGCCATGCTTTAAGAAGTCTTCACCGCCTTGAACATCGCTGATTAAACCACCTGCTTCTCTAACGATTAACGAACCTGCTGCAATATCCCAAGGGCGTAAGCCTAATTCCCAAAAGCCATCAATACGGCCACTGGCAACGTAAGCCAAATCAAGAGCAGCGGAGCCTGTTCTTCTTATTCCGGCACATTTGCCAAATAGGGCTTCAAACGCAGGTAAATAGCGCTGGCCTATGCTTGCGTCACGAGAAGGGAAGCCTGTTCCTAAAAGTGAGGCGCTTAATTGAGTTTGATTGGAGACACGTATTCTACGGTCGTTTAAGCGTGCTCCGCGTCCACGGCTGGCGGCAAAGCATTCATGACGTAGCGGATCGTAGATAACCCCGTGTTCTATTCTTCCTTTAATTCTTAACGCAATTGAAACGGAAAAAAATGGGAACCCATGCAAGTAGTTCGATGTGCCATCTAAAGGGTCAATGATCCAGACCGCATCTTCATCCGCACCTTCTTGCATTCCGCTTTCTTCAGCTAGAATTCCATGTTCTGGATAGGCTTTACGGATGGTGTTGATAATTGCCTGTTCTGCTTTAATGTCTACTTCACTAAAAAAATCATTAGGCGATTTAGCGGTTACTTTGAGATGATCCACTTGCTCCATGTGGCGAATAATAATTTCCCCGGCTTGACGTGCCGCATTCACTGCAATATTTAAAAGTGGTTCCATGGATTTCTCGTTGAATTTACAAAACCGGTGATTCTAGCATATTTTTTTTGTACAAAGGTAACTCTTTTCACTTACATGATGCCTTAATAGGATTCAGCTAGGTGCAAAAGCACTTAAATGATATCATATACGTCTCTTTTGCGTTAAGTTAAATCGTTTTTATGAATTTAAGTTCAATTCGTATTATTTTAGTTGGTACATCACATCCTGGTAATATTGGTTCAACTGCTCGAGCCATGAAAACTATGGGGTTAAGTTCTCTTTACCTGGTTAGTCCTAAGTCTTTTCCTGACATGAAAGCGCGCGAAATGTCTGCTGGGGCTGATGATCTTTTAGAAACTGCAGTAGTTACTGAAACGCTGGATGAGGCTTTAGTCGGTTGCCAGCTAATCTTAGCAACCAGTGCAAGACCTCGAGGGCTTTCTTTGCCTGGATTAATCCCAGCGGAAAGTGCTGAATTGGTAAGCAAGCAAGCCGATACAACCCAAGTTGCTATTGTATTTGGGCGCGAGTATGCAGGTCTTACTAACGAAGAACTGCTAAAATGTCATTATCATATTCATATTCCAAGTAACCCTGAGTACAGTTCGCTTAATTTATCTCAGGCAGTCCAAATTGTTGCTTATGAATTACGTATGAAATTGTTAGCGCCTAAGGCCGAAGTTTCTTTACGCGTCGCTGATGATTATGCTACTGCTGATGAAATTGAACAATTTTATGAACACTTGAGAGAAGTGTTTATTGAAATTAAGTTTTTAAAGGAAGCAAATCCACGACGCCTAATGCAACGCGTAAGGCGCTTGTTTAATCGGGTGAACCTGGAAAAGATGGAAGTTAGTATTTTACGGGGTATGTTAAGCCAGGTACAAAAGTCACTGGAATGGGCTAGCAAACGAGGTAAAAGTGAAGACGGAAATTAAGGTCCCTATTTATCTAGATTATATGGCAACAACTCCTGTGGATCCACGGGTGGTTGAACGCATGCTGCATTTTCTAGGCCCTGATGGTGATTTTGGTAATCCTGCTTCCATTACTCATGACTTTGGTCGTAGGGCGGCTCAGGCGGTTGAGCATGCCCGTAGCCAGATTGCTGAGGTGATTCAAGCCTCTCCTCAAGAGATTATTTTTACTTCTGGAGCCACAGAGGCCGATAATTTAGCGATTATTGGGGCTGCACATTTTTATCAGAACAAGGGTAAACATGTGATTACCATGAGCACTGAGCATAAAGCGGTGCTGGATAGTTTTCATCGTTTAGAGAAGGATGGTTTTCAAGTCACTTATCTTGAGCCAGAGGCCGATGGTTTGCTGGATTTGCAGCAATTGGAACGAGCCTTACAACCCGATACCATTCTGGTGTCGATTATGCAGGTGAATAATGAAATTGGTGTGATTCAAGATATTTCTGCCATTGGCGAGCTATTGAAAGGTAAGGGCATTATTTTTCATGTGGATGCAGCACAAAGTGCAGGGCGCCTTGCTATTGATGTGAGCACACTCCCCGTCAATTTAATGTCTTTTTCGGCTCATAAATGCTATGGACCTAAAGGCGTTGGGGCTCTATATGTCCGTCAACGTCCTAGAGTGCGGCTACAGCCGCAAACTTTTGGTGGTGGACATGAAAACGGTTTGCGCTCAGGTACATTGGCAACGCATCAAATTGTTGGTATGGGCGAAGCCTTTGCTTTGTCTGAACGTGTACGCGAAGAAGAGCAAGCGCGCCTTTTACATTTTCGCCAACGATTATGGGATGGAATTAAGCATTTACCAGGAATTCAGTTCAATGGTCATGAGCAACAACGTATTGCGGGTAATTTGAACATCAGTTTTAAAGGATTGGATGGCGATTCGTTATTACTCGCTTTGAGTGATTTGGCTGTATCTACTACTTCAGCTTGTAGTTCGGCAAGTATTCAGCCTTCTTATGTCTTAAAGGCAATAGGATTATCTGATGAATTAGCGCAGAGCTCGATTAGATTGTCTTTAGGGCGTTTTACCCGGGAAGAAGAGGTAGAGCATGCAATCGCGGTGATTAATGCTCAAGTGGTCCATTTACATAACATGTCCCCATTATGATGTATAATAAAACAGTACTGGATTATTTTTTTTCACCTGAGCATGTAGGTACTATTGATTTAAATAACCATACAGTTGTTGTTAAAAGCAATCAAAAAAAGCAAGGAACTATTGAGCTCTATATGCAATGTGGGCAGGATAGGGTGATTGAGCGTATTTGTTTTAAAACGAATGGAAATCCTTATCTTATTGCTGGCTTAGAGTGGTTATGTCGGCAGATTGAGGGTAAGCTAATTGATGAATTACCGCCAATTGATTATCAGTTATTGGTGAATGAGTTGAATATGCCCGTAACTCAATATCCATTGGCTTTACGAATTTTTAGTGTTTTTAAAGAAACGTTAATTTTAATGAATAACAAGTTGCTTCCGAATGAGCAGCGTACCTAGAGGTATATATAATGAGTGTAGTAATGCAACATGCAGTAAATGAGCTGACACCGGAAATCAGTTTCACTGAATCAGCAGTAAAACACTTACTTTCTTATTTACAAAAAAATACTGGGCATGTGGGCGTGCGTTTGTCAGTTAAAAAAACTGGGTGTTCGGGTTTTTCTTATGTTGTTGATTATGTTCATGCTCCTGTAGAAGGTGATTTAGTAATGCCCTTGAATGAGGGTTATGTGGTTTGCGTGGATAAGGCAAGTTATCCTTTTCTTAGAAATATGAATGTTGATTATGTGAAGCAGGGATTAAATTATAAATTTATTTTTAATAATCCAAATCAAACAGGTCAATGTGGTTGTGGAGAGAGCTTTACTGTTGAATAGCCTCTCCAGTTTTTAATGCCTTATTGAGCCAAAAGCAGCCGTCATTGCGAACCCTGGGCTGTGTGCCACAGGCTCCTTGCTTCGTCCCTACGCTCCTCACAACAATGACGAGCTATTATCTAATATTTGGCATTCTATTTTTTAATTTAAACCGTATCGCCGTCATTGCGAACGAAGTGAAGCAACCCAGGGTTCCGTGCTTCGAACTTTTGGGTTGCTCCGCTGCTATGCGCTTTTTACCCAACGTCACAATTTATTTAAACAATAAATCACAATGAATTCGTTACGCTCATGGTTCTCCGATTACACTACATTGCATCGAGGCTATATTAAATTTGGCTTTGGGTGACGTTGGTCCATTAAGGTTCATTGCAGATTAAATGGTACATTTATTAATCTTAATTAATTAAATATTAAGGTTTAAGCCGATAAGCATAATTTTTTTCTTCTAAGAATATCCGCCCAATAATTAACTCATCTTAAGAAAATTTATTTTTTTTCCTTAAGGTTTCCTTAAGGAAAGATAAAAATTATTCATTACAAAACAGACGGTTAGTACAAAAAAAAATCTGAATGAGCATTATAGATGAAATTAAATAACGAAATAACCTTGGGATTTGCCGCGTTAAGTGATAAAATTTTTTAACTTAATATTTCCTTAATAAATGAATATCATTAAAACAATGTTTACACTCTTTGAGATGTTTGATACTATATAGACCATGGTGTTCAGTGAGAGGATCTACTGAGCATAATTTTATTTGTTAATTTGTACTGGGAGACTTAAATGAGTACAGAAGTTATGGTGCAAAGCAGCGAATCGCTTTCGCATCAAGTCGTTCATGCTGTAAAAAACTATTTGACTACTGTTAATAATAAAGACGCTAACTTAAACTTATATCAATTAATCGTTGAAGAAGTTGAAGCGCCTTTATTCAGAACTGTTATGGAATTAACTCGTTACAATCAATCTAAAGCTGCCCGCGTTTTGGGTGTAAGCCGTGGTACTTTGCGTACTAAGCTAAAGCGTTATTTTGATGATGAGTTCATTGGTACTCGTGATTTCTAATTTGATATTGCGTGTGTAGTTGTAGTTTTTTGTGGTTTTTTCGTATTAAGCGCTCATTATGATGGCCTTTAGCTAAGCACTCTGCTACTATTGGTAACAGAGTTGGTTAGACAATCGCTCCTTGCTTCGGTAAGGGGAGGAAAGTCCGGGCTCCATAGGGTAGAGTGCCAGGTAACGCCTGGGAGGCGTAAGCCTACGGAAAGTGCCACAGAAAATATACCGCCTCTTCGGAGGTAAGGGTGAAATGGTGCGGTAAGAGCGCACCGCGCGTTTGGCAACAGACGTGGCAGGGAAAACCCCACTCGGAGCAAGACCAAATAGGAATCCATGTGACTACAATGTCATGACGTGCGACCCGTACGGGATTCGGGTAGGTTGCTTGAGGCATGTGGTGACGCATGTCCCAGATGAATGATTGTCCAAGACAGAACCCGGCTTATCGACCGACTCTTTCTTTTTTCGTTCATATAATCATTGTGTTGTTGTTACGTTGGGCTGCAAAGCCCATAGCCGTCAAGCTAAGGACTCAGAACACAAAAAGCATTAAAAGCAATCTCCTGGTGCAGTCCCTCCAGGAGATTTAACTTTAGTCTCTTTGAGAGCAAAGAGGGCAATGTTTTCGATGAATTCATGAATGAACTGCTTT